>CACIJG010000005.1 GCA_902586885.1 uncultured Alphaproteobacteria bacterium | reverse complement strand
GGCGAATTTTCAGTTGTACGAATATCTGTTGATTGTGAAAAAAAAACTTTAATAACTGAAAAAAAGCACACCAATTTTCAAAAGGAAGATTTCAAAGCTAATTTTCAGGAAACTAATCAAAAAAATTGGGAGAAGTCTAACTGCTCCAATATGATTTTTAACACGGATACAGGTTGGTCAACTGTCCAATTAGTTAAAGATAAGGAAGGGTTTTTAATTTCCAAAGTCAGGGCAGATTTTAGTAAATGCTCAGAATAGGAAATAGGTAATTATTTTCCTTTAATGAAATTATTAAAAAGTATGAGGTATGGAAATAGTAAGGCCTTATTTAGAAGATGATAAAGAAAATTTTATCTTACTATATAAATCTTTTAATCTCATACGAGAATCGAACAATTCAATTTTAGATATAGATAGAAAATTTTTTTCTAGCAATGATTTTATTGCTATTTTTCGTTATAACAATAAATAAACTGCCATTAATAAAAACAAACTTTAGAGAACTTTAGTATGATAAAAAAGAGAGAAAATGAGTTAAATACACAATCGGTATTGTCGATGAAGGGCTCCGGGTATTATTCTCAAAAAACTGCCGGCGCCAAGAACGCTATTGATTCAATACAAGAGATGGTTAATGTATCTGTTTCTGATCTGCCTAAAACACAATTCTTGAGATTTGCAGATTATGGATCAGCTGATGGTGGGACAAGTCAGGAGTTTTGGTTTAGGTTCGTAAAAAAAATAAGAGAGAATGGAGATAACCGACCTATAGAAATACTGTATACAGATTTAGCTTCTAATGACTTCACAACACTATTTAAAACAATGCAAGGTCTGGGAGAAAAAAGAGATTTCGCCTATCAGAAACTTTTTGGAAATGTTTTTGTGCACGGTTGCGGAACCGGGTTTCACCAACAGTTGTTATCGAAAGAGACCTTATCAATGGGGTTTTCGGCAACAGCAATGCATTATGTTTCTGAGAAGCCATGTAATATACACAAGCATGTCCACATGGTTGGGGCAAATCCTCAAGAAAGAAAGGAATTTGAAGATCAGGCAGCAAAAGATTGGGAGGCTATTCTTCTCGCGAGAGCTAAAGAGCTGTCGGTTGGAGGCCGATTTTTTTGTATGAATTTTGGTATAGATGAGCACGGAAGATACTTAGGAAATACTGGTGGGCATTCTATGTTTGACAAGTTTAACGAACATTGGCTATCTCATTTTAAAGAAGGATTAATTACCGAAGAAGAGTATATATCAGCTACCTTTGCTCAGCATTATAGAACTGTGGAAGAATTTTGTTTTCCTTTTAAGAATAAAGGGTCAGCTGTTTCAAAAGCTGGCTTGAGACTTTTGTCCTGTAAAACCAAGCTGACTAAATGCCCATATAAAAATTTCTTTGAAAATAATGCTGATAAAATGACACCTCTTGAATATGCAAAGAGTTTTATTCCCACAACCAGAAGTTGGTCAGAAACAGTTTTTAAAACAGCTCTTAATAGAAGAAAATCTGAAGAAGCAGAAGAATTAGTAGACTCTTTTTATAAAAAGTATTTAGATCAAGTAACAGAGAATCCAGATGGCCATTCTATGGATTATATCCATATAATTATGGAAATTGTAAAAACATAAATTTTAATTTGAGTAATAGATTTTAAGTTATTCAGAGCATAGAAAATTAAGAGCTACTTCCTGCCAGTTTTCTTTTGATGAGCTTTTAATAATCATTGTAGTAGCTATACTTTTGAGCGAAACACCAGATGCAGCCGATATTTCTTCAAAATTGTCTACAAACAATCTCAGTACATCCTCATCAATTTTTCCATTCTCATTTAGTGTATCCATTGCAAATTACCTAATGACAAAAGACTTCTCAATTATTGATATATGAAATTCCAAGTAATACAATAATATACTTATAGAAATTCTATACAAGTAGGAGATATTTTAGTGACTAAAGTTGCAATTATAACTGGCGCAGGCTCTGGTGTAGGAAGGGAAACTGCAAAGAAACTCTCGGAAGATGACAGTTTAGTAATATTAATTGGAAGAAGAGAAGAAAAATTGAAAGAAACTCAGGACTATTGCCCCAATGAAACTTGGGTTATGCCGATGGACGTAAGTAATATTAATGAAGTAAAAAATTGTTTTGAGAAAATTGAAAAGGAATATTCTAGGTTAGATTTAGTCTTTAATAATGCAGGCGTTTTTATTCCAGGGAAAACAGCTGATCAAGTTTCTTATGATGAATGGAAATATGTTATAGATACCAATATAAATGGTATGTTTTTATTTAGTAAGTTTGCCTTTTCTTTGATGAAAAGGCAAAATCCTCAGGGCGGACGAATAATCAATAACGGTAGTATATCTTCTATCACACCTAGACCAGCATCACTCGCTTACACTACTACAAAACATGCTGTAACTGGAATGACAAAATCTTTATCGTTAGACGGTAGGCCTTACAATATTGTATGTAGTCAAATAGATATTGGAAATGCAGATACTCCAATGACCACAAATATGAAAAATGGCATCTTACAGGCGTCAGGATTAACCGAGAAAGAACCTGTTTTTGACCCGGTTTATGTGGCAGAGGCAGTATCAAATATCTCAAAATTGCCACTTGATACCAACATATTTAATATGACAATTATGGCTAGTAGAATGCCTTTTATTGGAAGAGGTTGAAAAATGCTTAAAATGCAATTTGTCACTTTTTGAGAAAGAGCAGAAGATGGAAAAAAATAGGGATAGGGCCGAACCTGAAATTCAGGTAGAAAATGACAGAATAAGAGTTACAAAATATTGTTTTAATCCTGGCGCTGAGACGGGATTTCATGAGCATTTTTGGGACTATGTGGTGGTTCCTCAGACTGATGGTGAGTTGCTTTTAATTGATGAAAAGGGTATTGAAATTAAGGCTGAGCTCAAAGAGGGTATATCTTATTATCGGAAATCAGGTGTGAGACACAATGTCATAAACAATGGAAAAAAGCATTTAATTTTCATTGAGATCGAAATTAAAGGACACTCTTATTAGCTTTAGATTTCAGGCGTGAAGCTTTGCGCCTTTTGTAATTTTGTCGACTATTTTTTTTTCTTCCCTGATCGCTAATCCAACTATAGGCAAATTTTCACTATAGTATCTTGAAACAGTTTCTCTGTTAGCCTCGTCATGACCTGAAGTGAACATATCACTTATATAAACTGAGCAAAGTAGAGACCTGTTACATATTCGTTCGTGAATGGTTTTTAAAGTTTTATTATCTCCACTCAGTATTATTACTGGTTGTCTATTTAGTGGCAAATATTGATACTTTGACTTGTCTTCATAATTTTCGCCAATCAAATCTGCGTGTTGACCTATAATGCCACTCGTTAAAAATGAAGTTACATTTAATTTTTGCCATACCTCCAGGGAATCTAGCAAAATAATAGCTATTTTTGTATCAAACAAATTTAGTCTCCTTCCAATTAGTTCCCTAATTAATATATATTGTTAATAATTTAATTAATGGGATCATTAAAAATATATATCATGCAAAATGACACCCCTATTAGAAAAAAGCTTTTGAGGAATCTCAGTTTCCTTAAATTTTAGCTCAGCCTCTCTGAACAATAGTTGACAAGCGACAAAAGCTTTCTCATCTTTATACTCCCACATGTTTCCCAACCGTTGCACTCCATCTTTGTTAAACACTTGACTTACTGTTTGCCGTAAAGCACCAGATGCAGCGAATTTAGATTTCATATCTAAGACCACATTTTGCCATGCGTTACCTCCAACTATCAAATCGCTCTTGGATTGAAAGTCTTGTGTAATATAGCTCATAATTTTTGACTCTATCATAATTCTCACCCCTTTAAGTGTTATTGAATTCTATTAAAAAAAACTGTTATACGGTATATTAAAATTTATTATTGAATAATGCTGATTATTTTGAGAAAGAACTATGAAAAAAATAAGCGCAATTGTCATGTGGAAGATAAAATATAATCAATTTAAAAGTCATAATGTTTTTTGGTTAATTTTTTTGTGTACAATAATTATTTTCCCTGCAAAAACTACCTTGAATGCTGCGGAATTCACAATTGACTTAAAGAGCTATTCATATGAAGAATTGGATTCGAATAATCAATTTTTTATGTCAGATAAATCCTCTGATCCCTTTGTTGGATTTGGTATTAGAGAATGGGACTTAGGAGTTTTTCAAGATAGTCAGAATAGGTCTCTATGGAAATTACTTTATACAATTGAGTACAGCAAGGGAATGGTCAATTACACTTCAAATGGCACAGGTACAATGGTAAAAAATTACTATCGAGGTAGATTAGAGACTTACCTGAGCAAGGAAATTTATGTTAACAAAAAAAGAGCAAGACCTTATATTGGGTTAGGTTATCGAGAGCTGTTTGATAATAGTGCTAATCAAGTAACTTCTACAGGCGCCATTGGTTATAACAGAGTGTCACAATACTATTTTTTGCCAGTGGGAATGATTTGGTACATAAATGAATTTTGGTCACTAAAATCTCAATATAATTATCTGTTACAGGGTAAGCAGACCAGTTATGTAAAGGACGCTTTACCAGCAATATATAATGTAAATCCTGTTAACACCCAGAGCATGGGAGGAGGTTTGGATTTTACCTTAAATAAAAAATTAACCTCTAACTGGTATTATTATGGATTCATTAGGCACTGGGATTTAGGGGCATCAGATGCGGTATCATGTTCTGCCTCGTCAAATTGTATTGAGCCAAAAAACTCTACCAGTGAAATAGGGGTAGGGATTTCTTTTTCTTTTTAGAGCTGGTGATTAACTTGAATATAGAAACAAAGGATTTGAATAAATGAAGCTAGAATTACATCACATAAATTTTGCAACAAGAGACGTGGATAAAATGAGCAAATTTTATAAGAAAATTTTGCAATTAAAAATTGAAACAAATGATTTGCCAGTCCTTGAAAAGAAAAGAGGTTATTCAGGTGATGTTTCTTTCGTAAGCGATGGACATATTCAAATGCATATTGCAGAAAAAGATTTAGAGGTAAATTTTAAAACTGGCCATTATATTAATCCTGTAGAAAAAGGGCATATAGCCTACAGAACGGATAATATAGAAGAGTTTAAAGAACATTTAAAAAAAAATGGGATAAAGTATACTGATTGGGGAAACATAGGAGTATCTGGTTGGGATCAAATATTTTTCTATGACCCCGATGGAAACGTAATCGAAGTACATCAAAAAAATACCAATTCTAAATGATACAGGGATTTTCCTTTTTATATCATCTAATTATAAATGGATTAGCATTTGATGTCTCATGAGCAATCCATACTGATTTTAACTGTAAGAACTCTTTTATAGACTCTTGACCACTCTCTCGGCCCTGCCCCGATCTTTTATAACCACCAAAAGGGGACATAAAACTTACCGCTCTATATGTATTAATCCATACAGTACCTGCTTTTAATTTATCAGACATTCTAAGTGCTCTTCCTATATTGCTAGTCCAGACTCCCGCTGCCAGACCAAACAAAATATCATTGCCAATTTCTACTGCCTCTTTTTCATCTTCGAATGGGATAATTGATAAAATTGGTCCAAAAACTTCTTCTTGAGCAATTCGCATCTCATTTTTGACACCTGTAAAAATGGTGGGCTCTACAAATCTGGAGCCCATAGAACCTGGGCCTTTATATTGTTTCCCTCCTAATACGCAATTTGCTCCTTCATCCTTAGCAATTTTTATATAATCAATAATTTTTTTAAACTGTGGTTCAGTTGTAACTGGTCCAACGTTTGTTTCGTTTGACATAGGGTCTCCTATCTTCGCTTCTCTAGCTATGGAAACTAATCTATCAACGAATTGATCATGGATTTCTTTTTGAACCAATAATCTCGATCCTGCTATGCATGTTTGTCCAGTGGCTGCAAAGATACCTGATATTACTCCCATAACTGCCGAATCAACATCTGCATCATTAAAAACAATGTTCGGTGATTTCCCTCCTAGTTCGAGAGTAACAGGGATTATTTTTCTTGCTGCCCTTTCATAAATTTTTTGTCCAGATATATCTGATCCCGTAAAAGCAATCTTAGATACATCCTTGTGATCAACAAGAGGCTGGCCAACTTCTAGTCCAAATCCAGTTACGCAGTTAATAACGCCTGCAGGAAAACCTGCTTCTTCAGTCAATGTCATAAATTCAAGTGTAGAAGCAGACGTAAACTCGCTTGGTTTTATAACAGTTGTATTTCCTGCAGCCAAGGCAGGTGCCAACTTCCAAGCTAGAAGAAGAAGTGGTGAATTCCATGGAGTTATCAATCCTACAACTCCGTAAGGTTCGTGTTTTGTAAAGTTGAATATACCTGGTTTATCTATTGGTAGAACAGCACCTTCAATTTTGTCGGACAGTCCTCCAAAATATCTATACCACTCGGCAAGATATTTCGTTTGTGCGCCCATTTCTGCTAAAAGTTTCCCGTTGTCACGTACTTCTATTTCTCCTAACCTTGTCGCCTCTCTTTCAATAACTTCTGCCAACTTTACAAGGATCTTACCTCGCTCAGTTGGTTTCATTTCCCCCCAAGTTTCATTAAAAGCTTTTTTTGCCGCATGGACCGCAAGGGATACGTCAGTTTCGTTTCCCCGCGCGATTTGGGCCCAAACTTCGCAAGTGTAAGGGTTATCTGTTTCAAAATACTGGCCTGATACCGGTTTAACCCATTGCCCATTTATATAAAGATCATATTTTTTCAAAATCAAACCTTATTAAAAAAAGAAAAATTAAAACTAAACTTTTTAACTGTTTGAACTATTATATCATATAATTTGAAAGGCTTGATTTTTTTTGGCAATTTTTTTACGAGCAAACTAATTGGTATACGTAAAATTAAAAAGTGGGAGAGTTAATTGATAAGGCTTTTATTGATTTGGTTTTGCACTTGCCTGTCACTTAATACCGTCACTGCGCATGAAATAATCCATAAAAAAATAACCATTTATCATCCGTATTTAATAATTGATAATAAATTCAAAGCTCATGCCTTTATGTCTATCGAAAACCTAGGTGATCAAAGCGAATTTTTAATCGAAATAAAGCCAAAATTTTCCAAAACGTATGAATTATTTAGAGTCGATGAACAAGGTAATACAACGGAAATAAATTTAGGTAAGGGCTTAGAGATACCTCCGGGGGAGGCGGTATATATTGAATCAGAAACAATAGGCCTCACATTTTCAGACTTGAAAGAAGGTATTAGCTGGTTCAATCCACATCTAGCAACATTTGTTTTTAGAAATGCGGGAATGATCGAGCTAGATTTTGAGGTAGAACCCTGATCTAGATTGATGTTTTAAGAAGTATTGAATTTTTGATATAGTATCCTGTTACCAAAAGGTGTATTCTGCAAGCCTAATGAAAAAGGATTAAAAATGAAATCTTCTGACAGGCCAAATATTAAACCTCTAATTATAACGAACATTATATTTATCATCTTTTTCTTAATTATTGTAATTTCTGGCCTTTAGAGGGCGATAAATATTAGTGCAAAAGAGTAAAATTTTTATGAAATGGGTAGCAAGCCTTGAAAAACGAAAAAATTGTCGTTTTTGATAATTGAGTAAAAATGGAAAATAATATTATGTTACCTATAGTCAAAATTAATAAATTATTGTTTTTTTTATTTTTGATGTTCGTCCTAGGATGTTCAAATTCAAAAATCGAAAATTTAAACCTTACTAATCAGCCTTTTGATTTATTCCAATATTTTCAAGGGAAAACTAGAGCCTGGGGCACAGTGGTGGATAGATTTGGAAATTTTCAGAAGAGTTTTTCTGTAGAGATGATAGGAACCTTAGAAAAAAATAAACTTATTTTAAATGAGTACTTTGTTTATGATACCGGCGAAAGCGAGAATAGAGAATGGATTATTGAGAGGACAGGGCCCCTTTCTTACAGAGGAATATCAGAGAACGTTATTGGTTTTGCAGAGGGCAGAGAATACAAAAATACTATGAGTTTTATATACAAATCAAACATTCAAATTGCTGGGAGAAACATTAAAGTTGAGTTTGATGACTGGTTTTTAAGGCCTGATGAAGATACCGTCATAAATAAGGCTGAAATAACAAAATTCGGGATAAAACTAGCTGAGGTCTCTATCTTTTTTAGAAAATAGCGAAAGTTTGAAAGCAAAAAAATGCTTTGGATTTTTATAACTATACTAGCTAGTTTATCGCAAACTTTAAGAAGCGTTTCTCAGAAAAATATTATAAACGAAGTTGGAGTTGTAAACTCAGCATATTCCAGGTTTATTTTTGCGCTACCTTTTTCGTTTTTACTTTTAATATGCTTTATTCCTTATAATGATCCGATTTTTTTGGAGTCAACAAAACCAGTTACCTTGTCTTTGTTATTTTTGGCAAGCATTTGTCAAATCTTGTTTACCGTTCTTCTAATAAAATTATTTACTCTTCGATCTTTTGCTATTGGAATTGCTTTTTCAAAGACAGAGGTAATCCAAACCACAATTTTAGAGATATTAATTCTAGGGTTTATTCTAACTTCTCAATTGTTTGTAGCAATTTTATTAGGTTTTGTAGGCGTTTTATTTATATCGAAACTTAAATTGTTTTCTTCACTCATAGAAAAGAAAATACTAACCAAACAGGTTATAATTGGCGTTTTCTGTGGTATTTTTCTTGGGCTAAGCTCTGTGCTCTACAAGGCATCCTTAGATAATATCTCAGGGGTATTTTTGTATAAAAAAGTATTAACCTTGTCCTGCTTTGCTCTTCTCTTACAAACGATTGTTATGGGAAGCTATATTTTCTTTTTTTCAAAAGAAAACTTAATTAAACTAATATATATATGGAAAAAGGGTTTGCCAGTTGGTTTTTTCGGCTGTAGTGCAACTTTTTTTTGGTTTTACGCATTCTCTCTGACTGATGCTACTTATGTAAGAGCAGTAGGACAATTAGAAATTGTTTTTTCCGTAGCAATTTCTTATCTGTTTTACAAAGAGAAGATTACAATTATTGAATTATTTGGTATTGTTTTTATTTTTATATCGATTTTAGCTTTGATACAATATCCTTCCTGAAACTTAATTATTTATTTATAACAAATGTTTTTAAGACTAATTTTTTTAGAGCTATTATTATTTTCTGTTATTTTTTTCTTTTTAAGAATTAGTCTTAGAGAAGTTTATAATAAACGAGTTTCTAAAATATTTATCTATTTTTGTAGTTGTTTTTTCATTGTCCAAACAGGGGTTTTCTTTTTCTTGTCTATATGATTTAGGTTAAGTTTGAGACAATATTTGCAATAACGTTTGCACGCTTATCTATGCTGTCGATGTATATATGCTCCTTTAGAGTATGGTAGTTTTCCCCCAATGTTCCCAGTCCATCAACTGTAGGGACATTTAGTGCACCGCTAAAATTTCCGTCTGACCCTCCACCCATACTTCCATGTGAAAATGGCAGATTCAAACCCTTGCATATCTCTTGAGTCAGATCAAACAGCTTTTTAGTTCCATCATTAAACTCCCAAACGGGTCTTACAACGCTTTTCTCTACTGAAAACTTAATTTCTGAATTTTTCTTATTCATAGCAAGAATAGTAGATATCCCTTCATCTAAATTTTTTTGTTTTTTTGCCATTGATATTACCTCTGCGTTGCAAGTAGAGCTAACGCAATTAACCCATTCTCCTCCATTAATAACACCCACAGAAAAAGTTCTGTTTTCATCAGACATTTCTTCTATTTCGATAATTTTTTTTGCCATTTCTTTTATTGCAGACTTTCCGGCTTTTGGATTTATTCCAGCGTGAAAGGGAACGCCTTTTGTCATCAATTTAAATCTTGCTATAGCATAACGTCCTGATACGTAACCGCCATCCGGCAAGCCGGGTTCTGGTACCAGAACATATTTCGATCTTAAGGATTCTGATTCTATTAAATCCCTGGTGCTGGGAGAGCCAATTTCCTCATCGGAAGTAATTAGAAACTTTATTCCTAGTTCTGGAAGTTTGTTTTCTTTTTGTAACATTCTTATGGCTTCAATCGCTATAAGATTGCCACTTTTCATATCAAAAATGCCCGGTCCATAACATTTATTTCCCTCTATTCTGAAAGGTAGTTTTTTTATTGTGCCAATCGGATGGACAGTATCCATATGACCCATAATTAGGATTCCTGGTTTATCAATATTCTCGGAGGTTTCATTAAATGACGCTCTCAAGCAATCGCCTAGTTTATTTTTCCCTGGAATACGTTCAATTCTACCTCCCATCTCTGCTAAGTGATTGCTACATAAATCCATCATATTATTTACAGCCGAATAATCAAAAGTAGGACTCTCTAAAGTCACCCATCTTTCCAAAATTCTTAGAATAGAGTTGGTATCAAATCTATATTGTTTGACCTCAAGCATGCAAATAAAGGCTATTTACAAGCAATTAAACCAGATAAAGAGTTGTGTCCACCGGCCGTGCTAACAACCTTGCCAAGATTTGTTATGTTGTAGCCAGATCTACATAAGCTTAGAGCTTTTTGGTCCCAAGCGTTTCTGAGCTGTTTAGCATTTCCATCTTTGATAGCTACTTGAACAGTCCTTGCAGGGTTTCCTGAAAACATACTCATAACCCCGTTACCCGATGTACAAGAAGAAACAAATATTCCTGCAGTGAGTATTATTAAGAATTTGAATGCTTTTAATATCATCAGTTACCTCCAGATTTCTTTGTCACGGAGTATAGCAGAAATAAGTGTAATATAATGTCTTTTTTTACATTTTTTTATGTTTCTCTAACTTATTACTAATTTTGGTCTTTTTCTATTTCTATAGATGTTATTCTTTGATTTATGAAATCTACGTCTTTCACTAACGTATTTCGTACTAATTTTAGAAAATCTGATACCTTTTCACCCCAGCTAGAAGCTCTTTCAATAGCTTTTTGGTCTCCTGGTGAGGGGTCAATTTCTAAAATAGTTTCTGTAACGATCTTAATTCGTTTCATGATTTTTTAGCTAAAATGATATTTTTCTAATTTTTTCCTAGTCGTTTCAGGAATAGACTCTGATTTTTCTGTCCTAAAATTATAATTGACATATATTGACTTCCCTCTTGCACACAATCTATCCGTCTGATGCAACTCCTCTTTTATAGTAAAAGAGGAATTTCCGATCTTTTCTATCCCAGTTCTAATTTCTACGTCATTAGCCAAATAAATTTGATCGACATATTCCACTTCCACTTTTACTAGGGCCAACCTCCAACTCTTGAAATCCAATTTAGGGGAAAATATTCTAAATATTTCTCTTCTACCGGCTTCGAACCATATAGGAACAAAAACATTATTTATGTGTCCTACACCATCCGTTTCAGATACCCGGGGTGTTATATCAGTAACAATCAACTTTTTATTAATCCTATGAAAGTTAATATTGATAATCTTAGTCACAAAATCTTATACTTAAAATTCTCGGTTGTGGTAAAAAAAATAAATAAGAAGATAAATGTTTATTCATTTAAAACTGAAAACTACATATTCTCTTTTAGAAGGAGCAATTTTCCCAAAGGATCTAGCAAAAAGATGTCTAGAATTCGGGATGCCAGCAGTGGGAATTTCTGATAGGGGTAATTTATTTGGGGCACTTGAATTTTCTGAAATTATCGCTGATCACGGAATTCAACCTATTATTGGATGTCAATTACCAATAAATCTAAATAGTATTTTAAACAATCAGAGTACAAATTTATCAAATACTTTCATGGTATTCATAGCAAAGAATGAATTAGGATATTCAAATTTAATTAATCTTTCAAGTGAACTTCATTTATGCGAATCCAATAAACTTAATGGTCTGGCCTTAGATAAAATTACTGATCGATCAGATGGGCTTATATGTATATCTGGCGGGTCTGAAGGGCCCATAAATAAGTTGTTTGAAGACACAAAAGAAAATTTAGCTAGAGATTTGATAGATAGAATAAAGAAAATCTTTGGTGATAGATTTTATCTTGAACTTAACCGACACCCATCGCAGGAAGCTCGAAGGGAAATGGCTTCTGATGCAGAAAAATTTATTCTTGAAAACGCTGATTATTACAATATCCCCTTGGTAGCCACTAACGATGTTTATTTTTTAGATAAGAGCTTGTATGAGCCTCATGATGCACTGTTATGCATAGCTGAAGGAAATTATGTAGATCAAAAAAAGGATAGAAGATCTCTAAGTGAAGATCATTTTTTCAAGTCCTCCGAACAAATGAAAGATTTATTTAGCGATATTCCTGAGGCCATTACTAATACTGTAGAAATAGCAATGAGGTGTTCGTTTAGGCCTGAACCCAGAGATGCTATCTTACCAAAATTCTCGACTGATGCTAATCATGATCTAATGCTCCAATCTAATGCAGGATTAGAGATCCGATTTAAAAATATGAAAAAAGCATATGATAAAGATACGTACTATAAGCGATTAAAATATGAGCTAGATGTAATAAAGAATATGGGATTTAGTGGTTACTTCTTAATCGTGGCTGACATAGTTAAGTGGGCAAAAAATAAGGGTATCCCTGTAGGTCCTGGGAGGGGATCAGGAGCAGGTAGTCTAGTTGCGTATGCCTTGACAATTACCAACTTGGATCCATTAGAATATTCGCTTTTGTTTGAAAGATTTTTAAACCCCTCAAGAGTATCGATGCCAGATTTTGACATTGACTTCTGTATGGATAGGCGAAGCGAAATAATCGAATATGTGCAGCAAAAATACGGAAAAGAAAATGTCGCGCAAATTATAACTTTTGGAGCCCTTTGGTCAAAGGCAGCAGTGAGAGATATTGGAAGAGTTCTACAGCTACCATATTCAAGAGTAGATAAAATATCTAAACTTATCCCTTATGAAGGCACTAAGCCAATGAGTTTAGGCGAAGCTCTGAAAAAAGAGAAGGATTTGATACAAGAGGCTAATAGTGATCCGCAGGTGGATAGAATGCTAAAAATAGCAAGAGATCTTGAGGGTGTGCTCCGAAATGCTTCAACACATGCCGCTGGGGTAGTCATCGGAGATAGAAAATTAGTTGATTTAGTTCCTCTTTATCAGGATCCAAGGTCAGATATGCCTGCGACCCAGTTTACTAAAGACTGGGTAGAAAGAGCCGGTTTAGTTAAATTCGATTTTTTAGGTTTGAAAACATTGACGATAATTAAAGAAGCAGTTGATTTAATTTTTAATGTACAAGGAATTAAATTGGATATTGATCAGATCCCTTTTGATGATTTAAAAACTTTTGAGATTTACTCTGACGCGAGAACATTTTCTGTTTTTCAGGTTGAGAGTAAAGGGATGAGGGACGCTTTAATAGATCTTTGTCCAAATTCACTCGAGGACATAATTGCTTTGGTCGCGCTCTACAGACCTGGTCCTATGGAAAATATTCCCGCTTTCTGTGAGGCAAAAAATGATCCTGAAAAAAGGCAATATTTGCACAAATCTATTGATTATATTCTTGATGAAACACATGGTATTATTGTATATCAGGAGCAGGTAATGGAGATAGCTCAGAAAATGGCTGACTACTCTTTAGGAGAAGCAGATCTTCTTAGAAAGGCCATGGGTAAAAAAATAAAAGAGGTTATGGATGCAGAAAAACCAAAATTTCTCAAAGGTGCAGAGAAAAACGACATTGAGAAAATTACAGCTGAAGGTATATGGAACCTCTTAGCTAAGTTTGCCAATTACGGTTTTAATAAATCTCATGCAGCCGCGTACGGTGTTCTAAGTTATCAAACCGCATACTTGAAGCGACATTTCACTCCAGAATTCATGACAGCTGCTCTTAATAGTGACATTCATAATATTGAAAAGTTTTCTAAATATTACGACGATTTGGTAGATTTTGAGATAACCCTTAAGCCGCCCTGCATTAATATTTCAGATGTTAAGTTCTCTGTGAAAAATGGAGAAATTGTGTTTGGTCTAGGTGCAATCAAAAATGTTGGAATGGAGGTTATGTCAAAAATTGTAGAAAATAGGGAAAACAATGGTTTATTCACAGATATCTTTGAATTTGCCAAAAGAATAAACTTGAAAAAGGTTGGTAAAAGGCCATTGGAGATGTTAGTTGCGTCTGGAGCATTAGAGTCATTTAATCTTGAAAAGGAGGCGATGCTGGAAAATTTAGAGGAATTAGTAAATTACTCTATGGCCTGCCATGAAGAAAGTAGTTCAGATCAAGTTAATCTTTTCAATGACCATATGGAAACATTACAGAAACCTAATTTTGTCACTAAAAATAAATGGAGTTTTTCCCAGCAAGTAAAAGAAATTCATGATGTTACAGGAATTTATTTTGTGTCGCCATACAAGCTTAAACCTGACTTTTATAGATCCATAGGAATAAAACCGTATGACACATTTGAAAAAACTAGGGAAGAAATGAAAACGATTCTAGTAGCAGGCTATATTACAGATGTAAAGTCACGGGTTACAAATAATGGTATGCAATATTTTTTAGTAAAACTCATTGATCATACCAATAAAGGCTTTGAGGTTTTTATATTTCCTGAAAGACTTTCAGCTTATAGTATAGACATAGAGGTAGAAAAATTCGTTCTTTTAGTATGCGAAAAATCGAAGGACCAGAATGGTTTCAACAGAGTTTCAGTGAAATCAGTGAGAGGTTTAGAAAAATTTTTAAAAGACAGAGAAAGAAAACGCTATCATTTAGTAATAGGCCCCGATTGTAAGATAGGTAAACTCTCAATGCTTTTAGAAGAGGCAATTTTAGAAAAATCTTCAAAAGAGGGGAATGTTCTGATAACAGTTAAAAGTGAAACTAGTGAAAGTGACCCTACGAACATTTCTTTACCTAATTTATACGAGATTAGTTCTGAAAAAATTGAAGATCTGAGGTCTGTAGAGGGTGTTTTAGAGATTAGAGCAGATTGATCCGGTCAATATGACTAAAAAAGAGAAAAAAAGCCGCGCCAAAGCGATCAACCCTAAGGGTTTCAGAGATTATTTTCATCCATATTTGAAATTAAGGGATCGTGTTCTTAAGACTATTAGCGAGACATATGAGTTATATGGATTTGAAAAACTTGAAACACCGGCAGTTGAAACTTTGGATGCTTTAGGAAAATTTCTGCCCGATGTGGATCGTCCTAACGAAGGGGTTTTTGCTTGGAAGGATCACCTAAATGATTGGTTAGCTTTAAGGTATGATCTTACCGCGCCTCTAGCACGAGCGTTCTCGCAGCACAGAAATAATATAACCCTACCCTATAAGAGGTATAGCTATGGGCCTGTCTGGAGAAATGAAAAGCCTGGGCCAGATAGGTTTAGGCAATTCTATCAGTGTGATGCCGACGTAGTTGGGTCTATCAGTTTTATTGCCGATGCTGAAATGTGTATGATGGTATTTGATGCGCTTGAAAGACTTGAGTTTGATCATCAAGATTTTTGTACAAGAATAAGCAACCGGAAATTACTTTCTGGTTTGATAGAAAATATTTCAGTCGACAAAAATAAGTCTAATATTGATTTTGAAGGATCAATTTTTAGAGCAATCGACAAATTAGACCGTCTAGGTGAAGAGGGAGTAAGAAGTTTACTAGGAAAAGGGCGAAAAGATGAGAGTGGTGATTTCACAGAAGGAGTGAACTTGACGGAATCTCAAATTGACTTGATATTGGAATTTTTGAATATATCAGGATTAGATGCTGATAAGACCCTTAAAAAAATTGAAACTTTGACTAAAAATTCAGCCACAGGATCTCAAGGTTTAGAAGAGTTAAAAAATATAACAGAAGTACTTCTGAAGAGAGGATATCCGGAGTCAATTTTTCGGATAGATCCAAGCGTAGTAAGAGGCCTCGGATATTATACAGGAACAGTTTTTGAAACAGAGTTTGTTGAGCAATCTAACTCTTTTAAAACTATTGGATCTATATCTGGAGGAGGAAGATATGATAACTTGGTTAGTAGATTTACAGGTCAATTAGTTCCAGCAACTGGAGTTTCTCTAGGGGTGGATAGAATAATATTAAATTTGGAGAAAAATAGTAATAAATCGAGAGAAGTCTCGTTACCTGTTGTAGTGACTATTATGGATAGGAAATTTATAGATTTTTATAGTAAAATCGTTTCAGAGTTTAGGCAAAACGGAATCGCTGCTGATCTCTATTTAGGGAACCCAAAAGATTTTGGAAAGCAGATAAAATATGCTGATTCCCGGAATGCTTTATATGCAATAGTTGCTGGGTCTGAGGAAATAGAAAGGAATATTGTGCAAGTTAAAGATCTTAGGTTAGGAAAGAGCTTGTCAAAAAATATTCAATCTAATGAGCAGTGGAAGGAACAGCCTGCTCAATTTCCTGTCAAGATCCAGGATCTAATAAAAACAATAGCTGAACTGATAAAATAAATAAGATGTTTGAATTAGAAAGTAAGGGGCAAAAAAAAAATAATATAGATCTGGTACGTTTAGATTCAGAAAAAAAGCGAATTTTTAAAATATTTGAGAAATCCAAACTAATTGAGGTACATGTACCTTCTCTTCTCAACGCGTCAGAACTACTTGATTTATATGGTGAAGACTTACGATTGCGTGCCTACACTACATCTGACCCAGTCTTGGGGGAACAAGTTCTTAGACCTGACTTTACTCTCCCAATTCTAATGTATTTTCTTGGGTCAGGTCGTAAGGAGGCAAAATATTTTTGTTTGGGCAACATTTGGAGGAGACAAAAAGTTTCGTCAATTATTCCAAGCGAACAGCTCCAAGTAGGGTTTGAATTTTTTGATAAATCAGGAAACGAAAAAGTAGTTAGAGATGTTGAAGCATACCTACTAGTAATGAAAATATTGAAGAAGTTTAAAGTTAGAGCGGTTACCGGTGATTTGCAAATATTAACAAGCGCAATTAATGAATTGAATACAAGTGAATATAAAAAAAACGCCTTAAAAAGGCATATTTGGAGACCTAAGAAATTCAAAAGACTTATTGAATTATTTTCGAATAGTAGGATGGCTTTTCAAAAGAAATCTATTTTAGGAGATTTTGACAAATTTTCAGTTGAGAAATCAATAAATAAGTCGGGGCCAATATTTGGAATAAGAACCAAAAGAGATATTGTTGAAAGAACAGATTTATTAAAGAAGGAGTTATTTGAAAATCCTATCAAGACTGTTGATAAATCTTTTATAGAGAAGGTTCAGAGTGTGCATTCAAGTCTTGGGGATGCGCCAAAAATTTTAAAATCAATATCTGAAGGTTCAAAAAAATTCTCTCTTGCAATCGATAATTTAGAGAAACGAATAGAATTGCTTAAAGCTGGCAACATAAATCTGAAGGAAACAGAGTTTATGGTAACATATGGCATGACTACTCTTGAATATTATGATGGCTTTGTTTTCAGTTTTCAGGTTAAAAATAAGCGTCTGCCTCCTGTTGCTCAGGGAGGTAGATACGACAGCCTGTGCCAAACCTTAGCAAAAAACAAAAATGGATTTGGTGCTATTGGAAGTATGATTAGGATAGATTTTTTACAGAAAATTTAAATTTATCAAGGATAAATGATAATGGGATCACTAGTAAGGATAGGTATACCTTCTAAGGGAAGACTTAAATCCAGTGTGGAAAAATTTTTTAGAACGAAGAGTTTAGACTTGATAAAGAATGGGCTTGAAAGAGAATATGTGTTAAATTTTGAAAATAGGACAGATATTCAGCCAGTTTTAATGAACGCTTCAGATATTCCTTTGGAGGTGCGCAAAGGAAACATTGATTTAGGGATAACAGGAAAAGACTTGTTGTATGAAAAAGTTTCTGATTGGTCAAAAACTGTAGTAGAGATAAGGCAGTTAAATTTTGGTTTAGCGAATTTGGTTATAGCTTTGCCCAGATTTTGGGTTGATGTAAATACTCTTGATGACCTGGATGATATTGCTCATTTTTATAGGAAAAAATCTTCTAAAAGACTCAAAATTGCTACAAAATATCAAAACTTAGTCCGTGAATTTTTTGTTACAAGAGAGTTAGTCGATTATCAAATTGTTGAAAGTCAAGGAGCTACTGAGGGAGCAATAAAAAATGGTCTTGCGGACGTAATAGCTGACATAACGTCCACTGGTGAAACACTGATGCAAAATAATCTAAAATTATTAGATGATGGTTTGATATTGAAAAGCTCAGCAACAATTTTTGCAAATAAGGACTATATTGAAAAAAATAAGAATAGTGAATCTCTTAAAGATTTTTTAAGACTTATTGGTTCAGACTAACATCAATTCAAAATTTTTATAAAACACCTATTTCTAATAGTTTTTTTTGGACATCAATTGGGATATTCGACTCAAAATTACCTTTTATTGGTTCATTCAGGTCCGCAGGTGTAATGTGCTTTTTGAGGTACCTCCATCCCTGAAAAGGGCGTTTCCTAACAGGTTTTGTTTTTACAATTTTGGCAGCAAGAAATATCTTACATTTTTTTTTACCATCTGTATCTTCGAATTTAACAATGTCTATTACTTTTTGTCTGGCACAAATAACACCCTTTATAACCCAGTAAAGCGATCCATTAGAAATTATATCCTCGTGCTTCTTAGGCATCATCCTTGTTTTGTGGTAGAAATATGGAAAGTTATTATCATTAATTTTTTTTAAAAATTCCGTCTGACGGAGTCTCAATTCTTCTACAGTAGTTACCCCCACGGCTATTTTTACCAAATTTATCATTTCCGATCACCTAAATTTAACCTGACTTTTTAATTTCAATTGTTTTCTTGACAGTTAAAGCGTATTCATTATAAACAATTAATCTTTTTACAACCACAGAAAAAA
Source organism: uncultured Alphaproteobacteria bacterium (assembly GCA_902586885.1). Classification (GTDB taxonomy): domain Bacteria; phylum Pseudomonadota; class Alphaproteobacteria; order Rhodobacterales; family Rhodobacteraceae; genus CACIJG01. Next base: position 73,557 of record CACIJG010000005.1, on the reverse strand, counting down.
GGGCTTAAATATTGACAAAGCGTACTTCAGCAAAGCATAAAATAGACAGGCGTATGGGTGAGAACATATGGGGTCGACCAAAGTCACCTGTCAATAAGAGAGAGTATGGACCAGGACAGCACGGTCAAAGAAGGAAAGGTAAACTTTCAGACTTCGGTCTTCAATTGAGAGCCAAACAGAAACTTAAAGGATACTATGGAGACCTGACAGAAAAACAGTTTAGGCGTATATTCAATACTGCTGAAAAGGAAAGGGGCGATACCGGTGAAAAGCTTATTGGGCTTTTAGAAAGACGTCTCGATGCTGTTGTGTACAGGGCAAAATTTGTACCGACTGTTTTCGCTGCAAGGCAATTTGTTAATCATGGCCATATATTAGTAAACGGAAAAAAAGTAGATATACCTTCTTATTCCGTAAAAGAAGGTGATATAGTGGAGGTAAGAGAACGATCCAAAGAAATGGGTCTTATAGTAGAGGCTTTGGCTCTTAAGGAAAGAGATGTACCTGAGTATATTGAAGTTGACTTTAAAAAATTAACGGCAAAATTTGTCAGAATACCCGAGCTATCGGATGTTCCATATCCTGCAATGATGGAACCAAATCTGGTTGTAGAGTATTACGCGAAAAACTAGAGATAGTTTTATGATTCATTATATTTTTAATAAAAATCTGAGCTTTGACCAACATAGTAATTTTGAAATTGCAATGTTTGGTATGGGTTGTTTTTGGGGAGCAGAAAAAAAATTTTGGGAGCTTCCTGGCGTAGAACTTACAGCCGTTGGATATGCAGGTGGAATTATAAAAAATCCCTCCTATCAAGCGGTTTGTTCTGGAACTACAGGTCATAATGAAGTTGTGAAAATAGTTTTTAATCAGAATGTCTTAACTTTCGATGATATACTCAGAGTCTTTTGGGAAAATCATAATCCTACTCAGGGAAATCGACAAGGCAACGATATAGGTTCTCAGTACAGAAGTGGAGCGTATTTTTTTAGTGATAAACAAAAACATTCAATCATAAATTCGATGAACATATATGAGAAGCAACTATTAAGACATGGTTTTGGAAAGATAACTACAGAAGTAACAAAAGCACCAGTTTTCTATATAGCAGAAGATTATCACCAACAGTATTTGGCTAAAAATCCAGGGGGCTATTGTGGGCTAGGGGGCACCGGGATAATTTTAACTAAAAAAAGCTTAACTTGCTGAAAATTTGTAAAGATTAGTCACTATATTTTGCTATACTGCAGATAATATTTCAGGCAAAATCTTGGAAAGGTTGGAGACTTTCTTAGAGTTTAATACAAATCTTTTTTTGTATAGAAATGTTTATCTTGGAGGAAACGGAAAAGTTGAAAAGATTGAAATTTTTTCAGAAAAAAAAATTGATGAAATTACATTAAAAATAATTGAAAATTCGTTTTGTATCAAACTCAAATGTAGATTTATAGAAAAAAAGGATTGGGTTGAGTTATCAAGAATAAAATTTAAACCGCTTAAAATAGGTAGGTTTTTTATATCAAGTTCATTTTATGCTGAGGGAGCCCCAATAAATAAAGTTCTGTTGGTTATAAATTCAGGTCTTGCTTTTGGGACGGGGCATCATTTTACAACAAAATGTTGTTTAGAAATGATTTCGTATCTTTATGAATTAGGTTTTGTGTCTAGAAATTCAATCGACGTTGGTTGCGGTACGGGAATTCTTTCACTTGCTGTAGCCAAATTATTCAGGTCTAGGGTCTTTGCAGTCGATAATGACCAGAACGCTCTAGAAGTTACCAGAAAAAATATCGAAAAAAATAGCGTTTCAAATTTTGTGAAAGTCTTTAAATCAGAAGGTTTTAATGGTAGTTCACTAAACTCTACAGGAAGGTACAATTTAATATTGGCTAATATTTTATATAAGCCGATAAAGCGGTTGCTATTAGACTTTTATAAAAACTTAGAACCCAACGGATATTTAATTTTATCTGGATTAAATAAAAAACAATCAAAAGATATAAGAAATATTTGCTTGTTCTTTAACTTCAGACTTGTGAGGCAACAATCAGAGGATAATTGGTCGGGTTTGTTACTAAGAAAGGTATAGCCTCTAACTGGAGTATTTTTTCTCTTTTCTTGAAGTAAATGTTAAAAATGTGCTATCTTTATCTAAAAGATAATAAATGCAGGTAATAGGAATAGATCCAGGCTTAAATTACACTGGTTGGGGTGTTATTTCATCAGTAGGTCCAAATATATCATATTTGGGAAGCGGCGTTTGCAAAACTAAACCTAAAGATGAATTATCAGTGAGACTAGTGTCGATTTTAGAACAACTAAGAGAAGTTTTAAGCTCTTTCGATGTACAAAGTGGAGCAATAGAAAAAACATTTGTAAAAAGTGATCCAGCAGGTGCTTTAAAGTTGGGTCAAGCAAGGGCTGCAGCAATTATATCTCTTGGGGAGAGAAATTTGAAAGTTGCTGAATACTCTCCAAATTATATTAAGAAAGTCGTAGTAGGAAGGGGCCATGCGACAAAAGAAGATATTAAGAGAATGATATCAATTCAATTCCCAAGAGTAGAACTTGATAGAGCAGACGAATCAGATGCAATCGCAATAGCACTTTGTCACATGCACAGCTCTAAGATGAAAGATTCATTAAATAGAGCAATAGAGAGGGCAATTTAATTAATATGATAGGTAAGATAACTGGAAAATTAATAAGCAAAAATAATGAACATTTGGTAATTGATGTTGGCGGGCTAGGATATGAGGTGTTTGTAACAGAGAAAATATTGGCAGCAATGGCGACGATTGATCATAATCAAGAAGTTTCTTTGTTTACTGAATTGCTTGTAAAGGAGGATTTGCTTCAATTGGTAGGTTTTCTTTCTTTTAGAGAAAAGAAATGGTTTAATATCCTAAAGTCCGTTCAGGGTGTTGGAGCAAAAGTTGCATTAGCAATTCTTAATAACTTAACACCAGAAGATTTATTGAAATCTGTAAGGATGAAAAATGAGATAGCATTTAAAAGCGTTTCTGGGGTAGGTCCAAGGATGGCTCAGCGCATCATAGTCGAACTAAGTGGAAGAAAAGAAATAATGACTATGGGTAGCTTAAAGCAGGTGTCAGACGATGCATTAGAAATAAATACTGAAGAAAACGACTTAATTTTAATACAAGAATCGCACAAAGACGCTCTCTCAGCACTGCAAAATCTTGGGTTCAAGCATAATGAGGCTCAGGAAGCAATTGAGAAAATTTCTAAGGAAATTTCAGGTGCCGATGCATCGGAAATTGTAAAGTATGCGCTTCGGTTTCTTGCAAAGGGAAGCAATTAATGACTACAAAAAATGATCATTTATCTCCCGATGCACAAAAGGATGATTACGAGAATGCCCTGCGACCCAAGCATTTGAATGAGTTCATTGGTCAAAAGCAATTAAAAGAAAACCTAAAAATTTTTTTGGAGTCTTCAAAACTAAGAAGAAGCGCAATGGATCATGTTTTGTTTTATGGGCCACCAGGTCTAGGTAAGACAACTCTTGGTCAGATTATTGCCAGAGAGCTAGGTGTAAATTTTAAAATGACCTCTGGTCCCGTGTTAACCAAATCTGGAGACTTAGCTGCAATATTAACAAGTCTCGATGAAAACGATGTCTTGTTCATAGACGAAATTCATCGATTAAGCTCTACTGTAGAAGAGATACTCTATCCAGCAATGGAGGACTTTAGTTGTGATTTAATTGTTGGTGAAGGGTCTGCAGCTCGATCACTTAGAATTGAACTAAAGCCTTTTACTTTGGTGGGTTCAACCACAAGATTAGGTTTGATGACCACCCCAATGCGAGACAGATTTGGGATTCCCATAAGACTGAGTTACTATAACGTACAGGACCTTGTGAAAGTTGTTCTAAGAGGGGCATCATTAATGAATATTATTTTAGATGAAAAAAGTGCAACGGAAATAGCTAAAAGATCTAGAGGTACACCGAGAATAGCAGGAAGACTTTTACGGAGAGTTGTTGATTTTGCAACAGTGGAAAATAATGGAAAAGTTAATTTAGAACTGGTTAATAGTTCATTAAGCCGTCTTGGAGTTGATGAGATGGGTTTAGATGAAGGAGATAGAAAATATTTGCGATTACTTGCCGACGAATATTCAGGAGGACCAGTGGGTGTCGACACAATGGCTGCTGCTTTATCTGAGTCAAGAGACTCTATTGAAGAAGTTCTTGAGCCTTTTTTGTTACAGGAAGGGATGATTCAACGAACTCCTAGAGGTAGGTGTCTCGGAAAAAGGGGTTGGACATATCTAGGCATGGAAGAGCCAAACAGAGAATAAATTAAAAAAAATAACTATCTGGAATTATGTTTTTTTTTGAATGTGAAGTGTATTATGAAGATACCGATATGGGTGGAAGAGTTTATTATGCAAATTATTTAAAATTTGTTGAGCGTGCCAGAAGTAAGTTATTGGCAAACATAGGTATTGATCAGAGGAATTTATTAGAAAAAGATGGGTTATTTTTTATTGTAAAAAAAATCTCAGCTGAATATCTTTCCCCCTCTTTTTTTGGAGACAAGTTATTGATAAAAACCCACATGTTGGATATTAAAAAAGCTACGTTGATTTTAGGTCAAAAAATTCTTAGAAAAGATAAGACCCTGTTTGATTGTGAAGTAAAAATAGCTCTATTAAATTCGAGAGGCAAGGTAACTAAACTTCCAAATGAAATAGTAAACAAGATGAAACTTTTCTTTGACTCTTAATAATTAAACTGATTTAGGAATTCACAAAATGGAAGAGAACTTATTAACCCAAACACAAGCAGTAGATTTTTCCCTAATTGCCCTATTCTTCAGAGCAACTATTACCGTAAAATTAGTAATGTTGGTTTTGGTTGCAGCGTCATTTTGGTCTTGGTCGATAATAATTCAAAAGTCTGTTGATTATCGTAGAGCAAAAAAAGATAAGGGACTCTTTTTAGAAGAGTTTTGGTCCGGTATCCCTTTGGAGGAACTGTATAAAGAAAAAAAAGATCAGCAAAGTGGAATATGTGAGCAAATATTTTGTGCTGCAATGGATGAGTGGCATAGATCAGTTGCTAGTAGTGGTAGATTAATAGATGGAGCACAGACCAGAATTGATAGAGCTATGAATGTTGTTTTGGATAGATGGAATGAAAAACTTACTTCAGGTTTATATTTTTTAGCAACCGTTGGCTCCGTGGCTCCTTTTGTTGGGCTTTTTGGAACTGTATGGGGCATAAAGAATGCATTTCAGGAAATTGCCATTCAAGAAAGCAGCAATTTAGCTGTGGTAGCTCCAGGAATTGCAGAAGCACTTTTAGCAACAGCGCTAGGTTTATTAGCTGCTATTCCAGCGGTAATCTTTTACAATAAGCTCTCTGGCGACTCTCAAAAAGTTTTAGGTAGTGTAGAAGAATTCACGGAAGAGTTTTCTGTAATAATGTCACGACACATAGATATGAATAGAGAAAAAACGTAGGTTTTTTATGCAATCAGGCTCTAATAAGACAAGCTCTCTAAAGAAGAGGCTTAAATTGAGAAGGCAGCAATTTTTACCAATGGCTGAAATAAACGTGACCCCTTTTGTAGATGTAATGCTGGTCCTTTTAATAATTTTCATGGTTGCTGCACCTTTGCTAAGCGTGGGAGTGAAAGTTGATTTGCCGGAGACCGAAGCAAGACCTCTTCCCACCGAAAAAGAAAAACCCCTTACTTTGACAGTTGATGAAGAAGAGAACATATTTATTAATGAGGTTAAAGTTTCAAGGGATCAATTAAAAATGAAGTTAGTTTCTATAAAAAGAGAAAGAGATTCTGATAAGATTTTTCTTAGAGCTAGTGGCCAATTGCAATACGAAAGAGTAGCAAAATTGATGGGTATATTGACCCAAAGTGGTTTCAATGCTGTATCTCTAGTTACCGACTCAAAATAAGTTAATATTGGATTAATTATATGAATATTGGGGTATACACATCAGGTTTTTTTCATCTCTTGTTTGGTATCCTACTGTTAATTAATATAGAAAACATCCTAATTCAAAGGAAGGATGTTATTCAGAGTGTAAGAGTAGAAGTGATCTCAGAGACTGATTACAAAAAAATGATTTCGGAAGACAGTAAAAATAAATCAAAACCGCTCGAAAACGGAAAAGTTAACTTCGTTAATCCAATAACTGAAAAAAAACAGTCGGAAAATGCAAAAGAGAAGAAGATAAAGTCAGTAGGAAATGAGTTAAAGGGCGTAACTGAGCCAAACATTATAAAAGTTCAAACTAGGAAAACTCCTGGAGAGATAATAACAGGAATAGCTCAGCGTGGTGAGGAGGGAATTAATCATTCAGAGAATGTTAGCTCAAGTCTTGGAAAGAACAGTTCCTTAGATAAATCCAAGCTTGAAAAGAAAAACAAAAAAAATGCCCCTACAACAACTAAAATTTCACCTGAGGGAATAAACACTGCTATTGTTTCAGGCGCCATAAAAATAGCAAAAATACCTTTAAAAAAGCCGATGGATTTTAGCAAATTAAAACAAACGGAATCGACAGAAGAGGTTGATAATTCGGATATTTATGATCAGCTAATAAATGAAGTCGCAAAAGAGAGTGTGTCACAAATAAAAGAAATAAATGAGAGCCCCATGCAAAATTTGGCAAAAGCCAGAATGCTAGAAAAACTTAATAGTAACTGGAATGTAGTATCCATAAATAGGTTACCAAATTTTGAAAAATATGTAATAGAACTTGAAATTCCTTTAAATTCGAGAGGAAATATTGTAGGCACAATAAAAACTGTTTACCCTAAGTCACTAGAAGGAAATTTTTTAATCGCCAAAAGGTCCGCTATAAATGCTGTATTGGAGTCGATACCTTTTCAAGTTCCTAAGGAAATTTTTCCTAATGGGTTAATATTGAGGGTAGTTTTTGATCCTAAAACTAATGTTGGTGCTAACAATGGATAAAAATATAAAATTTAAATTTACTCTCTATACATTGGCTTGTGTTTTTACTCTTGTATTTTTCACAAACTTTGGCATGAGTCAGGAAGAACAAGCTCCAAAAATAAAAATGACAGTGAATAAAGGGGTAATAAAACCCATGTCTATAGCATTACCGGCCTTTATAAAGGAAGAAGGTGCTAATACAATAATTAGTCGAGAGCTGTCAAAAGTAATTTCAAATAACCTCAACGGAACAGGCTTATTCAAAACAATTGCTCAGACAGCCTATTTAGACACCCCAATAAGCTTTAATACGCCTGTCCAATTTGATAACTGGTCTATTATCAACGCCGATGTTTTGGTTATTGGTGCGGTGGGTATAAATCTCGATGGAAGACTAGAGGTTAAATTCAGGCTTTGGGATGTATCTCAACAAAAAGAAATTGGTAAGGGAAAAAAGTACTTAACTAAACAAGAAAGTTGGAGGAGGATTTCGCATAAAATTTCCGATACTATTTATGAAAGACTTACCGGAGAAAGTCCGTATTTTGATAGTAGAGTAGTTTTTGTATCAGAAACTGGCCCAAAAAATAACAGATTAAAAAGGTTAGCTATTATGGATCAGGATGGCGCAAATTTTAGATTTTTGAAACATCCTCCATCTCTTGTTATAGCGCCGCGATTTTCTCCCACTGATAATGAGATAATCTTTACTGGATATGAGACTGGTAAACCAAATGTATATTTGATGAACCTTGATAACGATAAGATTAGTTCATTAGGAAATTTGACAGGGATGAGTTTTGCTCCAAGATTTTCAATGGATGGAAAGAAAATTGTTTTATCAATTACAGAAGGTGGGAACACTGATATCTTTTCGATAAACTTAGGAACCTTAGAGAGAAGGAGATTAACCTCAAACATAGGAATTGATACAGCACCAAGCTTTTCACCTGATGGTAAAAATATTGTTTTTGAAAGTGATCGTGGAGGAGGACAACAGCTTTATATTATTTCTTCAGAAGGCGGTGATGCAAAGAGAATAAGTTTTGGGGAAGGGAAGTACGCGACACCAGTTTGGTCTCCTAGAGGCGATCTTATTGCTTTTACAAAAATTAACAAAGGAAAGTTTCATATAGGAGTTATGAGAGTAGACGGGAGTAAAGAACGACTTTTAACAACATCGTTCCTTGATGAAGGTCCTGCCTGGTCTCCAAATGGTAGAGTGATAATGTTTTTTAGAGAAACTCCTGGGAAAGCGGGTGCACCTTCCATTTATTCTATTGATATTTCAGGTAGAAATATGAAAAAAATAAAAACTGCCTCATTCGCCTCTGATCCGAACTGGTCGCCATTATTAAATTAATTTCATAAATTCAAATTATGGTGTAAAACAGTAGATAAATTGCACCAATTTATATGAAAGGCGTTTGATATGCAAAAGATAATCTTCGGAGTTCTGGTCAGCATGTTATTATTTAGCTGCGAGAATAATGGTTTTAAGACTAATGATCAAATTGGTTCAGAACAGATATCGCAAACAGACCTTGATTATTTCAAAAACCTTGTTGGTGATACAATTTTATTTACTGTTGATAAAAGCGATCTCCGGCCTGACGCCCTAGAGGTTCTTAATAGCCAACTGCAATGGTTGGAAGATAAGAAGTTTCTCCCTATAACAATTCAAGGACATGCAGACGAACAAGGAACAAGAGAGTATAATCTTGCTTTAGGGGCAAGAAGAGCAAATGCTGTAAAAAATTATTTTCTGGCCAAGGGAATAGAACCTGGCCGAATAAATATAGTCACTTACGGCAAGGAGAGACCTTTAAGAGTTTGTTCTAATGAAGAATGCTGGTCAAAGAATAGACGAGCAGTAACAGTAGTTGGGAAGCAATTATCAGAATAGATTGAAGATGCTATGATTGGATATAAGCTAGCGGGAAAAACGATAGTCTTTTTTCTGGTTTTGTTTGAGTTGACAGCCTTTTTGGGCTCAGTGCGGGCCAGTGAGCATCAAACTTTTGATACATTACAAAAAAAGATAGAATCTCTTGAAAAAGAGATTCTTAATCTGAAGATGAAAAATATAGTGGAAAATAAGTTTGAATGGCAAATTTTGAAATTAAGTGAAATAGAAAATGATATAAAAAGATTACATAACCGTTTTGAAATCTTAGAGAATAATTACTATAAGGACTTAAAGACTATAAAAGGTCAAACTAACGATATAAAAAAACGTGTATTATCTCTCGAGGGCAAAACTCCAAAAAATGAAGAAGAATTAAAGAGCAACCATTCTCACGGGAATACTCAAATTATCTCTGACATACCACCTGAAATAAGTGAAGAAGAAGAGATTTTCAATAGTGCCCTAAATTTACATGACTCCGGAAATTTGACAGATTCTGAAAATAAATTTTCTGATTTTATTGAAAAATATCCAAATAGCTCGTTGCTTCCAAACGCATTTTATTGGAGGGCAGAGACTAAAGCTAACCAAGAAAATTGGATAGGGGCAGCAAATGATTATTTAGAAAGCTTTAGTATTAGCCCTAGCGGTGAGTATTCACCTAAGACACTATTTGGGTTAGGTATAAGTCTTGGAGCAATAGGAGAGAAGGAGCAAGCTTGCTTGACCTTAGATGAAGTTGGAATGAGATTTCCTGATATTGGGGCAGTTCTTTCTCAGGATATTGAAAAGGCAAAAAAAATATTAAACTGTGGATAAAATTCAAAAATCTTTATTTCTTAAACCATTCTATAACTCATTAGACAGTATTGGATCAAGTTCAATTGGTTTAGCGGTATCCGGTGGAAGTGACTCAATGGCACTTTTTTATTTAAGTCTTTTTTGGGCTCAAAAAACTGGTAATGAAATGAAAGTTGCATCTGTGGATCATGGGCTAAGGGAAGGTAGCGAGGCAGAAATAGAGTTTGTGAAAGATAGAGTGAGTAAAAATCTTGTAAGTCATTTTTCCTTAAAATCGAAAATTGATATTATTAATCTTCAAGGAAATACTCAGGATAATGCAAGAAGGGTTAGATATAAATTGCTAACTGAGTGGGCGGAGAAAGAGGAGATCGACTGTGTTCTGTTAGGCCACACTTTAGATGATCAAGAAGAAAACCTTATTTTACGATTTTTTAGAGGCTCTGGCGTAGACGGACTCGCAAGCATAGAGAAAAAAATTTTTCATAACAATATTTTATGGTTCAGACCTTTACTTAATTACAGAAAGGATGTTCTACAGACTTTTTTAAAGAAAATTGGGAAGGATTGGGTAGAAGATCCCTCAAATCTCGATGATAAATATGAAAGAGTTAAAATAAGGAAGTTGTTACACAATCTTAAAGAAGATGGGTTGATTAAAAAAAGATTTGTCCAAACTGCTGATCATATGAGACGGGCCACAGAGGTTTTGTCTGCGGTTGCTATTAATGAAGCGAAGAGTATGATTGAAATTACGGAGCTTGGTGAAACTAAGATTCAAACCTTTCAATACATGAAAGCTCTTGAGGACACGCGTCTTAGAATTTTATCCGGTCTTATTTCATGGTATTCAGGAAATTTTTATAAGCCCCGATTTGTTCAGTTGGATAATCTACAGAAATTATTAACTGAAAAGAGTAATATCAGAGGAGTTTCTCTTGGAGGCATAATTATAAAGCAGGCAGGGGGTTTTATAAGTATAACTAGAGAGCTCTCATTCATAAAAAGTAAAGAAAATATAAATTGTAAAAGCATATTATGGGATAATCGATGGAGCATAAATTTTGGAGAAACCTTGAACCAAAATATCAAAATTGTTCCACTAGGATCTTTAAAATACAAGAAAAAGGAACTTTTTGATCTTGAATCTTCAAGCAAGAATACTTTGGATACTCTTCCAGCAATTGTAACCGAGAACAAGCTATTATTCACCCCATTTTCTAAAATGAAATACGATATTGAGGTTAAGTTGTTGAGAAGTGATAAGTATCTTTACAAAAATTTTTAAAAAAGTTGATATTAATTATTTTTCGCATATTTATAAGAGACAGATTAATAGTTTGAAAAAAGAAAAAAACGGAAGCTAATATGAAAAATTTCAGAAACATCGCATTTTGGGTGGTTTTATTCTTCCTGTTAGTAGCGCTCTTTAATGTGTTCAACGGAAATACAATCAGAGCTTCTAAGGAAATACCTTTTTCTCAATTTCTTGAACAGGTTGGCTCTGGGAAAGTTTCAGAAGTTGTTTTGGATGGAGAGATCATACACGTAAGAGGTGTTGATGGAACTAAGTATCAAGTTGTGCAGCCATTGGGTACTAACTTAATAGAAGTTTTAAGCAGATCTAATGTAGAAGTAAGAGCTCTGAAACAGGAAAAATCTGGATTAATGTCAGCCATAAGCGTATGGCTCCCCTTCATACTGCTTATAGGAGTTTGGCTCTACCTCATGAATAGAATGCAAGGTGGGGGTAGAGGCGGAGCTATGAGCTTTGGAAAGTCGAAGGCTAAATTGCTTACCGAGAAACACGGAAAGGTTACTTTCAACGACGTCGCTGGTATTGATGAAGCAAAGGATGAACTGGAAGAGATAGTTGATTTTCTTAAAGATCCTCAAAAATTTGGTAGGCTCGGTGGCAAAATTCCGAAGGGGGCTTTATTAGTGGGTCCTCCTGGCACAGGGAAAACATTGCTGGCAAGAGCAATAGCGGGAGAGGCAGGGGTGCCTTTCTTTACAATTTCTGGCTCTGATTTTGTGGAGATGTTTGTTGGAGTGGGAGCTAGTCGTGTAAGGGACATGTTTGATCAGGCAAAAAAAAACGCGCCGTGTATAGTGTTCATAGACGAAATAGATGCTGTTGGTCGTCACAGAGGCGCAGGATATGGCGGAGGTAATGATGAGAGAGAGCAAACCCTAAATCAATTATTAGTGGAGATGGACGGCTTTGAATCGAATGAGGGAGTAATATTAATTGCCGCTACTAATAGACCAGACGTTTTGGACCCAGCATTGCTTAGGCCAGGTCGATTTGATCGGCAGGTTCAAGTGCCTAATCCTGACATTTCTGGAAGAACAAAAATACTCAACGTACATGCCAAGAAAACTGTTCTCGGCCCTGACATAGATCTGAGAATTATAGCTAGAGGTACTCCAGGGTTTTCAGGAGCAGATCTTGCTAACCTCGTAAATGAGGCGGCTCTTATGGCAGCCAGAGCAGGTAAAAGATTTGTCACGATGCTTGATTTTGAGAATGCTAAAGACAAAGTGATGATGGGAGCTGAACGACGCTCAATGGTGATGACCGATGACGAAAAAAAGCTTACAGCTTATCATGAGGCTGGACATGCAATAGTGGGTCTGAATGTTCCCCAACATGACCCTATTCATAAAGCAACAATTATTCCTCGAGGCCGTGCACTAGGCTTAGTGTTGAGTTTGCCTGAAAGAGATCAATTGTCTGTTACTAGAACTAAATACAAATCGAAAATAGCTATGGCGATGGGGGGCAAAGTTGCAGAGGAGATGATTTTTGGGCCGGAGAACGTAACTTCTGGTGCTTCTTCCGACATTCAGCAAATCACAAAAATAGCAAGGGCCATGGTTACACAGTTTGGTATGTCAGATGAACTTGGAAATATAGACTATGCAAATGAACAACAGACTTATTTAGGTCCCAGTGGTCCGGGGAGCCAGTTAGGCCCAGACACACAAGAAAAAATTGATATTGAAGTTCGTAAGATCGTGGACGAAGGATATGTGACTGCAAAAAAAATACTGAAGAGAGAGAAAAAGAAGCTTGATTTGTTAGCGAATGGTTTGCTCGAGTACGAAACACTCACTGGTAATGAAATCTCTAGAGTTCTTGCAGGTAAGCCTCTTAATAGAGACAGTGACGATTTTGATGAACCAGAAGATCCAAGGTCAAAAGATAGCGTGACAGCCATACCGAAGTCAGGAACGAATAGGAGTGGAAAAAAGGGTGGAGGCTACAAGCCTCAACCTCAAAGCTAACATACCTTACCTTCTAGGTCGTATACTAAAGATTTTGTTATATTTACATTAAGTATGTCTCCTGGTTGAAAGGTCCCGCCTGGATTGGGAACCTTTACAATTCCGTCAACCTCGGGTGCGTCCCATTGTGTTCGGCAAAACAAAAATTTTTCCTCAACTTTGTCTATTATACAAGGTATATTTTTATGAACTTTTTCTTTCAATTTTTGCTCAGATATCGCTGTAGCTTTTGACATAAATCGGTGAAATCTTTCATTTTTTATATCTTCTGGTATTTGATTTTTTAGGCATTGGGCTCTTGCCCCTTCAACATTTTCATATTTAAAACAGCCAACTCTATCAATTTTTGCAATATCTAGCCAATCCAAAAGATACTCAAACTCCTCTTCTGTTTCTCCAGGAAACCCAACAATAAATGTTGATCTTATGGCAATGTCTGGGCAAACAGATCGCCATTTATTTAATTGCTCCAAGTCGTGCACTTTTGATGAAGGCCTAGCCATTCTCTTTAAAACATCTGGATGAGCATGTTGAAAAGGTACATCTAGATAGGGTAAAATCTTTTTATTAGCCATAAGCGGCATTAGCTTTTCTACATGGGGATAAGGGTAAATATAATGCAGACGAATCCAAATATCTAGATTGCCTAAATGATCTGCCAAATTGAAGATATCTGTTTTTATATTTTTGCCGTTTTCATTTGTCTCTTCGTATCCTAAATCTAACCCATATGCAGAGGTATCTTGAGAGATAACTATTAGTTCTTTGGTCCCTTTAGCGACCAATTTCTTTGCCTCAGTGATTATAGAGTTTAAGGGCCTTGATTTTAATTTTCCTCTCATTGAAGGAATAATACAAAACGAGCACTTATGATTGCAGCCTTCCGATATTTTTAAATAACTATAATGTTTGGGTGTGAGCTTGATAAAACTTTCAGGAATCTTTGCTTCAAAAGGCAACTTCTTTATAGGTACAACTTTTTGAATTTCGTCCAAAACAATATCAAATTTTTGAGGGCCAGAAATTGCAAGAACATTAGGGTGGGCTTTTTTTATAATTTCTGGCTTTGCACCAAGGCATCCGGTAACGATTACTTTCCCATTTTCCGTCAGAGCCTCTTCAATGGCATTCAAACTCTCTATTTTAGCCGAGTCAAGAAAACCGCATGTATTGACGATCACAGCATTTGCTGTCTCATAACTTGGAGAAATTTCGTAACCTAGATTTTTTAATTTTGTTATTAATACCTCAGAATCAACCAAAGCCTTTGGACAACCTAAACTGACTAAGCCGATAGATTTCGCTTCACTTGTTTTTTGGAAGGAGACTGTTTTATTGTTGCTGATCATTTTTACTCCGAGAAAGCTCTTAATTTACGGTTGAGAGGTTTATCCATGATTTTTGTCAGTCTTTTCTGATCTCCAATCAACGCTTCAACTTGATCATTGTTTTTTATATAGTCAGTGTCAACCATTCCTATTGCCACGTTTGTGTTGAAATCGGGTGAGAAAGCACAGGATGATACAGATCCGACTTTAGAGGTCTTATCCACCAACATAAATGGTTTATTTATAGGATCTAACTTTGGTCCGTCTATTTGCAGATATCGAATAATTTGCTTTGGGCCCTCTAACTTCTCTTTTATTAACGCCTTGGCACCTATGCAAGTAAGTTCAATTTCTGGACCACAAAAGCGCCCCAGGTCGCATTCAAAGGGAGAGTTTTCAATAGTCATGTCAGAACCGTAAGAAAGAAATCCAGATTCAATTCTTTCTATCTGGTTTGGGCAGCCTGCTCTAACATCTAGATCTTTTCCATTGCTCATTAGTTCATCCCAAAGGTCTAGAGCATATTTATAACCTTCAACGTATATTTCATATCCTCCTTGTTTAGACCAGCCACTTCTGGCAATTTTTAAGGTATGATTATTAAAAGTAAATTCCTTCAAATCGAAGTACTTCATTTTTTCTATATTAGAACCAAATATTATTGACATCAATTTTCTTGATTTAGGACCTTGAATAGCAAGTGGAAAAACATCTGGCTCAAAAACAGAGACGTCTAAATCTAATCCGCTAACTATCCCGGATACCCATAAAAGTACGTCACTATCCGCAATAGAAATCCAATATCTATCTTCTTCAAGCTTTACCAGAACAGGGTCGTTAACCATCCCTCCGTTTCGATTTACCATAGGGATATAGAAACACTGGTTCGGCTTCATGTCTGACAAGTTTCGTGGTGTCAGCATTTTGAGTAATTTTGAAGAGTCTTTGCCGCAGATCTCTACTTGTCTTTGTACAGATACATCCCAAAGTTGAACTGAATTTTTTAAATGATAATAATCTTCCTCTAAACTCTTAAAAACGGTCGGTAGAAGCATTCGATTATAAACTGTTACTGAGGTTAGGCCTGAATTCTCAACTCTATCTGAGAAGGGCGTTCTACGAATTCTAATTGAGTTTTGTAGTATTTTGGCCGACATTTATTGTTCCAATGAATTTCTGTGTTTAAATATTTGTTTCAAATATTCATAGATCATTTTTAATTTTTTTTATACCATAAAAGTTCAAAGATTTAGAAGATTTTCAGATGATAAATGTTTATATTCTTAATGGCCCTAATTTAAACTTACTAGGCAAGCGCGAGCCAGAAATCTACGGTTCAAATACTATTAAAGACTTAGAGGATTTATGCGATAATCATGCTAAAAAAAGTGATCTAAAAATAACTTTTAAGCAAACTAATTCAGAATCTAATTTAATTGAATTTATTCATGATGCTATAGAATATGCTGATGCCATAATCATAAACGCAGCCGCATTCACACACACCTCAATAGCTATATTGGATGCGCTTAATTGTTTTCAGGGATATGTAGTGGAGGTTCATATTTCTGATATATCTAAAAGAGAAGATTTTCGTAAATTTTCTTTTGTATCGATCAGAGCTGATTTAGTGATTATGGGACAAGGGTTAGATGGATATATTCAGGCAATAGATAAAATCGTGGAAGAGACATCCGAAAATTAGAGATAAAGGTTAACTTTGGAAAAAAAGAATAATAAATACCACAACAGTTTTCCCTTAGACCCTGAGGCTCGTGTCAAAGCTTTAAAGACTATTCTAGAAACTAAGGGGTTAGTTGAACAGGAAGCTTTAGATGAAATTTTAGATACCTATCAAAATAAAGTGGGTCCCATTAATGGGGCAAAATTAATAGCAAAGGCATGGATAGATTCAAGTTTTAAAAATGACCTTTTGGAACAAACTGAAAAAGTTCTGACAGAATTAAATTTAAGTGGACGTCAGGGAGAGCATGTAACAGTTGTGGAAAACACTTCGGAAATCCATAATCTTGTAGTTTGTACACTTTGCAGTTGTTATCCTTGGCCACTACTGGGTTTGCCACCATCTTGGTATAAATCGGATGCATATAGGAGTAGGGCAGTAAGAGAACCTAGGAAAGTTTTAGAAGAGTTTAACTTACTAATTCCTAACTCAAAAAAAGTTCGAGTTTGGGACTCAACTTCTGAGATGAGGTACCTCGTTTTACCTCAACAACCAGAGGACTCAATAGGTTTATCAGAGGATGAGCTTGTAAATTGGGTTACCAGAGATTGCATGATAGGAGCAGGGATACCCAAACGACCTGGAAAATTTAATGACTAGAATTCATGATATGGGAGGACGACTCGGAGAGGGAAAAATTTCAAAAGAAGATGAAAACGTAAAATTCAAATCTAAGTGGGAGGAGGAAGTATTTTCATTAACTATTGCCATGGGCTTTTCAGGTCTCTGGAATTTGGACGCCTCACGGTTTGCTAGAGAGGCTTTGGAGCCAGTTGATTACCTAAGATTTAGTTATTTCGAAAAATGGCTTGCAGCATTAATTAATCTTTTAAATGAAAATGAAGTTATAAGTGCTACTAAAGAGAAAAATAGTGCATGGTTCAAAAAATTTAGAAAACTTGAGGCTAAAAATGTTAGCAGCCTATTAGAGAGAGGGTCTCCAACTTTACGAGAAGGTATCAAGAAAAATAAATTTGAAATTGGAGAAAAGGTAAAAATAAAGAATTTTCATGGCAATGAAAAAGTATCTGGTGGCCACACCAGGTTACCTAATTATGTAAAAGGTAGAACTGGGAGAATTATTTATTATCATGGGACACATGTTTTTCCTGATTCTCATGCTCATTTTCTTGGTGAAAACCCTGAACCTCTCTATTCTATTGAGTTTGTAAATCAGGAATTATGGGGAAAGCATTACCCCTTTTCAGAAGACACAGTAATAGTTGATATTTGGGAGAACTACATTTGTGAAAAAATTTGAAAACACAAAAGATATAATTTTTTCTGAACCCTGGCAGGCTGAGTTATTTGCTATTACGTTAAATCTCTATCAGAGAGGTATTTTTGAATGGGATGATTGGGCAGAGTGCTTGGGCAGAAATTTAAAGTGGGGAAAGAGCAAGGGTAAAGATGATTTAGCGAATTATTTTACCAATTGGCTATATGCTCTCGAAGAAAAACTTTTGGAAAAAGAAGTGACTGAACTAAATAAGATAAAGAAAATTGAAAATGCTTGGCGAGATGCGCTTTTAAAAACACCTCATGGTAAAAAGGTCGAGATTTCACCTAGAATTATTGACTCTATTTTATCAGTCTGATCACTCTGTTAATCAGCGTGTCAAAATCAATCTTTTTATTTTTCATGTTCTCCTTTTCAAGCATAAACTTTTTACTTGTGATTATTGCATCAATTTTTTCATATAAGATTTCTTTTATTAGCCAATCATGACTTTCTTTTGGAAAAGATCTGTCTTTTTTTAAATTAGATAGCCTAGCCTCAATTTCATTATAGATAACATTATTTTTTTCATAATCAAACTGATGAGTTAAGATTATTGACAATGAATTTTCGTTCGAGTGTATAGAGTTCATCAAAATTGAGTTTAGCTGATTATACGTTTGCATAGCATCTTCTTTGTCAGCTTTATTTACAATTATCAAGTCTATTACTTCCATTACTCCTGCCTTCATAGCTTGAATAGAGTCCCCTAATCCTGGGGCGACAGTTAGAATAGTGAGATCAGCTAATTTGGTTATATCAATTTCTGATTGACCTATTCCTACGGTCTCAATGAAAATTAAATCGAAATTAAAAATAGACATGATCATAGAGAGAAGAAAAGTTTTTTTAGAAAGGCCGCCTAGTTTTCCCTGTGAAGCTAGTGACCGAATAAAAACATTCTCGTCTACGGAATGCTCTTCCATTCTAGCTCTATCTCCAAGCAGTGAGCCTCCTGAAATAGAGCTGCTGGGGTCAATTGCCAGAACACCTACCTTTTTACTTTTTTTTCTACAGATTTTAATAAGATTATTAATCAAAGAAGATTTGCCGGCACCGGGGAAACCGGTAATACCCACAATTGGCGTAGGATTTTTGAGGTTATCAAAAATGTATGGTAGAACTTCAGTATGATCGCCACCAGACTCAATTTCAGTTAAAATTTGAGAAAGGGCAAGTCTGTCTCCTAATTTAACTCTATCTAAACATCTTTTCCAGTTGGCCTCTTTCATAATTCTTATCAAGAGCCAGAGAAGTTAACTATTTTCAAAACCATAAAATTTCGTGAACTCCTCTACGTCGACTCTATCCGTCTGCAATGAATTTATAGGGAAACTTTCATCCATATATCCAACTCCAACACCACAAAATAACATAAGATTTTCAGAGGGCTTTACATGTTTAGCTACAGTAGAATGCCACATTGCCCATGCTTCTTGAGCACATGTGTGAAGCCCCATTTCTCGTGCATACAGCATTAGGGTTTGTATGAACATTCCTACGTCTGACCATTGAGGAGGTCCCATTCCTTTATCTAAATATAGAAAAAGTCCAACAGGGGCATCGAAAAATTTGAAATTTCTGACAAACTGTTTTCTTCGTCCTTCTTTATCCTCACGACTTACATTTATACAAGCATAAAGGTCTTCTCCATTCTTATATCTGCGGCTTCTATATGGCTCCCATAAACTTGGTGGATAAACATCATATTCTGCTTTTTCCCCCATGGGCTTCTCACTTAATTGATTTTCTATATCTTGAATTATTGCCTCAAGTTTTTTACCAGTAAACGCAAAAACTTCCCAAGGCTGAAGATTTCCACCAGATGGAGCTTGTTTAGCAACGTTAAGCAGTTGCTTTATTTGATTAAGTGAAACTGGTTGGTCTTTGAAGGCACGGCATGATATTCTTGAATTAGCAGCATCTGAAACTTTCATTTTTATTCAAACTCCCAAGTTTTAGATAGTTCTTTTATGGTAATTTTATTTTTATGGTTATTTCCAATTGGCGGCGCAGGTGTCAATGAAAGATCTGGTGCGGGTTTAGGTTGGATTATGCCAAAAGCCTTTGGAAATATTTTACGATGTGTATTGTGAGGGTCCTCAAAGGCTTCTTTAAAATTTAATACTGGCGCAACGCAGGCATCACTTCCATAGTATTCTTTTTCCCAATCTCTCATAGTTTTTAAACCTATTTTTTCTTGAAAAATAGCTTTAAGCTTTTTCCAGTTAGCCTTGTCATGTCGGTCAGGTAACTCCCCCTTCTCAAAGCCTAGCTTCGAAATGAATTCGAGATAGAATTTTTCCTCTATGGCCCCAACAGCAATATCTCTGTTATCGGAAGTTTTGTAGGTTGTATAGTAAGGGGCTCCTCCATCTAACATATTAATTTCTCTCTCATCCTCCCATTGATCAAAGCTAAACATAGAGTACATCATTGCCATTAGGTTTGCTGTTCCGTCAACTATTGAGCCGTCAACTATCTGACCTTGACCCGTTTTCTTTGCATGTAAAACAGCACATAAGATACCAAAAACCAGATACATTGAGCCAGCAGCAAAATCACCTAGAAGGTTCAAGGGTGCTATGGGAGTATTTTTAGTTCCAATAGCATGAAGGGCCCCAGACAAGGAAATATAATTTATGTCATGGCCTGCGGTATTACTTAGAGGTCCTTCTTGCCCCCATCCTGTCATTCTGGCAAAAACTAATTTGGGATTTTCATTGATCAGTTCCTCTGGACTTAACCCAAGTCTTTCCATCACCCCTGGTCTAAACCCCTCAATCAATATATCAGCCTTTTTTATTAAATCTTTAGCTTTCTGAAGGTCCTCTTGATCTTTTAAATCTAATTCAACATATGGTCTATTTCTAAAAACAACGTCGGTGTATTGATTTGCAGTTTGAGTACCGCTTTTCCTTGCTATACGAACGACTTTAGCTCCCATATCGGCTAATTGCATAGCAGAGAAAGGAGTTGGTCCCAGCCCATCAAACTCAACCACTCTTAAATCACTTAGAGGTCCTTTAACATTATTTTCTGGCATTTTAGTCGTCCAGTGACCTGGCGATCAACTCCTTCATAATTTCGTTTGTGCCTCCATAAATGGACTGAACTCTGGCATCCGCATACATTCTTGCGATAGGATATTCCATTATGAAACCATACCCTCCATGTAACTGCAAACAACCATCCATGATTTCATTTTGAGTCTGGCTTCCCCAATACTTTGCCATTGATGCTGTAGAGGCATCCAGTGTTCCCATTTTTACTCTATCTACACAATCGTTTATAAAGGATCTTAAAACTTCGGCTTTCGTTTTCATTTCTGCTAACTTGAAACGAGTATTTTGAAAATCCATTATTC
This sequence comes from uncultured Alphaproteobacteria bacterium, assembly GCA_902586885.1. Taxonomy (GTDB): domain Bacteria; phylum Pseudomonadota; class Alphaproteobacteria; order Rhodobacterales; family Rhodobacteraceae; genus CACIJG01. The sequence continues at coordinate 52,878 of CACIJG010000005.1, read as the reverse complement.
TTTGATTAAAAGCCTTTCTATCTTTCACATATTTTATTGTTTCCTCTAAAGCAAAATCAATATTGCCCAAGGCTCCGATACCGATAGCAAGTCTTTCCCAGGGAAGTTGTTTCATCAACTGATAAAAACCTTTTCCTTCTTCAGGGCCTAGAAGATTAGTGAGGGGAACCTTGGAGTCTTCAAAGAATAACTCACAGGTATCGTTTCCTTTCTGGCCTAGTTTCTTTAATGGTTTACCTCTCTTGAACCCTTCAAGATTTTTAGTTTCGACTACAATCAGAGAAACGCCTTTGGATTTCTCATGCTTATTCGTTTTAGCTGCAAGTACTATTAAATCAGCTGACCCACCGTTCGTAATAAAAATCTTTGATCCATTGATTTTGTATTGGTTTCCGTCTCTTTCAGCTACCGTTTTAATAGATTGAACATCTGAACCGGTGCTAGGTTCAGTCATGGCAAGAGCCGAAACATATTCACCTGTAGAAAGTTTAGGAAGCCATTTCTGCTTTTGTTCATCGGTTCCATAGGCGTTAATGTAGTGGATTACAATTGACTGAATAGCATATCCCCAACTTCCTGAATCACCTGCGGTCCTACCGAGTTCGTAGAGCGCTATGGCATCAAACCCCAAGTCGCCACCGGATCCTCCGTACTCTTCGGGAACTGAGCCTCCTAAGATCCCCGCATCTCCTGCTTTATTCCACAATTTTCTATCAACTCTTTGCTGTTCTCCCCATTGCTCTAGCTTTGGTTTTACTTCATCCGAATAAAACTTCTTCACGCTTTCACTGAATAGTTGATGCTCTTCCAATTGCCATTTAGATGTGGGAGTAAATAATGTCATCTCAAAGATCCTTAAATTAAACTTATTAATTACAAATGCTACAACAAAAATTTTTTACTGAACATAAATATTTCCATTTTTTTATAGATCTTTTGCGGATATTAATCCAATCTTATTTATATGAGAATTTTGTTTTACAAGATAATCCCAATATTTCTGGTGATTTGTTTGGTTGCCTTGATAGGCATAGGAGAATTTATTTTTTGGAGGGTACTTAAGGTATCTTGTTCAAATGATAAGATAGTAGAAAAAAATCTGCCAACGAGTTTTGTTCCTGATGGAAAAGGTCAAGGCCCTTTTAGAGGAGATCGATGGGATAAATGGGCTAATAAAGATTTATCAGAGTGGTTTCTAAAAGATAAAACGATTGAAAAAATTGATATTAAAAATGAAACCGAGGATTTACAGCTTAGTTCTTGGTGGTTTGGCAAAAACTATCCTCTTGAGAAAAGAACCGTTATAATTGTTCATGGAATTAATTCCTCAAAAAGGCATTATAATCAATTAATGCCCGCTACAATGCTTGCAAATGCGGGGTTCAATATATTAATGTTTGATCAGAGAAATCATGGTGAAAGCTCTTGTCCATCAGGCAGATATTTTGCTGGAACAAAGGAGTGGGAAGATTTAAACACTGTGATATTGTGGTTGAATGAGGTGAAAAAAATCCCAATTGAAAAGATTGGCGTTCATGCTGTCTCAGGTGGAACATTAGCAGCTCAGTTTTTGATGGCTGAGAGAGATGATATAAAAGCTTTTAGTCTTGATAGCCCAGTATTTGATTTTGAGGAAATAGTAAAAAGTGAACTGGCCTGGAATGGGATTCCTCCAATAATTTGGAAACTTGCGGTTTTTATAGGCAAATTTCATGGAATAGATATCTATGCGAAAAAACCGGAGGACGGTATTACCGCCCTTGATGGTAGAGCATTATTAGTTTTCCATGGAACAGAAGATACTAGAGTTCCTTTTCTACACTCAGAAAGGCTAGTCGCTCACGCAAAATCTATTGAACAAGACTTAAAGTTTGTAAAAAATATTGGCTCTGATCACAATGAAGCTCTGTTAATTGAGCCAAAGATCATTCAGGAAAATTTGATTGATTTTTATGAAAAACATTTAAAATAAAATTTTAGGAGAGGATACTTGAATAGAAAAATAATATTAAAGTCGAGACCACAGGGAGAGCCATTAGATGAAAATTTTGAAATAAGGGAAGAAGTTGTAGAAAAAATAGAGCCTGGTTTCGTGATGCTCAAAACCATTTATCTTTCTCTCGATCCTTATATGCGGGGACGAATGAATGCAGGACGCAGTTACTCTAAACCTGTGGAATTAGGAGATGTAATGGAAGGTGAAGCTGTCTCACAAGTTGTTGAAAGTGATAGTGAAAAATTCTCAAAGGGCGATATTGTAATTGGAAGAACAGGATGGCAGACTATGCCTGTAGTTTATCAGGACAAAATTGAAAAAGTAGAATTGAAAGGAATACCTTTATCTCTTGCTTTAGGAACGCTAGGTATGCCCGGACGAACAGCTTATATTGGGATGACAAATATAGCTGCTCCTAAGGAGGGAGAAACGCTGGTAGTCTCTGCAGCCTCTGGAGCAGTTGGGTCAGTGGTCGGACAAATAGGTAAGATTTTTAAGTGTAGAGTTATTGGTGTAGCAGGAAACGAAGAGAAAAAACAATACGTAAAAGATTATCTCGGTTTCGATGAATGTTTGAATTATAATACCCCAAATTTTGTTGAAGACCTGAAATTAGCCTGTAAAAATGGCGTTGATATCTATTGGGAAAATGTTGGAGGAAAGACCTTCGACGCAGTATATCCTCTTTTTAATGATTTTGCCAGAATTCCTGTTTGTGGAATGATTTCAATGTATAATAACGAATTTGATAAAGAGGCTGAAGATCGACTGCCCATGCTTTTCAGAAATACACTTACATGGAGATTAAGGATTCAAGGGTTTATAGTAAGTGAATTCCCTGAACAAAAACAAGAGGCTATGAATAAACTTACTAGTTGGTTTAAGAATGGAAAGCTAAAATACAAAGAAGATGTGGTAGAAGGTTTAGAAAATGTTGTGGAAGCATTCAGAGGACTTTTAAAAGGAAAAAACTTTGGCAAGCTAATAATTAAACTTGCCGATGAACCAAATTAAGTTTTATAAAAAGGAGAATTCAATGCTTGATAGTCCAATAGATATTGAAAAATTAAAAAAGTTACAATTTAAAGTTATGCAAGACGTTGCAGCGGCCGCTGTGGTTCCTTTGATGAGGATAGGTGATCAACTGGGTTTATTTAAGAAACTTTCAGAACTAGGAGAAGTTTCATCTCAGAAATTTTCGGAGGAAGCTGAAGTAGACGAAAGGTATTTAAGAGAATGGCTACATGCAATTTCGGCAGCAGGCTTTGTGTCTTACAACAAAGAAGATAAAACCTTTTCTCTTTCACCCGAGCAGGCAGCAGTTTTTGCCCAGGAAGAAGGCCCTGCTAATATGATTGGAGCCTATGATGTGCTTACAGGAGCAGTCCACAATGAGAAAGATGTTTTGAAGGCTTTTAAAACAGGTGAGGGGGTTCCTTATGAGGATGCGTGCCCTATTTGCTTTCAAGGGACAGCGAGATTTTTTAAGCCCTCGTATCAAGCTAATTTGATAAAAAAATGGCTGCCGTTAATTGAGGGTTTTGAAGAGAAGATGAAATCAGGTGGGAGCTTTGCAGATATTGGGTGCGGACATGGGCTCTCTACTTTGATGATAGCTGATGCTTTCCCTTCAGGAAAGGTGGCAGGGTTTGATATTCATGGACCTTCGATAGATCAAGCAAAAAACTTGGCTAAGGATGCTAACTTGCTTGACCAAATAGAATATGGTGTAGCCGATGCAAAAAGTTACGAAGGATCATATGATTATATTGCATTCTTCGATTGTTTACACGATATGGGAGACCCTGTAGGAGCAGCCAAGTACGCATTTGATCATTTAAATGAAGGTGGCTCGGTGATACTGATAGAGCCAACGGCCAGCGATATCCCTGAAGATAATTTCAATATATTTGGTCAGATGTATTACTCTTTTTCAACCATGGGGTGTATTCCGACATCAAAATCTCAGGAAGTGGGTCTAAGTCTCGGGGCACAGGCAGGACCTTCGAGATTGATCAATGTTTTGAATGAAGCTGGATTTAAAAATTGTAAGGTAGTAAAGAAAAACGCCTCCAATATGGTCCTAGAGGCGAGAAGATAATAGTGCTTTGTAGTTGACCATACAAAATCCTGCTATGCCAAGAGCTGAACCGGAAAGAAGCATAGCATTTTTGTAATCTCCGAAAAAGTCTATCATTATTCCAGATATATAAGGACCTGATATCTGCCCTATGCTGAAGGTTGTAGTTAGAAAGGCAACTGCAAATTTTACTGACCCCTTGTGCCTTATCTTGCCTTCAAGCAAAACTAGTCCAACTATTCCCACAACTCCTAACCCATATGATAAGCAAGCTACTAGTGATATTTTGGGACTGTCAAACAAATACAAGAGAAATATTCCAAATGATGTCGTAAAACATGACAATGCTAGAGATATATGATTACCAGTAAATCTACTTACCTTTTGCCAAAAAAAGATAGCTGGCATTGCAGCCAACCCAACCAAAATCCACGTGGCATGTTGAACGTTTGCAAGAGCCGGGGTATTAACAGCCATAGCAGCTATGAATGTACCAAAAATTATATAACCCAGGCCAAAGAAAAAATACCCTACTGAGATACCAATAAAACCAAGTGACATCCTATTTTTATTTTCACTCGTACTATTTTTTGGCAAGACTTTTGATTTGGGGTCAAGAATGAAAATGGGAATTGTTAGTACTAAGCAAGTAAAAGAAACTGCAAACCATTGTTGATACCAATCCAAAGAGAATAAAGAACAAATCCAAATCAATATTGCACTCAAAAACATCCCCAAACCAAATCCCGAAATATGTGCAAGCCTAAGATCAAATCTATGTCCTTCAGTTATTTCTGAGAAAATTAGGTTTGTAGCTATCACCAGAGCTACAGCGCCTGAGACACCTTGAAAAAAGCGTAAGACAATAAAGTGATTTAATTCAATAGTGAAGCCCATGAGACCAAGTGAAACAATTGAAACAATTACTGACCAGTAGAGTGTTAATTTCTGACGAGCCTCGAAAGCAATAAATAATGGAATGATTGAACCTACAAGATAACCAAGATAGTTTGATGATGCTATCAAACCGATATCAGTAGAAGTTAATAATAAAGAGTTTTGCATGTAAGGTATAATGGGAGTATAAGCAAAGCGTCCCAAACCCCCTGTTATGGCAACAATACAAATCCCAACTATTGCAAGTTGTAATTGTTTTTTTATTTCTTCAGTTGACATAATTTTGCTGACTTCCAAAAGTCGGGGCACGACTAATATAATTTTATGGTAGAGTAAAAAAAACGTTCAACGCAAAGGATAAACCTAAATGAACCAGGAAGAAAGATTTTTTGAAAAAGATCTACTTTTGATTGGAGCGGGTCACACGCATTGCATTTTTATAAAAATGTGGGCAATGAAAAAAAATCCATCTGTAAGAGTGACTTTGATTAATCCTGACCCAGTAGCTTCGTATACGGGTATGTTACCCTCTCTAATAGCAGACAGAATTTCTAAGTTAGAGGCGCAAATCAACTTGTTTAAGCTTTGCAGATCAATTGAAGCTCGCTTGGTATTAGATGATGTAAAAAGAATTGACAAGGAAAATAGTTTTGTCGAATGTTCTTCAGGAAGAAAATTATTTTTTGATGCAATTTCAGTAAATGTAGGCTCCAATTCTATTCCCCCTATTTACGGTCTAAACAAATATGGGGTATCTATGAGGCCTTTAGTAAAATTTGAAGAAAAATGGAGAGAGTTTCTACAAAAATCAGTTGGGTCTGAAAAAACAGCTAAAATTATTTTGATTGGTGGTGGAATTGCTTCAACAGAATTAGCTTTTTCTATGAAAATAGCACTAAACAAAACAGGCCGTCACAATTCGAAAATTATTATTATCGAGATGGATAAGGTTTTAAAGGATTTGACTGCCTTTCAAAGAAATTTTCTTAAGAAAAAACTTGCCTCAGAAAATGTAGAAATAAGAGAATTTTCGCCAGTAAAAAAAGTTTTAACAAATAGTGTCCTTTTGGAAGATGGGGTAAGAATATTAAGTGACTTTACTGTTTCATGTGTGGGAGCTTTGCCAAACCCTCTTTCCATAAATTCAGGATTAGAAAATAATGAGGGTTTTTTTTTAGTAGATAAAACTTTAAAGATCAAAAATTTTATTAATGGATTCGCTGTTGGAGATTGTTCAGATTTCCCATCAAGTTTTATTAGAAAGTCGGGCGTTTACGCAGTCCGGCAGGCCCCAACCTTGCATCAAAACATTCTTCATTTTTTCAATAATCAAAAGCTAAAAGAGTTTTCCCCACAAAAAGACCATTTAAAGCTTCTTGTCTACAAAAATAATGAAGCAATATTTTTGCGTAATGGACTAGCATTTTCTGGCAAGATTTTTTGGAAATTAAAAAACTATATAGATAGAAAGTTTATCAATGATTTTTCTAAACTGGGCCAAACTCAAATGGAAATCTCTAAGGATAACCATAGAAATAATAGGGAAGTTTTGTGTGGTGGATGTGGCTCAAAAGTTGGCAATTCGATTTTGGAAACTTCGTTGAAGAAAATTTCAAAAAATAAGAGATCAACAAATATTGTCAGTGAAATAGGCGATGATGCAGCTATTCTAAAGTTTGGGTCCACTTACCAAACTCTTACGACTGATCATCTCAGAGCTTTTACAACTGACCCATGGCTTTTGAGCAGAGTTACAGCGATTCACTCACTGGGGGACATTTGGGCTATGGGGTCAATACCCAAAATAGCCTTATCAACAATTATCATGCCTGACTCCTCAGAGTCAGTTCAGTCTAGGACTATGGAAGAAATTATTGAAGGAGCAAGAAGTGTGTTCGAAAAAGAAAAAGTTTCAATAGTGGGTGGTCATACTTCATTGGGAAGTGAACTGATTATTGGGTTCTCAATTGGAGGATTATCTAACAAAAAGCCTATAATGGTTAATGGAGCCAAAGATGGAGATCTGTTGATATTGACAAAACCATTGGGGTCGGGAGTAATGCTTGCTGGGGAAATGAGATCTATGTCTGAGGGTAAAGACCTTGAGCATCTTTTTATAGAGATGTCTAGACCTCAAGGTGAGATTGCTAAAATTCTACGTTCTTATTCTAATGCCATGACTGATATTACTGGCTTTGGCCTTGCCGGACATTTATATAATATTTGTAGGCAGTCAAAATTAAGCGCAAGAATTATGATTGATAAAATCCCCGTTTATAATGGTGTTAGAGATCTCATAAGTAGTGGTGTCAGGTCTTCCATCTTCAATGAAAATATGAAATATGCAAAATATATGTTTTTTGAAAATAATAAGAAATCAGAGATTCTCTTTGACCCACAAACAGCAGGCCCCTTTCTTGCTACGGTTCCCGAAAGAAAAATTCATAGCCTTGTGAAAAAAGCTCAGGACTTAAATGCCAAGTGCGAGGTTATTGGTGAAATTAAAAAAGGCAAGGCATCTATAGAAGTAGTATGAGAAAGTCATAAACAGGAGATAACGTACTTAATTTTTTCAGCACTCTTTTCTATTTTCTCATTTGAAATGTCCCCAAGTTCAATAGATGAAATTATTTTTCTGCTATTACGTAAGCGACTTTTCTTGTACCTTGGATCATAATGATTTTCCATAAGGCTCATTCCCAATAGAGAAAATTTTTTATCATTTGCTAGGGCTAACCATTCAGTGATTTTTTTTGATCCAGAAATCCTTTCCAAGCTCATTATTTGTTTTTTTAGTAATTTTTGGTTTTTTGTTATTTCTGAATATTGGTTTGTCAAAAATAGAGACCTATTTTTAAGGGAAGCAACTAATTCGATTTGAGGTGCCTTTTTCATTAAACTCCACAAACCTTTGGGTATAGAGATGTTTCCAATTTTATTTGATTCTGCTTCCATCACTATAAACTCATCTTTTTTGTTATCCATAAATGCGCTAAATAGGTTTGTCTCAAAGCGTTTCTGACTAGGTTGTTTTTGTCCTTGCGATCCAAAAACAGATCCTTTGTGGTTAGCCAGTTGTTCTAAATCAACAGTTTGAATTTCTTTTTGCCTTAACACTTTAAGCATTTCTGTTTTTGCAGTTCCTGTATTACCAGCAATTAAAATAACTTTAAATGCACTAATTTCTTCATCTAGAAACTTTGTTACAATTTTACGAAAAGATTTGTATCCACCTTCAATAATTCCTACATCCCATCCAATTTGACTTAGTATTGTGGCAAGGGCGTATGACCTTTGACCTCCCCTCCAACAATAGATAAGAGGTTTCCAATCCCTAGTTCTAGTTAGCAGGGTTTTCTTGATAGAAGTTGAAATGTTTTTGGATATTAGCGCCGCCCCTAATTTTTTTGCTTCAAACTTATTTTTTTGTTTGTAAATAGTACCTATCAAGGCTCGCTCTTTATCACTTAAAACGGGTAGATTGATTGATGAGGGAACGTGATCTTCTTGATATTCAGCGGGTGATCTAACATCAATTATTTCGTCAAAATCCTTAAGTGTTTTAGGGCATATATTTATACGATTGATGCTCATATCAAAAAAATAAAAACTTTACGTTCAATTGTTTTTCCTCAGATAATAAAAAATGGATTCTGTATATTAAATAATCATAATTACTCTATATCAATGATAGGAGAGAATATAATGTTTTCAAATTTAAGAAGAATTGTGACGGGTCATAATGAAAAAGGGAATTCAATGATAACCTTTGATGGCCCACCGCCCGAATCTTATGTTATGGGCGCAGGTGGACTGTACGAACTTTGGGACTCTGATGGAAAAAATGTAATTTCATCAGACAAATTTGATAGAGGAAAAGGTAAAGTAGTTCTAGGTCCTGAAAATGGGGGAGCAAAATTTAGGTATTTTGCCATTGCTCCAGCACCTAAAGGTGTCTCTAATGAAGAGATTGAAGAAATGTTTGCCAAAGTATTCGAGGATATTTCGGCAGGAGAAGATAGGGTGGACACCACTAAACATCCAGGAATGCACAAAACAAAAACACTTGACTATATTATCCTCTTAAAAGGTACTGCTAAGTTAATATTGGATGAGGAGGAGACACAATTAAAGCCATTCGATGTTGTTGTTCAAAGAGGAACAAATCACGCTTGGGTTTGTACCAGCGATGAACCGGCATTATTTATAGCTGTTTTAATGGATGCGAATATTCAATAAGCACTTTTCGTTACGTCAAATAGTTGTTAAGCTATTATTTGTAAAATTAATACGCAATTAATAAGAGGGGAGAAGAATGAAAAAAATCATTATAACATTACTGTCTGCTTTAGGGATAGTGTTAGGCGGACAAGTAGTAGTTGCTAAAGAAATAAGCATAACCTACGTAGCTGGCCATCCACCAGTTTTTAGATGGGTTAAGCATGTAAACAAGACATTCATACCTGCGGTAAACAAAGCACTGGAAGGTTCTGGTCATTCAATAAAGTGGAGTGAGCAGTATGGCGGGTCTTTAGCTAAAGTAGGGGATGAATTGGAAGCCGTTGAAGAGGGTCTAGCTGAAATGGGGGGTATTTCAAGTCTATTTGATCCAGCTAAGTTAGCAGTTCAGAATGTCACTTATTACTCTCCTTTTGTTTCAAGTGATGTTGACAAAATTTCAGAACTTATGACAAAAATGCAATTCGAAAATAAAGATATGATTGCTGCTTGGGAGTCGAATGGATTAGTGCAAGTAGGAGGCTCAATTGCGATTGATGATTACCTTCTGATGACAACTTTTCCTGTAAACTCTTTGGATGACCTGAAAGGAAGAAAAATTGGTGCCCCTGGCCCAGCTGTAACTTGGTTAAAGGGTACAGGAGCTGTTGGAGTTTCAGGAAATCTTACCACTTATAATAATGAAATTAAGGCGGGGGTATATGATGGAGTAATAGTTTTTGCATCTGCTGCACTACCAGGAAAATTACATGAGGTGGCACCCTATATCACTAAGATTGGTTTCGGTGCGCAATATGCTGGATCAATGGCCGCAAATAAAGATTGGTTTGAATCCCAGCCTGAAGTAGTACAGAAAGCAATTCTTGATGCGGGAGAGGCTTACAGAGTTGCCTATCAGAAAGATTTGGGAGCATCTGTAAACAAGTTTCTTTCTATCATGGAATCACAGGGCGCAAAGGTTTCAGAAGCCAGCCCGGAGATGAGGAAAAAGTGGGCAGCTGGAATGGACAATGTTGCAATGGAGTGGGCCAAGAAGCTTGATGCATCAGGAGTGAATGGAACTGCAGTGCTCAAGGCTTACATGGACACTATGAGATCTGCGGGCGCAACTCCAGTAAGAAACTGGGATAAAGAGTAATCTAAACTTAGTAATAATTGAGAGATGTCGATTTAAAGGGCATCTCTCAAATTTTTTTCAATTATATTTGTTATAGATGCAAATTTTTAGACTTATATTTGGAAAAATCGATATGTTTTCCAATTTTGTTACTCAGGCTTCTAATGTAATGGGTACCATATTAATTATTTTTGTGATGGTAGTCGTTAATGCTGATGTTATAGGAAGAGAATTATTCTTATCCCCAATTGCAGGGGTTCCAATGATGGTATCAATGTCAATTGTTGCGATTGTGTTTCTGCAAACACCCCAAACATTTAGGAAAGGAAGACTTACTCAGAACGAGGCCATACTTAATTCAATAGGGAATCGTAATCGTTTTATTAAATTAACTATTGAAGTTACTTATGCATTAGCTGCCTTTTACCTTGTGCTACAGATCTTTCAAGCAACATACCCTATGTTTTTGAAGTCGTGGGTTCGTAACACTTATGAAGGTACGGTTGGAGATTTCACAGCTCCAATTTGGCCTATAAAGCTCATTATTCTCTTAGGATGTTTCTTGTTAATGGTGCAGATTATATTATTCGGTTTTAGAAAAATTCTTCACTATTCAGAGATAAAAGGGGGTATTAAAAAATGAGCCCTTTCGAGATTGGTTTGTATTCTTTGGGAGCGATTGTGGTGTTCGTTTATTTAGGTTTTTGGGTTCCATTTGCATTGATGCTTTCCTCATATGTAGGTGTTTGGTTGATAAAGGACTCTTCTATTCTTGCAGGAAAATTACTGGCGCTTGCCGCATCAGAAACGATATCGAGTTATTTTTTTGGAGTAGTTCCATTATTCGTTTTCATGGGGAACGTTGTGTCGGCAACGGGTATGGGAGAGGATGCATACGATGTAGCTAATCAGGCTTTTAGGAAAATAAAGGGAGGCCTCGCAATTGGTACAGTGGGAGCAAATGCAGTTTTTGCGGCAATCACCGGTATTTCAATTGCCTCTGCCGCAGTGTTTACTAAAATTGCGGTTCCTCATATGATAAGGTTTGGGTACTCTCCAAGATTCTCAGTAGGAGTGGTTGCTGGATCTTCTGTCTTGGGGATGCTCATACCACCAAGCCTTCTATTGATTTTATACGGTATCTTAACTGAACAATCTATTGGAGACTTATTTGTAGCCGCAATTATTCCTGGCATTCTTCTAGCGACTGTTTTTGGATTAGGTATATTCATCTTAAGTTTTTTCTGGTCCTCTTTGGTTTTCAATGAGAGAAACAAAAAAGGAAGCCACATAGAGCTTATGAAATTTTCTGAATTTTTTTGGAAGTCATTTCCATTAGTTTTTCTTATAGTAGTGGTATTGGGAGGAATTTATGGTGGTTTTTTTACTCCTATAGAGGCCGGTGCTATTGGTAGTCTTGGAGCTGTTCTTGTAGGACTATTTAAAAGAAGGCTAACTTTCAAGATTTTATGGGAAGTCCTAGTCGAAACTGGTTATATCACGGCTGCAATATCATTTTTAATTATTGCTGCACAAATGTATGCAAGAATGCTCGCTTTGTCGGGAATGCCGGCAGAATTTGGATCTTTTGTGGTTGGGTCTGAATTAAGTATTATGACTATGATAATTTTGTATATTGTTTTGGTTATAATAATGGGAACTATTTTAGATAGTGGATCAATAATGCTAATTTTAGTTCCCTTAATGTATCCTATACTAGTTTCTCTAAATATAGATTTAATATGGTTTGGGATTGTCACTGTTATTGCAGTGGAGGTAGGTTTACTCACGCCTCCTCTCGGCATATCAGTATTTGTGATTAAATCATCACTTGATGACAAAAGTATTTCATTAGGTGATATATTTTTGGGTGCCGCACCATTTGCTGTGATGATGGTAGTGGTACTATTTCTTGTAATAGCATTCCCAATACTTACTACAGCTTTATTATAAAAGGAGGTTCATATGGCAAGAAAATTTATTGATCTATCAGTGGCTTTGGAAATGGGAATTGTTTCAGACCCGCCTATGGCTCTTCCTGAAATTGAATATATAAATCATGCGAAGTCGGCAGATCAAATTTGTTCCTTTTTCCCAGGACTCGATAAAAAAGATTTACCTGGTGAAGAAGGTTGGGCCGTGGAAAATCTGAAAATAAGCACCCATAACGGTACACATTTAGATGCCCCTTATCATTACCATTCTACAATGGATGGTGGGAAAAAAGCCATTACAATTGACGAAGTTCCCTTGGATTGGTGCTTTAGTGATGGAGTAAAATTAGACTTCAGGCATTTTGAGGATGGCTATGTGGTTACCCCAAACGACATAGATAATGAATTAGATAGAATAGGTTATCAAATCAAACCCTTTGATATAGTTTTGGTTAATACCTCTGCTGGAGATAGATACGGTTACGATGATTATTTATTAAAAGGCTGTGGTATGGGTCGAGAAGCAACCCTTCATTTAACTAGTAAGGGAGTTAGAGTTACCGGAACAGATGCATGGAGTTGGGATGCTCCATTTGCTCATACAGCTAAGAAATTTGCAGAAAGCAGGGATCCGTCCATTATTTGGGAGGGACATAGGGCAGGTATGGAGAGAGCCTATTGCCACATTGAAAAACTAGGCTCATTAGAAAAACTTCCTGACTTTGGTTTCTTGGTTTCTTGCTTTCCTTTTAAAATAAAGAGAGCATCAGCTGGATTTATTAGAGCAGTAGCAATCCTGGAATAATAATGAGAAAGAAGAAATATGAATAATAAATTAGATTTGGAAAATTTACCGGAAGAGGCAAAAGTAAAGTTTACTTGCAATGGCCAAGCTGTTGGAAAAATGAGAAATGAGCTTAAAGTAGATATGGTGTCTCCAATTAAGGAGACATTCCAATTGGCTACTGACGAAGGTTCTTTTCATGGAGGTGATGCTACCGCCCCACCGCCACTCGCTTTATTTATAGCAAGTCTTACTGGTTGCATAATGACACAAATTAGGGCGTTTTCTAAAAGAATGAAAATTGAAATAAACGATTTAAAGGTTGATAGCCGAATTGTATGGAAATGGAAAAAACTCGATAATATTTATGAAACGGCTCCTGAGAGTTTCGAATTGGATGTATTCATAGAAAGCGCTGAACCTTTAGAAAGAGTGAAAAATTTAATCGCTGCAGCTAAAAAGGGATGCTTTATTGAGCAAACTTTAGGTCAAAAAAATATTATTAACCATAAGTTAAGGGATGGTGACAAGTGGGTTGATGTATAAAGTTGAATTAGCTTGGTAAAGCTCTGTTTATAATTTTTTCAAAATTTGTATTTGCATTTAGAGTTCCAAAGGCGCCAGTCCAGTTACCTCCTAGTCTACTATTGCAAAAAGCAGAAGATATCTCTTCATCACACTTATTCAAGAAAATAGAAGCCTGCATCAGTGTTGCTAATCGTTCTGTTATAGATCTTGATTTTATTTCTAAATCCTCCGGTTTCTTTAACTCAAGAAATAAATTATCAACATTCAAATCATAGTAAGAATTTAACCCTCTCGCTTTCTCTAACTCGTTGAAAACTGAAGAAATAGCGTTTTTATCCTTTCGCATGGCCCTCAAAACATCGACACACATAACGTTACCACTTCCTTCCCAAATACTATTTAGAGGAGCTTCCCGATATAATCTAGGCATAATTGACTCTTCTATGTATCCTGGCCCACCATGACATTCCAAGGCCTCAAAAATCAGATACGGTGCCCTTTTAGTTATCCAATACTTACTTACAGTCGTGAATATTCGAGATATTGATTTTTCGTTTTCATCCTCTTCCTGACAATCAACTGACCTAGCTACCCTCATAGCAAGATTAGCTGCCGCGTCGCTTTCTAAAATCATATCTGCTATGACATTCTTCATAAGAGGTTGATCAATCAATTTCTTCTGGAAAGCGGATCTATGGGTGGTGTGGTGTAGTACCTGAACAACCGCTTGACGCATTAAAGATGCTGAGCTGACAGCACAGTAAATTCTGTTTCCTATAACCATATCGAGTATAGTCTTAATTCCCTTACCTTCTTCTCCAATCATTGTGCCAAACGTATCATCAAGCTCAATCTCAGAGGATGCATTCGACCTATTTCCAAGCTTGTCTTTTAGTCTCTGGATGAAAAAACTATTTCGTTCCCCATCTGGTTTCCATCTCGGAACAAGAAAGCAAGACAAACCTAAATCAGTATTAGCTAGCACAAGAAAGGCATCGCACATAGGGGCGGAGCAAAAATACTTATGACCGGTAAGAAGATATTCTGACCCATTGCCGACACTCGAGGAAGCAGGTTTTGCTCGCGTAGAGTTGGCTCTTACATCCGATCCTCCTTGTTTCTCAGTCATAAACATACCTATTGTTGCGCCCACCTTCTGATCGATGGGAATGTCTTTATCGTCATACTGATTTGATAGTACCTTTGGCAACCATTGATCTTCTAAGCCTTGATTATGCTGAAGTGCGGGTATAACGGAATACGTCATTGCCATTGGACACATAACACCTCCCTCAACCTGATTAAACATATAAGTGAGTGCCATATGTGCAACCTGGGACCCTTCTCTTTTATTGTTCCAAGCAAAACTTGGAATCTCATTTCTTATAGCTACTCCCAAAAGGTGATGATATGAAGGATGGTACTCAACGTAGTTAATTCTATTTCCATATTGATCGAATGCCTTTAATTCCGGTGGATTTTTATTTGCCTTCTCGGCATGATCAAACATTTCGGTACTGCCCATCAACTGTCCAAACGCGCTTAATTTTTTTTCTGCCCACCCTGCGCCTTCTCTAATTACAGCATCTCTGAGATTTTTATCATTTTTCCATAAATCTTGATTACCCATATATGGTGGCATATTTTCAACTTCATGAGTAGGCAATTGCTTAATAGGTCTGAGATGGTTCATATTATTTATTCCATATAATTAAGTGAAAGCACACTATTTATTCCTATAGTCCCAGTCGTCCTAACACTGCAGTAAACTCCAAAATCCTGGTGACCATAGTGTTCATTAAGTATACCTATGGTATCACAATTAGGTTCGCCTGTCTTAGTATTAGTTTTTGTAGCGTTACATCGTTCAATTCTATCGACGATCTTTAACTCTACGTCATCAATTTTAATTAATTTACCAACCCAATCAAATTCAATCCATGGTTTTCCTGTACGTACCCATATATTTCCTCTAAACCTCTCAGGTTCCAAGTTAATCCCAGCCTTCTTGGAGAGATCTTTTAAAGAGTCTAAAGAGTTGATAGAAATTGACTGAAAAGGAGTGTCTGTGAGAGCTGTATTGGCTACACAAACTAATTTTGTGGGTCTCGGAAGTTTATCTGAGCAAATAGGGAGAATCCACTTAACAAAAGACGCTCGGTCAGCCTGATCGCTCAGGTCTAATGATATGGGCTTTAAATCTGGATGTTTGAAAGTATATTTTTGATCATCAAGCTTTTCTGACTCTACGGCCGATAACGTTGGCATAATTGAGCCTCTAAGAAACTTAGTACACGGTTGCCACTCATTTGATAACTCGTTGAAAGAACTTTTTTCATGCACTAATGCCCACATTCTGTCGAACGGAAGAGCTTTTCTTCTTTCTAACTTAATCTGTGTAATTTCTTCACGACTTATCGATTTTATTGGATGTCGAAAGATTTTTTCTATTCTAATTGACTGATGGTTATTCAAATTCATTATGGCCTCATGGTAACTAGATAAGGTTTCGGATCATGCAATCGGTATGCTTTTTGTGCAAGTTCCAACCAAGATATTAGGCGTGGACGCGTTTCCCTAGGATCTATCAAATCATGTGTGGAAAAACCTTCTGCTCTAGGAATTGGTGATTGTCTTTGAGCTAATTGATCTTCAAGTTGTTTCTGTCTTTTTTCAGGATCTTTAGCCATTGCAATTTCCTTTGAAAATGCAACGGCAACACCACCTTCTACAGGTAAAGCACCACTTAAAGCACTGGGCCAAAGTAAAGTGAAACTATCAGGCCCATAGTGAGCAGTAGCGGCTACTCCAAAAGATTTATGCATATGTACGGACGCCCAAGGTACTCTTGACTGCATTATCGCGGATATTGCAGCTGTACCAAATCTAATTGTACCACTTTTTTCTGATTCGGGCCCAATCATGAAGCCTGGCTCATCTACCAAACTGATAATGGGAATATGGAAACTGTTGCAAAAATCAGAAAATCTTTCTAATTTCTTTGAAGCACTGGCTGTCATTGCCCCTGCATAGAACATGCAGTCATTAGCGATAACTCCAACTGATTGTCCGTTAAGTCTACCTAAGCCTGTTATGAGGCTTGGGCCATATTTTTTACCGATCTCAAAAAAGCTGCTTTGATCATCATTTATATCAAGTAAGGATGTGATGATTTTTCTGACGCTATATGGTCTACGTCTATCTTTTGGTATTATATCTATTAATAAATCATCGCAACGATCCTCCTTGTCGTTGGTAGGAATCGAGTCTGGAAACGTCCAAGCGTTATCTGGCAAAAAGGAAAGAAATGTTTTGATTTGCTCAAAAGCCTCATCCTCTGTTTTTACAAAGTTATTTATTACTCCGCTTTTTAAGTGTACTTCGGGTCCACCAAGAGCCTCTTTCGTGACGTCTATATTTAATGCTCTTTTTACGACTTTCGGTCCTGCTATAAGTACTAACGAGGACTCTGTCATTACTGAAAAGTGTGAAGCTACGAGACGAGATGCAGGTAATCCAGCTACTGGCCCCAACGCAGCTGTTGCCACAGGTACCTCCCCCAAAGTATTGGCGAGCGAAATAAATCTCGATGGAGTATAGACGGCATCGCTAGTAGGTCGATTTGTTTTTTCTTGATTGGCACCACCAACTGATCCGCCAGCCCCTTCATGTAATCGAATTAAAGGGACCTTATATTTTAGCGCTAGTTCTTCTGTGTAGATACTTTTTCTTAGGCCAGCTGCATTCGGGGAACCGCCCTTCAGAGAAAAATCTTCGCCCCCGATTACAACAGATCGGCCATTTATCTTTCCAAATCCAAGAACAAAATTTGCTGGTGTAAAACCCTGAAGTTTTCCGTTTTCGTCATAATCTGAATGGCCTGCTACTTTACCTACTTCGTCGAAACTATTTTCATCTAAAATACCGTGAATTCTTTCCCTAATAGTAAGCCTTCCCTTACTATGTTGGAGGGCAACAGGGTCTTTACCACCCATTTCTTCTGCTAGATGTCTTTTATGGTTAATTTCTTTTACTTCTTTTTCCCAAGTCACGTTGATGCCCTGTATAAAACTATGCTGAAATATTATTAAATTTTTTAATAAATTCTTTTTCGTGAAAAAAACCGTCTCTACCTATTACTACAATAGCTGACTCCCTTTTTTCGTCAAATTTATCTATATCAAAATTTTTTCCATCAAATTGAATAAGAAAATCGGTACCATTTTTATCTCTTAAGAAACCTTTCGCTCTTTCTATACCGTTTGCTGGGTTAGCCAATAATTCGGTAATTTTTTTAATATCAATACTAAAAGTACATTTGATGGTAGTTGTAATAAATTTATCAACTTTATGAAACTCATCTGAATTGATAGCCTCTTTAATGCTAGTTCTATTCTTATAATTTTTAAATATGGTTTGACCTGAAACTTCAGCATTGCTTGTTTGCAAGATATTTGCTTTGAGATTTATGGTTGTTAATTCTTTAATACAATTATCTATTTCTTCATTATCAACTAAATCAATTTTATTTAAAACTAATAGATCATTTCCTTCAAACTGATTTTGTATAGTATCTGAAATATATTTGTCCTTTAACTGATTTAAAAGTCTTGAGGCATCAGTCAAAATTATATTGCCGTGTAATGATAAAAACTCCATCAAAGAAACAGTTTGAGCAATCTTATAAGGTATCGCAACCCCACTAGATTCTAGCAGTATATGGTTAGGAAGAGGGTCCAGAGCTTTCATTTTCTCTAATGTCTCTACTAGCTCGTTACCGTAGCTACAGCATACGCACCCTCCTGCTATGCTAAGAATATTCTCTTCTTGCCAATCAATAAGGCTTTCGTCAATATTAATTTCTCCGAAATCATTTACTAAAACTGCTATTTTTTTTTCCGAGTTTTTTAGAATATTATTTAAAAGAGTAGTTTTACCGGTACCCAAATAGCCGCCCAAAATTGTCAAAGGTATTTGCTTCAATTTTTTTCATCTTTCACTAAGAATGTTGATCCTCCTTTTATCACACCTTTAATTTTTTGATCCTTGAACGTTTCTGTATCTATATCGAGGGGGTCGTCTTCAAGAATACAGCAATCAGCTTTCTTTCCCGTTTCTAATGACCCAATTTCTCCATCAAGCTTCAGAGTAAATGCTGCTCCAAGGGTGATTGCGTAAAGGGCTTCCAATTTATTTATTTTTTCATAATCTCCTAAGGTTCTACCAGAAAAAGTTAATCTATTCATAGCGCACCAAGCAGTAAACATAGGTCCAAGTGGGGTAACTGGTGCATCTGAATGAATGGCAAGAGGGACATTATTATCGAGAGCAGTTCTACAGGCATTCATTCGTTCAGCTCTTTCTGGTCCAACGGTTAGACTATAATGCTCATCCCCCCAAAAATAGTGATGGTTCGCAAATAAGTTTGCACACATTCCTAATTTGTTCATTCTTCTAAATTGAGAGGATGAAGCAAGTTGGCAATGCTGTAATGTAAATCGATGGTCATTTCTTGGGTGCTTCGTTAAAGCTTTCTCTAAGCAATCAAGCGCTAACTCTGTCGCTTCATCACCATTTGTGTGCGTATGAACTAAAATATTATTCTCTAATGCCAGTTCATATACTTCTTGAATATGTTCAGGAGCTGTATACCAAAGACCATTTGGAGCTCCATTGTAATAACCTGGCCAATTTAGTCTTGCGGTAAATCCTTGTATGGAACCATCTGCAACAACCTTAATGGCTCCTAAGCGTAGGTTTTCTGTTGATTTTTCTCGAAGAGCTAAGACTCTTTTAATCACTTCTTTTGGACTTATTCCTTGCATATACCTTAAAGACACAATTCTGGCAGGAAAATCAGGCTCCGATGTAACTCTAGACATCATCTTAACTGACTCATCCTCCTGAAGATTAGCCAAATCAGCAGCTGTTGTTACACCTGCTCTCAAACAAATTTTTCCGAAATTTCTTAATCCTTCCGCATCACCGGCCAGCCAATCTTTTCCAAGGCCAACATGGCGGGTTACCATGGCTATGGTTTCGGCACCTCTAATTTCGCCAGTGGGGATACCGTCTTTTCCTAATGGAAGACCCTCATGATTAATCCCAGTTCTTAAAAAGCCAGCTAACTTAAGACCAAGACTATTCATATTCAGTTTATGACCTGATGCGTGTAAAATACCTACAGGGCGCTTTTCGGATACCTTATCAAGAATCCCTCTGTCTAGATTCTTGTCCTCAAAATAAATGGGATCTAATCCCCAACCTGACAAAGCAGATGCTGGGTCTTTGATTTTTTCTTCTTCATTTTTTAAATTCTTTACCAATTGATCTATATTTTTGATTCCTTGATTTATTGAACCGTCTGGTTTTTGGCGGTCGAAATATCCGCAGTATAATTTACTCCACAGTGCGCCTTCAAAGAGATGACTATGACCTTCAACAAGCCCAGGCATTATAATCAGATCCTTAAAACTGTCGTCTAATTCATACTTTTCAGAGGGGGCTATTTTTTCGAGAGAGCCAACTTGTAAGATCTTTCCATTTAACATGCTCATATGAGTGACAACAGGATTTCGTGGATTCATCGTTAGGATTTTTTTTGCTTGAATTACTTTAATCATATTAAGCCTTTCAAAAAATACTTCGCTTTTGAATAAACATCGTTATCATCTTAGAATATGTCTGAAGTAACTTTATTCAATAAAAAGGTTTTAGTTGCAATTTAGTTTACCTTAGGTCAGCCTAAGATTAAAGGTCAATAAGGAATTAACCGTCGAGCTCAAATTTAATTATCGGAAAGGTTAGAAAATGATAAAGCATATCTTTAAAACTCTTTTAGTTTCCGTCTCTTTACTACTAACGTCTATTAGCACCAGTTTTGCTGAGGAACCAAAGAGGGGTGGTACACTAGTAGCGTCTATGGGTAGCAACCCTAGACACTTAAATCCAGCGGTTCAGTCTGGTATAGTCACGGGATTTCCTGGGTCACAATTATTCGCGACCCCAATACGTTATGACAATAATTGGGATCCACAACCATATCTTGCAGAATCTTGGGAGATTTCAGATGGAGGAAAAACTGTAAAACTCAATCTCGTAAAGGATGCTGTTTTTCATGATGGGGTACCTATTAAGTCGAGTGACGTAAAATTTTCGTTGGAGACAATACAGAAAAATCACCCGTTTAAAACTATGTTTGCTCCTGTGGAATCTGTAGAAACGCCAGATGAGCATACGGCAATCTTGAAGTTATCTTCGCCTCACCCTGCTTTAATGCTAGCGATGTCTTCTCAGTTAATGTCAATAATTCCTGAGCATGTTTATGGAGATGGGCAAGATCCGAAAAAACACCCTCAAAATTCCAATAATGTTGTTGGTTCAGGACCTTTCAAATTAGTCGAGTTCAAATCGGGTGAGCATGTAATTCTTGAGAGATTTGATGATTTCTTCATCAAGGGAAGACCTTATCTGGATAAAATGGTCATAAAAATTATTAAAGACCCTGCTGCGAGAACTATTGCTTTGGAAAATGGAGAGCTTGATTTTCATGCTTTTGAAAATATCGCAAGGAACATAGTAAGATTAAAGAAGAATGATAATCTCACCGTTACATCCAAAGGTTATGCTGCTATTGGTCCTATAGATTGGTTGGCGTTTAATACTAAAGATGGAAAGACAGCAGACGTAAATGTAAGAAGAGCTATTGCGCATGCAATAGACAGAAACTTTATATTGAAAGCCATAATGTTAGGTGTTGCTGATGAAGCAAGAACAGGTATACATCCTGGTAGTCCTTACTATGAAGCAAACGTTGAGCCTTACGATTTAGATATCGATAAAGCCAATAAGATATTAGATGATGCTGGATACGCAAAGGGTAGCGATGGAATGCGTTTCGGTTTAACAGTAGATTTTGGCTGGCCAGGATTAAAGCCTAATGCGGAATATACTAAGGCAGCTCTAAAGAAAATTGGTATAGACGTGACAGTTAGACCTTCTGCGGACTTCCCAACTTGGGCTAAAACAGTGAGTAATCACAACTTTGATTTAACCTGGGATACAGTGTTTAATTGGGGCGATCCAGTTATCGGTGTTCATAGAACTTATCAGAGTTCTAATATTAAAAAAGGTGTTATTTGGTCAAATACTCAGCAGTACAGCAATCCAAAAGTGGATGCTATTTTGGAAAAAGCTGGTGTTGAGAATGATATGGCGAAACGAAAAGCACTTTATTCTGAGTTCCAGAAAATGATAGTAGCTGATTTACCTGTTTATTGGACCAATACACTGCCTTATCACACCATTTATAATAAAAAAGTGGGCAACCCTCCAATGGGGATTTGGGCAACCAGTTCTCCCATGGATATGACCTACATTAAAGATTAACTGGTGATAAAAAAGAAGAAGGGGTCTCTGTAGAGGCCCCTTCACTAATAAAATTCTATTTTCCAGGTTATTTTATGACGTTGCTTTTCTCTTTTATTAAACGGCTTTTGTCGATGCTCCTAGTTCTTTTAGTTGTAGTTATTTTAAATTTCTTGATGTTGCATCTGGCTCCCGGAGACATAGCAGACACTATTGCTCAAACAATGGGAGGCGCTGATGAACAGGATATGGCTCAACTCAGAAAAGAATATGGTCTTGATCAACCGTTTTTCATTCAGTTATTTCAATATGTACTTAGAGTAGCCACTCTAGATTTTGGACACTCACATTTTTACAATGTACCAGTATTTGACCTGATAATGGAAAGATTCCCAGCAACACTTTTGCTGGTTTTTTCTGCACAGATAGTTTCACTTTTTGTCGGCATATTGTTAGGTGTCTATGCAGCTCAAAATCCAAATGGACTTTCAAGTCTATTTGTTAATATGTTTTCATTATTTGGATATGCAGCTCCTGTTTTTTGGACAGGCATACTTCTACTAATAGCATTCTCGCTTCACATCCAAATTTTTCCAAGTGCAGGAATGAGAGATATTACAATTGAAAACGGAAGCTTTTTTGTTCATTTCTTTGATGTGATGAGACATCTGTTTTTACCCATGATTACCCTTGCATCTATTTTCTTTGCTTATTATTCAAGGCTTTGCAGGGCAAGTATGTTAGAGGTACTAGGTGCTGATTATGTTCGTACAGCAAGAGCTAAAGGACTATCAAAAAAAGAAGTCTTGCTTAAACACGCCTTGAAGAATTCACTTTCCCCTGTAATAACTTTTGCAGGGTTAAGTTTTTCTGCAGTGGTTTCTGGAGCTATTTTAGTTGAAACGGTTTACAGTTGGCCAGGTTTAGGCACTTTAGCCTTCAATTCTATTATTTCTAGAGACACCCCAGTTTTACTTGGAATTCTTATTTTTTCTACCTTAATGGTTACAGTTGGAAATCTCCTTACAGACCTAACACTTCGAACCTTAGATCCAAGAATAAAAAATGCAGAGTAGAAATGTCTAATTTTGAAGAAGTAGAGGAAAAAACCTATGGTCCTGTTAGAGAAATGCTATCGACTTTCTTTAAGAGTTATTCAGCGGTCACTGGGTTGATAATTCTCATTTTGATTTCCATTATGGGTTTTGTAGGGCCACTATTTTACCCTACTGATCCATTCGAGATGGTTTGGATGCCTTTTTCACCACCTGGAAATGACGGATATCTATTGGGAACAGATTATTTGGGGAGAGATATCCTATCTCAAATTATTAATGGAGCAAGGGTTTCTATAGCCATAGGATTCTCTGCAGCTCTAGTTTCTGCAATTATTGGTGTTGGTATAGGATCTTTTGCTGGATTTTATGGTGGCTGGGTAGAGGAGATATTAATGAGAATAACAGAATTTTTTCAGGTATTGCCTACGTTACTTTTTGCAATGGTAATAGTAGCATTATTCGGATCATCTGTTTTATCAATTACTTTAGCCATTGGAGCAGTTAGTTGGGCAAGTGTTGCTAGAATAACTCGCTCAGAATTCTTAAGAATAAAAGAATTAGATTTTGTTTTGGCATCTAGAGCATCTGGAAGTAGTAATTTAACTTTAATTTTTCTGGTAATTTTACCTAATGCTGCGGCTCCAATTATTGTTCAGTCTGCATTACTCGTCGGAGCAGCTATTACTTTTGAGGCTGGCCTAGCATTCTTAGGTTTGTCTGATCCAAACGTTGTGAGTTGGGGACAGGTAATTGGATCAAATAGAATGTATATTTTAGATGCAACCTATACTGTTACCTTTCCCGGAATAGCGATTTTTATAACCGTTCTGGCTATATCTCTTGTAGGAGACGGTTTAAACGATGCGCTAAATCCAAAGTTGAGATCAAGATAATGGAAGATTTGCTTGAAATCAAAAATCTTAATATTCAGGCTAGGACAAGAGCGGGTGTTCTAAACGTAGTAAATGACTTATCTTTTTCGATAAAAAAAGGAGAGACTCTGGGAGTTGTTGGAGAGTCTGGTTGTGGAAAATCAGTTACTGCCTTGTCCGTGATGAATCTCTTACCCGAGGGTGTTTTGAGTGTCTCGTCGGGGGACATTATTTTTGATGATGTTACGATTACACAGTTACCTGAGAATAAACTTGAGAATATTAGAGGCAATGAGATTTCAATGATTTTTCAGGAACCTATGACATCATTAAATCCGCTATTTACAGTTGGAGATCAAGTGTCAGAAGTCATCAAAAGACATAAGGGTTTGAACAAAGATAAATCATGGGTCAAAGCAGTAGAATTGTTAGATGCCGTAAAAATAGCTAATCCAGAAAAAAGGGCTTTTGATTATCCATTCCAATTGTCTGGAGGACAAAGGCAGAGGGTAATGATAGCGGTAGCGTTGGCCTGTCAGCCAAAAATTTTAATAGCCGATGAACCTACTACTGCCTTGGATGTAACCATTCAGGCGGAGATATTAGCATTGATCAATATGTTGAAAGAGGAAACAGGTACCGCTGTGATGTTTATCACCCATGATATGGCAGTTGTAGCGCAGATGGCAGATAGAGTGGTAGTGATGTATCCAGGTAAGAAAGTTGAAGAGGGTACTGTGCATGAGATCTTCAGTAATCCCCAGCATGATTATACAAAGGCCTTGTTAGCCGCTGTTCCGAAGCTTGGGGAAATGGCAAGTAAGAAATATCCGGAACCCATGAAGCTTGTAGGAGAAGGAAGCTCTAAAAAACCACAGCCCATTGTTGGAACTGAAAAACCCCTATTAAAAGTTAATAATCTAGTAACACACTACCCTGTAAAAGGAGGGGTATTTAGAAGAACTGTTGCCCGTGTTCATGCTGTAGAAGATGTATCTTTTACCATCATGAAGGGTAAAACCTTATCCCTTGTTGGAGAATCAGGGTGTGGAAAATCAACAGTTGGTCGATCCTTAATTCGTTTGGTGGAACCCACCTCAGGTAAAGTTGATTTAGACGGACAAGATATTTTGTCTTTGGCTCCCAAAGACATGCGTGAAGCCAGAAGTAATATTCAAATGGTGTTCCAGGATCCGTTCTCATCATTAAATCCACAACGACCACTTTTTGATCAAGTAGCGGAACCTTTGCGTAATTATGGGACATTAAGGGGTAAGGATTTAGAAGAAAGGATAGAGGTATTGTTTGACCGGGTGAAGTTACCACGTAGTTTTATGCGCCGTTATCCTCATCAGCTCTCAGGAGGTCAACGTCAAAGAATAGCTATAGCACGTGCATTAGCCTTAAACCCTAAGCTCATCATCGCAGATGAAGCTGTGAGTGCTCTGGATGTATCTGTTCAGGCACAGGTATTAAATCTAATGATGGAATTGCAGGTAGATCTGGGATTATCCTTTTTGTTTATAAGCCATGATATGGCTGTTGTTGAACGCGTAAGCCATGATGTAGGTGTTATGTATTTAGGTAGACTTGTTGAGATAGGGCCTAGACCTTCTATCTTCCGCAATCCTCAGCATCCATACACACAAGACTTATTAAAGGCTGTACCTATTGCTGATCCTAACCAGAGAAAATCTGAAAGAGATTTAAACTTCAAGCCTTTACCATCACCTATTCATGATCTAAGTCATGATCCTGGACCTTCTGAGTATAAAGAGGTAGAAAAAAATCACTTTGTACTTACTACAGATTGCGGGTATTAAATTATTGGTAAAGCTTCGTAATAATAATCTTTTATTTGGAAAATGTTAAATAATATAAATGCTGCTAGAGATATACTGAAGGGGAAAATTGTTCATACCCCAGTATTGCATCTTAATGAAGATGAAATAATAGCTAAACTACCTGAGCACGTAAGCGTTTCCATTAAACTGGAATTATTTCAACAGACAGGGTCCTTTAAGGCTAGGGGTGTAGCAATTGGAATAAAGTCATTGGGAGACACAGAGAAGAAAGCTGGGTTAGTTACCGTTACCGGAGGAAACCATGGCATAGCAACAGCATGGGGAGCTAAGGAGTACGGAGTATCAGCAAAGATTATAATGCCTAAGACAGCAGATCCATACAGAATTAACAAGTGTCGTTCTTTAGGAGCAGAAGTAATATTAACCGAAAATGTCGATGAAGCCTTTAAAAAGTTAGGGCAAGTGGAGAACGAGGAGGGTCGTTATGTTTTACACCCATTTAACTCCGAAAATATGATTCTTGGGTCGGCGACTTGTTGTGCAGAAATTGTTGAACAAATGCCTGACATTGATGTTTTAATAATTCCAATTGGAGGTGGGGGCCTTATAGCTGGTATGGCTCACAATCTTGATCAAGTAAATTCTAATATAGAGTTACTAGGAGTTGAACCATCTGGAGCAGATAGTTTTTATAAAAGCCTTAAAGAAGATACGGCGGTAAAAATTGAGAAAGTAGAAACAATAGCAGACAGTTTGGGCTCTCCTATGGCTATGGATTTCTCTTTTGACATTGCCAGAAAACGAGTAAAGAGAGTGGAAAAAGTTACAGATGACGAAATTAGGAAAGCAATGCTTATAATGAGGGACTACCTTGGGCTAATAGTAGAGCCCGCATGTGCTACATCTCTGGCAGGGCTTTTAGGGCCTTTTAGAAAACATTGTCAAGGCAAAAAAGTTGGTATAATTGCTTGTGGATCTAACATTTCCTTTGAAAGGTATAATGATATTTTATCAAAATTTTAGGTTCTCAATTCCACCAACGGACTATTCCTATTAATGCTGAAGCAGTATAAAAAAATTGCAAAAGTAATATTCCCCTATGCTGGTTTAGAAAAGCCCATATTCCTATCGATAAAGCTGAAATAAGTAGCAACAAAAACCCAAAGAACTCCAAGCCTATATTTAAGGCAACAAATAACGAATATATTATTGCAGTTATAACCCCAAACCATTCAAATAGTTTATAATTGTTATATTTTTTTTCTTCCATTTTACTGTCTCTTTTTTTGTTTCCTGAAATCAAATACGCCTTTTAGTAATCTGGGGTCAATTTCTGGTGCAAAAATCTTATGCTTTACAACCTTTTGAGTCCCAGTAACAGGAAGATCATCCATAAATAAGATGTAACCTGGTGTTTTAAAGTAAGCTAAACTATCCGAAGCGTGATTAAAAAGCTTTTGAGCTATATTTAAATCTTTTGGAATATCTGGTTGTAAAACTATGCACGCCATTACTTCTTCTTCTCTAACATTATCTTTTACTGCAATACAAGCAACCTTTGAAACAAAGAGATTTTCAAACAAACAGTTTTCAACCTCAGCAGCAGCAATGTTTTCGCCAGCACGACGAATAATATTTTTTGCTCTGTCAACAAAATAAAGCATTCCATCATTATCCATTTTTACAGTATCCCCAGTATGGAACCAACCTGTCCTCCAAGCATATTCGGTCTCCTGTTCTTTGTTTAGATACCCGCTAAATGCACCTTTTCGAGGAGTTTCTTCCGAATGCCTAACAACCATTTCTCCAGCCATACCTCTTTTTACTTCAATATCGTCTTCATCAACTACTTTGACCTCCAACCCTTTCCTTGGTTTGCCCATAGCTCTAGTATTAATTTGTCTTGGTTCTTCATTAACATACAAAACTCGGCACATTTCCGTCATCCCCCAACATTCTATCAAGGGAATACCAAACCGATCTTCAAACTCTACATGAAGCGCAGGCTCTACTCCCGCACCAAACCCAACTCTCAAGTCACACAAGACATTTTTATCTGTTGATTTATCGGCCAATAAAACAGCGATTATAACACCTAGGTAATGGAATACTGTTGCCCTAGATTCTCTTATATCTTTCCACCAACTAGAAATACTAAATCTTTCAGGCTGAATTAAGCAATTCCCCGTTAACATGGCTCCAAAAAAAGTGACAATACCCGCGTTGATATGATAACTGGGAAGAGGGTTTAAAATTCTATCTTTTCCAAAGGATAATCCTACGGGGTTACCAATCTGTGTGTAGACTTCACCACACATCAACTCATAGTTTTGTGAAAGGATGCATCCCTTTGGTCGACCCGTGGTTCCAGAAGTGTATAATAAACTTGCCTCAGTTTCAGGGTACACGTGGTTTTCTGTGGCCGCAGTTGAATTAAACACTGGTAAAGAAGAAAGATCGTCAAAAACTACTAATGGCAAATCTAGCTTTTTATGCGCAATTGCCTCAGTCATCTGATCAATGTAAATGTCTCCGCATATTACAGATATGGCACTACTATCTTCAAGTAAATATGAAGTTTCATCTGCCGTATAATCAGGATTAATGGGAACAACAGAAACACCTATTTTATTAAGAGCTAATTTTAGGATATAATGATCTGGCGTTGATCCCAATAATACAGCGACGCGCAAGCCGGCTCTATATCCTTTATCAAAGAAAATACTGGATATGCTCACAACTTTTTCAAGTACTGAATTGAAAGAGAAAATCTCTAGTTCTTTATCTTTTTTTGCTGGGGCTATGAGGAAAGGGCCATCAGGATTCCTTAAAGCTACTTCTTTAAAAACATGAAAAATTGTCTTATTATCAATCAATAAAAATATCCTCTAATTTTCGACCAAATTTTCTATTTTAAAAGTTCATAATTTTGAAGAAATTTAAGATTATTTAAAAAAAGCATGAGTGGAAAGTTTTTATTTGTATTTATTAGTTAACAGTCTATAAAAAACCGTTAATGATGTAGAACATTCTGGCTAGGGACACCATGAATAACATTCAAAAAACAAAATTTAAAAAGCGCGATTTCTTTCAACCTAAAGGAAGACAAGTTGACGATAACGTTCTAGATGCAGTTACTGATATTTTGGGAGGAATGCCACTAAATAGAGACCTTCTAATAGAGGCTCTGCATAAAATACAGGATAAATTTGGTTTTATTGGGTCTCCAGAACTTGCCGCTTTGGCAGAAATTTTTAAACTTTCTCAAGTGGAGGTATATGAGGTCGCCAGCTTTTATCACCATTTTGATATAGTCAAAGAAGAAGAAACGCCTCCTTTTAAATCGAAACTAAGAATTTGTGAGGGTCTTTCTTGTGAAATGGCAGGAGCCAAACAAATAATTGAAGAGATATCCAATAAGTTAAATGGAGCCGAGGTTACAATTCAAAAAGTCCCTTGTATAGGCCGCTGTGGTGATGCACCGGCAGCAAGATTTGATTTGGTTCCCATTGACAAGTTAAATTTGGCAAAGGTACTAAAAATTAAAAATGATGAAAAATCCTTTGAGCTTAATTTACCCCCTTACGAAACTTTAGTTAAATATTCAATGAGAGGGGGGTACTCTGTCTTAAATAGGGTAGTAAAAAATGAATTAAAAAAAGAAAAATTAATTGAGTTAGTTTCTGACTCTGGACTTCGTGGTTTGGGGGGAGCTGGATTTCCGGCAGGAAAAAAATGGAGTTTCGTAAGTTCTTATGAAGGTCCTAGACTGATGACAGTAAATGGAGATGAAGGCGAACCCGGTACATTCAAGGATAGGTATTGGTTAGAAACAAAACCTCACCAGATGTTAGAAGGAGCATTGATAGCTGCAAACGTAGTTGGGTGTGAAAAAATATATATTTATATGAGGGATGAATATCCAGAAGTGATTGAAATTTTGAAAAAAGAGATAGAGAAACTAGAAGAAGAAAATATTGCAAATATACCAATAGAAATAAGACGGGGAGCAGGAGCTTATATATGTGGTGAAGAGAGTGCAATGATTGAAAGTATTGAAGGGAAAAGAGGTCTTCCCAGACACAGGCCGCCCTATATTGCAGAAGTAGGGTTGTTTCAAAAGCCTACGCTTAATCATAACGTTGAGACTTTGAATTGGCTACCAGAAATTATTGATAAAGGTGTTGAGTGGTTCAAGAGTAAGGGGTGGAATAGAAAATATAGTGGACTTAGGTCATTTTCTGTTTCAGGAAGAGTAAAAGATCCAGGAATGAAACTGGCTCCAGCAGGCATACCACTGATAAAGTTAATAGACGATTACTGCGGAGGTATGCTCCAGGGACATAAGTTAAAAGCGTTTTTTCCTGGGGGAGCGTCAGGGGGAATTTTGCCTGCATCTTTAGCTCATTTACCTTTAGATTTTGGAGTATTTGAGCAGTACGGTGGATTTATAGGGTCTCATGCAATAGTGATCTTATCGGAAAAGGATAGTATAAAAGAAGCTGCGTTAAACACTATGAGATTCTTTAAGCACGAAAGTTGTGGTCAGTGTACCCCCTGTCGGTCTGGGACTGATAAGATGATAAGGCTTTTAGAAAATGACATTTCTGAAATTAAACTATATAATGATCTCATTAAAGTAATGGGGGATAGTTCAATTTGTGGTTTAGGGCAAGCTGCGGGTAATTGTGTTTCTCATTTAATTAAATATTTTCCTAAGGAGTTCCATAATGAGTCTTGACAATCCTAGTGAACATCAGGAAAAAATATCCTTTTCATTAAATGGGAAATCAGTAAACGCCAAGAAAAATGAGACTATTTGGCAAGTTGCTAAAAGGAACGGGATAGAAATTCCCCACCTATGTTGGAAGGATAGCCCAGGTTATAGAGCAGACGGTAATTGTCGGGCATGCATGGTAGAGATAGAAGGAGAGAGAGTATTAGCAGCATCGTGTGTCAGGAAACCTACAGAGGGTATGTCGGTAAGTGCAGATGGAGAGCGCGTTGAAAGTAATAGGAAAATTGTTTTTGATCTTTTGGCCTCTGACATGCCTTCAAAAGATTCAAGCCCTGACCCGGAAGCGCATTTTTGGATACAGGCAAGAAATGCCAATTTCAGTACCGCGAGCTTCCCTAGTGGAAGACCGGGTGCAAATAAGCAAATACCAGTGGATAGTATCTTTCATGATGCTTCTCATCCATCAATAGCTGTCAACCTTGACGCATGCATATCATGTGGCCTCTGTGAAAGAGCTTGTAGAGAGGTTCAAGTTAACGATGTTATAGGTATGGGTAAAAGAGGAATGGATGCTATGCCTGTTTTTGACGTTTTTGATCCAATGGGAACTTCTTCTTGCGTTGCATGCGGAGAATGCGTGCAGGCCTGTCCAACAGGTGCATTGATGGAAAAAACTTTGTTAGACGAAAGCTCAAAAATCAGGGCAGTTTATCCAGACAAAAAAGTAGAAAGTGTGTGTCCATTCTGTGGTGTGGGGTGTCGCACTGAAGTAAGCGTTAAAGATAATAAGATAATATCTGTAGACGGACTTCAAGGCCCAGCTAATCGGGGTAAACTGTGCGTTAAAGGCAGGTTTGGTATGGATTACGTTATGAACCCTGAGCGCTTAACAAAGCCTTTGATTAGAAGGTCAGGCGTAAAAAAAGATCCTAATGGAGCTTATAAGTTTTCGGATATTAGCAAGTTGTTTAGGGAGGCATCCTGGGAAGAGGCTATGGATGTGGCGGCATCAAAATTCCTTAAAATCTTAAATGCCAAGGGTGGGCAGGCTTTGAGTGGTTTTGGTTCAGCTAAAGGTACAAATGAGGAGGCCTACCTTTTTCAAAAGCTTATTAGGCAAGCTTTTGGTACTAATAACGTAGATCATTGTACCCGGCTGTGTCATGCTTCAAGTGTTGCTGCCTTAATGGAAGGAATTGGCTCAGGTGCAGTTTCAGCGCCATTTACTGCAGCAGACGACAGCGATTGCATAATTATAATTGGGGCTAGACCAGAACAAAATCATCCTGTTGCAGCGACATATTTTAAGCAGGCTGCAAAAAGAGGAACAAAGTTAATAGTTATGGACCCTAGAAAGCAGGGTTTAATGAGGCTTGCAAGTCATCCGGTTGTTTTTAAAGCGGGTAGTGATGTAGCAATGCTAAATGCTATGATTAATGTTATCATTGAGGAAGAGCTTTACGATACTCAGTATATTCAAGGAAATGTAGATGGTTTCCAAGCGCTTAAAGAAAAAGTTAAAGACTTTACACCCGAGTCAATGGAACCAATATGTGGCGTTGAAGCTTCATACTTGAGAGAACTCGCCAGAGTATATGCAACCTCAAACAACAGTATAATTTTCTGGGGGATGGGTATTAGTCAGCATGTTCATGGGACAGATAATTCTAGATGTCTTATTGCTCTATCTTTAATAACTGGTCAGGTCGGAAGAAGAGGAACAGGGCTGCACCCACTAAGAGGACAAAATAACGTACAAGGTGCTTCAGATGCAGGACTAATTCCCATAACGTACCCAAATTACAAGTCTGTGGAGGATGCAGATACAAGAAGACATTTTGAAGATGCTTGGGGACGATCTCTAGACCCGTCAAAAGGTTTGACTGTCGTAGAAATTATGCACGCCATTAATGACGGCTCTATAAACGGCATGTATATTATGGGAGAAAATCCAGCTATGAGCGATCCCGATCAACACCATGCAAGAAAAGCTCTGTCTTCGCTTGATCATTTAGTTGTTCAAGATATTTTTTTTACCGAAACGGCATGGTTTGCAGATGTGATATTACCAGCGTCTGCTCAGGCTGAGAAGACAGGGACATATACTAATTCGAACAGGCAAATTCAACTAGGAAGGCCTGTGGTAGATATGCCAGGAGAAGCACGGCAAGATTGGGAACTAATTGTAGAGCTAGCTAATCGTTGTGGTCTAAACTGGAGTTATAACGATGTATCTGAAGTCTATACCGAGATGGCTAGTCATATGCGGAGCTTAGACAATATAGATTGGAAAAGATTAGAAAATGAAGGCTCCGTTTGCTATCCAAGCAATAGTCCTAATACACCTGGAGAAGAGATAATTTTTTACTCTGGATTTCCAACAAAATCAGGCAAGGCAAAAATTGTTCCTGCTGATTTACTTCCTCCTGATGAGTTGCCCGACAAAGAGTTTCCTATGATATTGACGACAGGTCGTGTTTTAGAACATTGGCATACTGGCGCAATGACTAGAAGAGCCTCTATGTTGGAAGCACAAGAACCTGAACCGGTAGTTAGCATGCATCCAAAGGATGTAGGAAAATATGGGTTCAATAAAGGAGACCAGGTTCGTGTTGCAACTAGAAGAGGAAACATTGTTTTAAGGTTGAGGGTAGACAGAGATGTTACCCCAGGCATGTTATTCATGCCATTTTGTTATAGTGAAGCACCAGCAAATTTTCTAACCAATCCTCAATTAGATCCTTACGGTAAAATTCCTGAGTTTAAATTTTCAGCAGCAAATATATCCCGAGTAAATAATTAAAAAATTTTTAATAGTTATCGATTTTCAAAGGTATCCTGTAGATTATTGCAAAATACTCCTTCAGAATTTAATGCATTAATAAAATCAAACTGGCCAATAAAAAAGAATGTGATATCTTTGGACAAGGTGGTGACGTAGCTCAGCTGGATAGAGCACCAGATTTCGGCTCTGGGGGTCGAGGGTTCGAATCCTTCCGTCATCGCCATATTAAATTTGGCAATCAAATTAACTAAATATTTGTAAGCTCAAGGCCATATTTTTTTGTAAAATGACTTAGCAAGGATGTATCAAGATGACTAGAAAAATCCTCACTTACTAAATCATCCATCTTTTGTTTTGCTTCATTTAGGATATTTACTTCCTTGTTTTGCATCCAGTTTTCAGGAGACAATCTCTTTGCTGCAAGCGGGTATTGGAAGTCGGTACTCATGCGGGCAAGTGTTTCAGGCTCACCAAGAAAGTGCATATCTTCTTTGACAACCTTTTGTATCGATAAGAAATCATCTAGTTCTTCAGAAAAATTTATCTTAGACATGGATCGGAGCACTGAGCCACACATATCGTTATCAAGTACGTAAGACTCAAGAGAAACTCCCATCAAACCACTAAGCATTCCACCTGCCTGAGTAATTATATTTGCACCGGATTGAGCAGAAACTGATATTGATAAAGCTTTTTCGTAACCTGCCTGAAAATCTGGAATATTACTATCTGTAGCACCTGCAATTGAAGAGTTAGGCAAATTGTAATATCGCATCATTTGACTTAATAAAGAAGTGGTTTGTGCCTGTTCACCACTTCCCCCTGCCATTCCCCCAGTTCTTAAATCTGTTATCATCGCTCTTGGGCCACATACGAATAAGGAATCTTGATCTAAAAGTGTACAAATTATTACTCCTAGAAGAGTCTCAGCAAGCGTTTGACAGACAGAACCGATAATATTCACCGGACTGGATGCTCCTCTCTGCCCAAAGACGTTTGCCATTACAGGTATTCCGTATTTAATAGATTCAGCCATTATTTTACAGGCCTCTGGATCCAACCTTAGTGGTGGAATTACATAATTGATGTTTAGGGAAAGAAACGGCTTATTTTTAAAATTAGTTTCTCCACCTGCTATTAAATAGCAGATTTCTGCTATTTCTTTTACAGTTCTGTGATTTGAAACACTGGTCATGATATGTTTTTCGGTAGCCGACAAGGAAACTAGGGCTGTATATAAATCTAGAATTCTAGGGTTCAAGATCTCAGTAGGTACCAAAGAGCGTGAAAAGAAACTATAATTATCTAACTTTTCAACAAGGCGAGCGGCTTTCTGTAGATCTTTTAAACTTGCAGGCCTATAATTGTTTTCTTTTATATCGAAGATCAGAGGAGCGGCACCTCCACTACCCATGTAAACTCTATCTTTTTGTAAAGTCAGAGTAGCCGCTTGTTTTTGACCATGAAGTATTATGTTTTTTTTGCAATTATTCAAACACTTTTCAATTAAGCCTTCGCTTAATAATATTCTATCATCAGAAATTTTAGCTCCATTCTTCATCATTAATGTTACTAAAAAATCAGAAGCGCCTGACACCCCGATCTCTGTTAGAATCCTTATTGCGCCCAAATGGATATTTTCTTTTTGAGATTCAGAAAGAGACACAAGATTCCCACCGTAATACTCTTTGGGAAATTCTGGTGATTCTCTTTTAATTAAATTCTCGGGCTTTGATCTAGAACGACCTCTGCGACCCATTTTCTTTTCTCTGTATTATAGAGATTGAAAAAACTTAATCTACTTTGATATTAATTGCTGATTTTCGTCCATCTTCTGAGGTCTCAATATCAAAAGAAACCTCTTGATCTTCATCAAGACGTCTTAACCCAGCCTCCTGGACAGCGGTGATATGAACAAACACGTCCTTGTCTTCACCTTCAGGAGCAATAAAACCGTACCCCTTCTTTTGGTTAAACCATTTTACAATACCTTTAGTCATAATCAATCTCCTTTGATCGTATATTTTATAAATTTTTATAGAGTGCAGAATATATTAAAACATTTTACTCATAAACAAGATCATTTTCATTAAAACGCTCTACAAAAAATTTATGTGCTAGCGATAGACTAATTGGACATTTATTTCAATTAAATAATTATTATTTGTTACTTTTTTTATTAATAAGCATTTTTATTTACAGCATTCGGCTATACTTTTATTTTTTTGAGGGATAATAAAATGAATGATAAAATAGCATGGATCACAGGTGCTGGTTCTGGAATAGGAGAACATACTGCTATTCAACTATCAGAAGAGGGTTATACAGTGATCCTTTCAGGAAGAACCAAAGAAAGTCTTGAAAAAGTATCTACAAAGTGTAAGGGTGATCCGTCAGTCAAAATTCTTGATGTTTCTAATCCAGAGGAAGTAAAACGAGTTTTCTCAGAAATTATAAAAGAATATAATAAAATAGACGTTCTGGTAGCTAGTGCAGGCATAAATACCCCCAAAAGAAATTGGCACAATATTTCACATCAGGATTTCGATAAAGTAATAAAAATCGATTTAAACGGAATTTTTTATACAAATCAACTAGTTTTGGAGAAAATGAAAGAGCAAAAGTCAGGGTTAATTGTAAATATTTCATCATGGGCAGGTAAATATGTTTCTACGTTAACTGGACCAGCCTATACGTCAGCAAAGCATGCCGTAAATGCATTAACTGAAAGTATAAATATGGAAGCAGGTCATTTTGGTATCAGAGCTTGTGCAATTTGCCCGGGAGAGGTTGCTACACCGATATTAGATAAAAGACCCATCCCCGTTTCGGATGAGGATAAGAAAAAAATGGTTCAACCCGAAGATTGTGCTAAAACAATCATATTTCTGACCCAACTTCCTACAAGAGTTTGTATTAATGAGATCACCATCAGTCCTACCTGGAATCGTGATTATGTAGCTAGGCTTACAGATCAGATCCCTTCATAAGCCTGCAGAGAATTGAATATTACCACTAATTTATTGCAATCAATACTTTGGATGTTTGGCGCAATGGTGTCATTCACACTAATGGCAATTTCTGGTAGAGAACTTTATTCAGCTTTGGATACCTTTGAAATCATGCTCTTTCGGTCAATGGTGGGGGTCATTATTGTATTAAGTTTCGCAAAATATTTTGGAACAATAAGAGAAATCAATATTCTTGATATGAAGCTTCACTTCATTAGAAATATAAGCCACTTTGGTGGGCAGAATTGCTGGTTCTACGCAGTTGCGTTAATACCATTTTCACAGTTATTTGCTTTTGAGTTTTCTACTCCTTTATTTGTTATAGTTTTAGCTCCTATTTTTCTGGGGGAACTTCTTACAAAGGAAAGAGTTCTGGCCGCGTCCATTGGTTTTTTGGGTATTGTACTTGTAGCTAGGCCTGATTTTGAAGTTGTTAATTGGGCACTAATAGCAGCTTTTCTATGCCCCATTTTTTTTGCCGCTACAGCAATCTCAACAAAATTATTGACTAGGAGGCACTCAATTACCTCAATTTTGTTTTGGTTAGTAGCTATGCAAACTGTTTTCAGTTTTGTCTGTGCTTTTTGGGATTTCCAAATAAAGATCCCATCAGAGGAGGATATACCTTTTTTAATTGTCGTCTCCATAACAGGATTAACCGCTCATTTATGTATGGCGCAAGCATTTAGGCTAGCTCCAGTTACTGTGGTAATGCCACTTGACTTTGCAAGACTGCCTTTAATATCTGTTATTGGATATTTATTTTATGATGAACGGTTGACCTGGTATATAATAATAGGATCCCTATTTGTATTTTTAGGAAACTATATCAACATAAAGAGTGAGGAGAAGTTAGAAAAAAATGAATGATTTTGATGATTTAAAAGGGAGTATTAGAACCGTTCCAGATTATCCAGTTGAAGGTGTTCAATTTAGAGACATTACTACACTTCTACAAAACCCTAAACATTTTAAAAAAATGATAGATGGTATGACAGTACAGTGGGCTGGGGAAAACATTGATGCGATTTTAAGTATTGAGTCTCGTGGTTTTATTATGGCAGGAGCTCTTGCGTATAATTTGAACACTGCTTTTATTCCTCTTCGAAAGCCTGCGAAATTACCTTGGCAAACTTTTTCAGTATCTTATGAGTTAGAGTATGGAGCTACGGATATGCAGATTCACCAGGACGCTTTAGATGGGCACAAGAATCTATTAATAATAGATGATCTCCTAGCTACTGGGGGAACAGTTATCGCTGCACTCGAATTAATTAAAAAATTTGATAAAAAAGAGATTGTTGGTGCTGGATTTGTTGTAAATCTACCTGACTTAGGTGGAATAAATAAACTCGAAAATCTAGGTGTTAAATCAAAATTTTTACTAGAATTCTGATAAAATAAATTCAAATTAAGGACGAATCACTATTTAATAGATTGGAGATAAAAAAGTCTGTTCGCGTCATTTCCTGGGAGGATGAAGATGAGTGTTTCTGAAACAATGCAAGCCCTTTTAGATGCCTTTGATAATTCTGATCAAGGCTTAGCAATATGGGATCAAGACGATACTCTTATTGGTTTCAACAAAAAATATAGCAACATATTTTCGAGAAACATGTTGCTTGATGCGAGAATTGGCTTGAACTTTAAACAATCTTATCAAGAAGCGCTAAAAAACCCGAAATCTATTTTAAATAAAAAAGATGTGGAGGATCGATTTGCCTTAAGAGAGAGAGCAAGAAAAGACAGGAAGCCTATAGTTAGAGAATTCCTATTGGATGATATTTGGTTTCACATAAAAGAAACCCCTTCAAATGATGGACACATAGTCACTTTTATTTCAGATATTACAGAAAGTAAAAATAGGACTGAAATGCAAAACAGACTTTCAAGCGCAATAGACTCTATACCTTCGCACGTGATGTTTTGGGATAAAGATGAAAACTTAATAAAAGCAAATGAATTAGCAATAAAAGAGAATCTTAACGATGGAATAACTTTGAAAGAAGGCATGTCTTATTCTGATTTTTTGTCTAGTCAATTTAAACAAAAGTTATATTCGGTGCCTAAGGACTTTTCTGTAGAAAAATTCGTTGAAAAAAGATTAAAGGAACGAGAAGAGCTTACATCCAAATCAACAAAGGTGAGATACAAGAATGGTAAAACCGTCATTAGAACAGAAAATAAGCTGGATGATGGAGGAATATTAACGATCTTAAACGACGTGACGGATTTAGAAGAAAAGGAATCTCAGGAACGCATTCTAACAGAGGCAATTGACAACATGTCTCATGGTGTTCAGCTTTGGGATAAAGATCTTAAACTTTTAAAATACAATAAATATATTAAAGAAGTTAATAACTCTTTTGGTATCAAAACTGAAGTTGGAATGACTTGGGAGGAGAGCGTTGAAAGTCAAATTGAAAACAATTTTTATAATATTCCAGATGATGAAACTAAGGAAAGCTGGGCAAAGAAAGCAGTAAAATATTTTAAAGAATTTAAGGGTGAAAATACTACAACCTATGGTCTCTCAGACGGTTCTTTCACTATGGTTAGTGAGAAGAGGCTAGATAATGGAAATATTTTACAGATAATGTCTGATGTCACATTCCTTAAAAAACAAGAAAAAGAGCTAAAAAGACTACAGCAAGGTATTGAACAGGTTAACAGTGGTGTGTCTTTTTGGAGCCATGATAATAAGCTTATTTATGCAAATAAATTTTTGAGGGATTTCACTAAGCAAAGTACAGGATATGATCTGATACCTGGTACGGATAGAATTGAGTATCTCGAGCATTCTGTTTCGAAAGGGTTTATTTCATATGGTGACAGGACTGCTAGAGAGGTTCATTCAGCTCTAATGGATCTAATTGATCAGTCTGAAAAGGGTGCGAATTTAGAATTCACAACAGAGTCAAAAGGGAAAAAAGAATTCTGGCTGAATACGGCATTTAGGCTTCAGAGTGGTGATTGGATGCAGATCATCACTGATATTTCCTATCAGAAAAAGAGAGAATCTGATTTGAACAGGTTATATGAAGCAATAGATAAGATGTCGGGTGGAATTATTGTTTGGGATAAAAACCATAAATTGATTTTTGCTAATAAGGAAATGAGAGATAATCCCTTTGGATTTGAGTTTAAACAAGGTGTTTCAAGATATGATATGCTAGAACATCAGCAGAAAGAAGGATACTCACCAATACCAAAAGGTAAATCGATAAAGGATTGGGTAAAAGAGTCTTACGATAAGATAAAAGAAAAAAAGGAAGGTGTTACCACTGAGATTAAGGTGAAAGACGAATATATGTTGAATAGCCAGATTATTTTAGAAGATGAGTCCTACATACAGTCTTATACATACATAACTGAATTAAAGAATCAGCAAAAAGATCTCGAAAGGTTGTCTGATGCTATTGATGCAATGTCCTCTGGCGTTATAGTCTGGGACCAAGACCAGAAATTGTTTTTTGCTAATGAAGCAGCTAAAAAAGTTCAGCGAAATCTAGGTTACGATTTGGTCAAAGGCTGCTCCAGGTATGATATGTTTAAGAATACAGTAGATAAAGGCGCTTTTGATTTACCTGAAGGTATTTCTATAAAAGATTATCTAAACAAAACAGTTGATATGTTGAGGGAAAGAAAAGAAGGCTATTCTAGAGAAATGTTGATTGATGATCGAGATTGGCTTTCAACGAACGTTGGCCTGGAAGATGGATCTTTCATACAAAGTTATACTGATATATCTGACATAAAAAAACAGCAGAATGAGCTGGATAGGATTAAAAGAGGTATTGATGAATTCAAATCTACTGCAGTAGCAATATGGAGCAATGACGATAAATTAGTTTTTGCGAACAAGTTTTTTAGGGATTTTGCAGGAAAAATCAATTTTGATATGGTACCGGGAGTAGATAGGCTGGATTTTGTTAGAAAACAATTTTCGACAGGAGTAATAACTACAGAAGAGAAATCGGCAGAGGCTTATGCCGAAAGATTAAAGCACGATATGGATAATAATCCAGATGGTGCACGATTTGAATTTGTATTTAATAGTGATGAAGGCCAAAGAGATGCGCTTCAATCGGCTGTCAGAGTGGAAAGCGGGGACTGGATTCAAATTATAACAGATATTACTCTTGTTAAGTCCCAGCAGAAAGAATTGGAAAGATTGTCTGATGGAATCCAAAAATTAGTC
Source organism: uncultured Alphaproteobacteria bacterium (assembly GCA_902586885.1). GTDB lineage: Bacteria > Pseudomonadota > Alphaproteobacteria > Rhodobacterales > Rhodobacteraceae > CACIJG01. The sequence goes on along the minus strand of CACIJG010000005.1, from coordinate 12,466 downwards.
AATCCAATAATTATTTGGGATTCAGACAATAAAGTATTCTTTTGTAATCAAGCAGCTGTTGATGTTCAAAGGCATTGGGATTTTGAACTTAAGCCGGGTGTCGAGAGAGAGGCTATGCTCCAAAATATATTAAAAAAAGGTATCCTTGATCTTCCACCCGGAATGACTTTGAAAGAGTTTATAGGTTTTCAAAAAGGTCGTATGGTAGAAAGCAAGGAAGGGATAACCGTCGAGTCAAGAGCTGGAGATATCATATATTTGGCTACTTCACGATTGCTAGATGATGGGGGCTTTATCCAGAATTATACAGATATTTCAGAGATAAAAAAGCATGAGGAACTTATAGAAAGACAGAGAGAACGATTTGATCGTGTATTAGGCGATCTAGAAGCAATCGTGTTTGAGTCTGATCTTGAACATGATAAAGTTACCTATGAAATTCCCAGTGCGTTGAAAGAATTTTGGGGGGAAAGCTCTACTTCAGGCACTCAGGAGGAAGGCTATAAAAACCTGCGTGCAGATTTTTTAAAGCCCTACAAGGATGCTTTTAGAGACCATGTAACTGGTAAAACTCAGGAAGTTAGCGTGGAACATATCAATGTTCATGAGGGAAAGGAAATTTGGTATCAAACTAGAGCAAAAGCAACATTTAGAAATGGAAGAGCCATCAAGTTAATTGGAATTGTTGAAAATATTGATAAGAGAAAGAGACTTGAGGGTAAGGTTGAAGAAGCTCAACAATTGGTCAATAATGCAATAAACAATATCGAAGCTGGAATATTGTTTTGGGATCAAGATGATCGTCTAGCTTTAGTGAATAATTATATGGAGAAAATATTTGGAGAAACTCTTGAGATAGGGAGTACTTTTAAAGAAGGTTCAAGAATTTTTATAAGTAGTGGAATATTAAATCTTGAGGAGAAAGATTTTGAGGCTTGGGTTGAAAATCGCATTCAGGAAAGAAATAAAATTACAGGCACAGAGATTAGCTATCTACCTCCGACTAGCGATGGGCGAATACTTCAGATCTCAAGCAGGAGACTGCCTGATAAGGGTCTAATTCAAATATTCTATGACATTACCGATCTAAAGCAGAGAGAGCACGATTTAGAGACTACGGTTAATGAATTAAATGTTGCAAAAGAACAGGCAGACGGCGCAAACAAAGCAAAAAGCCAATTCCTTGCAAACATGAGCCATGAGCTCAGAACACCTTTAAATGCTGTTATAGGTTTAACAGAAATGCTTCGAGAGGACGCTGAGGATGATGAGCTTGATGATTATCATGAGCCTTTGGAGAGAATCCATAGTGCCAGTAAGCATCTGTTAAATTTGATAAACGATGTTTTAGATCTTTCAAAAATTGAGGCTGGTAAAGTTGAGCTCTATAATGAGAATTTTAGTTTTCCTGCATTATTAGAGGAGGTAACCGAAACATCCCGAACTCTAGTTGAGCAAAATAACAACGAGTTGCTTTTGGATGTCCAAGATGGAATAAGTTTTGTAAACGCTGACGTTACTAGAACGAAGCAAATAATTTTAAACCTAATTTCTAATGCAGCAAAGTTTTGTAAAGACGGGAAAATATCAATAACCGTAAAATCTAGAAAAGTGAATATTAATGAATTCATAGAGATTGATGTTAAGGACTCCGGTATTGGAATGACTAAGGAACAAATCGATAAATTATTTCATGCATTCACCCAGGCGGATGCGTCAACTACTCGTAAATATGGTGGTACGGGTCTAGGTTTAACAATTGTTCAGAATTTAGCTAGATTGATGGGTGGAGATGTTTCTGTTAGCAGTGAGTTAGGAAAAGGTACAACATTCTCCGTGTCTTTTAAAAATAATTTAACTGAAGATAAAAACGAAAGTATTGCTGAGGATTTAGAGAGTTTAAATAAGAAGGCAGTAGAATCTTCGAATACTGATGGTATGCAGACCATATTGGTAATAGACGATGATCCGACAATAAGAGATTTAATGACTAGGCATTTGGAAAAAAATAATTTTGTTGTTTTACAGGCTTTAGATGGTGCTCAAGGGATTAAAATGGCAAGAGAATATAAACCTGATGCTATTACTCTTGACATTTTGATGCCGGATTTAGACGGATGGTCTGTGTTGAGAACATTAAAAGCTGATAATGAAGTTTCTCACATTCCGGTCATTATGGCTTCAATAATAGATGAAAAGAAGAAGGGATTCTCATTGGGGGCAGCTGATTATTTATCAAAACCTGTAGAGAGAACAAGGCTTATTGCTTCGATTGAAAAATTAATTGGGGAAAAGAGTGATAAAGTTATTATGGTAGTTGAAGATAATGAAGATCTGCGTTTTACTATAAAAGAGTCTTTGATTAGCTCTGATTATCAGGTGTTGGAGGCAGCAAACGGAAGGGAAGCATTGGAATTATTAAGAAATTCTTCTAATCCGCGTCCAGATCTAATTTTACTGGATTTGATGATGCCTGTAATGAATGGTTTTGAGTTTATAGAAAAATATAGAGATGAGTTTAAGGATCTTGTACCAGTAGTTGTAATTACAGGGGCAGATTTAGATGAAAAAGACAGAGCATTTTTGTCATCGGAAACAACTAGGGTTTTAGAGAAATCGACTATGTCAGACACTGGAATTGCCGATGAACTTGTTAAAACAATTGAGACCATTTCAGGTAAGGTAAAATAATGAAAATTTTATATGTTGAAGATAATCCAGACAATATTTATATGCTAAGCCGGAGGCTTAAGAAAAAAGGGTTTGATATAATTATTGCCGGTGATGGTCAAGAAGGAATTGATATGGCAAAAGAAGAAAAGCCTGATTTGATATTAATGGACTTGAGCCTTCCAACAATGGACGGATGGACAGCCACTGAAAAAATAAAAGGAATGAATGAAATAAAAGAAATTCCAATCATTGCTCTTTCTGCCCACGCTATGCCGGAACACAGAGACAGGGCATTAAAAGCGGGTTGCAGCGATTATGACACTAAACCGGTCGACATTAAAAGGCTGTTGGGTAAGATAGGCCAATATATTGAAGTTCCTAATTAATTATGAATGTTTCTAATCAAAAAATATTGATAGTAGATGATATAGAAGATAATAGATTCACGCTTGAAAGAAGGTTGTCAAGAAGTGGGTATACCGCTATTAGCCAAGCTGACTGTGGAAAAAAGGCGCTAGAACTTGTCAAAGAAGAAAGTTTTGATCTCATCCTATTAGACCTAATGATGCCGGACATTAGTGGTTTAGAAGTATTGAAAATATTGAAGGCAGATCCAAAGAATAGAAGCATACCTGTGGTTATGGTCACAGCAGCGGATGAAATAGAAACCACCGCTGAATGTATTAGTAATGGTGCAGATGACTACATAACTAAACCAATAAATGCTACCCTTCTAAAGGCTAGAGTGACAGCTTGCCTAGAGAAAAAGCGGTTTCGTGACAGCGAAGAGAGCTATTTAAGTAAAGTTGAGGCTGACAAAAAAAGAACTCAAACTTTGCTTAAGCAGGTGCTTCCAGAGAAAGTAGCAGAAGAATTAAACTCTTCTGGTTTAGTAAGACCTCGTAAATATGACGATATTGCTATTTTGGTTTGTGATCTAGTAGGTTTTACAGCCTTTTGTGAGTCGAACCCGCCAGAAAAAGTTGTTGATAACCTACAAGAAATATTCGAAAAGTTTGAGAATGAAATTGAAAATTCTGGATTAGAAAAAATAAAAACAGTTGGCGACGCTATATTGGCTACTGGGGGCCTTACTAGAAGTTTAGAGAACCCAGTTCAATCTGCTGCCAAATGTGCGCTTAATCTTAAAAAGATAGCCCTTGACTCAGGCCATAATTGGTCGATCCATGTAGGTATTCATTTTGGACCCCTCGTGGCAGGGCTTATAGGAAAGAAAAGTTTTCAGTTTGATATCCTTGGAGGTAACGTAAATACAGCTTTTAATTTGTGTGATTCTACAGAGCCGAATGAAATAATTCTATCTAATGAGGCGTGGATGTCAGCTAGGAGTGATTTGGAGGTAAAGTCCAAAGGATTGATGAAGCTAAAGAGCGATAGCGAAATTGAGGTATTAGAATTGTTAAACTGTTATTAAAAAAGGAGGAATTTCAGGTGTCAAATAAGGATAATATAAGTTGGTTAATAAGTGCAAAAATTAGAGAGGGTAAGCTAGGGGAGGCAAAAGAGCATTTTCAAAAAATGGTTGAAAAGACCACCGCTGATGACGAACTTGTGATGGATTATGAATTTTTCGTAAACGACGATGAGGGTACGGTGAGAGTTTATGAAAGGTATCCCGATAATGATGCAGTTATGAATCACATGAGGGTTGTAAAAGACCTACTCGCACCTTTAGGTGGGTTAATTAAAGTCACAAATATGGAAATCTTTGGGAATGCTGATGAAAAAGTAAAGAAAGCGTTTGAGATGTGGGATCCGCTAGTCAGCCCGCTATCGTCTGGCGTTTCAAAGGGAAGGGGATAAAAAATAGTCCCTTCCCTTTAGCGTATTTTTAAAGATTTATCTTGTAAATGCTTTTAAGAGCTCTTGCCTTTATTTCACTTCTGCTGAAACCGATGTCTGCCAGATCTCTATCTGTCATCTTGCTCAATTCTCTCACAGTTTTGTTGTAAGCTCGTCTTTTTTGCACTCTATCTTTCAAAGAAAAATAAAATATAGTTGAATATTGAACTATTTTATCAAATATTCTATTACTTGTGGGTTCTTGTCTTATAACTGCCATATTGATACTCCTAATAAATAAGGTTTTTTATTAAATAAAGATTTCACCTACAACTCATATATTAGTTTAACATTAAACTAATAGTGTTTAAATCGCAAAATAGACAGCTAATTTCTGCATAACGAAATATTAAATTTTTGAATGCTGCTTACGCCATAAAAAAATAGTCTTTATTGACCATCTATGTTTAAGATAAAATTAATATTATCTTTGAGGAAAATAAGGAAAATAACCCATGGATGAAATTTCTAAGTTGAAGGAAAAAGCCAAGGAAGGATGGTCTTCGTTTATACCTTTCGAAGCCTTGACAAGCACAGCGGCACCTAAATTAATTCGGTTTGCTAACGTTGATAAAAACTCCAAGGTTTTAGATGTTGCATGCGGAACAGGTGTTGTAGGTCTTACAGCTGCTAGAATAGGAGCATTAGTTAAAGGGTTAGACCTTACTCCTGCCTTAATTGGCAGGGCTAGAGAGAATTCTAAAATCATGTCATTAGATGTAGAGTTTGTCGAAGGTGATGCTGAAAACATGCCCTTTCTTGATGAGGAATTTGATATAGTAGTGAGCCAATATGGACACATGTTTGCACCTCAACCGGATGTGGTAATCGATGAAATGGGAAGAGTCTTGAAAACTGGTGGGGTTTTAGCATTTTCAACTTGGCCATCAGAGATGTTTATGGGTCAATTTTTTAAACTTGTCGGAGAATTTTCTCCACCTTTGCCAAACGGTGCATCTTCCCCAGTATTGTGGGGGGACACAAAGATAATTTCTGAAAGATTAGAGAAAAAGTTTAAAAATATAGAGTTTGCTAGAGATGCTATGATGGCACCAACATTGAGCCCTGGTCACATGTTGAATTTGTTTGAAAAAAATGCGGGACCATTGGCAAAGTTAGTTGAGGCGTTGGCTGATAACACCAGTAAGTTGCAAGATTTAAGAACAAGAACTTTGGATTTAATTTCAAAATTCTTTCTCGATAATTATTTAAGGCAGGACTTTTTAATGACTAAATGCATAAAAAAATGAATATATAGATTCATAAATCAATCTAACCAGTCTCGAGCTTTAAAATATGAAGATACACTTGCTACATATAATCTATGCAAAAAATGAAAAGGAATAGTTTTTATTTTTTTTGACACCGGTAATGGAAGATGGTGGTCATTACCGTTTATTAACCAGTCGGAGAGATAAGGCCCCAAGGCAGGAGAAAGTGCGACTCCTCTTCCATTGCACCCCAAAAAAGAGATGGCTCTAGGACCAAGAATATTTAGTCTTGGCATAAAGTCAGGAGTGATGGAAACGTTTCCAAACCAATAATATTGAAATTTAGCATCTTTAAGAATTGGAAAAATATTAGTTAACTTTCTCTCCAATAGAACAAAATCACCTTTCGACTTAGGTTTTCTGAAAGTTCCTCTACCCCCCATTAGTATTCTATTATGGGGACCTCTCCTATAATAAACTAGTAGTCTATTTAAATCTGAAACCCCAAACCCATTAGGGATCAAATCTCTTGTTATTTCTTTAGAAAGCTTTTCAGTTGCAATTTGAAAGCTTTGAACAGGAATAAATGTTTGCTTTAGAGGTTTTATAAGATTATTCGTATAGGCGTTGGTAAATATTCCAGCTGCCATGCCCTGAACGCTCGAATTTTTAAGCATAAAATGCCATTTCCCATTGGAAAAAGACACCCTTGTGACAAGTGATTCTTGATAAATTTTTACACCTGCTTTTATTGCTGCTCTTGCTAGGCCATTAACTAATCTCAGAGGATTTAACGTGGCGCCTCTCCTATCCAAGAAACCTCCAATGTAACAGTCGCTTCCCAAAAGGTCACCTACCTCATTTTTGTCAAGAAAATCCACTTTGTCGGTGTATTTTTTCCAGTCCTTAATCCGGTTATCCACTATCCTGAGTGAGGCTTTATTATGCGCCGGTTGGACAAAGCCTCCCTTTTCCAACTGACACTCGATTTTATGTTGCTTAATGATGGCCATTGTTTTTTTGGGAGCATTGGCACCAAACTCAATTATTTTTTTGCCAATGCTGCTACCAAAACTATTGATAATTTCGGTTGGGTTATGTTTAAAACCGGGGTTCAATTGACCTCCATTTAGGCCCGATGCAGCTAAACCAATCTTCCCTCCCTCCAAAACAATCACTTCCTTTCCTTTAAGGGCAAGATCTAAGGCAGTAGACAGACCTGTAAAACCACCTCCAACTATTACGAACTCCGCTTCCATCTTAGTAGGTAAAGGTTCTTGGTCTATAAAAAAATAAGGCTCATTACTATGCCAAACAGAACAGAAAGGAGAGGTTTTATAAGTCATTTATCTGATGTTAGAAGGCACTACTTAATACCCTTTTTTCCTATCATAAATGTTTTCGAGGGGTTCGCCATTTTGGAATCTATCTATTCCCTTTTTAACAGAAAAAACTGCACTTTTTGGAAGAACTTCTCCAGCCATATGTGGCGTAACAAAAATTTTCGGATGGCTCCAGAAGGAATGGGATTTCTCTAGTGGCTCTTTAGGAAAAACATCAAGAAATACTTTCTTCAAGGGAACCTTGTCAATGTAACTTAAGAGCGCTTCCTCTTCTATATGTTCACCTCTCCCGATATTAATCAACGTCGAGTCTTTTTTCATTAAACTAAGACTTGCCTTGTTAATTATTCCCTTAGTTTCTTGCGTTAAAGGAAGTGCACAGATTAAATAATCACATCTGGGTAACATTCTCTCTAACTCCTGAAATCCAGAGAAGGTCTCTACTCCATCTAAAATTTTTTTAGATCGACTCCATCCTAAAACGGAAAATCCAATTGATTGCATCCTGTCCACAATTACTGAACCGATATTTCCAAGTCCCAAAACGCCAACCGTATATTCCGGTGTGTACGCCGCTGTTTGTTCAGTCCAAACTTTTTTATTGTTATTTTTAGAAATGGTTTCGATATTTCTATGAACATACAAAACAGTCAACAGGGCATACTCAGCCACCATTTTGTATTGAAAAGGGTCGGACATTCTAATAATGGGTATTTCTTTGGGTATGCTTTTATCTCTTAAAATATGGTCTACACCTGCGCCGATTGAAAAAATCACTTTAAGGTTTGGAAGCTTGGCAAGAACTCCTTCCTTTGGATTCCAAACTAAAGCAAATTCTATTTCATTGGCTTTAGTTATCTCTGGATAATGTTGAATGAATATATTAGGTAGATGGGTTTTTAGTTCAGATAACCAGTTGATATTATCGGACATTAAAAGAAGACTTGTCATTTAAGTGGCGTTCCTTGATTTTCTCAGAGAAAGGCAGATATGTTATCGTTTTTACTTTTACCTACAAAATCAGAAAATGTATCGATCAGTTCTGGAGGTTCCCAGTCTAGAATGGCTAATTTAAACCAGTCTTTTGACTTTATTCTTTTAAACCATGATGAAATATTAGGATATTCTTTAAAGGGCCATCTCATCAGAGTGAATCTGTGAACATTTGGGACTAGTGCAAGGTCATAGATTGAAAATGATCCGTTTAAAAGATAGCCATTATTTTTTTCAATTTGAGCCTCTATTAATTTAAAAAATAAAAGCGATCTGTCTACCGACTCTTGGACTTCTTTTCTAGACAGCCCTGTTCGAAACCTTTCATGAAATTTAACAAGTTCTATATTTGAGTGGTTTTTTTGAAAAAAACCAAACTCATTATCATTCATCATTGATCTCACTCTAAAAAGAAAAAAGAAACTACAAGTCTTAACGTCTTTTTGAGCTTCATCTATTTTTTGTAATAAATGCTGTCCTTCAGTAATGACGTTTTCACTCAACGATTGATTGCCAAGTTGTCCAAATTTTCCTTCTATATAACTTAGTATATCAATTGACTCAGTAATCACTTCTCCATCATTTATTAGTGAGGGTACTAAACCTTTGGGATTTATTGCTAAATACTCTGATTTTGCGTGTTCGCCTTTATCAAGTTTTAAGGGATGGCTTACCCAAGAAAGTTCCTTTAAGCACAAAGCGATTCTAACTCTTTGTGAACATGATGACATTGGTGCATGCCAGAGGTGCAAACCACGAAATTCAGGAAAGTTTTTGTCTTTTAAAATGGGCAAATTTTTTCTCAATAGATTTCAGTTATAAAATATCATAGATATAAACTAACAAAATATAAACAGTTATCGTTTGCGCATACGGGGGTCAAGAGCATCCCGAAGTCCATCTCCCAAATAATTAATACTTAATACAGTTAAAGATATAGCAAGACCGGGCCAGAAAACTCTCTCAGGATATTGTTGCAAATAATCCACCGCATCATTAAGCAACCTACCCCAAGTAGGAAAATCTGGAGGAAAGCCCAATCCCAGAAACGATAAAGCACTTTCGGTAATTATTCCATTAGCTATGCCGAGAGTTGCTGAAACCATTATAGGCGATAGAACATTCGGCATAATGTGTCTTAAGATAATCATAGTGTCAGATGTTCCACTTGATCTTGCAGCTAAAACAAACTCTCTTTCCTTTAAAGCCAAAACATCTGCTCTAACTATTCTAGCTGTTGGCATCCAGCTTGTAATTCCAATAGACACAACAATCAAAACGAACATTCCCTTCTCAGGTCCATAAGCCTGACTTAACGGTTCCCTAAAAAGTAGCATCATGACCAAAAGAAGAGGAAGCAAAGGCAAAGAAAGAAAAAGGTCTGTAAACCTCATCAATATGCCGTCAAGGCGTTTATAAAATCCAGCTGTCACTCCGATAAAACTACCGAAGAAAAGAGACAAAGCCATTGCGGCCAAACCCACAGCTATAGAAGTTCTTCCGCCAGCCATCATTCTCGCAAGAGTATCTCTTCCTAACTGATCTGTACCAAAAGGGTGAAGAAGGCTCGGCCCCTGGTTCCTAGAACGAATATCTATCCCATTAGCTTCGAAGGGCCAAAAAAAAGGGCCTATCATCACTATTATTACGATAGAGAAGAATATGAAGCCTCCCAGAAGCGCACCTTTGTGGCTTTTGAACTGATCCCACACATCTTTCAGTTTGCTCCTATTAGAAGTCTTATTTTCAACGACTTCAGTCATATCTAATCCTAGGGTCCAATATTCCGTAAATGATGTCTGCAATTAAGTTGAATGCAACTATAAGAAAAGCAAACATAAATGTTATAGTTTGCACAGTCGGTAAATCATTAGCGTAAATCGCACCTATTAATTGATGTCCGATACCATTTACTTTGAATACTTGTTCCGTGATGATAGCTCCGCCAAATATAGCAGGAACATTAAGAGCAATAACGGTTATTACAGGTATCATGGAGTTTCTAAGCACATGAATCATTACTATTGTCCATTCACTTAATCCTTTTGCTCTGGCAGTACGTACATAGTCTTGATTTAGATTATCAAGCATAGTAGCTCGCATAAAACGATTAATCATCGCAGTAGTCTGTAGAGCCAAAACCATAACGGGCATTACCATCTGTTTTAGTTGGGTTTTGAAAGTATCCCAATCTACTACAACATGAGTCGTATCATATATTGAGGGTAACCAGCCTAGCTGGACCGAAAATATTACAATAACAAAGACACCAGTAAAAAATGGCGGAACAGAATAGCCAATCATAGTTACAAATGTTCCTACCTGATCAAAAACGGAATACTGTTTGTATGCCGAATAAATCCCTATTGGAATAGCAATAAGAATACCCACAATATATGACATTCCAACTACCCAAAGAGTTTGAGGCATCCGTTGTACCACAATATCCATGACTGGGCTACGTGTTTGCCAGCTAATCACTCTTTGCTTTCCTTCAGAAAAGTTTGTTTCAAACATGTAGTCAATGAACACTTGGGGTTCTACCCAAAAAAGTTGAACTACCCATTTGATGAATTGAATATATAAAGGCTGACCTAACCCAAGAGCCTCCCTCATTTTCTCTTTTACTTCAGGAGGAACAGTCAAAGGTACCTGAGCCATAGGATCGTTTGGCGCTAGGTTTAAAAGTAGAAAGATTACCAGACTTATAACAATCAAAGTTGGTATAGATATTAAAAGTCTTCTGGCAATATATGTCAGCATTATTTTATGCTATTTGAAGTTTGATAAAGCTAGAGGCATAGTCATACTATGCCTCTAACAATTATATTTTATTACTTACGATGCCAATCGGCAACATTCCAAAGCTCTGAGTCCCAAGTATTAAGAATAACACCACCAAGAGATTTTGCATGAGCCGAAACTCTTCCTCTGTGGACTAAAGGAACAATAGTATAGCTGTCTTTAGTAAGCATGTTATTTAACTGAATGCCGATCTCTCCACGTTTTTTGAGATCACCTGTAGCAGACAGTTTATCTAATAGAGCGTCATACTTTGGGTCACAATATCTGTTTATATTGGCTCCCTGCCATTGACTTTCTGGCTTAGGTTCATTTCCACATCTGTACGCAGATAAGTAGGCCTGTGGATCAGTACCGTCAAAAGTATTAGCATACATCTCTACGTCTGCGTAAAACTTCTGGTAAGTATCTGGTGAACCAGGATCACCTCCAAAGAACACGGAAGCGTTGAGGTTTCTCAGTTCAGTCTCAACACCAATTTGCTGCCACCACTCTTTAATTAGGGCTTGGAAATCCTGTCTAACAGCATTTGTAGATGTTTGATAAAGTATTGATATTCTTACTCCATCTTTAGCTCTAATGCCATCTGAACCTTTTTTCCAACCTGCTTTTTCAAGCAAAGCATTTGCGCCAGCAATATCTTGCTTTAAGCAATGAGTGTTTTTTGCAGCGTAAAGATCCGGTGCTGGAACCAAGTCACATGTTACATCGCCAGCTTTCCCATAACCGATTTCTACAAGCAATGGTCTATCAATAGCCATAGATAGCGCCTTTCTCACATTTATATCAGAAAGGAATGGGTGAGGAGCTTTTCTGGTAGAACGTGTATCTGCATCCAAAGAGGGATCGGGATTGGTCATGTTCATTTCCAATCTTTCAACCAAAGGACCAAAACCCGCGATTGCAATTCCTTTACCAGCTTTTTCCATGTTAGCAATCACTTCAGGAGCAAGTTGTAAGTTCCAAGCATAATCAAACTCACCTGTTTCCAATACTGATCTACCAGCAGCAGTAGCGTCTCCACCACCTTTAAATGTTACGGTAGCGAATGCTGGCTTGTTTGGATCTCTGTAGTTATCATTAGCTTTCATCTGAATAACATCATTGGGTTTGAACTCTGTTACAACAAACGGCCCTGTACCGATAGGCCCAAAGTTTTCTGCAGTACAGTTTGGAGCCTTAGCACCCATACAATTTGCAAATTGCTTCTTCTGTAGGATTGGTGTTTGACCTCCTACAAAAGGGCCGTAAGGGTTTGGCTTAGGAGCTGAAAAGCTTACTACTACTGTTCGGTCATCAGGAGTAGCAATACCTGTTACACCATCAAACTTCTCCAATTGAGCACAACCGCCATCAGGGTCCATGCAATATTCACCGGTGAATTTAACATCAGCTGAAGTAACTGGTGATCCATCTGACCATTTAAGTCCTTTTTTTAGTTTCCAAGTTATGGACTTAAGGTCAGCGCTTACGCCACCATTACCCACTGTTGGCACTTCTTCTGCCAAGAAGGGAACAAGCGCCCCTGTTTCATTATATCTAGCTAATGGTTCTATGATCATCGATGAAGATTCAATGTCT
>CACIJG010000004.1:77500-112279 GCA_902586885.1 uncultured Alphaproteobacteria bacterium | reverse complement strand
ACCCCCACCTGAAGGTTAACACACATATTTAATAAATAAACCCATGCGGAATGACTATCCGCATGGGTTTTATAATGATAGAATATAACTAGATGTTTCTTGAGAAAAAATATTTAGGATTTATGTTTATGCCACGGATTATTACTCTTAAACTATTCAAGCAATCTAGTATCAGTGGTTTCGATTAAAAAGCTCACTTGAAAGATAGAACTTTTTTAGGTCAATACAACTGGATTTGGAAGCAACTTAAGGGCGATCGGGGAAAAGCTTGATTGGAATTTTTAGTCATTTTAATGGTATTAGGAAATCGATAAATTGTAACGATAATATAGCGAATTATATTTCTGTTGGACGAGAGGGCTACTATTTCATTCCTTTAGATAGTCAGGATAAACCAATTGATGGGGGCGTGATATTGGATAATGAACCGCTTTATGGTTTAAAGAAGTTTTTTACAGGGAGAGAATTCAAGGGCTTGGGTCCCAAGATAGCTGAAAAAATAATTAAGGATTTCGGTATAGAAGTTATTTTTTTGCTTAAAAAAAGAAATTTTGTTGCTATTGAAGAAAAAACATCAAAAAATATCCTCGCAATTTTAATCTCAGGATGGGACATAGTCTCTGATAACTCCGGCTTCGAAGTTTTTTTTTCACAAATAGGGTTCTCGTTCACGCAAAAAAAATTTGTGAGAGAAGAAATAGGAAATCAGTTCTTTAGTGAGGTTCACAAAGATCCTTACATGTTACTTCAAAAAATACCGAGACTTAATTTTGAAAGTATTGAGGAAATAATTGACAAGCTCAGAATAAATGTCAGCGAGGAACAAAAATTAGTTGCAGCTTCAAGGCATGTTTTAATGAAAAGTGAACAGGAAAGAGGAAATACCTGCGGACCATCAGAAAAAGTTTTCTCTAGAGTGCAGGAAATGACAAACACTGAGAATTATAAGATCGAGGAGGCTATTAATAACGCTCCACATTTTTTTCATAAATTTGAATTCAACGGAAAACATTTTTTAGAGACAAAGGAAGCAGAGGAAAGAGACTTAGAAATTTTGAAACATTTAGGTCGTATTGATTCTAGGTTCAAATCAATTGAAGGAAAAAAATTTACTGCAAATAAAAATGTTAAAAGTCCTCTGTCTGACGAACAGGTAGAGGCTATTCAAAGTTCTATAGGCTCTTCTATTTCGATAATTACAGGAGGACCAGGGACAGGTAAAACAAGGATTATTGAAGGAATAGCTCAAGTTTTAGTAAAGAAATATGAAAAAAAAATAAGAATTTGTGCACCAACTGGTCGAGCGGCAAAAAGAATAGCAGAAAATCCTGCTCTAAAAACTTTTAAGCCTTCTACTATTCATATGCTAATAGCTACGATTGAGGCTTCTGCAAACATGACTGAAATTGATGCATTAATAGTGGATGAGTCTTCTATGATTGACATAAACTTGTTTAGGGATCTAGTAAAATTAGTTCCTGATGGAGCTCAGTTGATTCTAATTGGAGATGTCGATCAACTGCCTCCAGTGGGTCCAGGCCAGCCTTTTTTGGACTTGATAAGGTCAAAAAAAATAATGGTCAGCAGGCTAACTCAACAATTTAGACAGGAAAGTAAGAGTAATATCTCAACTGTTGCGAAAGCAGTCAATCGTGGGGAAATGATTTATTATTCAAATGATGTAAAGACTTCAGATTTTTCCTTTATAGATATTGAAAAGAAAGGTGTCGTTCAAGAAATCACAAAAGTTCTCGATGAGTTAACAGAAAATGGAAAAGATAGAATTGACTTGGAAAAGACACAAATTCTTTCGCCTATGCGCAGATTTCCTGCAGGATTAATGAATTTGAATACTATTTTGCAAAAAAAATATAATCCAAACTCGAGAAAAGTTTTTTCAAAGTTAGAGAATGATATGGAGGTAAACTTTTTTATTAATGACAAAGTAATCTGTACGACTAATGACTACGAGTTGGACATTAGAAACGGTGACATAGGTTATATTATAAATAAAATTGGAAAGAATATACAAATCGAGTTTGATGGAAAGCCAAAGCTAGTGCACGAGAAAAGAACAGATATTATTGATCTAGCATATGCGATTACAGTGCACAAAAGTCAGGGATCTGAGTACTCAAATGTGGTTATGCCTATAGTTGATGATCATAGAATAATGCTTACAAGAAAATTAATTTATACAGCGATAACAAGAGGAAAACAGAAGGTATGTCTAATCGGGAGTAAAAGAGTTTTCAAAGAAGCTTTAAAAAAAGTATATCTTAACTTACGCTATACAAATCTTTTTTCTAAACTTGAGAAACCGGCTGATGATTTGTTTTCTTAATCGTCATTCTAAAAATAATATTTTATTTTCTAAGGTCATAAATTGACAGCTGAATTACCAATAAAACTAATCGGCAGTACAATGTCACCCTATACTAGGAAAATGGTATCACTTTTAAGGTACAGGTTGATCCCATATAAAATCATTTGGGGTAATCCTGGATCTATTCTGGATCAAATGAAAATAGAAAAACCTAAACCAGTACTACATCCAACTTTCATCATTAAATCTGCTGGTGAAAAAGCAAAGGCGGTAACCGATTCAACCCCAATAATCAGAATGTTGGAAACCGCTTTCCAGAAAAGAAGTACTATTCCTAATAATCCAGTGCTGGCGTTCATTAATTATCTATTAGAGGATTTTGGAGATGAATGGGGTACTAAATTTATGTTTCATTATCGATGGCATGACAAACAAGATATTGAAAATGCAGGAACATTATTACCTTTGACATCACAACCAGTGGTTTCAGACGATGTTTTTGATAAAATGAAAAAAGAAATAACAGAGCGTCAAATTGGTAGAGTTTGGGTTGTAGGATCAAACAAAATTACGGCTCCGCTCATTGACAAAAGTTTTAAGCGGTTTTTGGTAATAATGGAAAAGCATTTGTCTAAATATCCGTTTCTACTCGGCAAGAGGCCTTCCTCGTCAGATTTTTCTTTTTTTGGTCAGCTATGCCAACTTGTAGGAGCAGATCCTACGCCTAGAGCAATTACTCAGAACATATCTATGAGAACTGTAGCTTGGGTTAACAGAACCGAAGATCTTTCAGGCCTCGATCCATCTGAAAGCGATTGGTTAGAGTTAGGGGAAATTCCAAACACAATTAATTTGCTTTTAAAGGAAATCGGGGCAACGTATGTTCCGACCATGTTAGAAAACGAAAGAGCATTTCTTAAAGGAGAAGAAAGCTGGGAGACAAAACTGGATGGGCTGATTTGGAGCCAAAGAACATTTCCTTATCAGGTAAAATGTTTAACTTGGTTAAGAGAAGAGTACGAATCTTTGACTAAGTCAGAGAAAACTGAGGTGAACAAGATTATAGATGGGACCGGTTGCGAGACCTTAGTCAATTAGCGGGAAGCAATTAAATCTATTTCTACTGACGCTCCTACAGCTAATCCAGTTACCCCAATGCAAGTTCTTGCGGGTAATTTTTCTGTTTTAAAGTAGGAAGCATATACTTTATTCATCTTATCAAAATCACCAAAGTTGACCAGGTAAACTCTTGCAAAAATTACCTTATCTATCGATGAACCAGCAGCACTTAATACCTCAATTAGGTTTTTCATGACTTGATGGGTTTGCGCTTCTATGCCGCCTTGAACAAGTTGGGTGCTATCATTTTTAAGCGTAGGCATCTGTCCGGTTATAAATAAAAACTCACCAGCTCTTACAGCATGGCTAAAAGGGGCTACCTTTTTGGGGCCTTTAGAAAAAGTTAAGTGCTCTATATCCATAAGATATTTTATCAGAAAATTCAATTGCTCACAAACTTCAATTAAAATTTGCAAGGTACCTGTCCCAAAATAAGATTTTTCTTTTTTTAGACTTTGCATAATAAAAAAAATTTTCTTAATTAGAAAAAAGAATTTATGTGTATAATCTCAGATAGAAATGATGGCCACAATCAAACCAAGAAAAAGAGAGCCGATATTTAACAATATACCCCCAGGCGTATTAATTATTGGGTGTATAATGGTTGTTATAGAGGTTTACTTACAGATATTTGGGCTTGAACCTCGACGAACTTTATTTATTTATTTTTCATTTGTCCCAAAACCTTTTCTATCTCAATTTCCAGAACTTTACTTTGGAGATTATTATTTTCGCTTTATTAGTCACGCATTCCTTCATGGTGATTTTTTTCACATGGTATTAAATGTGGGTGTTCTTGTAGCTGTGGGAAAACATATTGAGGAACATTTAGGTCTTTTAAAATTTCTTACTATATTTTTTTTAGCGGCAGTTTCAGGTGCACTCTTTTTTCAAATTCTTGAGCCAACAGAGACTGGCCCACTTGTTGGCGCAAGTAGTTCTGTATACGGATTATTAGCATTTTTCTTTGGGAAAGACTTAGTCATTAGATTAAATAATTCTGTGTCTATCCAACCTATTGTCAACATAGCATTAGTAATGACTTTAATTCATATTCCTCTGGTTTTATGGGGGCCGTCACTTTTCGGAGCTGAAATTGCTTGGCAGGCTCATTTGGGAGGGGCTATTTCTGGATTTCTATTGATTTTTGTGATTAGAGAGGGTAAGTCCTAATTTAAATTGATGGCGGACTGGATATCCCCATTACACACTTCCAATAATGCTCAAAAACACATAATTAACATATAAGATTCGATGGGTTATGTGCTATAGTAAGTTCAATTAAATTCAACAATATTTACTAAATTCCATGTTCAATTGGGAATGAATGAAGAAACTTACAGCACGACTTTTGTTACAACAGTTAAGAAGCCTGGGAAACACTATCACCCAAATGGTCTCTTCTTAAGGGTCTACAAAGGCAAGGGCAAAGAATTGGTTAAAACAATGGTTTATGAAAGAAGTTAATATGGAGGAAAAAAAAAGTATTTTAGATGAAATGAATTTAGATAAAGCTCTTCGGCTAGCTAAAAAAAAGGAAAATGCACAAGAAATCAAAGAAGCGAGATCCATATATCTGGATATTGTTCAAAAGTATCCAGGAAATATCAAGGCAAGGGTAGGGATAAAGCAGCTCGCTGACCCTCCCCCACCTGTGTCAAAAGCATTAGGCAACCTTCACGATAAAGGCCGCTATACTGAATGTATAAAAAGCGCAAGAAACTTGTTAGAAGATTATCCTTCCAGTGTGAGCTTGCACAATATTTTCGGTCTTTCTAATTACGCACTCAAAGATTACAAAATAGCCATAAAAAGTTTTAAAAAAGCTCTAGAAATCAAACCTAATAATGCTGATGTGCTTAATAATTTGGGCGTTGCCCTTACATATAACCATGATTTCAAGGAGGCAATCGACATATTGAATAAAGCGCTGGAAATTAAATCGGATGATCCATCGACCTATATGAATTTAGGAAACGCACTTAGATTGAATGGCGACATTCCGGCTGCACTCGCGAGCTTTAATAGAGCACTTGAAATGGAAAAAGAAAACGCTTCCATCTATTACAATATTGGAATAACCCTAGCAATAAGTGGAGAATTACAATCTGCCATAGAAAATTATAAAAGAGCAATTGAAATTAATCCAAGCTTTGCTGACGCTTACAATAATCTAGGTCTAGCTTACACAGAAATTGGGGAAATGGCAAAAGGTGTAGATAGTTACAAAAATGCTCTCAAAATAAAGCCTACTTTTTATCAAGTATATTGGAATTTATATAATACCTCTTACTCAATAGAAGAGGCTAAGGCATGGATAGATCTCTGCTTAGAAAAAAACCCTAATTATAAAGAAGCAATTTTAACTTCAATTGTTCTCAAAGCCTACGAAAACAAAAACAATGATTTAAGTCTATTAAAAAAAGAGGGTTACAAAGAGCACGGTTTAGCCCGCTCAATTAATTGGGTGTTAAACCTGCCTACTACTCCCAAGCTGTTTTTTCATAGGTGGGCATTTTTTGACTATATTACAAGAAATAGTAAAGTAGAAAGGCCATTTTATGAATATGGTGTTTGGAGGGGCACAGCATTCAAGTACCTTATCAAGACATTTAAAAAAGGCTTTGGTTTTGATACTTTTACAGGTCTTCCAGAGAACTGGCATAAGGAGAAGGCAGGTACTTATTCTAGTGAGGGTAATATCCCAAAAATAGAAGGGGGAGAATTTATTGTCGGAAAATTCGAGGAATCGTTACCTAATTTTTTTTCAAAAGATAGACCTTTAGCATCTTTAATTAACTTCGATGCTGACCTTTATTCATCCACAATCTGTGCATTGAATTATTCTAAAGTTATAATTGATGAGCACACAATATTGGTTTTTGATGAATTTTTTACAAATCCAACTTGGGAAGAGGACGAGTATAAGGCTTTGATAGAATTTTGTGAATTGAATGGATTTGGGTATGAAGTTATTGCGGTCTCCTTTTCAAGCAAACAAGTAGCGGTCAAAATTCTAGGTATATGAATATCTAATATGCACGACGAAATTAACCTTTATTCACTTTGAAAAAAACCAAAAATCTGTAACCACTATCCATTGCTTTAAGAAGGGTAAGAGTTTTTACCCACCCCCTCTTTATTAGAGGAAGATAACATTAATTATACTCTGAAATCATACCGATTGGGGGATGGATTAGCCTCCAAAAACCTAAGGTATTGATTAATAATATGTAATTGAGATGGTGTGGCGGACAGGCCCTCTATCACACTCCTCTGTAAGCCTTTGTTATCTTGATAGTATTTTAACAGACAATCTCTCTACCCACAAATATTCATACAAATAATCGTTAAACCATAATTTTATGTAATTTTATTTTCTTACTTCTACCCCTTACGGAAAAGTCAACTACCTCTTCCGATGTTAAGTTCTCACTAAGTCTGCTCATCACTTCCTCTGAAATTAGAACATCAGCGCCAACATCTTTGCATCCTTCGCAAATTCTACTTGCAACATTTACTGTGTCACCAATCACCGTATACTCAAACCTATCCTCGCTACCTACATTTCCAACAAAGCACTCTCCGAAATGAACCCCTATCCTATGTTTTACAACTGGTAGTCCCTTTTCTTGTCTTTCTTGAGCCCACTCACGCATTGAAATTTGCATTTGTCTTAAACAGTTTAACGCATTTTGAGAATCGTTTCCTTTTGAGAAGGGTGTACCAAAGGTAGCCATCACACTATCTCCTATAAACTTATCAACTGTTCCTCCATTATGAAAAATGGCTGCCACCATCTTAGTTTGATACTCCGATAATAAATCTAAAACGTCTTTGGGTTTCATTCCTTCGGATAACTTTGTAAAACCAGAAATATCAGTGAACATAACTGCTATCTTTTGTTCTTTTTCATTATCGAGGTCTAACGTTGCCTTATTTTTTTCGATCTCTTCTCTAACTTCTGGCGAAAAATATCTTCCTAGAATGGAATTTGATCTCTCATGGAGAGAAGCATCTTTGAGATTTTTTTGCATTCTCCAAGCTATCCCAATCAGAGCCAAGGCACTAATAATTACAACCGTAACATTTTGTTGGTAAATTCCCCCATGCATTGCAAATAGGTCTGAGCTTATTTTACTATGATCATAAGTAAAATAAGTTTCGGGATGTAATATAATGCTAGAAGAAAAAAATGCATTTAAAGCCAAATAATAAATGACAAAAGATATCGTGAGATAAAACCTTCCCAAAAGTACGATTAATATCATTGAATACGTGGTAACCATAAATCTCCAATCAATAAGTCTACCTCCATAGGTACCGAAGTAATCCACTACTTGATCGTCCAAACCAAAAGCGGATGCCCTAATCCAGGGACCAACAACAAACCAACAAACAACAATTGTTAAGAGATAGATATAGTTTTTATTATTGAGAAAAATTGCAACCGAGAGGTAAATAGTGGTCCCAACAATGATATTAATGAGCCATAACTTACTGGCTAACTCACTTGTCCAACCCCCACTACCTAATATAGACGAAAGTAATACAAAAAAATTTAGACCAGCTGACAACCAAACTGCGAGTCTTAGTCCCTCAACGTGTCTTTTTCTTTCAATTTCTGTATTTTCCATAATGCCAATCCATTCATTTTATGAACTTATTATAGAAAGTAAAAAATATTTTTAGCAATAAAAAATTAATATAGGATCGCAAGTAGTGACCACATCGAACTCTTATCAATTAAATAAATAATTTTTTTATGTAAATTGGTTTGGTGGAGTGGCCCACCGCCATATCCAGTTTTAGAAGGTTTCATTAAATTCTCTATTATTTTTTAGAAGCCAAACCCACACACTTCTACATGCCTGCGTGTCAGGAAGAGACCTATGAGCATTTCCATCCCAAACGTGTCCAACTTCCTCTGCTGCTTGAGATAATTTCACCCATTTTCTATCACCCTTTTCTTTAAATCTTGCATAAGTTCTCATGGCGCACAAAACTTCATCCGCTTGCCCAAGCCTATCTGGAAAAAATTGAATATCATAACTAGAGTTATAGATTACGACCTTTTTGCCTCTTACTATATCATTGATTTCAGGAAGTAATTCTTCAATAGTTGGGTACCCTTCACACATGTCATTCGTAATGCCATGTATCTGGGTGACTTGCCAGGGTATATCGCGTTCTGGATCAACTAAAGTATCTAAAAGTACTAAACCGTTTTCTCCAACTATTGATATCTCAACAATCTTATCGCCCCAAGCAATGCCTCTTCCTGTTGTTTCAGTATCCAAGTAAACGAACAATCTCTAAAATCCAGATTTATAAAAACTTAACCATTGGTTAATCCACCTTTAATAATAATCTCCATTTGTCTTGTAATGTCTTTGGTGGTGAAACCACCTTTCTGCTTGTGTGGTCCATGAAAGCTCCGTTACTTACGATTGAAGCGCAAAGGTCCTGGTTTGCATTCAGAATATCAGATTGGCTAGACCACTTTTTGCAATCTTCTGATATAGAAGTAATTCTAGGATTTACGACAATTACAGAGTTTTCGCGAACTTCCTTTTTAAAGGATACAGTTGTTTGAAAGGTAATAGGACCAATCTTCAATTCTTTGTAAAGTTCTGGAGAGCAGCCCCTATCTTCACAAAGATTTCTTAACCCTTGAACGCCGTAATAGTAATAACCAAATTCCGCTAGGTGACCATTAAAATCAATAAACGATTTATCTATTTTATATTTATATTCTTTAGCCAAATCTCTTAAAAAAAAATTTGTTATAAATATACATTTTTGGATTAAGGAAATAAAGTTTTAATATTGAACTAAATTTAAAGCCTCAAAAAAAAACTAAAATGAGTTGATTAAATAATTGAAAGGGTAAAACTAATGAGCATTGCAAGGATCAATATGGTGGAATGGAGATCTGAAGAGGAATTTCTTGAAATATCAGAGCAATATAATAAGGAATCTGCAAAAACGTTCCCAGATGCTGAAATACTATTACGGATAAGAACTACTCCTACCTCAGTGATTGCTATTTCAGTTTTTCCAAATCAAGAAAAAGCTGATGAGGCTAAAATTCAAAGAGATAAGAATTTTGAAAAGCATGGGGCCAAGGTAAAGGATCAATGGTTTTTAGAAGGGGAAGTTGTTCAAGCTTATGTAAAGCCTGATAGGTTTGAGCAAAGTAAATAATGCCTCCAATTTTCTGATAAAAATGCAATTTTTCAAGGAGATAATATGAAACAAAAAATTATAAATGTAGAACAATCCGAATACTGGAACGAAAAATCTGGACCTAAGTGGGTGAAAAATGAGGATGCATTAAATGAACGATTATCAATATTAACCAATGAACTTTTTTTGAGAGCAAAGCTAAAAGAATCGGACAAAGTTCTAGATATTGGTTGTGGAGGTGGTGACACAACTTTTCGAGTATCAAAATTATTGGGCGATGGGGGTCATGTGGTAGGAGCAGATATTTCGCATACCCTGTTAAATCACGCAAAAAGTAAATTCTCAAATATTGATGCAATGAAATTTGTTCATTGTGATGCGCAAAATTATTCTTTTGATGGAAATTATTTTGACAAAGTTATATCTCGATTTGGTGTAATGTTTTTTGAAAATCCCTCAGAAGCTTTCAAAAATAT
Organism: uncultured Alphaproteobacteria bacterium; assembly: GCA_902586885.1. Lineage (GTDB taxonomy): Bacteria > Pseudomonadota > Alphaproteobacteria > Rhodobacterales > Rhodobacteraceae > CACIJG01. The sequence goes on along the minus strand of CACIJG010000004.1, from coordinate 102,169 downwards.
TCTCGGCTCAATGCAGACAAATGGTTCTCTAAATTTCGTGTGTTGGACAAATATGATGGAGAATGAGTTTATAACTGAAGGTATGGATGTTATCACAAAATATACTCAGAAAGTTCTTCCAGAGGTAACAAAGGACCCAGGCCCTTTTGCATTCAGCGACCGTGAATATGTTAATGAAGTCTTACAATCTGCTGGATTTAAAAATATAAACATTGATAAGGTTTATACATCTATCTCAACGAAAGATAGCGCTGAGCAAGATGCAGAACTTCTCATGGGGATTGGACCAAGAGCAAAAATTTTATCTGAAGAAAATTTATCAAGTGAAAAAATGTCAATGATAAAAAATGAAATCATTCAACTATGTGAAAAACGACAAATTGGCAAAGAAATCACTTATAAGGCATGTCTTAATTATGTATCAGCAACTAAGTAATTCGGTTGAGTTGTGATGCCACTTTTAAACTTTATTTACGAATAGATATTCGTTTACTTTTTCTTTTTAGCGTGATCTGAAACAAATAGTTCAGCTCCATCACTCTCAGCAATTCCAAAAAGACGGAGCATATTATTTTTTTGCATTTCCTTAAGCCAAGAATATAGCAAATCTGATCCTAAGCCCTTATTTTTGAAAATTGTTACCACAATTCCCTCTTCAAGACTCGAAATAATTAAATCAGCATTAGATCTTACTTTTGAAACAGCTTCAGCCAATAAGTCTACGATTTCTAATCCTGTTGGAGAAGCTTCAGAAGATTGGGCTATATAACCTGACTTGGCTGTGGGATGATCAAATCCGCGTAATAGTGGAATTTCTGCATCATAGATATTTGCCAATAGACCAGGAAATGCAACGATAGTATTAATTTCACAATCAAGCATCATATTTTTAATACTTTTTTCGTCTGTTTGAAGGCTAGAATGATGCAGATATGACTTTATAAAATCTCTCCTATACGTAACGTCGGTAAACCTTGATCCTAGCCACATCATGTATGGCAATCCAAAATCCATTACAGCAGCCCCAACTTGCACAAGATCATAGTCTATTACTGTGAGCTCTTTGGTATCAGGATCATATAATATGTTATCAGGCTTGAAATCATTGTGAATGACTACCTGCCGTTTTGCGGCTTCCGAAATAGGATAAAAAGCCTCACACTGTATAACTTTTTCATAAACTCCAGTTCGTACACCAAGGTCAAAAACCTTTTTTGCAATTTTGGGGTCTGGATTACCTACTCCAAGGACTGGCATTTTAGTATCAATTCCTGACCAAGGTAGACACCAAAATGGAGCGTGAAGTGGGACCGAATGTAATGCTGAAGACAAAAATTTATCGCCGTCTAAAAATTCAGCTTTCAATTTATCATACCATTTAATTGGTGCTGAGTGCAATTTTGCTAAAACTTGAGCTACTTTATCGGGTGGTGCTAAATCTTCATTAAAATGAAAGAAATCCTGCATTACAGAAACTCCAGCTGAACGCTCAATATGGAAATCAATTCCTTTTAATATAATTGGGGGAGCAAGATTTTGAGATCGAAGAACTTCAGTTGCGAGCGATACTCTCTTTTGAGTTATTGGATGTGAACTCATTATGCTTTTGGAACTGCTAACTTTGACAATGCACTTTGGAATGTCGTCAATTGAACAGATATACGTTTTAGCACCGCTATTACCAGAAACATCTTTCACATTTACACTTTTGTTTTCTGACGAATTTGGCTCAACTGACTTTAGTGCCAACTCCGCGACCTCATCCAAAGAAGCATTCTCAAGTTTTAATTCTAAAAATTCTGACATTTTGTTTTGCCTATATAATTGCCTCAAATCTCTAATTTTCTAGTATGAAACTATTTGTGAATAGATCAAGATGCTTAAGGACTTTTTGAGGTGGAGTGGCCCTCTACCACACTTCTCTGTAAGCCTTTGTTGTGTAAAAAATATTTTATTAGATAGAGTTTCTACCCACAAATACTCATACAAATTGTTTGTCAATATGCATATTGTACCTCGTGCAAAGTCTCAATAAAAAAACTACCAGATAGCATCAAATGCTGAAGCATGCGAACATTTTTACTTAATCGTCAATATCTTCTGCTTTTTTCTTCTTACGCATTTCTTTTGCAATAAGCGTAGCTAATAATCCAGCTCCAAAAGCACCGAGTAATGTGAGCTTTAAAAACTTTAGTTTTACTAATGTATGTATCGTACAAGACACACGTTCGAAAAAAAATGCATTCAATTGTTAAGTTTCTTTTAGTAGCTTATCTGCATTTCTCTTCCTCTCTTGATGAGTAAATTTACTAAAGCGAAAGTGCCTACTCATGACTTACTTTGTATCTATAAGTACATTAATTGAACTCTTCAAATATTTGGTGTACATTTACCCAATCAATTTATCTTGTAAGGAGTGTTATCTATGGAAAATATTTTAGTTTCCTTTGATGCTGGAGTAGCAAAAGTTTCAATAAATCGTCCGGATAAGAAAAACTCTTTAACGGGAAATATGTATAAAACTATGGATGATGCTTTTAAGGAAGCACGGAACAGAGAGGACATAAAGGTAGTTCATTTATGTGGTGAGGGGGGTATTTTTTCTGCGGGTAACGATATAACCTCTTTTGCAAACGCAAATCCCAATACAGTTAGTGATGAGACAGAAGTTATGGGGTTTTTGTATGAAATTAGTTCTTTTCCAAAGCCTATTGTTGCTGAAGTATCTGGGCTAGCAGTCGGAGTAGGGGTGACATGTTTACTGCATTGTGATTTTGTATATGCTGAAAGGGAAACAAAATTTAGCCTGCCTTTTGTAAAGTTGGGATTGTGCCCCGAGGCTGCTTCAACTCTTATTCTACCAAGAATTTCAGGTTATCTTAAGGCAGCTGAAAAGATTTTACTAGGAGACAACTTTAACGCATTGGATGCCTTAGATATGGGCATTGTTACTAGAATTTTTAAAGCATCAGAATTATCAGACGCAGTAAAGTCAACTTGTGATAAACTGATTTCTTTACCTCCAAATTCATTAAGGATATCAAAAAAATTTCTCAAGTCTGAAATCAAAGAGGGAATGAAGCAGAGAATGAAAGAGGAAGGAGATATGCTATGGAAGCTCTTAAATTCGGATGAGGCTAAAGATGCTTTTGCAAATTTTCTGAGTAAAAAAACTGCATAATTTTTACAAAAGAAAACTCAAAAAATATTAGAAAATATTTTATTTATTTCAGGTTCTTGTGCAGCTAATTCTAATATAAGTATTGCTAGAAAAGATATTTTTGCAGGATAGCATGTTCACGTTGATAATACAGATTTTAAATCTCATCTGATAACCATACCAGATAGCGTAAAAACGGAAAAATATTCATATCTAAATTCTAATGCCCAAATCTCATGAGTCTATATACTGATGAAGATTTTTTTGCCAATGGGGAGTGTTTTTATTTTTGTGAGCGTCAGTTTCATGGGTCTCTCTCCTTTCTCTTTCCACCCACAAATTTACCCACAAATGAGGTGGAATAGGCTGACATAGAGTGAATGGGAATAGGAGAGGCGAATCAACTGAAACTATAATGTGCACTGGTGTTTGACACGTAGTGACATGAAATAGTTATGTATACTGGCGGACAGGATGGGATTCGAACCCACGGAGGAGTTTCCCCCTCACTCCCTTAGCAGGGGAGCGCCTTAAACCACTCGGCCACCTGTCCACCAATAGGGTTACAATGCTATCTACTTCTGTTCAAGTATTTAAAAAACAAATTTAATATTTTTTAATTTTCTGTAGACTAAAGGCAATTCTTAAAGAGCCCATTAATTTTATTAATAATGTATCGAATTTTAATTTATTCCTTTTTGTTTTGTGCCATTGATCAGCTTTCTAAGTGGTTAATTGTTTTTTATTTTCAATTAAGTACGAAATTAAGAATTGACTTAAATAATCAGTTTTTAAATCTCCATATGGCTTGGAATAAAGGAATTAATTTTGGTTTGTTTGAGAGCGAAAGTTCTAGTCAAGTTTATCTTTTATTCTTAATTTCATTATTAATATCTGGAGTCTTACTTTTTTGGGTAAGAAAAACAAAAAATTATGCAATTCAATTATCGAGCTCTTTAGTAATTGGAGGTGCGGTTGGCAATGCTATTGATAGGCTTTTATATGCCTCTGTGGCGGATTTTATAAATTTAACTTGTTGTGGAGTCAAAAACCCATTTTCATTTAACGTTGCTGATGTTTTCATCTTTATTGGCATAATAGGTTTGATCTATTTCAGATTTGACGAAGAAATGAGTTAGTAATTATTTTAAGAAACTTGTTTGAAGTACAATTGATGGTGTGTTAACATCAACAATCTACAATATAGTGTGGAAAATCAACATGAATATCGAAAACTCTATTTTGTCCGAAGACAAAATGCATTCTCGCCGCATAAAGCAATTAGGCGATTTTATAAGTAATCAAATTGCAGCTGGCGAAGTTGTGGAACGTCCTAGTTCAGTTGTGAAGGAACTTGTAGAAAATTCGTTAGATGCGGGTGCTTCCTTGATTGAAATAATGTATTCAGATGGAGGAAAATCTTATTTGTGCGTGAGGGACAATGGCTATGGCATACAGGCTGATGATCTTGATTTAGCTTTATCCAGACATGCAACATCAAAAATTCGCAATGCTGATGACTTAATGAATATTTCCAGTCTTGGCTTTAGAGGAGAAGCTCTTCCCTCAATAGGAGCAGTTTCTGATATGACCATTATTTCAAGAGAATTTAATAGCAAAAATACATTTGAGATATCGTGTAATTTTGGCCAAATAAGTGAAATCAAGCCATCAAAACATATTGACGGAACATTGATCGAGATAAAAAAGCTGTTTCGATCTATCCCTGCACGATTGAAGTTTTTAAAATCAGATCGTTCCGAAAGCTTGGCTATTTTGGATGTAGTGAAAAAATTGGCTCTATCACACCCAAAAGTGAGTTTCAAATTATTTGAGTTGAGAGAAAACAAAAATACTAGAGTAATTCTTAGCTTAGAAGCAGAATCTGGTAAGAATTCTGTTTCAGAAAGAATAAGTTCGGTTCTCAATAATTCGTTTATTGAAAATTCGCATCTAGTCTCTGATGAAAAAGAGGGCATTAAAGTTTTTGGCTACATTAGCTCGCCATCATATACCGCAGGAACTTCAGTCAATAACCATTTTTATGTAAATGGTCGCTACGTAAAAGATAGGCAGCTCTTCTCATTTGTAAGAAGATCATATGGAGACTCTATACCAAAGGATAGATTTCCTTCTGTTATCCTTTATTTATCGGTTCCCAGAAGTGCTATTGATGTTAATGTCCATCCTTCAAAGCTAGAGGTAAAATTTAGAGAACCTAGCGAGATAAAAAAATCAATTAGAAGAGCTATAACAGGAAGTCTCAATTTGGATAAATTTTCTCCTAGTCAGCATCTGAACGAAAAGGCATATGCAATCATGGGTCATGGTCAAAAAATTTATAATATGGAAAAACATGAACCCAAATTTAAAAAAACAAGTTTAAAAAAAGCTGGCCAGTTAGAGATATTATTTGCAGGGCGTTCAGAAAATAAAAATTTGGTTGAATCCGAGGAAAAAAAAGATGAGTTTAGCAATCACCCGTTAGGTGTACCAAAAGCCCATTTTTTTAAAAATTTTATTATTGCCCAAACTAATGATGAGTTGGTAATTATTGATCAACACGCAGCTCATGAGAGGATTATTTTTGAGAAGCTTAAAGATCAAAAAGAAAAAGGTAAGATAGAAATCCAAGAGCTACTAATGCCTGAGATTTTAGAAACAACTGAACCAGAAGTTGAGAAACTTATGGAGAATCAAGAGATTTTAAGAACTTTAGGCATAGAAATTGAGAGCTTTGGCCCCAAATCAGTTTGCATAAGAGGTATTCCTACTATTTTGGGCGATGCAAATCCAAGAAAATTACTTGAAGATATTTTTCAAGAAGTTAAAAAATATGAGACTATTGATGACTTGATAGATAAACTTGACAATGTATTTTCAAGTATGGCCTGCTATGGTTCAGTGCGTTCTGGAAGAATTTTAAAATATGAAGAGATGAATTTCCTCTTAAGAGAAATGGAGAAAACACCGAATGCTGGGCAATGTAATCACGGAAGACCTACTTTTTTAAAGCTTGATATTTCCAAGATAAACGCGCTTTTTGGTCGGAGTTAAAAAGGGTGGTCAATTTAGAAATCATTTTGACAGCAATAATTCTTTTCTTTGCCTTTCTTAGCTTTTTATATTTTTTTTCAAAAAATACAAAATTAAAAAAAAATAACTCAAGTGATAATAAGTTGGAGGATGCAATAAAGGACATATCTTTGGGTCAACAACAACTTGTAGGCAGTCTAAAAGCCATTTCTGATACCCATGCCTCAACTCAAACTGCAATTATCAAGCATGTGGAGTCAAGGTTAGAAGAAGTTCAGAAATCTATATCTACGTCTCTAAATGGAACATCAGTAAAAACCGCACAAACTTTGGGAGAGCTACAGGAGAGACTGCAAACTATAGATAAAGCGCAAACAAATATTGAAAAGCTTTCGGGCGATGTTTTAAGCCTACAAGAAATTTTATCAAACAAACAGGCTCGTGGGATCTTTGGGGAAATACAGTTAATAGATATCGTTAAAAAAGCTTTGCCATCGGATGCTTTTGATTTTCAGTTTACCTTGTCCAACGGCAAGAGAGCTGACTGTATAATTTATTTACCAGAGCCTCAAGGAAATATTATTATAGATAGTAAGTTTCCATTGGAGGCATTCAATGCAATGGTTGCAGCAAAAACAGAAATAGAAAAAAGCAAAAGCTCTCAGTTCTTTCAATCAACAATACGGACTCATATAAAGGATATAGCTGAAAAATATATTATAGAGGGAGAAACTGCCGACGGTGCGATTTTATTTCTACCGTCAGAGGCGGTCTATGCCGAATTGCATGCAAATTTTTCAAAGCTGGTAAGAGAAGGTTTTCAGTCTAGGGTTTGGATAGTTTCCCCAACCACCCTAATGGCTACGTTGAACACGATGAGAGCGATCTTAAAAGATGAGAGATTGAGAAAGCAAACAGGTAAACTTAGATCGCAACTAGAATTGTTATATAAGGATTTGGGTCGTTTGGAGTCCCGTGTCACTAATCTTGATAAGCATTTTAGTTTAGCTGCAAGGGATGTGGATGAGTTAAAGGTTTCAGCAAAAAAGGCGAATAGAAGAGTTTTCAATATTGAGAGATTTGAGTTTGATGACTTTTCGTCTATTGAAAAAGAATCAAGCAAATTTGTTATTGGAAGTCAGAAAATGGAAAGTAAAAATAACTAAAATATTAACAACAAAAAAAAGGAAAAAACTATGAAAAAAATCTTATTTTATATTTCGATTGCTTTTATCCTAGGGTTATCTGGATGTGGAACAATCGGCGGTGCGATTAGTGGTATGGGCTCAGATTTAGATATGGTTGGAGGAGCGATAGCAGGTTATTAAGAATTTTTTAAGCTAGGTATCGAAAAAATGCATAATGGGTTTGCTAGTTTATCTATTCTAAAATGAAAAAAATTAATTAGATATTGGTTTCGATGTAAAAAATGGATTGTACGAGAAATGTCTAAAGCAGATAAAATTAATAATGGTTCACTCACATTGAAAGCGATGAGAGCAGAATTACTCGAAGCTGAAACAGAGTTAGAGTTAGCTAGAAATTGGTATTACAACCAATGTGAAAAATCTCTACATAGATTAGTTAATGCATACATGCGATTAGCAATTTCGATGGCCAATAAATACAGTAGATATGGTGTAGATAGCACAGAGCTCATCCAAGAGGCTGGGGTTGGACTAATGAAAGCCGCTAAGAAATTTGATCCTGAAAGAGGTGTACGATTTTCAACTTATGCTACATGGTGGATAAAAGCTTCGATTCAAGATTTTGTTCTTAGAAACTGGTCCCTGGTAAGAACTGGTTCTACGGCTTCTCAGAAATCGCTTTTTTTTAACTTTAAACGAGTAAAGTCAAGGCTAGAACGAGAGGTTGAAAAAGCAGGCGCTTGCGTTGACTATGGGTCTTTAAATACTTTAATAGCAGATCAAATGGGAGTCCCGTTGAGAGATGTGGAAATGATGGAAACAAGGCTTGCGGGCAGTGATTTCTCACTCAACTCATTGCAGCAGAATGAGGAAGGAAGAGAGTGGATAGAAACCCTTGAAGATCAAAATTCTATCGGTTCTGAAAGTGTAGACAAAGAAAGTGATTCCCTGAAAATTAAAACTTGGATTGAGGAAGCACTAGGCACCTTAAATTCTCGTGAAAAGCGGATTGTTGTTGATCGCAAATTAACTGAAAAGCCACGAACCCTTGATGCTATCGGCGGGGAGCTGGGAGTGTCTAAAGAAAGGGTGAGGCAGCTTGAAACTCAGGCGCTTAAAAAGCTCAAAAAACATTTATCTGTCCACAAAGGCATTCATTCAATGATCGGACTTTAATTAGTTGTTATTGATCATTATATAAAATATGCCTATCTTAGAGTTTGAAAAAGCTCTGATTTGGATAGGGATATGTTTAAAAAAGTTGTATTGATAATTTCGGGTGGCATAGCGGCTTACAAAACTCTTGAACTTATAAGGCTTATTAAGAAAAATGAGGCTGAAGTTAAGTGCGTAGCCACTGAAGCAGCCTTGGAGTTCGTAACATCAGCAACTATAGAACATCTTTCTGGAGAACCACTTAGAACTTCCCTTCATGATAGAGATCAAGAAATTAAAATGGGTCATATCGAGTTAGCTCGCTGGCCTGATGCAATTTTGGTTGCACCAGCAACCGCTAACATTATATCTTCTATGGCAAATGGTCTTGCTAATGATTTAGCTCAAACACTTTTGCTAGCAACAACAAAGCCAATTTATTTAGCTCCTGCTATGAACGTAAGAATGTGGGAGAATCCTATTTTTCAAAGTAATTTATCTTTACTAAAAGAAAGTGGGGTTAAAGTAATTGGACCTGACGAGGGAGAAATGGCGTGCGGTGAATACGGGTTTGGGAGGATGTCCGAGCCATCAAAAATTTTGGATAACCTTAAAAAAAAAAAAGTAAAAGCGCTCGGTAATAAAAAAATCCTGGTTACATCAGGTCCTACGCATGAGCACATAGATGAGATTAGATTTATTACCAATAAGTCCTCAGGCAAACAGGGAACAGAAATAGCGAGAATCCTTTCAGAGGTCAGCTCAGATGTTACATTGGTAACGGGACCCGTTAATATAGATCTCCCAGACTGTTGCAGAGTAATTAGAGTTGAAACAGCAATGGAGATGTACGAAGCTGTTTTAAATTCTGGAGACTATGACATAGCCATATTTGTTGCTGCGGTAGGAGATTGGAGAGTTAAAAATATATCTACAGGAAAAATAAAAAAGATTGAGGGCACAAAGCCACCTGACTTAGAATTTATTGAAAATCCAGATATATTAAAAACTGTATGCTCTAAACGACATAGACCTGAGCTTATAATCGGTTTTGCTGCGGAAACTGATAATGTTATCGAAAATGCAAAGAAAAAATTGGAGAAAAAGGGTTGTGATTGGCTTATTGCTAATAAAGTTAGCAAAGATACCCATAATATGGGAGGTGATAATAACGAAGTCTTTCTCATTAAAGAAGAGAAAATTATACACTATAAGAGATCAGGCAAACGCGAAGTTGCTAAAATAATAAGGGATGAAATAATTAAGCAATTTGGCGATTAAAGTCGTAAACAAGAAGAGATTTTTCATAGAATAATTCAGCTCTGATAAGCGAATTTGATAGTTGTATTAAATATGAAGTTGATTATTTGAGATAAATTGGAAAAATAAAGGTCAAAAATAAAATGCCTAATGCTTCAAGTCCTGACTATTTAGATCGCTACAGGCGACATATTCTTATGAAAAATATTGGGGGAGTTGGTCAAAAAAAGTTGTGGAATTCTAATATATTGCTTATCGGTCTGGGTGGTATAGGTTCTTCGGCTATACAATATCTTGCAGGTGCAGGAGTCGGAAACATCGGAATAGTAGATCAAGATACTGTAGCTCTCTCCAATTTGCAGAGACAGACGATTTATAAGTATAAAGATATTGGTAAAAAAAAAGTAGAAGTTGTTTCTAGGTTTGTAGGAGAGTTAAATAATGATGTTAAAATAGAAAAATACGATTTTTTTATAGATAACACTAAATCTGCTGAAATAATATCAAAATATGATTTAATTCTTGATGGTACAGATAACGTAAAGTCAAGAATAGAGATTAACAAAGCCTGTGTTAAATACGAAAAGCCCTTGATTTTTGGAGGAGTTTCTGGATGGGAAGGCACAATAAGCTTCCTTCTAAAAGATGGAGCCCCATGTTATGAGTGTATTTTTCCTGATATAGAAGAAAATACTAATGAACTTAATTGTAACTCAGAAGGGGTTTTGGGTACTACCACTGCTTTGGTAGGAAGTTATATGGCTGCTGAAACAATTAAGTATGTTTGCAATACAGGCAATATTCTCACAAACAAGCTTTTAATATTTGACTGTCTTAACGGTGTTTTTCAAGTTTTCTCAGTAGAAAAAAACGTTAAATGTTTGGTGTGTAATAATAGGTATTAAAACTTATAGCATGCTTGGAACTATTTGGTCAGAAGGTCTATGTCCATCGATAAATGTTTTGATATTCAAGATAACTTTCTCACCCATTTCCAGCCTACCCTCTAGTGTTGAAGATCCCATATGAGGTAATAGAAAAACGTTCTTTAAACGTTTGAAATCTTCACTTATAATCTTATTATGATCATAGACATCTAAACCAGCGCCACTTATTTTTTTATTTTTAAGCAGTCTAACTAGAGCGTTTTGGTCAATAATTTCGCCTCTCGATATATTTATTATGTATGCTGAAGGTTTAAGCCTTGAGAGCATTTTTTGGTCTAAAAGATACAAGGAAGATGGATTCAAAGAGGCAGAGACAACTAAAATATCTACATTAGAAATCATTTCTTCAAGATTAATCCAATATTTTGCTTGAAGGGTTTTCTCAAGTTCGCTATGTAGTTTGCGCCTATTGTGGTAATTGATTTTCAAGTCAAACGCAATAGCTCGTTTCGCAATAGCTTGGCCAATTCTTCCCATCCCAATTATCCCAAGGTTCTTTCCTGTAACTCTGGTTCCCATTAAGGCGGTGGGGCTCCATCCCTTCCAGTTGCCAGACTGCATCTCCTCATGACCTTCTCTAAGTTTTCTGGGCATAGCTAATAGCAATGCCATAGTCATATCAGCCGTATCTGTAGTTAATACGCTGGGAGTATTAGTAACTATTATACCTCGCTGAAAGGCTGTTTTGACGTCTATATGGTCATAGCCTGCGCCATAATTTGCTATTAGTTTTAGTTTAGGATTTGCTAAGCTGAGCATACTTGCATTAATTTTATCACCAATAGTTGGTACTAAAACTTCTGCCTCCTTCAAGGCATTAATTAGCTCCTGTCTTTCAATTGGGTGCTCAGCTTTAGAAAGAGTTACGTCAAAAAGCTCACCCATTCTCTTCTCAACTGGCAAGGGAAGCTTTCTTGTTATTATTACTCTGGCTTTTCTCATATTTGTATGGTTTTAAATTATTTTTGAAATTTGTTATACTTTGTTTTAATGAATCACTGATTTAAAAAAATGATAAAGATATCAATTCCCATTATATTTCGAAGTTTTTCTTCTCGCTACAGATTTTTTGTACTCCTTTTAATAATTAACATCATATTTTCTTGGAAATTGTTTGCTGAAAACTTCGAATCTACGGTTGGCAAGGAAACAGGTTTGGATATTCCACGATATGTCTCTTTAAAGGTGAATGAAGCCAATATGAGACGAGGTCCAAGTTTTGACCATAAAATTGATTGGGTTTACAAACGAAAAAATTTACCGATTAAGATTATTGGTGAGTTTGGGTATTGGAGGAAGGTAGAAGATTTTGAGGGTCAGACGGGTTGGATGTTTAAAAGTCTTTTTTCTGGAAAAAGATACGTGATTGTAATTAGAGAAGAAACCCTTCTACGTAATAAAAATAAGCCAGAAGGTCTTGGGAAAGCTATTTTAAAAAAAAATGTTATAGCTAAAGTAAAAAAATGCGATCTTTTGTGGTGTTTGGTAGGAATTAAAAAACTTAAAGGTTGGGTTTTAAAGTCAGATATATGGGGCGTAAAAAAAATGGAGATTTTTTGATAGCTAAAAACTAATTAAAGTAAAAGTCTGTAGCCTTTACCGCGTATTGTTTTAAGAAACCGTGGATTTTTTGTGTCATCCTCAATTTTTTTTCTTAATCGAGTAACTTGAACATCGACATTTCTTTCGTTCTGCTTATTACTATCGCTTTTATATCCTAATTCAGAAATAATATGATTTCTTTCAATAATAGTTTTTGGGTTCGAGCAAAAAATTTCTAAGAGTTTTGTTTCAACAGTTGTTAGAGCAATAATATTATTGTTTTCCTGCAGTTCCATTCTTTCTAAATCAAAAATTTTCGTTCCAATTTTAACTTTTTTCTCATATTTGTTGTCGTCAATTGCATTATTTCTAGAGAGCAAGTTTTTTATTCTCAATAATAGTTCTTTTGGCTCAAAAGGCTTTGATAAATAGTCATCTGCCCCCAATTCGAGGCCTGAAATCTTATCACTTGCTTCCCCTTTTGCTGACAATAATATTACAGGAATATCTCTATTTTTTCTTAAAGATTCTAATAGCTCCAAACCTGTTTCCCCTGGCATCATAATATCAATTATAAGGATATCGAATTCAAAATAATCTAATAGAGAGCGGGCTTCTTGCGAGTTTTTAGCGCTGGAAGTCATAAATCCATTTTGATTAAGAAAGGTCTTTAGTAGAGAAAGAATACGCTCATCGTCATCAATTAGCAATATGTGCTTTTCATCATGTAACATCTCGATTGTCCTAAGTAGTTAAGAAGTTAAGTAAACGCTAATAAGTTAACACAGTGATATTATCAAAATAAATACTTTAGATAGATAAAGCTAATCGAAGAAGTTTATTTTTTTAAACAATGAATCAAACTCTGGTAAATATTAATAAAATTTTGTATTGAAGATAGAATAATTATAAAAGTGGGGTTGCATGGTTGATTCTTATGAAAACTTAAAAGGAATGATTTGGGTTGATGGAGAGTTAGTTCAATGGAAGGATGCAAAATTTCATTTGTTAACTCATGCCTTACACTATGGATCATCAGTTTTTGAGGGTGAGAGGGCTTATGGAGGAAGAATTTATAAAAGTAAAGAGCACTCGTCTAGACTGATAAGGTCTGGTCAATATGTGGACATAAATATACCTTACTCAATAGATGAATTAGAGGAAGCAAAGAAAAAAGTTTTAAAGGCAAATAATCAAAAAGACTCTTATGTAAGAGCTTTAGCATGGAGAGGCTCAGGCCCAGACATGGGTGTGGCATCTTCTAGAAATCCGGTAAGAGTTGCAATAGCTTCATGGGAATGGGGTGCATATTATGGAGATGCCAAACTAAAAGGTGCTAAGTTAGATATTTCTCCCTGGAAGCGACCAAGCCCTGAGACAATACCATGCTTTGCTAAGGCTGCTGGATTATATATGATTTGTACAATGTCTAAGCATGCTGCTGAATCAAAAGGATGTTCTGACTCCCTTATGCTGGACTATCGGGGCTACGTAGCAGAAGCCACAGGAGCAAACATATTTTTTGTAAAGAACAATAGGGTGTATACCCCTACACCTGATTGTTTTTTAAATGGAATAACTCGTCAGACTGTCATAAGTCTCTTGAAAAAAAATGGCATTGAGGTTGTAGAAAAACACATTAAGCTTGAAGAACTGGATAGTTTTGAGCAGTGTTGGCTTACTGGAACTGCGGCAGAAGTAACGCCAGTCGGTCAAATAGATACTTTTAGGTTTGAAGTCGGTCAACTTGCTAGGCAAATGTCCAGCGAATATGAAAAAGAAGTTAGATCTTAGGAAAGGACCCTCATGCAGTGAGGTGCTATTGAAAAAAATTATAATTGATACTGACCCTGGACAGGATGATGCATTAGCATTAATGACAGCTTTTGGAAGTGAAAAACTCAAAGTGTTAGGTGTCACGTGTGTAGCAGGGAATGTGTCTTTAGATTTCACTTCAGAAAATGCTTTGAAAATCTGTGAACTAACTGGAAAGGAGGAAATACCTGTTTTTAGAGGTTGTGAAAAGCCGCTTACAAGAAAATTGGTAACGGCTGAACATGTTCATGGAAAGACAGGCTTGGATGGAACAGAATTAGTTTTGAAAAATAAAAAGGTTGAAAAAGATAAGGCTTCTGATTTCATAATTGAAACTATCCTGGAAAATGATGAAAAAAAAATTACTCTTTGTGCCTTGGGGCCATTAACTAATATAGCTACTGCATTATTAAAGAAACCTGAAATAGGAGATCTTTTAGAAGAGATAGTATTGATGGGAGGAGGTTTCTTTGAAGGCGGCAATATAACGCCAGCAGCTGAATTCAATATATATGTAGACCCAGAAGCAGCAAAAATTGTTTTAAGTAGCGGTATAAAAATAACAATGTTGCCTCTAGATGTGACACATAAAACTCTTGTAGATAGACAGTTTTTAAGTAAATTACGTTCCTCTGATAAAAATAGTGCCACCCAAGCAGCCAAGCTATTAGATTTTTTCGAGAGATATGATGTCAAAAAATATGGTAGTAAGGGAGGCCCTCTTCATGACCCTAACGTAATAGTATATTTACTAAACCCAGAGATTTACAAAGGAAAAGTAGTTAATGTTGAGGTCGAAACCGAGTCAGATTTAACAAGAGGCATGACTGTGGTGGATTGGTGGGAGGTTACCGATCGACCTAAAAATGTTAATTATATAAATGAAGTAAATAGTGAAGCCTTTTTTAACCATGTTTTGAAAAATGTCCTTAATTTAACTAAATAAAATTGATCTTTTGGTGACTACTCAATATACCAATAGCACATCAAACTAACTATTAACTTATAGGAGAGTAGCCTGAAAAAAGAAGAAAAAATGATTAACAAGTCAGACAAATTGACTGTCAATAGCCTTAAAGAAAAAGACTTGGTTTCATTCATAAGAGAAAACTTAATTGAAGGTAAAGCAGAAAATATTGTTGAGGTATCAGTAGATGAAAATTTTTCCGAATTTGACTATCTTATTATAGCTTCGGGCTCTTCAAATCGGCAAGTAATATTTCTAGCAGAAAAACTCATGGAAGAGGTCAAAAGTTCATATAAAATCAACGGTAAAATTGAAGGGAGAGAAAATGCAGACTGGATTTTGTTAGACTTTCAGTTTGTTATTGTTCACATATTTAGACCAGAAGTGAGAGATTATTATCAAATCGAAAAAATTTGGAAAGATCACATAAAAAATATATCGAACTGAAAGTTTTGTGTTTCAATGAATATAAAGATAATAGCTCATGGGAAAATTTCTAGAGGTCCTGAGTTCGAATTAATTCTAAGATATCTGAAAAGGTTTAACAATAAACTCCCAAAATCTAATCTAAATACCTTAGATATTTATGAAATTGGTTCTGAAGAAAAGGACTACAACAGGAAAATATTTCAGAGACAAAAGGAAGAAAAAAATTATATAATACTAGACGAGAAGGGAGAAAATATTACTTCTGTGGAGTTCGCAAATTATTTAAATAGGCTATCGAATAGCGGAATAAAAGACATTTCAATATTCATTGGTGGAGCACATGGTTTGCCTTACAAAATAAAAGAAAATGCTTTAAGAAGTATATCTTTTTCAAATCTTGTTTTACCTCACAAACTTATCCGGGTTATACTAACGGAGCAGCTATATAGAGCTAAATGTATTATTTCGAACCATCCTTATCATAAAGAATGATAATTTTGTGAACACGAAGATTAAAAGATTTCCTCTCGTATTATGTATTCTTGACGGCCTAGGTTTGAGACCCACAAAGAAAGGTAACGCTTTCAAACTGGCAAAAACACCAAATATAGATGCATTAATAAGAAAATTTCCCAATGCAACTTTAAAAACTCATGGGAGCTCCGTAGGTTTACCAGAGGGACAAATGGGAAACTCAGAAGTAGGTCACTTAAATATCGGATCAGGTAGAATAATTAAGACTATGTTACCAAGAATAGATGAGGCTATAAAGTCAGGAGAGCTAGATAAAGACACAACCCTAAACCAGTTTTTATTAGAATCAAAAACGAATGGTGGATTTGTCCACATAGCAGGTCTTTTTTCAGAAGGAGGCGTACATGGACATAGGGATCATCTTATCAAATTGATGCACATAGCGTCCTCGAATAACCTAAGAGTAAATTTACATCTTTTTGCCGATGGGCGAGACGTAGAGACTAAATCTAGTATAAAAGATATTAAAGTTATTCAGTCTGAGATGCCAAAAAATGTTCGCATTGCCTCAATAATGGGAAGATATTATTCAATGGACAGAGATAAGAGATGGGATAGAACTAAGGCAGCTTTATGGGCTATTACTAGTGGAAAAGGTAAAAGATGTAAATCTGCGCTAGAGGCTATTAATAACTCTCATAGTAAAGGTTTAACAGATGAATTTATAGAGCCCACGATAATTGGAGATTATAAGGGCTTGATAGATAAGAATGATAGACTGATTCTTACTAATTTTAGAGCTGATAGGGCGAGACAGTTAATGCATTCTTTTACCAAAAAAAACTTTTTGAACTCAGACGGTACTCTTCCTAATAAATTCAAAGATATTTTGGGGATGATCGAATATGATCCTGATTTGAAGAGTTTAGTAAAAGTTCTTTTTGAAAAAATTACTTTTAAAGACACTCTAGGTGAATGGATTGAGAAAAATAACCTCAAGCAATTCAGAATTGCTGAAACAGAAAAATATCCTCATGTGACATATTTTTTTAATGGCGGAGCAGAAAAAAAGTATAAAGGAGAGGATAGAATTTTGGTGCCTAGCCCAAGAGTGGCTAGTTATGAGGAATGTCCTGAGATGTCCTCAGAAAAGATATGTTTGGAATTAATTTCAGCAATTGGATCAAAAATTTATGATCTTTTAATAATAAATTTTGCCAATCCCGACATGGTAGGACACACAGGCAATTTAAATGCTACTTTGAAAGCATGTGAGACAATTGATCGGATGATGGGTCGCATTATTTCAAGTCTTGAGGTAGTTGATGGAGAAATGTTAATAATCTCAGACCATGGAAATTGCGAAGAGATGTTTATAAAAGGCACCTCAAAGGCTCATACTTTTCATACTCTTAACCCGGTACCGATTATCCTATACTCAAAAAGAGAAAATCTGTCTCTTTCATCAGGAAAACTATCGGATGTGGCTCCAACGGTATTAGACTTGATGGGATTAGAAAAACCAAAATTAATGAGTGGGAAATCTTTAATAAAATTTGTAAGTTGAATATTTGATCTATATTGGTATTTTGTGCTCTTGATATATTGGCAATGAGAGTTAGATTTTTAACAAAGTTAGTGAGCATACGGAGAAAGGTGACAAACTATGACAAATTATAAAAGAAACCTGAAATTTTTTACTTTCATAATTGTTGCTTTTTTCTTTGGATCTCAAAGCCCTATCGCAAAAGAAAGTAAACGAGATACATATGAGCAACTGGAACTATTTGGTCAAGTTTTTGATCTCCTGAAATCAAATTATGTAGAGGAAGTTAAGAGTTCAGAACTAATTGAGGCAGCAATAAATGGAATGCTGTCCTCACTTGATCCTCATTCTGGTTTTTTGCCTCCCAAGAGTTTTGACGATATGCAGGTAGATACTAAAGGATCGTTTGGAGGCCTTGGAATTGAAGTAACTCAGCAAGATGGTTTTGTTAAGGTGGTGTCTCCGATAGACGGAACGCCAGCTTTTGAAGCAGGTATTTTAGCTGGCGACTTTATAACCTTTGTTGATGATAAACCAACCCTAGGCTTAACTTTATCAGAGGCAGTTGAAATTATGAGAGGTCCGGTGGGTTCAGATGTAAAATTAACAGTTGTTAGGGAAGGGTCCGAAGATCCGCTCGAAATAACAATAACTAGGGACGTGATAAAGTTGACAGCCGCAAAAGTAAGGAGAGAAGATGATATAGTTGTGATGAGAGTAACAACTTTCAATGAGCAGACAACTCCGAATCTTAAGGATGGTATTGATAAGATAAAAAAAGAAATGGGTGACACGCCACCAAAGGGTTTCGTCTTAGACCTAAGAAATAATCCGGGAGGGTTACTTTCAGTTGCCATTTCGGTTACTGATATGTTTTTAGAACAAGGAGAAATTGTTTCAACAAGAAACAGAGCTGGAAAGGGAGATCGATATAAAGCAAAAAAGGGAGACATTGCGTCTAACAAGCCTTTAGTTGTTTTAATAAATTCGGGATCTGCATCTGCATCTGAGATAGTCGCTGGTGCACTGCAGGATCACAAAAGGGCAGTTATTGTCGGAACCAAAAGCTTTGGAAAAGGTTCTGTCCAAACTGTCTTGCCAATTGGTCAGGATACAGGAATCCGTCTTACAACAGCTCGTTATTACACGCCATCAGGAAGGTCTATTCAAGCTCTAGGAGTAACACCAGATGTTTTTATCGAGTATAAAAGAGAGGAGAAAGACGAGAAAGAAGGCAAACGGCGATCTTGGTCTGAAGCCGACTTGGAAGGCGCTTTGAGCAATGACAGGCTTAGTGATTACGAAAAAGAAATGTTAAAGAAAGAAGATGAATTGTTTAAGAAGACTTCTCGTAGAAGAAACGAGGACAATCAACTGGCCCATGCTTTAGATTTAATAGAGGGTTTAAGCGTTTACAATGATTTAAAAAATGAGTGAAAAGAAACATCTTCCGTATCGCCTGGGTGTGGGGTTGGTAATCTTTCAGTCAGACAAAAAAATTTTTACTGGGCGAAGGTTAGATAATACGTCAGCTTGGCAAATGCCCCAAGGTGGGATGGATGAAAACGAAGTCCCTTTGGAAACCGCCTATCGAGAAATGTTTGAGGAGACTGGAATATCAAAAGATAAAGTATCTTTAGTGAGAATTACAAAAAAATGGTACAGATATGATCTTCCGTCTGGAATACAATCTAACTTTTGGGGCGGTAAGTACAGAGGACAAAGTCAAAAATGGTTTCTCTTTGAGTTCATAGGTGAGGATACTGATATAAATATATCAACTAAAACACCTGAATTCTGTGAATGGAGGTGGTCTTCAATTGATGATTTAATTGAAAAAATTGTTCCTTTTAAAATGGAGCTATATAAAAAAGTATTGGAAGAATTCAAACATGAATTGAAAATCCATTAAAGGCCAATATTCAAGGTTTCGGTGATAGGAAAAAAAGTCTTGTTTGACCAGAAACCAAACCAAGATTTTCGTTCAATTTTTTTGTTGCAACATAAATCTATTAGCCTATAGAAACATTTTCTGTCTATTTTCGCGAATAGGTTTGCCCTTACTCTAACGTAGGGTTTAGGTTCCCCTGTTTCTTTTTTGAAGTCGATGTAGAATTTGTCTAGCATGTCTAAAGTAATATGATCTCCGACGTTTGTTTGAAATTTTACAAGTGTCTTATTTGCGATGTTTGAGACAAAAATATCATTTGCAATGAAAGGCACGTCATCAACCCTTATTCCTACTTTTTCAACTGGTGTTACCAAAAAGTATTTTTCTCCTTCCTTCTTTAATATGTTTGAAAAGAGCCTTATCAGACGTTCTCTTGTTATTTCAGATTTTTGATAGTACCATTGCCCTTTTGAGTTAACATGAATATCTAAATCTCCACAAAAAGGTGGGTCCCACAAATGTACTGGAGCGGGTTGACTGCCCTTTATATGTCGTCTAATAGAATTTTCTAGATTTATTGAGTTCATTCGTTACATCAAATTAATATTCTTGCGGGATAATTGATCAATACTTGTCACGCCCATTAACTTCATGTCTCTTTCTATTTCTTTTTGAAGTACTTCTAAGGCTTTCTCAACTCCCTTTTGCCCTGCTGCGGCCAGGGCGTATAGGTATAGCCTTCCTCCAGCGCAAGCTTTGGCCCCCATAGATAGTGCTTTAAGGACATGAGTACCTCGTTGAATACCGCCTTCACAGATAACGTCTACTTTATCTCCAACTGCATCAACTATTCTCCCTAATTGATCAAACGGGGTGCAACCTCCATCCAACTGTCTTCCACCGTGATTTGAAACAATCACACCATCACATCCAATATCAACCGCTCTCTTTGCATCTTCAACACTCATAATTCCTTTCAAAGCAAATGGCCCATTCCAATCAGATCTCAATTTTTCAGCGTCATTCCAACTCATAGTTTGATCAAGCATATTAGAAAAATAGGAACCTATAGAAGTAACAGCGCTCGTACCTTCTTCGACGTGTTCTTGCAGGTGCGGCAATTCAAAAGCTGAAGAAGTTAAAAAATTATAAAGCCATGCCGGTTTTAAGCCAAAACTTAACATACTATTTAGGGTAAGTTTTGGAGGGATAGTAAAGCCCGTCCTCAAATCTCTCTCCCTATTGCCTCCAGTTATTGTGTCTACTGTCAATGCTAGGACATCAAACTTAGCTTGTTGGGCTCTTTCCAGCATATTTTTATTAAGACCTCTATCTTTATGAAAATAGAATTGAAACATTTTTGGTGAGTCTGTGATGCTTGTGATCTCTTCAACACTTACAGTGCTTAAAGAGGAAACGCCGAACATTGTATTATATTTTTTTGCAGCGTTTGCTACCGCCCTCTCTCCTTCGAAATGGAACAAGCGTTGTACTGCAGTTGGTGAGCAATATATTGGCATCGAAATCTTCTTACCAAATATCGTAGTTGACATATCAACCTTTTCAACCGCATTTAAAACGTTCGGTACCAGTGAAACAGAATTGAAGCTTTCAGTATTTCTCTTATAAGTTATTTCATCGTCAGCTGCCCCGTCAATATAGTCAAATATGGGGCGAGGAAGTCTTCTTCTAGCCAACTCTCTGAAATCTTTGAAGTTATGACATTTATTTAAGTTCATAGTCTGGCGTATTCTTATCAGCCTTGCCTTGCTTTGAACCTGCGCTGAACTTTATTTATAACATAAACTTTGCCTTTCCGTCTAACTACTCGGCAATTTCTATGTCTTTGTTTCAATGATCTTAAAGAATTTCTTATTTTCATTTATATCTCCAGAGGTGACTTTTAATAGTTTTGTGTCATAAAAACAAGCTTTTTTTATGGTGGGCGTAACTGGGATTGAACCAGTGACCCCTTCGATGTCAACGAAGTGCTCTCCCGCTGAGCTATACGCCCTTATTGTTTTTTTTATATAAAAAGCTTATTAAGGGTCAAGGTTAATTTTGAACAAAACTCAGTCTAGGAATAATTATGTCGCCCTTTGAACTAAAGTTGCCAGACTATCAGACTTCCTGCGTAGTATTTAATTCCCCTCATAGCGGAAGATATTATCCAAAAAAATTTCTAGAAATGACTAAATTGCCATTAACAAGTTTAAGATCATCAGAAGATTTATTTGTAGACGAAATCTTTTCGCCAATTGTGAATTTGGGTTCTATTTTAATGGCTGCAATTTTCCCTAGATCTTACGTTGATTTAAACAGAGACCATATGGAACTTGACCCACTTCTTGTAAGAGATTTAACCAACTTTTCAAAAACTCCAAAAGTTTTGGCTGGACTTGGTGTGATACCTCGGGTTGTAGATATGCAAAGGGGAATTTATTCAAAAAAAATATCAAAAAAAGAGGTTCAAGAAAGAATAGATAACTTCTATTTTCCGTATCATAAAAAACTTGGTGAGGTTATATCTCATACACATACGCTTTTTCAAAAAGTTATTCTTTTAGACTGTCACTCGATGCCCAGCAATTTTGCTAAAGATAAACCAGATAATGATCTAGCAGATGTGGTCCTTGGAGATTGTTTTGGTTCGTCATGCGAAAATAGCATTTTATCGTTATTACAAAAATTATTCTCTGAAGAGGGATTTAAAGTGGATATCAATAAGCCTTTTTCAGGGGGCTTCATTACTAAAAATTATTCAAAACCAGAACAAAATTATCATGTTATACAAATTGAGTTTTTAAGATCCTTGTATTGTGACGAAAGGACGCTGGAATATTCTCCAACTTTTTCAGATTTTCAGTATCGGGTGGTATCAGTTTTTCAGCAGTTTTTACGAATTATTTCTAATTTTTAGATTTCACATCGGCTATTTCAGAGGCAATCGCAAGATAGCTTTCCAGGGGATTTTTTGATTTGTAGATGGGTCTTCCAACAACTATATGATTTGCCCCATCTATAATGGCCTGAGATGGAGTAGACACTCTTTTTTGATCGTATAGTTTAGCATTTTTTGGTCTTACACCTGGGGTCACAATCAATTTTTTTGAGCAAGTTACATTTTTTCGAAGCAATTTGATTTCTTGAGGAGAAGCTATAATACCATCAGCACCAGCTCTGACAGCTATTTCTGCTCTTTTTTCAACAAGATTTGGTATTTTTCCATATTTTATAAGATTTTGGTCGAGATCCTTTCTATTGAGACTTGTCAAAAATGTTACTGCCAATATTTTTGTTTCGGGTTTCTCTCTTCCCATTATGGCCGCCCTTACAACTTGTGGGTCTCCATGAACGGTAATAAAATCTACTCCCAATGAACTTAAGCTCTTTACCGCTTTCTCTATAGTATTTTGAATATCAAAAAGTTTTAAGTCCAAAAAAATACTTTTATTTTTTTTCTTAAGTTCCATCGCTAAATCTAGTCCACCTTTAGCTAGAAGACCAAGTCCAATCTTGAAAAAATTTGCGTGACCCTCCAACTTAAGAACTATATCCATTGCATCATCACTAGTTTCTAAATCTAAGGCGACAATTATTTTTTCTTCAATTCTCATATATTTAATCAGCAATTTCTTTTTTTAAGTCTTGTATATCATTTAAAAAACCACATCTAAATATAAGAATTTAAATATATTTTTGATTTTTATATGAAACTAGATAGATATACTGAACTTGCAAAGAAGATTTTTTTTGACGCTATGGAAACTGCAAAGGCAATGCAAAATCAAGCATTAACTACAGGACATCTGGCAAAAACTATTTTATCCCATGATAATAAAAGATTGAAAAAAGCAATAGAAAGTTGCGGAGGGAACTTTTCCCTTATTTTGAGCGATTTGGAAAAAGCTTTGAAAATCATTCCTAAAGTTGAAGGTCATGAGAACTTGTATATTGATAAAGATCTTCAACTCGCAATGAATGAGTCCAGTGATTTGTCAAAAAAATATGGAGATAAATTCATAGGAATAGATTCGCTTCTAATAGCAATAGCTTTTGGAAGATGTAGTGTAGGAAAATTATTTAAGAAAAATTTACCCAATTTGCAAAATTTTGAAACAAATTTGATAAGTAATCGGAAGGAGAGAAAAATTAAAGATCAGCAATATGAGGAGGGTCAGAGTATTTTAGAAAAATATACTGTTGACCAAACACAAAAAGCAAATGATGGGGATATTGATCCAATAATCGGACGTGACGAAGAAATAAGAAGAACCATTCAAGTTTTAACTAGGAGAACGAAAAATAACCCAATTTTAATAGGTTATCCTGGGGTTGGTAAAACAGCTATAGCAGAAGGTTTAGCGCTCAGAATAATTAGAAAAGATGTCCCAGAGATACTATTTGATAAAAAACTAATTTCATTAGACATGGGATCACTTGTAGCAGGCGCTAAATTCAGAGGAGAGTTCGAGGAGAGGTTGAAAGGTGTTCTGAGAGAAATAGAGAACAATGATAGAAAATTTATTCTTTTTATTGATGAGGTTCATCTTTTAGTAGGAGCAGGACAGTCTGAGGGATCAATGGATGCTTCAAATCTCTTAAAACCGGCGTTAGCCAGAGGGACGGTTAGGTGCATTGGAGCAACAACTTTAGATGAACATCGAAAATATATTGAAAAAGATGCAGCGCTCGCTAGGCGATTTCAGCCAATTATGGTTGATCCTCCTAATTGCGATGATTGTATTTCCATCTTGAGAGGAATTAAGGATAAATATGAAGTTCACCATGGTGTCTCAATCAGCGACTCCGCTTTAGTGGCTGCAGTAAGAATGTCTGATCGTTATATAGGAGACAGATTTCTTCCTGATAAGGCGATCGATTTAATTGATGAAGCTGCTGCAAAACTAAAAATGGAAATGGGAAGTAAGCCAACTGAGCTGGAAGATTTAGATAGAGAAATTCTACAAAAGGATATTGAGTGCGAAGCTCTTAAAAAAGAAACAGATGGACCTTCTGCGGATAGATTGTCTGAGTTATTAATTGAGTTAAAAGAACTTAAGGGGAGATCTAATAAGTTGACTTCACAATGGAACCAAGAGCTGGGAAATGCGAAAGAAATTGGTAACAATAAGGAGATTTTAGAAAATTTGAAATCGGAGTTGGAAGAGGCAAAAAGAACCGGGCAATTGGAGAGAGCGGGAGAGCTAACATACTCTGTTATTCCAAAATTAGAATCTTTGATTTCTGAAGCAGAAAAAAAGGCTAAAGAAAATACAAAGATGAATGCAGAAAAAGT
>CACIJG010000004.1:0-72500 GCA_902586885.1 uncultured Alphaproteobacteria bacterium | reverse complement strand
CATTGAAGGAACTCGGCAAAATACCTCCGTAAGTTCGCGAGAAGGAGGCCCTATGTTTAGGCAACTAGATGTAGGGGGCACAACCCAGGGGGTGGCGACTGTTTACTAAAAACACAGGGCTCTGCGAAGCCGCAAGGCGATGTATAGGGTCTGACGCCTGCCCGGTGCCGGAAGGTTAAGAGGAGGTGTGCAAGCACCGAATTGAAGCCCCGGTAAACGGCGGCCGTAACTATAACGGTCCTAAGGTAGCGAAATTCCTTGTCGGGTAAGTTCCGACCTGCACGAATGGCGTAACGACTTCCCCGCTGTCTCCAATGCAGACTCAGCGAAATTGAATTCCCCGTGAAGATGCGGGGTACCCGCGGTCAGACGGAAAGACCCCGTGCACCTTTACTATAGCTTCACATTGGCATTAGATTAGTCATGTGCAGGATAGGTGGTAGGCTTTGAAGCAGGAACGCTAGTTTTTGTGGAGCCGCCCTTGAGATACCACTCCTGACTGATTTGATGTCTAACCGCGATCCGTTATCCGGATCCGGGACCGTGTGTGGTGGGTAGTTTGACTGGGGCGGTCGCCTCCTAAAGAGTAACGGAGGCGCGCAATGGTGGGCTCAGGTTGGTCGGAAATCAACCGTAGAGTGCAATGGCAGAAGCCCGCTTGACTGCGAGACTGACAAGTCGAGCAGAGACGAAAGTCGGCCATAGTGATCCGGTGGTCCCGCGTGGAAGGGCCATCGCTCAACGGATAAAAGGTACGCCGGGGATAACAGGCTGATACTGCCCAAGAGTCCATATCGACGGCAGTGTTTGGCACCTCGATGTCGGCTCATCACATCCTGGGGCTGGAGCAGGTCCCAAGGGTTCGGCTGTTCGCCGATTAAAGTGGTACGTGAGCTGGGTTTAGAACGTCGTGAGACAGTTCGGTCCCTATCTGCCGTGGGTGTTGGAGACTTGAGAGGAGCTGCCCCTAGTACGAGAGGACCGGGGTGGACGCACCACTGGTGGACCTGTTGTCGTGCCAACGGCAGTGCAGGGTAGCTATGTGCGGACAGGATAACCGCTGAAAGCATCTAAGCGGGAAGCCCCCCTCAAAACAAGGTCTCCCTTGAGGGTAGTGGTAGACCACCACTTCGATAGGCCAGAGATGTAAGCGCAGTAATGCGTTCAGTTGACTGGTACTAATAACCCGATAGGCTTGATACGATCTAGTAGAAGGTATCAGTAATTTTGGAAGTGTATTTTTGGATTAAGGGTCTTTTTAAATTTGGTGGTTATAGCGCGAGTGAAACACTCGATCCCATCCCGAACTCGACCGTTAAGCACCGTTGCGCCGATGGTACTGCATCTTAAGATGTGGGAGAGTAGGTAACCGCCAATTTTAAGAAGACCCAAAAACACGCTAATACTTAATTGTCGCGGGGTGGAGCAGCCCGGTAGCTCATCAGGCTCATAACCTGAAGGTCGTAGGTTCAAATCCTACCCCCGCAACCAAAAAATAATAAAGATAATTAAATTTCTTATACTTTAAAGACTGTAAGAGATATCATGTTCAAGTCTTTATTTGTAATTATTTGTTAAAGAGCTACAAAGTACAGTGAGTAGCCTTATGCTGGCATTTTTACCCAAATCATGACTATCATTAGTTGGCGAAAATTCGACAAAATTTGCGCCGGCAAGTATTCTTTTTTCCCCCAATTTTTTGATGAGTGCTATAATATAGGAAAGTGAGGGACCTCCTGGGGCTGGACTATCGACGGATGGTAACGCAGATGGATCAACACCATCTAAATCCAGAGAAATATAAACGGGAATTTCTTTAGGAATTAACTCTACTATTTCTTCAACTTTGAGATCCAAAAGTTCTACTGATGTTATTATATTTACACCCCATTTTTTTGCTTCCAATAGTTCATTTTCAGACGATGTTCCCAGCCCTCTAAGTCCAATTTGTGTAATTCCCTCAACCCATTCGCATTCAGAAGCCCTCTTCATAACATTTGAGCGACCAAACTTTTCTTCACCAACATGATCTTTCCAATCTAAGTGAGCATCAATCTGCAATATATGAACTTGTTTTAAGGGCTCAAGCGCAAGTATAGGTGGAATTGAAACTGAGTCGTCTCCTCCTACAACAATGATTTTGTTTCCATTAGAGATTTGAATTTTAAGTTTTTCCGTAAGTTTCGCTCTGTCATTCTCGGGATTTTGTTTTAAGGAAAAATTACCGAGATCAACCATTGAAGAGATGGTTTGTTCTAAGGATGTATTGGTATCGAAATCCCAGCTATTTTTTTTATCTTCAAATTTTTTAGAGGCGTCTCTTAACACTTTTATCCCAGAGCTACAATTATCAACTCTTCCTTTATAGTGAGTAATTGTGGGTACTGATAGCAAGACAACTTTATCTTTTTGGACGGTCGTGCTCACACAAATATCTAGATTAAAAAAACCTTTTTCAGCCATCGTGTGGCCTCTTTAGCCATAATTCAATGGCTTCCGGAGTATTAGTATCTTTAACCACACAATCGTCTTGCATTTCAATTAAAGTTATAGCTGCAGGATGCTGGGAAAATAGAGCTCTGCCACCGGTATCCCCTTCAAGCTTGCCTAAATCTGGAAAAAATGCTTCGCCCCAAATCACGGGGTTACCTCTTTGACCCTTATAACTTGGAACAGAAATAATATTATGTGAATCTCCTTCATGAGTATGATTTTCAATCAGGTAATTTAAATGATTTCTTTTAACACCAGGTAGGTCCCCCAGCATCACTAAAAGGTCACTTACATCAGAGCTTAGGTTTGCGACTGCTGTTTTGATAGAGCTGGATTGACCAGTTTCCCAAACGGGGTTTATCAAAAATTGAACTGGAAGATCTTTCAGCACTTTAGCAACTTTGTCAGCCTGATACCCAAGAACCACCTGACATTTGTCGAGATTGCTGTTTAACATCTCGAGGGCAATTTTTCTTACCAGCGGTATGCCATCAATTTTTACTAATAGTTTATTTACCTTACCCATTCTCTTTGAGTTTCCGCCAGCAAGCAATGCACCAACAACCTTTTTGGTTTTGTAGAATTTTTTATTTAAGGATCTCGGAAGAGGTCGGGATGCGATTTCCATTAACAACCCACCTGCACCCATTTCTGCCAACTCATCTTTACTTATTTTTATGTCCGCTAAAAGAAGTTGTAGAACCCAATCCAAGCCATTTAACTTTGGAGATCTAGCGCATCCTGGCATACCTATTATAGTCATATTTCTTAATTGCCCTATCAGCATTAAGTTTCCTGGATCAACTGCGAGACCATACTGTAAAATTGTCCCGCCTTCTTGACAAATTGCTTTTGGAATATCATCTGTTTTATCGATGATTGCAGACGCTCCACTGATTAATAAAATCTTTGTTTTTTTATCAGCGAATGTCCTTATATTCTTGGCAATCTCATCTTTATCGTGTTCAATTACTTTTTCTTCTGTGATATGACAATCTAAGTTCTTTAGTCGGCTTTTAGTGACATTAGCGGTAGCTTTAAATATTTCGGTTTTTTGCCAATTGAAACGAGTTTGAATCAGGCCGCATCCACGCTTTTTTAACTCAAAAAAACCAAACAATTCTGACTTTCTTATTAAGTTTACCGCCTTTTCTACAGAGGCTTTAGAAATAAAAAAGGGTATAATCTTTAAGGTTGCTATCAGGTCGTTTGGTGCAAGAAGTTGGTTATGCTGAACTATCGAAAAGGCTATACTCTGGTCAATAAGATTTAGTTTCTTAATTACTGACCGCTTATACCTAACTATTCCAAGTGAGGAGGTTTTGAAGTTTACTCTTCCTGTAGAGGCTAATCCCAAAAAAGATTTTTTCTTATCAATAGCCATTGCTATTAAGTTTGCAGCTTCATCCTCATGAATGTCTCCCTTGTCAGGAACGGCACAAGTAACCTCTGAAATTTCGGCACTTATTAGTGATCTTACGATATCACTATCTAACAAAGTTCCTTTAGAAATTCGCTTATTTTTTAAGTTGGTACTGTGAGCTAAAATTAGTCCTATAGTCTCTTTTGTAGGTAACCTTTTTAACTGCATTTATAGAGACTCACGCCACTTTTTTATCAATTCTGATAAAATTGATACAGCGATCTCCGCAGGGGTTTTAGCGTTAATTTCCAGTCCAGCGGGACCATTAATTCTATCAAAATCCTGTTCAGAAATTCCAGCATCTATTAGCCTAGATTTTCTTTTTTCATGCGTTTTTTTGCTGCCAAGACATGAAATGCAAAAAAGAGGACTCTTCAATGCTACTAACAATGCTGGATCATCAATTTTAGGATCATGTGTCAAAGTTACCAAGGCATCATTTGGACCTAAATTTTTTTTGCTTAGCGCTTCATCTGGCCACTCCGTTAAAATATTCAAATCAGGAAACCGTTCCTCACTAGCAAAATGGCTTCGAGGGTCAATAAGGTTAACATCAAATCCAGAAATCTGAGCCATTGGTATTAATTGCTGGCTAATATGAACAGCACCCACGATAAATAGACGTGGTTTTGGGATTATTTGCATACGAAAAAAACTGTCATTGCTTGCAAGGGTGTCTCTTAAAGTTGTTATTGTTCCTTGAGTAAGATCACACTCAATAGATAAGTTTGATCGATCTTCTTGAGCTTTAAGAGCTTTTTGGAAAAGGCCACTCTCAATTTTACTCCCAGGACAAACAAATACCGTTATCCTGCCGCCACATGACAAGCCTACTGACCAAGCGTCTTCATCAGCAACTCCAAATTCCATTAACTCAGCTTTATTACTTTGCAATATATTTTTGGAGCCAACTATTACAGCTCCTTCAACGCATCCGCCTGACACAGACCCTATTATGTGTCCATCTTCTCTTATTAGCATCATGCTTCCAGGTTGCCTTGGAGAAGATCCCCACGTTTTTACAACTATTGCTAAAGCTAGTTTTTCGCCCTCCGCCTCCCAAGTTGTGGCCTTATTAATAATCTCTTGATCGATTTCTAAGTTGATCAACTTTTTATCCCTTCTTGTGTATCTTCAATAATTTTATTATGCCATTTACAAATGTCGCCATTTTTTTTTTCCAAATTTTTTGCTATTGAAGAGGTTAGGTTTTGGATGCTCTCAACAGAGTGGATTGGCAAAAAGGCATCCACATTTAATAGGATTCTCTTAATTGAAATAGACTTGGGAAGAAAGTCTTTGAACCTAAGTAATGGATTAAGCCAAACTAGCTTATAACAACTTTTCTGAAGTCTCTCCATTTGTTTAAACAAATCGGTATTATGGTCTCGATCAAGTCCATCACTAATTAAAAAAATTAAAGAGCTCGAGCTAGATACTCTTCTCACCCATGTCTTATTGAATAAGAAAATACTATCTCTTATTCTAGTTCCGCCAGCCCAATCATTTGTTGCTTTGGATACCTCTTTTAAGGCCACATCAATATCTTTATTTTTGAGCTGATTTGTAATGTTTGTTAACTTGGTACCGAAAAGAAAAGCGGAAACTTGTTTGTGGTGTTGCATCCAATTGTGAACAAAATGTATCATCATTCTCGAGTAATTTTCCATTGAACCCGATATATCTATTAACACTACAACGGATCTTGGTTTATCCTTTTTCTTAACGAATTTGGGTATTACCAAACCAAAATTTTTCTTTGCCTCTTTTAAGCTACTTCTAACAGATATTTTAGTGGCTAAAGAGTTTTTTTCAAAACGTCTGAACGGTTTTTTTGGCATTTTTATAAGAATTTCCTTTATTGACTGACTCGCTTTTTTGAGTTCTTCACCAGACATCATTTCAAAATCTTTTTCCTTAAAAATTTGAGTTTCAGATGCTGTGCCGCTTGCATCAATCAACAATTTTTCTTGCTTATTTATTTCTGACTTTGGATTTTGAGGCTTGGCAAGAGTTTCTTGAATTCTTTTTGCCAGTTCTTCTTTTTCTTCTTGATTTCCTGTTAGTTGAGTTTGAGGTAGTAATAAATCTCTCATTCGGTCTTGAAATTTTGGGTTTTGCCAAAAGAGATGGAAAGCTTGCTCGAAAATCTTCATATCTTCTGGTCTCTTTATTAAGCTAGTTTGAAGGGCATAAAAAAATGTGGATTTTTTCGTAAACTCTATGAGTTTGACAGATTCTATAGACTCCAAAATTGAGTCTGAGCCGATTGAAATTCCTGAAGCCCTTAATAATCTCGCGAAAAAGATGATATTTTTGTCCAGTTTTGCTGAGAATTTCTTATCGTTTTTCATTACTTTTTATTCTTCTTCTTTATCAATTCGTTTTCTTTCAATCATAATCTCATTGAATATTTTTCCTGCTTCGGAACCTTGGATTTTGGATATATCATCTTGGTACTTTAGTAAAACCCCAATAGTAGAGTCTATGGTTTGCGGATCCAAAGCCACGCAATTTAATTCCACCAATGCTTGAGCCCAATCAATCGTTTCGGCAATTCCGGGAGACTTATACAAATTCTTTTCTCTCAAATTTTGAACGAAGGCTACCACTTGCTTCTGAAGATCATTAGCAGCTTCGGGAACTCTCATTGAGATTATTTCTAACTCGGTCTCTTTATTTGGAAAGCCAACCCAATGGTAATAACATCTTCTCTTTAGAGCGTCATGAATTTCTCTTGTTCTATTAGATGTTATTATTACAATGGGCGGAGTTTTTGCTTCTATAGTCCCCAATTCGGGAATAGAAATTTGCCAATCTGACAATATCTCCAATAGATAGGCCTCAAAGGCTTCATCTGCTCTATCTAACTCATCGATTAATAAAATATTATTGCCCTCATTATCTCCCTCGATCGCTTTCAGTAAAGGTCTCTCAATAAGGTAGTCTCTAGAAAATAAATCAGATTCATTTCTATTTCCATTTTGAATGGCAATCAGTTGCCTACCATAGTTCCATTCGTAAGCGGCTTGATTAATGTCTAGTCCTTCATAACATTGAAGGCGTATTAGAGGTTTTTTCAGAGCAATAGAAAGCGTTTTAGCGATTTCAGTCTTTCCAACACCCGCTTCTCCCTCCAAAAAAAGTGGTTTTCCCCTAGCCAATGAAAGATAAAGAGACACTGCTAACTTCTGATTTAAGATATAATTGGAATGTTTTAATGAATTTATTAAAGACTCTGGGGAATCAAAATGTTTTTCCATAAATTAACCTATTGCCTGATGACTTTTGGGAACTTTTAAACTTTACCATAAGTCAAATTTTTCTTTACTTTTAACCACTGCACTATAAAATATGAATCGTAAATTGCGCAATATTTTTTGACTAGGCATTCAAAAATGGCGACTACCTTTTCAGGGGAAGAATTATTAAATCACCTGGTAGACTTTTATTGTAGGAGGAGAAAACATGGCGGAAGTTAGCCTTAAAGTAAATGGAAAAGTTGAGAATCATGAAGTAGGAGAAAATACTTTATTAGTAGATTTTATTAGGGAGACTGTTGGGCTGACAGGTACTCATGTTGGATGTGACACTAGCCAATGTGGCGCCTGTGTTGTTCATGTTGACGGAGTATCAGTTAAGGCATGCACGATGTTAGCTATGCAAGCTGAAGGTTCAGAAGTGACCACTATTGAGGGAATAGGATCCAGCGAAAAGCTCCACCCGATGCAAGAGGCTTTTCATGAAAATCATGGATTGCAATGTGGGTTTTGTACACCTGGTATGGTAATGAGTGCAATAGAACTCGTATCTAAGAATAAAAGCCCAAGTGAAGCAGAAATCAGGGATGGTCTGGAAGGGAACATTTGCAGGTGCACTGGATATCATAATATCGTTAAGTCGGTCCAAGCCGGCGCAGAAAAAATGGGAGGCTAAGTCTATGTCAGAAGGAATTGGAGCATCAGTAAAGCGTAAAGAAGATAGAAAGTTTTTAACAGGAAAAGGAAGATATACAGACGATATAAATCGTCCTGGGCAAGTTCATGCACATTTTTTACGATCTGACGTAGCGCATGCAAATATTAAATCAATTAATACCAAGGCAGCCTCTGCTGCCGCAGGTGTAGTGGCAGTTTACACGGGGGAAGACATTGATGTAGGAGGTCCAATTTGCGGTTGGGTAGTCCCAAATCGTGATGGTTCCGCTACACATGAACCCCCACATCCTTTATTAGCTAAAGGAAAAGTGAGATTTGTAGGCGACGCAGTTGCAGTAGTTATTGCTGAGTCACTTCAGCAAGCTAAGTCAGCTTCGGAATTAGTGGAAGTGGAATACGAAGAATTACCTGCTGTAGTAGATTTAGAAACAGCGTCTGCGGGAGCTGAAATTCACGAGGGCATGGCAGAAAACCGATATTTTGACTGGGAACTAGGAGATGAAGAGGCAACAGATAAGGCTTTAAAATCTGCTTCTAGGGTCGTGAAACTTACAGTTAGAAATAATAGACTAGTTCCTAATCCGATGGAGCCAAGAGCTGCTTTAGCAGAATATGATGACTTAAATGATTCTTATACTTTATACACTACGTCTCAGAGTCCTCACCTGACAAGACTTGTCTTGGCAGCATTCATGTTTCAGATACCTGAGTCTAAAATACGCGTAGTAGCCCCGGATGTAGGAGGGGGATTCGGAGCAAAAATATACGTATATGTAGAAGAAGCTGTTTGTACATGGGCATCAAAGAAAATAAAAAGACCAATAAAATGGACAGCAGATAGAACACAAGCATTTCTTACTGATGCTCACGGCAGAGATCATATAAACAATGTACAATTAGCTCTAGACAGTAACAATAAGATAATCGGTTTGAGGGTCGATACTTTAGCAAACTTAGGTGGCTATCTTTCAGCGTTTGCAGTAGCTGTACCCACATATTTGCATGGTACTCTTCTATCCGGCCTTTACGACATTCCTGCTATTTATACAAATGTTAAGGGCTATGCAACTACTACAACTCCTGTTGATGCTTACAGGGGGGCAGGAAGGCCTGAAGCTACCTATTTATTAGAAAGGGTCATTGATCAAGCGGCTAGAGAAGTTGGTATGGACCAAGCGGAATTTAGGAGACTAAATTTTATTCCTAAAGATGCTTTCCCATATCAAACAGCGGTAGCACTCCAGTATGATACTGGTGATTATGAACCTGCTCTGGATAAAGCAATGGAGATGATCGACTATAAAAATTTTGAAAGTAGGAGGTCTGAAGCTTCAAAAAGAGGAAAGTATAGAGGTATTGGGGTTTCAAGTTACATAGAAGCCTGCGGAATAGCTCCCTCTGCGGTAGCAGGAGCATTAGGTGGTAGAGTAGGTGGATGGGAGTCCGCCTCCGTTAGAGTTGATCCTACCGGCACGATAACTGTTACCACTGGAGCTCATAGCCATGGTCAGGGTCATGCTACTACTTTTGCGCAGATCGTTACAGAGAAGCTTGGTGTACCCAATTCGAGCGTTGAGTTGGTACATGGTGATAGTGATAGGAGTCCATTTGGAATGGGTACCTACGGTTCTAGAAGTTTGGCAGTTGGAGGTGTAGCTATCAGCAAGGCACTAGACAAAGTTATTGAGAAGAGTAAGAAGATTGCTGCTCATTTGATGGAGGCTTCTGCTGATGACGTAGAGTTCAAGGAAGGAAAATTTACAGTGTCTGGAACTGACAAAGAGACAGCTTTTGGAGAAGTTGCTTTGGCGGCTTATGTTCCTCACAACTATCCATTGGAAACCTTAGAGCCTGGTTTAGAAGAAACCGCCTTTTATGATCCAATGAATTTTACATATCCTGCAGGAACTCATATTGCAGAGGTTGAAGTTGATCCTACGACAGGGGTAGTTGAGATAGTAGATTGGGCTGCTTGTGATGATTTTGGGAACTTAATAAATCCAATGATAGTGGAAGGTCAGGTTCATGGTGGAATTGCTCAGGGTATTGGCCAGGCATTATTGGAAAATGCTCACTATGATGAGAATGGTCAGCTTCTAACTGCTTCCTACATGGACTACTGTATGCCACGAGCAGATGACTTGCCTTCTTTTAAAGTTGAATGCACAAACACACCGTGTACTCACAACGATCTAGGCGTTAAAGGATGTGGTGAAGCGGGTGCTATTGCGTCACCACCAGCTTTAATCAATGCAATAATTAATGCGTTAAGTCCTTTAGGGGTTTCTGATATGTCAATGCCTGCAACGCCTGAGACAGTTTGGAGAGCAATCCAAAATGCTCAAGCAAGAGCGGCTGAATAAGAAGGAGAGAAAAAATGTATTCTACTAAAATTGTAAAAGCAGAAAATTCTTCAGCAGCTGTACAAGCAATTGGATCTTCTAAAGAAGGTAAAATCCTGGCTGGAGGAATGACACTTATTCCAACACTTAAGCAACGACTTGCTAACCCAGATTGTCTGATAGATATTTCAGGTTGTGGTCTTGAGGGTGTAGAGGATAAAGGATCCAGTGTGAGAATAGGTGCTATGACCAAGCATGCAGCAGTAGCTGAATCTAGTTTAGTAGCCAAAGCTATTCCTGCCCTAGCAGACTTAGCAGGAGGTATTGGTGATAGACAGGTTCGCAATCGGGGTACACTTGGGGGATCGGTTGCAAATAATGACCCAGCCGCTTGTTATCCTTCTGCAGTCATGGCATTGGATGGAACAGTTCATACAAACAAAAGAGATATAAGTGCTGATGATTTTTTTAAAGGTATGTTTGAAACTGCTCTTGAAGAGGATGAAGTGATTGAAGCGGTTAGTTTTAAAAAGCCTGAGAAAGCATGTTATATGAAATTTCCGAATCCAGCCTCTAGATATGCAATGGTAGGTGTTTTTGTAGCAAAATTCTCTGATGGAGTTCGTGTCGCAGTTACCGGCGCGGGGGAAGAAGGCGTTTTTCGGCATAGCGATTTGGAGAGCGCATTATCATCTAATTTTAGTGAAGAGGCGGTAAGTGGTGTAGAAGTTTCATCCGATGGATTGATGAGTGATATTCATGCTTCAGCTGATTATCGGGCAAACTTAATTGGAGAGATGACCAAACGTGCGGTGTCGTCATAACCATTTAATTTAATAAAGTTCTTCTTGTTTAAGATATCTTTGCAAGGAGATAGGATAAGCTTAAATGGAAATCAAGGAGAGCTACGATTTACCTTTGCCCATAGAAACTGTTTGGCAAGCTTTAAACGATGAAGGATTCCTTAAAAATTCTATTCCCGGCTGTGAAAAGCTTGAAAGAATTAGTCCGAATGAATTGAGTGCAGAGGTTAAATTAAAAATTGGACCTATGTCCACTCGGTTTAAAGGCAAGGTTAATCTTAGTGACCTTAACCCTCCAAATGGATATACTATTTCTGGATCAGGAACTGGAGGTATAGCGGGTGCAGCTAGTGGGTCAGCTAAGGTCTCGTTATCTAAGATGGAAGATGGAGAAGGGACTATTCTTTCTTATCAAGTGAAAGCAGAGGTAAAAGGAAAAATTGCTCAACTTGGATCAAGGCTTATCCATAGCACAGCAAAGAAGTTGGCTAAGAAATTTTTTAGCAACTTTGTTCAAGAATTAGCAAAATAAATTTTGCTTGGACAATTTGGACTAAAGTTGTAAACAGCTATCTATTAATACATTTCAATTGAAAAAACTTAGGTGCTCTAATTTCAATGATTGAACAGCAACAGGGATTAATTGAATCCGTAAGAGAGAAATTTATGCATGTAGAAGAGTGTCCTTTTGAAGGCAAAAGAATCTTCTTTGAAAATGCAGGAGGATCTTTACGTCTCAAATCTGTTGTAGAAACATCTGCTTTATTCGCGTCATACCCGGACAACCAAGGAAGGGAAAATGATGCTTCAAGAGCGCTATCAGATATAATAGAAAATGGTAAGAAAAAAATGCACCTGTTTTTCAATGCATCAAAGGGAAAAGTGTTTGTAGGCGAGAGTGGGACGGAACTATTGTTCAGGCTGATTCGTACTGCCTCTTTGGGGTCAGAAAAAAAAGGAAAAATGTTGAGTTCAACTCTAGAGCATCCTGCATCCATGAGTGCGATGAAAAAATGGGCGCATTATACTGAAAGACCACATATTTTGGTGGAGCACAATAATAAAACGGGATCAGTTGGCATTGAGCAATATGAAGCAAAGATTACGGATGATTTGAGAGTTGTTTCTATTGTACACACCTCTCCGGTAACAGGAATGTCGTTGGATGTGGGTGGGATTGTAAAAAAAATAAGAAGAGTCTCTCCTGAATGCTTAATTATTGTAGATGGAATACAGCATTCAAGTCATGGAGGAATAGACATAGATTCATATGATATAGACGGTTATGTAGTATCCCCTTATAAGATGTTTTCGAGGCACGGATATGGAGTTGCTTGGGCCTCTGATAGGTTATCAAAAATGCAAAAAGAACAATTATTAAATGGCCCATCGGAAAATTGGGAGTTGGGTACAAGGGATACAGGAAGTTACGCAACATTCTCAGATGTAATAGATTATATGACTTGGTTAGGTAGTAATTTCACTAAAAGTAATAATATAAGAGAACAATTAAATGCTGCATCACAAGCTATTAAATCGCATGAACAGGAAATCGTTTCTCTTATAATTAATGGAGCTGCTGAGATTCAGGGACTTAGTGAGATAAAAAAAATCCATATAATAGGCAAGAATTCTCTAAACTCCAGAGAAGGAGTTATTTCTTTTTATGTTGAAGGAATTTCTTCTAGTTTTATCGTAGAACAACTGAGGAAAAATAATATTAGAGTTCATATAAGAAAGAACGATCACTACTGTGGGAATATATTGACTCCACTTAAATTAAAGGACTGCATAAGACTTTCAATATGTCATTACAACTCTACAGATGAGGCGAAGGAATTTCTCAAAGTAATAAATAGGGTCTGTAATAATTAAAGTATACGTTCAATTTTGTCGCTAGCGTCTTTTTCAAAGATTAACTTATCTTTTTCATAAGCTTCTACCCTAGACTCTAAATAAAAATATTTGTTATCCGATTTCATTTGTGAAAAAGTTTCTGTCCTAATGGACCAATCGTCTCTTGACCTTTCTTCAGTCCAATGTGTTTTTCCAAAGGCTGACAGTGGATCTTTTGGGTTTATCTTCCATGTCTCTCTGGCTTTGCTGGCTATTACTAATCCATGTGAAAGATCTTGAAATGATCCAAAATCATCCTCGATCTCTATAGTAACCGTACCTGTTGCTTCGTCTAAAATAGTTTTTCGCGAGTTTGAAGGCTTTCTTATTTCTTTATTTTTCCAAGGAGCAGAACTATCGGTTGAAGGAAATGTCCACTCGTCTGATAAAGCTTCTTTCCTAGTGGGTAGCGATAGGCTGCCTTCATAAATAGTTAATTTAGCTGGATTAATGGTCGGCCATACTAAAGGCCAATATGCGTTTGATAAGGAAACTCTTAATTTATTTCCTTTAGGGATTTTGTAAGCAATATGGTCTAGTTTAATTGTGACCTTAACTTTTTCATTTATTGGAAGATCCAGAGGCTTTTCAAAACCTTCTCTGAACTTAAGATTTAAGATGCCGTAGGTAATTCTATAAGACTCCCCATTGGGAAAAATATCACATAACCTAACTGCTATCTGGCTATTGGGAGAGTCAGCACTAAGTACTAAAGTTATTTCTGGAGACCCTACAATGTCCTCTTTCAAACAAATGGGGTCTGTTTCAAAGTTTAGAGACAAAGCATCATCTATTCGCTGATCTCCAGGAAGTTCAGGCCCTAACCAGATGGCACAATATTCTCCTCCTTTCAAGCCACAATCCTGTGGAGAGTCAATATAACCTAAAGGATTATCCTTATGCCCAATTTCTTCTTCCAATTTTTTGTTTTTATTGAAATGATAACTCCGGGTAAAAATTTTACTAATTGGCCAATTAGTTTCTTTTATCCAATATCCCTTTCTGTAATTGTAGTTTGTTTCAGGTGGTTCGCCCTCCATTACATAAACTCTGTAATCTGGATCGTTTTCTGCCCCGTTATTTATATCTTTTAACCATCTATCCCACCATCTTAATGCTTCCTGTAAAAAGCCTATTTGGGGTCCAGGGACTGCAAAGTGAGGGTATTTGTGCATCCATGGTCCTATGATTCCCTTAGCTCCAACATTTTCAACTAAGGCAGGTACTGCATTTTTGTAGGCATCTCCCCAGCCACCTATTGCTAAAACTGCTGCCTTTATCTTTGAATAATCTTCACAAACGGATCCATGCTTCCAATAGGCATCTCTACATTGGTGCCTAAGCCATAGGGGAGAAAGATGAGGTTGTGCATTAAGTCTTTCTAGCCATAACTTCCTCCAACCCTCACCAACAATATTTGGGTCTGGGGGTCTTGAAGAAAAGGAAAGCATCGTTGCTCCCCAACCAAGATTCTCATTTAATAAGCAACCACCTTTGTAATGAATATCGTCAGCGTATCTATCAACTGTGGAGCACAAAGTAATTATAGCCTTCAATGCTTTGGGATTTCTTGCTGCTACTTGAAGGCTATTAAAACCTCCCCAACTAATTCCCATCATCCCAACCTTTCCATTACTCCAAGATTGCTTGCTAGCCCAACTTATAACTTCTTCTGCGTCTTGAAGCTCGACTTCAGTATATTCATCAAAAAGTAGTCCTTCACTATCACCATTACCCCGTATATCAACTCTCAAGCAAACATATCCTCTTTGAGAAAAATAGGGATGTGTGAGGGCATCTCGAACTTGAGTTCCATCCCTTTTTCGATAGGGGATATACTCGAGTATTGTTGGAAACTTTAGGTCTTCATCACTGAGGGGTTTCCAAACTCTGGCAGACAAACGTGTTCCATCTGACATAACGATCGGCAAGTCCTCTATCTCTTCAACTTCAAATAAGTTGGTTAGATGTGTGTTTTTTTGGCTAATTCTTTTTCTCCTTAATCAAAAAACTCTCACATTCTGCCTTTTTAACTCTGCTTGCACATTTTCAATATTTACATCTTCTAGGTTAACTTTATTCTTTATTGCTTCCGCTGCAGCTGCCCCAGCACCCTGACCAGTTACAGTACAGCAAGACATATTTCTTGTTGCTGCGTGCGCAATATTCTTTCCTCCAATAGCTCGACCTGCAACTAGGAGCCCTTTTATCTTTTTTGGTATTAATGTTCTATAAGGAATATGCATATATCTTCCAGTGGTTGGTAAAATTAGTATTCCGTACCCATCAATAAATTCGGGGTATATTCCTATACTGTCGTCAAAACGACACTCGTTTTTTACGTCCTCATCTTTTAGATTATATTCTGCGTCAATCTTAAATGAATCACGTATACCAATAGTCATACCAAAGTTTCTGAGCTTTCCCTCTGAACAGCCTGGCATAAAACTTTTCAACGCCGTAATTGCCTCCATAGCAGCTTTTCGTCCTTGAATCTCTCCTTTTGTTAGACTGTTGGGATCTGTACCATCAATTCCATTTAGGTGTACTAGATTCAAATAAGTTAGTTCGCCTGAGTCATGAATGGCTCCCCAAGTTCCAGTTATAGTTTGGAGATCATTTTCAATTAATCCGCATTCTTTTGCTCTTTCGAAAGGCTTTCTTAGGAAAGGAGAAAACATCTTGTCTTCCTTGCCCGAAGTCGTTACTTGCCAGTTTTTATCACTCCAGTCTGAGTATGTCTGGGGGTCACGATTTATTTCCTCTACAAATTTAGCTTTGTTAACGCCAGACATATGAAACATTACTGATGCACCAATCATATTTTCAGGATTAGCTTTGAAAACTTTAGCCCCACTTCGCCTGGCTACATCTGCATCACCTGAGGC
Source organism: uncultured Alphaproteobacteria bacterium (assembly GCA_902586885.1). Classification (GTDB taxonomy): domain Bacteria; phylum Pseudomonadota; class Alphaproteobacteria; order Rhodobacterales; family Rhodobacteraceae; genus CACIJG01. The sequence continues at coordinate 56,717 of CACIJG010000004.1, read as the reverse complement.
ATCGATAACAATTTTTCCTATGATAGCTTCGCGGCCTGCTTTTGACTCTGTAATCACTCCAATTACTTTATTTCCCTCAACGATAGGTTCGCAGAAACTTCTATGTAGCATTGGCGTAATGCCATTTTCCATTACCAGATTATCAGCAACTATTTTAAAGCCCTCGCTGTCCAATTCATAGCTAAGAGATTGCGACTCTGGTACAGCGGCGTCCTGTTGTTTTGCTCGCTCCTCATACTCAAAGGCAAGGCCTCCCGCTTCTATTGTTTTTTCATGTCTGTACCAGGCAAACCCCTCAACCCCTACGGCAGTAATGTTGCCTCCAAAGCAACCGTATCTTTCTATTAAAGCTACTTCAACACCTGCGCGAGCTGCTGTAATCGCAGCAGACAGGCCTCCTGGCCCGGAGCCTACAACTATTACATCCGTTTTGTGTGTTATCGGTGTTTTTCTCTCAGGTTCGCTAACAAACATTTTTTTTGCATTTCCTCTGTCACGAATATGTCATATTTAGAGTTTGTAAAAAACTATTTTCTATGTACTAGTTAGGTATTTTTTCTTTGAGAAAAACTGCTATTAAATATCAGTTTAAATAATAAAGGAATGCAGCCAATTAAGCTTAGAGTAACAATTAAATTTAAAGTCAAAATATCTTTATAAGAACTTATTTGATCCAGGACTGTTCCCGTGTAGACAAAAATAAAAGTCATTGGAGCCATGCCTAAAAAGCTAACTAAAAAAAACTGTAATGTCTTGATTGGCATTAGAGCAACAAAAATATTGACCAAAAAGAAGGGAAGTATGGGAGCCATTCTGACTGCAAATAAATATGTTGAGCCATATGCTTTAAAATTATCAGAAAATTTTTGGAATCTTTTAGATTGGTAGTTTGAAAAATATGGATAAAAGAAAGACCTTACAAAAAAAAGGGAAATTGTGGCTCCTATGCTGGCTGATGATAAAGCTAGTATAGTACCCTCCAATGAGCCAAAGATAACTCCCGAAAGGATTGTTAAAAGTGTAGCTACGGGAATAAATGCTGATACACATAATATGTATACAGTACAGAAAATGACCCTAGTAAAGTAGGGATAGGAGAGGTAATAGTTTTTTGCAAATTCTTTTAAACTGATTAGATTTTCGATAGATAAAATATGATTAGAATAGAAGTCTGTTACTAATACCAAACCTATTAAAAAAAATACAAAAAATTTTCCTAACTTTAAGGGTTTAAGTCTAAGAGAAAACTTCAATTCTATACTCAGTAATAATTAGCTTACAGGTTAATTTATTCTTTTTATAATATATAGAATATAGATGAAAAATCTTAATTTAGAAATTGGCTTAGGATTAAATTTAGGAAATTGGAATAATGTTAAAAAAAATTTCTTAGGAGAGAGCTTTGGCAGATGAGTTTAAGATTTCTGTAGTTATCCCAACTTTTAACAGGAAGAATTTCCTGAAGAAAGCAATAGAGTCAGTTTTAAAACAGACATTTAGTTCTTATGAAATCATTGTTGTTGATAACGTCTCCTCGGATGGAACCCTTGAAATGGTTAAGAAGGAATACCCCACAGTAAAAACAATTGTTCAAAGTATACCAGGAGTTAGCGCGACAAGAAATTTGGGTATAAAAAAGTCTGAAGGTAATTGGATTGCTTTTTTAGACTCAGATGATCAATGGCATAAAGAAAAATTGAAATTTCAAGTTGAAAGTATTTGGGAGGACAAAAATAAAGTCTTTTTATCTCATACTGATGAAACTTGGTATCGAGAAAAGCAAATAGTAAATCAAAAATTGAAACATCAAAAAAGGGGTGGGTTTATTTTTGAATATTGCCTGCCTCTTTGTTGTATTTCGCCCAGTAGTTCATTAGTTAAAAAAGAAATTTTTGACCAAATTGGATTTTTTGATGAAAGTTTAGAGGTATGTGAAGACTACGATTTCTGGTTAAGGTATTGTTCTAAACACCCTGTCAACTTTGTTAATAAAAAACTTACCTTTAAGTTTGGAGGTCATTTAGATCAACTTTCTAAGAAAAATTGGGGTATGGATAGGTTTAGGATAGTTGCCTTAGAAAAATTAATTAGTAGTAATTCATTAGAAAAGGATCAGTTAGAAATGACCGCAGAAACTCTAATGCGTAAGATATCTATAATTGTTGCTGGAGCAAAAAAGAGATCAAATCAGCAAGTTTTTGACCTTTATAATAAGAAAAAGATTTTCTGGCTGGATCAACTGCAAAAATGAGTAAGATAGATAGAAAAAACTCTGTTAGGTGGGTGATTGCTTTAATGCCAGAAGCAATCCCTATTATTCGTGCTCTGCGTTTAATAAAGATTTCCAGAAATTTATCTTTTCCAATTTATAGTGATGAGGTAGGAGAGCATTGGCTAACGGTTTCTGGTTTGGGGCAGAATAATATCGCTGCTGCAACCAAATGTCTTTTTGAAACAAGTAGTGCTGACAAGACGTCTATTTGGATTAATGTTGGAATAGCTGGAAGCAAAACATTTAATTTAGGAGAATTAGTTTTTATTGATAAAGTAACTTCAAATATTTCTGGTAAAAGCCTCTATCCTTATTCTATTCCAAATTTAAAAATTGAAAATAGAAGTGAACTTATAACAGTAAATAGTCCGGAGAGAGAGTTTGGTTCTGACGGTGTTTATGATATGGAGGGATTTTCATTTTTTGAAGTAACCTCAAAACTTTCTTCTATTGAAATAATACTTATTTTAAAAATTGTTTCTGATGGCCCTGGTTCTGATTTATCCAAAATCCATAAAGATAAAATATCAACGCTTATTGAAACAAAAATACCAACATTACTTCGATTGTTACCCACGGTGTTTTCTATATCTAAAAATCTAAAAGATCAAATTTTGCTACCAAAGAACTTTGAAGATATTTGCAAGGTAAGAAAATTTACTTTTAGCCAAAGAGTAACCCTCAAAAAGTTGCTACATCAATGGCATGCTCGAAAACCATCAAAAAATCTGCTAAAGAATATATCTGTTCTAAAAACGTCATCAAGAATAATAAAGTTTATGGAAGAAGAGCTAAATAGAAGTTAAATGATAGACACAATTTACATTGAAAAAGAAATTAACGATAGCCCAAAAACTATTCAGATACTTCGAAAATTTAAAAACGCTAGAAAAATTTCTATTGATAGATATGGTGAAATTTTTAATAGAAAAAATCAAAACTTCAGAGTTCAAAAAATAAAACCAAACCTTATTTTAGCAAGAAAGCATAAAGGATTTGTGTTACCAACGCCTGAGGGATTTGGTATTGGCGATCAGAAGAATTTCTATTTTTCCCACATGTATAATTGTATTTATGACTGCTCTTATTGTTTCCTTCAGGGAATGTACTCGTCTGCTAATTATCTAATATTTGTAAATTTTGAGGACTTTAAAAGGGAGATAAAAGGAGTAATGGAAAGAAATTTGGGAGAAAGCATCACCTTTTTTTCCGGATACGACTGTGACTCGGTGGCTATGGAGTCTGTCACTAATTTTATTAATGACTTTATTCCTACCTTTAGAGGGCATGATAATGCATTAATAGAACTACGAACCAAAAGTGCGCAAACTCGTATCTTTGAGAAATTAGAACCAATTTCCAATTGCGTTATTGCTTATAGTTTAATGCCTGAAGAACTAGCTGGTAAACTTGATAAAAAAGCTCCTAGCGTTTCATTAAGAATATCAGCTATGAAGAAGTTGAGCGCCATGGGGTGGAAAATCGGGTTGAGATTTGATCCATTGATCTATTCTGATAATTGGAAAATAAAATATCAAAGTTTGTTCAAAGAAATTTATTCGGAGATCAAAGAAGAAAGTATTCATTCAGTCTCTTTAGGATCTCTTAGGTTTCCTAAGACATATTTTAACAAAATTTTTAGTTATCACCGGCAGGAGGAAGTTTTTTCGCGTCTGGATATCAATGGTGGAAATTTGGTTTCATATGATAAAGACTTAGAGAGCGAAATGAATACATTTTGTAAAAACGAATTACTCAAATATTGTAACGAGAATAAAGTCTTTCACTGTTACAGTTGAAGAAAGGTTGGGAAAAAATAAAAACTCTAATTGTAATTGGATCCACAGGATCGGTAGGAGAAGCTGTTTCCAGAAAGCTGCTGAAAGATGGATTTAGAGTCATAGGCGTTGGTAGAAAATTATCACGTCTTAAAGGCTTAAGTGATAAATATATCCATTATAAAATTGATTTTGAAAAAGTTACCCAGTCAGAAAAGGAATTTGTCAGATTGTTAAAGGAAAACCTCGAAATCTCAGGTTTGGTTCATTGTGCGGGGATTGGTGAATTCGATAATATTGAAAATATGTCACTTCCTACAATTAAAAAATTAATAAATGTAAATCTGTTATCGGCTATAGTTGTAACAAAGTTACTTGTCCCAAAGTTAAAATCCATCAATGAAGGAAGTTTAGTCTATATTGGATCAGAGGCTGGATTGAAGGGATCAAAAAAAGGCTCTGTTTATTCAGCATCAAAGTTTGCGCTGAGGGGGTTTGCCCAATCTATAAGAGATGAAACTGCAAAAAATAATATCTCTGTAACAATTGTGAACCCAGGTATGATCAGGGGACGTTTTTTTGATGATAAGAACTTTAGGCCAGGAAAGAACGAAGATAATGCAATAAAACCTTCGGACGTTGCAAAATTAATTGCTTTTATAGTTAAGGATAGAAAAGGAATGATACTTGACGAAATCAATTTATCACAAACAAAAAAAGTAATAGAATTTTTGTAGTAATAATTAAAGAGAATTCATAAATGACCGAAGACCTGACCAAAAAATTTGCGTTTGAATTAGTCGAACTTTTAAAGACTGGTGAAGTAAGTGTTAAAGAAGTAATTGAGGCTTCCCAGAAAAGACATGAGGATGTCGATAGTAATGTCAACGCTTTGCCTAAAACCTTTTATGATCAGGCAATACAAAAAGCAGATAAAATCGATATTAAAAAGGAGAAGGAAAACAAGAAAAGTTTAATGGGGTTGCCTATAGCTGTGAAAGATTACAACGATGTAGGAGGTATTCCTACTACTTATGGTTCAAAAATTTTTGCAAATAATATTCCAACTAAATCTGATGCTACTGTTAAGCGCTTAGAAAAGAATGGAGCCATCCCAATAGCAAAATCTAATGTTCCTGAATGGGCAGGTGGACATACATTTAATCCCGTTTACGGCGTTACACGAAACCCATACAATCTAGAGAAAATTGCTGGCGGCTCCTCGGGTGGGTCTTCCGCAGCTCTGGCAACTAATCAGGTATGGTTGGCTACAGGAAATGACTTAGGAGGAAGCCTCAGGACACCTGCAAGCTTTAACAATGTTGTTGGTCTTAGACCAAGTGTTGGCGTGGTTCCAAGAGGGCTTAGATACCACAGTTTTGATCCTCTTTGGGTAGAAGGACCGCTTGCAAAATGTGTAAAGGACATAGCTCTTATGCTTGATGCCGGCACTGGGTTTTGTGAAACAGACCCTTTGTCTTTTAACCATAGTTGTCAGTCTTTTTTTTATTCCTTAGATGAAATCCAACTTCCAGTTAGAGTTGCATTTACTGAAGATCTGGGCATCGTTCCCGTGGAACAAGAAGTTAGATCTACAGTTAGAAACGTTTTACCTCATTTAAAAACTTTGGGTGTGGAGGTAGGATCAGATATCCCAGATTTTTCTGGAGCGATTGACTCTTTTCATACTCTTAGAGGCTTATTATTAGCCTATATGATGGGTGATCTTTTAAAAACAAGAAGGGATGAAATTCTGATAGACATTGTAAAAAATATAGAGGTTGGTTATGAGGTTACAAATGAACAAATAATCTCAGCGGAGAACTTTAGGCAAGATCTTTACAGAAAAATGGTTAATTTTTTTGTAGATTATGATTTCTTAATTTGTCCGACGTGTTCAGTCCTTCCTTTCGATATAAAGACACCATTTGTTACTGAGATCGACGGTATCCCTTGTAAAACTTATATTGATTGGTTTGCGATTACATTTGCCTTAACATTGACCTCATGCCCTATAATATCTCTACCCATCGGGTTCTCCAATAGTGGGTTGCCCGTAGGCATTCAGATTTTGGGTAAACCGAGGCAAGAAGATCGTTTACTTGCTTTTGCAAAATTGATAGAGGATAAGGTGGGTCTGCACAGGAATAGCCCAATTTAAGAATGTCTTTTCAAGGTTACAGAGGAAAAAACACTAATTCCCCATTTATAGAAAAGCTTGAGATTAATGCTTTACCTCTTTTAGAGGTTAGAAAATCAACTACCTCTTCAGACTCGTTTAGTTTAATGTTAGGGCACTTTTTCGAATTAATTGTTGTAAGAGAATAGACATTAAAGTTTTTTTCATCTTTATATGCTATCTGCGCATTACCCTTGTTCTGGAAAGAGAACCAAGTTGCAGAGTCCGTGAGAGTGAAAGCCTCTAATTGTATCGAAGTGTTGAGAGTTGCTCCTTGACCTGAACCAACTTCCAAGTACCATTTTGTAGAGAATGTTTTTGGATTTAAACCTGCTTTTTTCCATAATTTAATTTCTCTCATATGAGTTCCCGAGTTGTCGCCTCTAGAGACAAATTTATGCTTTTTACTAAATATTAAATAAAAAGCATCAGAAATATCATTTTTAACAGTTAAAGAATTTGCCGTGTCTTCTGGTCCTATAATCAGCCAATGACTATACATCAATTCTAATCTTTTTAATCCAAATCCTGTCTTTAGAAAAGCTAATTCCGCCTCTTTAGCATGGGTAATAAGAAGGTCCCCATCACAATTAAGAGCATTTTTGATTGCCTGCCCAGTACCAACTGCGACCACATGCAAATCGATTCCTATTTCATTTTTTATTACTGGTATTACATGTTGGTAAAAACCTGAGTTTTTAAGAGACGTGGATGATTGGACAATTATACTCTTAGCAAAAGTTGGTGGTAAGTAAACGATTGCAATTACGATTAAAGTCAAAAGATTAGTTAAGAGTTTAACCATCACTGATTATACCTGAAATATATTTTTGAGCACTTAGGGTAGTTGGCTTTTTAAAGAAAATAGACCCTTTTGAGTATTCCTTTACTTGACCATTCTCTAAATAAATGATGTCATTTGCGAGTCTTTTGGCTTGATTAATATCATGAGTAACAAAAAATATTTTAGTTCCGCTTGAGCTCTTTCGTTTCAAAACTTTTTCGATGAAAATGGTTGAAGTGGGTTCTATATTGGCTGTTGGCTCATCTAATAATAAAATCTTAGGTTGGGTAATAAGTGCGCGAGCCAACGAGAGACGCTGCTTTTCTCCGGCCGATAAAGTTTGAGCGTTTTGGTTATCCTTGCCAGAAAGTCCAAGTGTATCCATTAATTCTGAAGCCATTATTTTTTGGTGGGGTTGAATTTTTTCTATGACGAAAAGGATGTTACTAAGAACTGAACGTCTTAAAATTATCGGCTCCTGAAAAACCATAGCGCTATTGCGAAAAGAAAAATCTTTGCTATTTGTTTTAATTTCTCCATTATCTGAATTTATCAAACCAGACAGCAACTTAAGGAAAATAGTTTTCCCAGCTCCGTTGGCACCAAGAATGACGGTTATTCCATTACCTGATATATCTAAACTTATTTTATTAAGCAGGGATTTGCCATTGATGGAATAGGAAAGATTAGTAATGTTTATATTCGGATTTTTTTTTAACATCATAAATCCTGATTAGAAGGATTAAGAAATTTGTTCTTAATAAATATCATGGCTACATTTACGAAAACAGCAACTAACAAGAGAATTATGCCTAGCCCCATAGCCAAAGATAAATTTCCCTTTGAGGTCTCTAATGCAATTGCAGTCGTCATCACCCTGGTGAGGTGATCTATATTTCCACCAACTATAATGATTGCACCAACTTCAGAAATTGATCGACCAAATCCAGCGAGGATAACGGTAATTAATTCAAATCTTGAGTCTATTATATAGGCTTTAACAGCCTTTAATCTTCCAATATGGAAGGATTGGAAGAATTCTCGATATTTCAAGTGGACACTTTCTATAGTCTGGAACGTCAGGCAGCATATGATTGGTGTAATTAAAATAATCTGAGCAATAATCATAACTGTTGGAGAATAAAGTAAACCCATCCAACCGAGTGTTCCGGATCTGGAAAAAATTAGATAAACAAACAAACCGACAACAACAGGCGGTAAACCCATTAACGCAAAAAAAATCGAGATTATAGCTTTTCTAAAATAGAATCTCGTACACGCTAAAACTGTTCCTAAAGGAATACCAATGAAACTTGAGATAAGCACTGCAATTATCGTAATCTCAAAAGATAAATACAATATTTCTATCAATTCAGGATCAAATGAAAAAATAAGTTTAAAGGCTTCTAAAAATGAATTAGTGATTTGACCCACTGCTATTGTAGCTCAATATATTTTTGAAGGTGGAAATCTTCATCTCCAAATTCATGATCAATCAGAACAAGTCTTTTTGCGTAATGACCCAGGTCGTATTCCCATGTCATACCCATACCACCATGTAATTGGATACTTTCTTCTGCAACCAACATTCCTATTTTCCCTATTGAAAATTTGGCTGCCGAAATTACACTGCTCCGCTCATTGCTATCAAAGAAATTTATTGTTGCGTTTACTACCGCAGAGCGAGCTTGTTCGATTTCTACCAATAACTGCGCCATCCTGTGTTGCAAAGCTTGGAATTTGCCTATGGGAACACCGAACTGCTTTCTTGTTTTTAGATAATCCAAGGTAAGTTCCTTTATTTTTTCCATAATACCCAAGGCCTCTGAGCAAATTGCCAATATTCCAAAATCAATAGCCTCTGAAATTATCTCAAATCCTTTGCCATCATTACCAATTATTTCAGTCTTTAAAACTGCAACGTTTTCTAGATGAATGTCAGAAACTCTTCCCCCATCAATACTGGAAAAACTTTTAATATCGATCCCAGATCTGTTGGATGGAATACAAGCTATAGTTATACCTTTTTCATCAGCATAGTCTCCACTACTCCTACACGTAATTATTAGATGGCTTGCGCCAGAGGCATTTTTAATCATCACCTTTTTACCCGTAACTAGAAAATTTCCCTCTTTGTCAGGAACCAATTCAGTTTTTACATAGCTTTTTCTATAATCTGTGTCATTTTCTGAGTGACAAAATGTTGGAAGAGCAATGTTCTCAAGGAGATCAGCCACTAATTTTTTCTGGTTCTCGTTACCTTTACCAAGGATTTTAGTTGAAACAAGACCTGTTTCAAGAAAAGGTTCTACTACCAATCCTCTTCCCAACGCTTCAAAAACTGCGCTAATGTCTAAGGGAGTTCCACCGAATCCGTTAAGTTCAGGGTCTATTAAAGACTCTAATATTCCTAGATCACGCATTTTTTCCCATGCCTCTTTAGAATATCCAAGTTCTGAATGGGCGGCGGTATTTCTATCTGCAATTTTGTATTCATTCTCGAAATACTTAGTCAGTGTATCGAATAAAATTTGTCTTTCTGGGCTTGGTTTTAAATCCATTACTTTTTACCAACTTAATTATAGGTTTAACATCATTTTTGAAATAATGTTTTTCTGGATTTCATTAGAGCCAGCATAGATGGACTTTTTCCTATGATTAAAATACTTACCTGAAGCTGTTGCTGCTGCTTTAGGTTCTATTTCAGGCCCATTATATCCCACGGAGAAGGCATCTGGTTCGTTTATAAAAGCTCTCTTCCCTAATGACTTTCTAGTGAGATTATCTATATCTTGCTCAATCTCCGATCCTAGTATCTTAATGATTGAACTCTCCGCACCAGGAGCTTCGCCACTTTCAACAGAGGAAAGAGTTCTAAGGTTTGTTATCTCTAGGTTTTGTAGATTAATCTCAATTTGAGCTAGTCTAGACGCAAAGAGTGGGTCATTAACCAACGCTGTACCATTCTTTTTTGTCTCAGAAGCAAGCTTTCGCAATTTCTTAATTTTTCTTTTTGAAATTGCAACGTTTGCGTTTCCTGTCCTTTCGTGTGTAAGCAAATACTTTGCGTAAGTCCAACCTTTATTTTCCTCCCCAACGAGATTTTCTAAAGGGACTTTTACATCAGAAAAAAATATTTCATTTACTTCGTGGCTGCCATCCAGAGTTATTATAGGCCTAACTTCAATTCCAGGAGAATTCATGTCCATCAAAAGAAAAGAGATACCTTCCTGAGGTTTTCCCTCATTGGATGTTCTAACTAGACAAAATATCATATTTGCGTGTTGAGCAAATGTTGTCCAAGTTTTTTGACCATTCACTATATAATAATCGTTTTCCTTTACAGCAGTAGTTTTGAGGGACGCCAAGTCTGAACCAGAGCCCGGTTCTGAATAACCCTGACACCACCAATCCTCACCATTTAACATCCTTGGAAGCCAATGTTTTCTTTGTTCATCTGATCCAAACTTCATTAATACTGGAGCTAGCATGCCTACACCGAAAGGAACAATTCTTGGGGCTCCTGAGGCTCCACACTCTTCCTCAAAAATAAATTTTTCTACTACTCCCCAGTCTTGGCCTCCAAATTCCTCAGGCCAAGGACCAGCAAGCCAGCCCTTATTATTCAGTTTTTTGTGCCAATCCTCAGATTCGCTTTTACTTATCGAAATTCCGTTTCTCACTTTTTCTGAAACTTTTGTGTCCAAGTTTTCATCAAGAAAGTCTCTAACTTCTTTTTGAAATTCTTGTTGCTGTTCAGTAAAATTCAAATCCATCTTTTTTTCCTTTTCTCAATTGAGGCTATCAAAGTTTTTGCCTTCATTTACTAGTTTAACAATTAGATCAGCCGGCTTCCAAAAAAGAGGATCTTCTTTTTCAAATTCCTTTAAATCAGAAAGAATTTTGTCCAATCCATACTGATCTGCATATTTCATTGGACCTCCCTTGTGTCTAGGAAAAGCATATCCAAATAGTTTAGTTACGTCGATATCTGAAGGTCTTAGGGCCATGTTTTCTTCTAGAACTTTTGCACCCTCATTTACCATAGCCGCCAAATACCTTCTGATAATTTCTTCAGGAGTAAACGTTTTGGGAGTAATACCTTTTATGATTCTTTCTTCTTCAACTATTGCCAAGATCTCTGGATCTTCCTCTCCTCTTCTAGCTTCAGGGGTATACTTATAATAGCCGCGACCAGTTTTTTGCCCAAACCAGCCTTTTTCACAGATACGATCGGCAATATTCACGTATCGTTCTTGGTTCGATCTAAAAGCTGCTCTTCTCTTTCTATCATCCCAGCCAATGTCTCCACCAGCAAGATCAAACATCTGAAACGGTCCCATTGGGTATCCAAACTGAACGACAGCTTTATCAATATCATACGGAGAGGCACCATCTTCCATCATATAGCTGGCTGCTTTAGCGTAATTTTCTAATATCCTATTTCCAATGAACCCATCACAATTTCCAGCACGTACTGGAACTTTTTTCAAAAGTTTTGCCAGATGGAAACCGGTAGCTACCACATCGTCTTTAACACTCTCAGGAACAACAATTTCCAGCAAACGCATTATATTTGCCGGGGAAAAGAAATGTAGCCCAATTACGTCTCCAGATCGCTTTGTTGCTGATGCTATTTTGTCGATGTCTAAATAGGAGGTATTAGAGGCCAAGACAGCTCCTTCTTTTGCTATAGTATCCAATTTTGAGAAAACTTCTTTTTTTACATCCAGCTGTTCAAATACAGCCTCTATTATCATGTCCTTATCGGCTAAATCTTCCAGGTTTGTTGATGTTGAGTAATTTTTCAGAATAGCGTCCGCTTTTTCTTGGGTTAACCGACCTTTCTCTACATCTCGTCTGTATATCTTATTTACATTTTCTATTCCCCTTTCGATACTCTCCGCATCTCTTTCAATCATGGTTACGGGAATACCAGAATTTAAGGCCGCTATGGTAATTCCAGACCCCATAGTTCCACCTCCAATAACGCCTAACTTCTCTAAAACCCTAGGCTTTGCACCTCTTGCTAATTCTGGAATTTTATTACTTTTTCTTTCGGCAAAAAATGCATGAATTAGGCATTTACTTTGTTCACTAGACATAAGTTCTTGAAAGCTTTTTTGCTCGAAAATCATTCCTTCTTTAAAATCAAGTTTTATAGCTTGTTCAACACAATCAATAATTTTTTGAGGAGCCTCGAGTCTAGGGTTGATTTTTTTCCAATGAGCCCTTTGCTCTTCAACAACTTTCAATCCCTCCTCTTTATTTTCTATTGCTCCTTTTGATGTGCTCAGCCTTTTGAGTTCTCTTCTTTCAGTAAGTATTTTTTTTGCAAAGCTAATCCCACCCTCTTTAATATCAGTGACAATTTCATCAATGGCGCCCATTTCTAAAGCTTTTTTTGCAATAATCTGCTTACCGCTAGTCATAACATCGATCGCGTGTTTGACCCCCACGAGTCTTGGCATTCTTTGTGTTCCAGCTGACCCAGGTAATAAACCTAAATGTACTTCCGGAAGACCAATAGAAGCTGTCGGCGTGGCAATTCTAAAATGTGTTGATAGGGCAATCTCGAATGCCCCACCTAGCGCTGCGCCATGGATCGCAGCTATAATTGGCTTTTCGCTGGATTCTATTAAATCACAAATATCTGGCAGATGTGGAGATTCTAAGGGTTTACCAAACTCATTTATATCAGCGCCTGCAGAAAATACACGCCCTTGGCCATGGATTATAATGGCTTTAACCGAGTTGTCTTGCATACCGTTTTCTAGACAAGTTTTTAAATTATCTCGTAAAGATTGGCAAAGAGAGTTCATGGGAGGATAGTTTAGATCAATAAAGGCAATATCACCTTCAATATTTAGATTTGCAGTGTTTTTCATAATATCCCCCAAAGAAATAAAAATACGTATATATTATTTAAGCAGAAAAAGAGAATTTTCTATTGAAATGATACAACCGAGTGTGTTCTAGTCAAGACATAGGATACAAAAAGTATAACCAAAAATAGGGAGAAAAATATGCGAGCTGTAGTTTGTTCTAAGTTTGGGTTGCCTGAAGATCTCGAAGTAAAAGAAGTAGATGAACCTGTTACTGGCAAAAATCAAGTCAAACTAAAAGTTGAAGCTTGCGGGGTAAATTTTCCTGATACACTTATTATAAATAATAAATACCAATTTAAACCCGAATTACCCTTTTGGCCTGGTGGAGAGGTTGCTGGGATTGTTGAAGAAGTTGGAGAGGGAGTATCCGATTTTTCTGTAGGCGATAAAGTGATGACAACAACTATATATGGGGGTTTCGCAGAGAAACTTGTTGTAGGGACAGATATGCTCATGAGGAGACCAGAGAAAATGAGCGCGGTAGTGGCCTCAGGTATTCAGATAACATATGGAACTTCTATGCATGCATTAAAGCAACGAGCGGATTTAAAATCAGGGGAAACTCTTCTTGTTCTTGGAGCTGCTGGTGGAGTAGGTATGTCTGCAGTAGAAATAGGGAAGGCTATGGGGGCAACGGTAATAGGAGCTGCCAGCTCAGATGAAAAGCTTGAAGTTGTTAAAAAAGCGGGAGCAGATCATCTCATAAATTACAGCTCTGGAGATTTGCGTGAGCAATTAAAGGAGATCACAGGAAGCAAAGAAGCTGTAGACGTTTTATATGATCCAGTTGGAGCTGACCTTTTTGAACCTGCTTTGAGATCAATGAAATGGAAAGGGCGTGCTCTTGTAATTGGTTTTGCAGGAGGTGATGACAAAATTCCAAAAATACCAATGAATTTACCGTTGTTAAAAGGTTGTTCTATCGTAGGTGTTTTCTGGGGATCTTTTAGGGTAAGAGAGTCTAGTGTGGAGTTTGAGAACTTTAATCAATTATTTGATTGGTTTAATAATGGGAACATTGATCCCTTGGTTTCGGATATCTTTCCATTAGAGGAGGCAGCTATGGCTTTGAGAAAATTAATGAACCGTCAGGCGGTAGGAAAGATAGTATTGACCACAGAATAGAACGGCTTTAGGCAATTATCTAAAGACCCATCTGCTTGACAGCAAGGTCGCGCATGATCTCTTCAGATCCCCCACCAATTGCCATTACTTTAACTTCTCTGTAGATACGTTCAACGGGATTACCTCTCAGATACCCTGCTCCTCCTAAAATTTGCATAGCCTCGCTGGAGCAGTATTCCAATTCCTTAGTAGAAAAAACTTTCGCCTTTGAAATCTCTGCAACGGGCACTTCTCCATTATTCATATTCCAACAAATGTTATTCACAAGAGCTTCAAGTGCATCTATCTTAGACGACATATTTGCTATTTTATGCCGAATTACTTGATGTCGTATCATTGGTTTACCAAATGTCTCACGGGATTTTGCCCAGTTAATACTTTCTTCCAGACAGACTTTCATCATACCAAGAACACCCGCACACATACACATTCGCTCAATGTTAAAATTTTCCATAATTTGGATAAACCCCTTATCTTCTTCTCCCATCATATTTTCTGCTGGGACACGAACATTATCAAAATATAATGTTGCTTGATCTGAGCACCACCATCCCATTTTTTTGTCTAGAGGAACTCTTGAGAAACCTTCACGATCAGCTTCCACAAAAAAAAGAGATATTCCTTTTAATCCTTCTCCACCAGTACGAGCACCGACTACAAAATAATCTGAAGTCATTGCTCCCGTAATAAATGTTTTACTTCCGTTTATTACAAAGTGGTTTCCGTCTCTTTTTGCTGTCGTTTTCATGTTAGCAACATCCGATCCTCCTCCCGGTTCAGTGATCCCTAAGCTAGATCCTTTTTTTCCAGAAACAATATCCTTTAGGACTCTTTCTTTGATCTCTGTTGAACAAAGCCTTTGAATAGGTTCAAGAGAAATCATTCTTCCTCCCATGGCTGCTCCTACACCCCCAGCTCCACACTTTGCAAACTCCTCATTGTAAATAGCTCTTAGGAAATTATCATCTTCTCCTAATCCACCATATTTTTCGTCAATACCAAATCCCCAAATACCAAGTTTTCCTGCTTTTTGGTGAAGTTCCCAAGGTATTTTTCCCGCCTCATCCCATTCATTAACAAATGGCTTAATTTCTTTATCTACAAAATTTTTCAATTGCTCTCTAAAAGCAATTCTCTCTGGAGTATCGAAGGGATTTTTCATATTCCTACCTGTAAGCTTATTAAAGATCAAAAAAAGAACTTTTATAAATATCATATATTTTTGTATAGTGAAAGTCTGTCCGCTTTTATCGATGAGGGAGAAAAGTGAATAATGATACTTTGAAAATTGGTGGAGCATCTGGTTATTGGGGTGATGCATCATTAGCAACTGAGCAATTATTATCTCACGATGACCTTGACTTTGTCGTCTATGATTATCTGGCTGAAATAACAATGGCGATAATGGCCCGTGTAAAGTCCAAAGATGCAAATCAGGGCTATGCCACTGACTTTATCTCGGAAGCGATGAAGCCGAACTTAAAAAGAATTTCTGAAACCAAAACAAAGATAATATCCAATGCAGGAGGAATGAACCCCAGTGCTTGCGGTGAGGTTTTGAGAAATCTAATTAGCGAGCAGGGTTTATCTTTGTCTGTTGCGGTAATCGAAGGTGATAATCTTGAAGAAAGTTTACAATCTATCTCTCAGAGTAATCCTAAGGAAATGTTTTCAGGTAAGAAGTTTCCTCCATTGCAAAAGATTGGAAGTATAAACGCATATTTTGGTGCACAGCCAATTCTTCAAGCTCTGCGGAGGGGGGCTGATATCGTTATTACCGGAAGATGCGTTGACAGTGCCGTTACTTTAGCTGCGTGTATGTATCACTTTAATTGGAAACCGAATGAATTTGATCTTTTATCATCAGGTAGTCTAATAGGCCACCTATTAGAATGTGGAACTCAGGTCACAGGTGGTAACTTTACTGATTGGCAAGAAATTAAGGGAACATTTGATCAAATTGGCTATCCAATTGCTGAGATAAGTAAAAATGGTGAAGCCATAATTAGAAAAGTGAAAAACACAGGCGGAATTGTAAATTTCGGAACCGTTGCAGAACAAATGTTGTACGAAATTGGGGATCCATCTCAGTATTTGCTTCCTGATGTAAACTGTGATTTTTCTCAAGTTGAAATGCTGGATCTTGGGTCAAATAAAGTACTTGTGCGAGGCGCCAAAGGATCGGCCCCAAGTGATAAGTACAAAGTGTGTATGACATACAACGCTGGTTTTAGAGGAGGACATCTATTTGGTTTTTATGGATCGGATGCTACAGAAAAGGCAGAAGCATTTGCCAAAGCAGCCATTTCTCGAGCTAGCGCAACTTTAAAAAAGAAAAATTTAGAACCGTTTAAAGAGAAAAGTATTGAAATTATTGGGTCAGGAAGTCAATTTGGTCAAAAAGATAATTACAATAAAGCAAATGAGGTATTTGCTAAGATCGCTGTTAAACATGATGATCCAAAAGGAGTAGCTATTTTATTGAAAGATGCAACAGGGTTGGGTCTTTCTTCTCCTCCTGGGTTGAGTGGGTTTGCTGGCGCAAGACCTAAACCATCTCCAATATTATCCTTATACTCTTTTTTACAAAAAAAAACAGATCTTAGCTTCACGCTACAAATAGATGAAAAAGAGAAAGAAAATATAGATTTGATTAATACGTCTCTTCAGAGTTCAAGAAATGATTTATCTGCCAAGAGTACTAATCATCCAGATGAATTACCCGAAAATTACTCCTCAGAAATGAAAGAGGTTTTACTCGAAGATGTTGCTTGGGGAAGGAGTGGAGATAAGGGCAATAAGGCAAATATAGGTATAATCGCAAGAAAAAAAGAATTTCTTCCTTTTATTTGGAATACATTCACCGAGAAAAAAATTGCTGAATTATTCGCGCACTTTTTGGAAAATGACAAAGTAGATCGTTTTTATTTACCAGGTATTTCAGCAATAAATTTTCTTCTGCATGATGCCTTAGGAGGAGGTGGGACAAGTAGCCTTAGAAATGATCCCCAAGGAAAAGGTTACGCCCAGATCTTATTGTCATGCAAACTATTTATACCTAGAAGTTTAATAATATAATGTTGAGATATTATGGAAAAAAATAAAAAATCAAATGAATTTAATTTTAATCTACAAGAAGCATATACGCCTCCTATTAAAACTGAAATTGTGGAAGAGATTACGATAGGAGAAGAGCTTCAAAGAGCAGCCAGCGATTCACCACAATTACTTGCTTTGGTTCAAATAAAGGACGATGGATCTATAGGCAGGACTTGGACTTATTCTCAGTTATATGACGATTGTGTTTCATTGGCTAGAGTATTGGCAGTTAAGCATAAAAAGGGAACTCGTATAGCTGTTTGGGCCCCAAATTACCCTGAGTGGGTGATAGTAGAATTTGCGGCTGCATTAGCGGGTTTAGTTCTAGTGACAGTCAATCCGTCTTTTCAGTCGGATGAATTAAAATATGTATTGGAAAAATCGCAAAGTGAGGAATTATATGTAGCTCGAAGTTTTCGCGGAAACCCAATGTGGAAAATTGCTGAAGATGTAACGAGTAAACTGTCTTTTGTTAAAGGGATGAAAGATATTCAAGACTGGGATGATTTATACGAAAGGAATTCGGAAGTTGAATTTTCGAAGACAGATTCTCTACCAGACGTTTATCCCCGAGATCCTGTTCAAATTCAGTTTACCTCTGGAACGACAGGTTTTCCTAAGGGAGCAAAATTACATCATATGGGTCTTCTAAATAATGCGAAAAGTTTTCAAATTAGAATGGGAATGGAAAAAGGTGACCACTGGCTTAACTGTATGCCTATGTTTCATACTTCTGGGGCAGGGATGGCTACATTAGGATGCCTTGCCATGCGTGCAACTCACTTTATCATGGAAAGGTTTGATGCCAAGAATTGGTGTGCAGTTGTAGAGAGAGAAAAAATAAACTTTCTCACTGCTGTGCCCACTATGTTTGTTGAGATATTGGATGCTTGGAAATCAGGAAGTTACGGCGTTTCAAAAATAAAGGGCATGACTTCTGGAGGAACCAGTGTTCCACCTTCTTTGGTAAAAGAACTTCATGATTTGTTTGGTGTATGGATACAAATTGTTTACGGCCAAACAGAAAGCAGCCCAGTAATTACACTTGCATGGGCAGATGACAGCTTGGATAATCTTACTAACTCGATTGGTCAACCCTTGCCCAATATTGAAGTATCTATAAGAAGCCCCAAAACAAATAAAATTTTAAAGGTTGGAGAGACAGGTGAAATTTGTAGCCGAGGGTACAACACAATGCTTGAATATCACCAAAATCCTGAGGCCTCTAACGAGACTATAGACTCTGATAATTGGCTTCATACAGGAGACTTAGGTGTTATGGACAATCAAGGTTATGTAAGAATTTCAGGCAGAGTTAAAGAAATGATCATTCGTGGGGGTGAAAATATTTACCCAAAAGAAATTGAAAATATCCTTCTAGAACATGAGGCTATTTCAGAGGTTGCAATTGTGGGTATTCCAGACAAGAAATATGGAGAGATAGTGGGGTGTTTTATAAAATTTGAAGAGGAACAGGTGCTCAATTCAGCTGATCTAAAAGACTTCATAAGGCAAAAAATCTCGCCTCAAAAAACACCTGCTTTTTGGGTTGAAATCGATGAATGGCCTCTTACAGGATCAGGAAAAATAAAAAAGTTTTCTCTCAGAGAGCAATTTGAAACTGGCGCTTTGTTGCCATTGGAATAACAGTTCAGAAATAATATTAAATCTATAGCAATAGGGACTAAAATAGCGTTATCATTGAATATGGAAATTATAAAAACGTTCAAAATTCAATAGGTAGATAATAAGTGTTTGAAAGCAAGTTAAATACGCATACTGATGCGTTTAGAGTAAATACAGAGGAAAATAAAGCTCTATTAAGAAAAATGGAGATGTTACTGGATAGAGCAGCGCAAAAATCAGAGCAACGCAGAACCGTTTTTGAGGAAAGAAACCAATTATCGCCAAGAGAAAGATTAGGAGCCTTAATTGATCCAGGGTTTCCTTTTCTGGAATTATTTAATATGGCTGGATACTGTGTGGATGACCCCAATCCCGAGACAAGTATACCTGGGTCAAGTCTAATCGGGGGGATCGGCTATATTTCTGGTGTTAAATGTTTAGTTTATGTCGACGATAGTGGAATAAATGCTGGAGCGACCACAATCAAAACGATCGAGAAGGGATTATTACTTCTTGATATGGCAAAAAGGCATAAACTTCCACTAGTTCATTTGGTTGAGAGCGCCGGCGCAAATCTTATGCAATATAAAGTGGAATTGTGGGCACTAGGAGGAGGAGCTTTCGCTGGGTTGGCTGAACTAAGTGCAATGGGATTACCTATCATTACTGTTTTACACGGGCTTTCGACTGCAGGAGGGGCTTACATGCCAGGCATGAGTGATTATGTTATTGGGGTTAAGGAAAATGGAATGGCAGCATTAGCAGGTGCAAACTTACTACGTGCCGCTACGGGTGAGGAATCTTCCGATAAAGAATTAGGAGGAGCAGAAGTACATTCTAAAGTCACTGGCCTAGTTGAATATTTGGCAGAGGACGACAAGCATGCAATAGAGATAGCAAGAAAGGTGGTATTGTCATTAGGCTGGAACCGAGACGCTAGAAAAATCCAAAAGAAGAATTTTCTGCCTCCTAAGTATTCTCAAGAAGAGATTTTAGGATTAGTACCTACTGACTATAGAAAACCATATGATGTACGTGAGCTTATTTGTCGGTTTGTTGACGATTCAGATTTTATCGAGTTTAAACCTGATTATGGTGTCTCAACTGTTTGTGTTCAGGCAAATATTTTTGGTGTTCCTGTTGGCATAATTGGTAATAATGCTCCAATAGACCCCAACGGAGCGACTAAAGCAGCTCATTTTTTCCAGCTTTGTGATCAGGTAAATAGGCCATTAATATTTTTACACAATACCACCGGTTATATGGTTGGAAGCCAATATGAACACGCGGGAATGATCAAGCATGGTGCAAAAATGATCCAAGCCGTGATGAATGTGAAAGTACCAAAAATAGCACTTTATATTGGGGCAAGTTTTGGGGCAGGAAATTATGGAATGTGTGGTTTCTCTTATAAGCCTGACTTTCTTTTAACATGGCCAAACGCCCAAACTGGAGTGATGGGTGGACAACAAGCAGCAAAGACAATGGAACATGTAATGAGAAACTCGGCCAAGAGAAAAGGGAAGGAGTTAGATGAGGAACAGTTTGCAAAACAAGTAAAGGGTATTGAACATCATTTCGATAACCAGTCAGATGCTTTTATTACTTCAGGAAGATTAATTGATCATGGGATGATTGATCCTCGAGATACAAGAAAAGTGCTTGGTTTTTGTTTGGCTACATGTTTGGAGGCTCAATTAAGAGAGTTAAGACCTAATAATTTTGGTATAGCGAGAATGTAGATATGTCAGATCGTTATCAAACAATTTTATTCGAGAAAAAAGATAGATGGGCCAAGATAACCCTTAACAGACCAGAGGTAAAAAATGCTCTTTCTGAGATTATGACGGATGAACTCATGTCAGTTTTTTCAGAAATT
This sequence comes from uncultured Alphaproteobacteria bacterium, assembly GCA_902586885.1. Taxonomy (GTDB): domain Bacteria; phylum Pseudomonadota; class Alphaproteobacteria; order Rhodobacterales; family Rhodobacteraceae; genus CACIJG01. The sequence continues at coordinate 36,087 of CACIJG010000004.1, read as the reverse complement.
GAAGAAGATAAAAGTATTAGGGGCTTATCTTTAAGAGGGTCTCAAGGGGCTTTTTGTGCTGGCGCTGACCTAAAAGATTTCAAGAATAATTTTGTATTAAAAAAACCTAGTCTGGATGAAGTCAAAGCTATGAATGTTGGTGCAGGAAAACTATTTCAGACCCTATCTCAATTACCCAAAATAGTAGTGGCATTGGTTGATGGACCAGCTTTTGCCGGAGGATTAGGTATGGTTTGTTGTGCAGATATAGTTGCGGTTACTAAGGGAGCTAGGTTTTCTTTATCTGAAACAGCAATCGGTTTAACGCCGGCTCAAATTTCACCCTATCTCATTAAAAGGCTAGGACTTAGAATAGCAAGTAAATTGATGCTTACGGGTATGGAGTTTGATGGAGAAAAGTCATTAGAATACGGTTTAGCAGATGAACTAGTTGATAACGAAAATCAATTGAACGATTTTCTGGAGAGATTCAAAGATTCAACAAAGAAAGTTGCACCTTTAGCTACTGCGGCAACAAAAAATATACTTAGTTTCTCACGAGATTCGAATTTAGAAGACCTCTCAGAATTTGCAGCCAATAAATTTGCGGAATGCATGCTCGGTGAGGAGGCCAAGGAGGGTCTATTAGCATTTTCAGAGAAAAGAAGGCCTTATTGGTATGAGAGTTAGGTATGAGTGAAATTAAAACTTTTAAATCTCTTCTTGTAGCCAATAGAGGGGAAATAGCTGCCAGGATAATAAAGACAGCCAATGATATTGGTTTAAAAACTATTGCTGTATATACGGATGCGGACGCTATGTCTCCTCATGTAAGTATAGCTAACGAGGCAATAAATATTGGCGTAGGACCAATTGGCGATTCTTATCTGTCTATTGAGAAAATTATTGATGTGGCAAAAAAAGCAAGTGCCGACGCTATACATCCTGGATATGGGTTTTTGTCGGAAAATCATAATCTCTCAGAGGCGTGCAAGAGTTCAGGGATAGTTTTTGTAGGACCTTCTCCGAAATCTATAGAATTGATGGGTAATAAAGCTCAAGCGAAAAGAATAATGAAAAATGCTGGTGTTCCTTGTGTGCCTGGAGAAGAAGTAGAAAATAAAAACGACAGAGAACTTATGATCTCTGCAGAAACAATCGGTTTTCCTTTAATGATAAAAGCTGCTGCAGGTGGTGGTGGTAGGGGAATGCGTCTTGTAAATAATATAACAGAATTGCAAAAAAATTGTGAGATTGCTCGGTCTGAAGCTGAAAATGCTTTTGGTTCTTCAGAAATAATATTTGAAAAAGCTATAATTGACCCGAGGCATGTGGAAATCCAAATTATGGCAGACAATTTCGGCAACGTAATTTCTTTGGGTGAAAGAGACTGCTCTGTTCAAAGAAGGCACCAAAAAATTATTGAAGAAAGCCCTTCTCCTGCGGTTGACGAGGATTTGAGGAAGAATATGGGGGAAGTAGCATGTGCAGCTGCTCGAGAAATCAATTATTCAGGTGCGGGCACGGTAGAGTTCTTGTTAGATGAAAATAAAAATTTTTACTTTTTAGAAATGAACACCAGGCTCCAGGTAGAGCATCCGGTAACAGAATTGGTTACAGACCTTGATCTTGTTGAAATGCAAATAAAAGTTGCTGACGGACAAGCTCTGGGTTTAACACAGGAAGATATAGAGTTGTATGGACATGCTATGGAAGTAAGACTTTACGCTGAAGACCCATCCAATAACTTTATGCCTAGTACTGGAAAAATTGAAGTTTGGAGCCCTGACAGCTCATCGGATACGCGTTATGATAATGGGATTGTAGAGGGTCAAACAATAAGTCCGTTTTATGATCCAATGATTGCTAAAGTAATCTCCAAAGGTAAAGACAGAGAAGAAGCTATCACAAAGCTTAAGCAATCTTTGTTAAAAACTGCGCTTTTTGGAATCAAAAACAACAGAGACTTTTTAATCTCTATTCTCTCCAGCGCGGCTTTTAAGAGCTCCGAAGTTAATACTTCATTTTTGGAAAATAATAAGTTTGATGCTTCTGCTGTTTCGCTGAAAGAGGTTGAGAAAGCCATCATAGGCGCTGTAATATTTATTGATCTTGAGGCACAGGAAAATAAAATGGTCTCCTTAGGGCTAGAGCCTGAGCTAAAAGGGTGGTCGAATATAAAAAATCTAAAATACCCCATCACGCTTAAGGTTCCTGAAGAAGTGATAAGCATAGAGTTAGCCTTTAAAGGGTTAACTTCGTTTGATGTCTTGAACAGTGGTACAGTTTATAAGGTAGCATATAAGAATGACATAATTATGATTGATGGTAATGAATATCCCGTATTTTTTAGTGAAGTTAAGAACAATACCCTTTTTATAAATATTTCAGACTTTTCTTTTAAAGCTGAGAGGGTTACGAGTTCCTCAATTTCTAATGAGATCGAGGATCAAGGTAATGTTTTGGCTCCTATGCACGGTGTCATAAAAGAAATATTTGTATCAAACGGTGATAAGGTAGAAAAGGGACAAATCATCTTTATTTTGGAGGCAATGAAAATGCAGCATGAGGTGTCTGCTACTGGTACAGGACTTGTTTCAGAAGTTAGTGTGAATGAAGGTGATCAGGTGGAGGCTGAACAGCAATTATTAAATATTGAAATGGAGGAATAAAATGAATTCTAAATTATGTAAAGACTTAGGAATTGAGTTTCCTTTATTTGCTTTTTCTCATTGTAGAGATGTAGTAGCAGCTGTTACAAAAGCTGGGGGTATGGGTGTTCTGGGAGCAACAAACTTATCTGGAGAAGAGCTAGAAATTGAACTTAATTGGATAGACTCCCAGGTTAACGGTCTTCCCTATGGAGTTGATTTAATTGTTCCAAATAACTTTGTTGGTAAAGGTGAAGATTTGACGGATGAACAAATGCTGGAGAAAATACCTCAAAGTCATAAAGACTTTGCGAATTCAATTCTTGAGAAGCATGGTATTAAAGTTGATCCTGATGAATTAGAGAGTGACAGGGTTAATCATTTGAGATTTGGAAAGAATATGACCCCTGAGGGAGCTAGTGAGTCTTTAAGAGTTGCCTTTAACCATCCAATCAAAATGATAGTAAATGCTTTGGGCATGCCTCCCAAGGAAATGGTTGATATGGCAAAAGAGCGTAATGTTCTCGTGGGAGCATTGGTAGGCGCTAAAAAGCACGCAATAAATCAAGTTAATGCTGGGGTAGATGTACTAATTGTTGCTGGAGGGGAAGCAGGGGGTCACTGTGGAGAGGTTTCTACAATGGTTCTAATTCCAGAGGTTTATAATGCCGTAAAGGATATGAAAAACGTATCAATTCTAGCTGCGGGTGGAATTGCAACTGGCAGTCAGATGGCTGCGGCAATGGCTATGGGAGCGGCTGGTGCGTGGTGTGGATCAGTTTGGTTGACTACTACCGAAGCTGAAACCAATCCTATTGTTAAAGAAAAAATGATAGCAGCTTCGTCTGCAGACACAGTAAGGTCAAAAAGTCGTACAGGAAAGTATTCAAGACAGCTAAGATCTCCATGGACAGATGAGTGGGAGAATAGCGATCAGGTGCAACCCCTACCTTCTCCCGTGCAGCCCTTGGTTGCCGAACCAGCTCTAAGAAAGTTAGATAAGCTTTCTCAAGCAGGTAATCAAAAAGCGATAGAGTTATCTACCTATTGGGTAGGTCAATGTGTTGGTTTGATGAATGAAGTTAAATCTGCAGGGGAGGTTGTGCAAGACTTTAAAGAGGATTTCATCGAAGCCTATGATCGATTGAATACAACTTTGGAGGATGTATAAATGCAGCAAGCGAAAGATTTTTATGACGAAAGTGAGTGTCTGAAAGAACTTGTATTAACTCTGGAGGATAAAGAACTTAAAACTGAAACGCTTTTTAAAAGTTGGACTATAGAAGATGTTATTGGACATCTCTATCTCTTTAATGTCGGTGCTGTAGAGACTTTAAAAAGTGAGTCTCATTTTGAAAAGTTCTATGCTCCAATAGATGATGAGCTTGAAAAAGGCAAAAGTTTAGTTGAAGCTCAGGTGCCGTGGCTTGATGGTCTTGAGGGAAGCCAGCTGGTTAAAGAATGGTGGAAAAGTGTGCAGGAAGTTTACGACGTTTACAAAGTAGCTGATCCAAAAACTAGGGTTAAATGGCCTGGGGTTGAAATGAGTGCAAAGTCAAAGATTACTGCTCGGCATATGGAAACTTGGGCTCATGGTCACGAAGTTTTTGACGTTTTAGGCAAAGAAAGACCAGGGAATGACAATATAAAGAATATAGCTCACATGGGCATTATTGCTTATGGTTGGACTTTTATGAATCGGAAGCTACCCGTACCAGAGCCAGTTCCTTATGTTAAATTAGAAGCGCCATCTGGCGCGGTATGGGAATGGAATGATAGCAGTAGTTCTTCGAGAATTACCGGTAGTGCCATTGAATTTTCTCAAGTTGTTACTCAAGTCAGAAATATCGAAGATACTTCTCTTGTAACAGAAGGTCAGCCAGCAAAAGACTGGATGAAATTTGCCCAATGCTTTGCTGGCCCGCCAATGGATCCCCCTGCGAAGGGTACAAGATACATGGCAAAGGTTTAAACCGTAATTACTGTCGAGCCGGTTGTTCTTCGTGCTTCTAATGCGTCGTGAGCTTTACCAATTTCCTCCAGCTTAAAGGTCTGATCAACTTGTATTTTTACATCCTTGGATACAACTTTTGAAAAAAGTACCTTGGCCATATCTTGACATCTATTAAAGTCTCCTATGTGGGTGAATAAACCGGGTCTAGTCAATTTCAGTGATTTTTTTGCCAATATGCCGATATCTATTGGAGGAACATTTCCTGAGGCATTTCCAAATAAGATCATCATACCAAAATTATTTAGACAATCTAAAGATTTAAAGAAAGTAGTTTTTCCTACCGAGTCCATCACTACCGGTACACCTTGGCCCTTAGTAATTTTCATTACTGAGTCTACAAAATCTGAAGAGTTGTAATTAATAGAGTGAATAGCTCCATAGTCCAAAGCCATTTTACACTTCTCATCTGAGCCTGCCGTTCCGATAAGATTAAATCCCTCAGAGCGTGCCCACTGACAAGCAATAAGTCCAACGCCGCCAGCAGCTGCGTGAAAAAGTATATCGTCGCCCTTATTAATCTTGGTGGTATCGTGAAAAAGATACTTAACTGTTAGACCTTTCAACATCATAGCCGCACCTTCTTCAAATGATATAGTGTCTGGTAGTTTGCAGACTTGATCTCCTGACATTACTCGGGCTTCACAATAAGCGCCAGGGGGTGCGGATGCGTATGCCGCTCTATCACCTTCGCTAAGATGAGAAACACCCTCTCCTACTTTTTCAACAATACCAGAAGCCTCCATTCCGAGTACTGCTGGTAGATTAACGGCATAGCTCTCCGCTATACGTGTTCTATGATAAACATCGATGTAATTAAGACCAACTGCTTTGTGCCTTATTAATATTTCTCCCTTTCCTGGAGTGCCTATTTCATTTTCAACAACTTTAAATTTCTCGCTTCCGCCGTTTTCTTCTATGATTACGCTCTTTATTTTTTGAGTTGACATTTAATCATTCTCCAATAGAAATCTGTTTAATTTATTAATAATGATAGCAATGGTTTCTAAATTGTCCAAACCTTCAATAAAAATAGCTCCCTCTATCTTGTCAGCAGATTTTGCAAACTTTGGGAATGAGATTCAGGCAATTGAGAGTCAAGGATGTGATTGGGTTCATATTGACGTCATGGACGGTCATTTTGTACCCAATATTACTTTTGGCCCTCAAACCTGTAAGGCAATCAGACCTCACATAAAAACATTCATGGATGTGCATTTAATGATATCCCCAGTAGATCAGTATCTGGAAGCTTTTGCTGAGTCTGGGGCAGATATGATAACCGCTCATGTCGAGGCGACCCCTCATATTCATAGAACATTGCAAGCGATAAAATCTTTAGGTGTTAAGGCAGGTCTTGCTATTAATCCAGGCACATCCATTGACAGGGTTGAACATCTCTTGGATCTTATTGATTTAGTTTGTGTTATGACAGTAAACCCTGGTTTTGGTGGTCAAAAGTTTATTCATTCTCAATTAGAAAAAATAGAAAAGTTATCTGAACTCAAAAAGAAAAAAGATTTCCTTATTGAAGTAGACGGAGGCATAACTGAAGAAACAGCTCCGTTGGTTGTCAGGGCTGGAGCAAATGTTTTAGTAGCAGGTTCATCTGTTTTCGGCGGTGGGTCGGTTTCAAAACCCGAAGTTTATGGCAAAAATATTGACAAAATCAGAAACGCAGCCTTATCGGCCGCAATTGAATAAAAGGAGATAGTAATGGCAGAAATACCTCCAGTATGTGATTATGGATGGCAAGCAAAAGACTTTAGTTTGCCGGGTACTGACGGAAGACAATATTCCTTGGGTAATGTGAAGTCGTCAAATGGACTATTGCTGATGTTTATTTGTAACCATTGTCCCTATGTATTAGCGGTTTTAGATAGGATAGTAAGAGACGCTAATGATCTCCAAAAATTAGGTATCGGGATAGTCGCAATAAGTTCAAACGATGTTGACGCTTATCCAGAAGACTCTTTTGATAATATGAAAAAATTGGCAGCCGATTTTAAATTTTCCTTTCCTTATCTTTATGATGAGAGTCAGGACATAGCAAGATTGTATCAAGCGGCGTGTACCCCTGATTTCTTTGGGTTTAACAATAAAGACGAGCTTCAATATCGTGGAAGACTCGATGCAAGCAGAAAAGAGGCAGGACCAAAAGATTTGAGACGTGATCTCTTTGAGGCAATGAAAGAAGTATCTGAAACAGGTTTAGGACCAAAAAATCAAATAGCATCAATGGGATGTTCTATAAAATGGAAATCCGCTTAAATTTCATTAAAATTTTTGATCTTTCGTATTAACCTTTGATTTTTTGAGAAATACCTGCAGTAACAAAATATACTTCGTTAGCTATTTCAGCGACAAATTGATTTAAATGTCCAGATTTCTTAAGAAAGTTTCTTGAGAGTTCATTGTCTGGGATTACTCCTAAGCTAGTCTCCTGACCAACAATCACTAAATTTGCATTACTATTTTCGATTGCAAGCTTGAACTTATCTATTTGCGTCTCTTCGAACTCCTCCATACATATTACGTTGGATACAAACACTGATATACAGTCAATCAGAATTACATCATTTTTGGAAGCATTAGCAAATATTTCGGTAGAGAGATCTGGAGATTCTATTGATGAGAATGAGCTATTTCTATTTTTCTTGTGCAGATCAATTTTTACCTGCATCTCTTTGTCAAAGGCTACCCCTGTGGCAACAAAGTATAATTTCCCAGAAAGGGAAGAGATTTCAAGCGACAGTTTTTCTGAAAACTTTGTCTTACCAGAATTTGATCCACCTAAAACGAAACGAATAAAAGCCACATTAAATCTCTTTATCTGTTATCTGCTGTATTTTGTAAATATCCATAATCCAACCAAACTTCTTCCTGAGTTTTTGCCTTAATTGAATTATATTATTTTTTGTGTCTTCTAACTTTCCTTCCAATAGAGTCTCTCTGTCTAGTCCCAAGTATGCACCCCACCAAATATACAGATTTGGTTCATCCAGGTTAGCGAAAGAACAGTTTCCATCTAGCATTACAAAAATAGTACTTACTCCTTTTGGCCAACCGTCTTCTCTTAATTTTCTACCGGTTGTTATCATAACTGGTTCGCCTATTTTATTAAAGGGAATGCCAAAAGATGACGCTAATACGTGTGGAGATGAAATACCTGAAATCATTTGAAGGGAGGAGTTTTCTATTTTCTTTCTTACTTTTTCTCCAATCCTTAAAGTACTATCGTAAAGGGATGGATCTCCCCAAACAGGTATTCCAATAATAGTCTCCTTATTAAAATTTTTTTTAAGAAATTTTAAGATGATATCAACCCACAGATTAGCAATATCTGAGTGCCAATCAAGGACTGCATCCTTATAAAATGGCTCACTTACTTTTCTTTCTGGAAATGAAAAGCTTGATATCTCAGTTTTCTCACTGTCAATTTGAGCAAGAGTTATTTCTCTCTTTAAATTAGCAAGCTCAGATTTTGTTTCCTTTTTGTCTCCAATAATTATCAAATCACATAACCTTAAAGCGTCAATTGCTTCTGCAGTTATATGTTTAGGGTTCCCTAATCCTATACCGATTAATTTAATTTTCACTCTCATATTACTGATCCAAAAATTATAATGGCAGGGTCATTATTACTATTCTTTTGTAGATATTCAGATATTTCCAGTATAGATCCTTTGGTTACCCTCTCATCGGAACGTGATACATTTTCTACGACTAATGCATGAGTATTTTTATCCATGCCGCTTTCCAATAAGATATTACAAAGATTTGGAAAAGTTTTTTTACCCATAAAAATAACAGTAGTGCTGCTGGAGTCTGTCAAAGAAGATATATGTAAGTCATCTGGTAAATTTCCGTTGAAATCATGTCCTGTTATGAATTGTAATCTCCTAGAATGTAATCTGCGAGTAAGAGGAATTTTAGCCGCAGCTGCAGCCGCAATTGCAGAAGAAACGCCAGGGATAATCTCAAAAGGGATATTGTTTTTTTCTAAAGCTACTATTTCTTCTTCAAGTCTAGAGAAGATACCCGAGTCTCCAGACTTCAATCTAACAATCTTCTTACCTGTTTTCCCATAATTTACAAGTAAGGTAGAAACTTGAGATTGTTTTGGAGAGTTTAGTCCCGCTCTTTTCCCGACGCTAAAAAGAGTAGTAGTTTCTGACGCAAGTTCCAAGATCTCTCCTGCAGAAAGATCATCATAAAATATTAAATCTGCAGATTTTATTCTTTTTATTGCTTTCATAGTCAATAAATCGGGATCTCCAGGACCAGAGCTTACAAAAGAAACAATAGGTGTCATTCAAAACTTCCTATTAGATGAAAAAACGTGCCAGTTGCACAATCACGTTTAGATCCCAAAAGTCCCAAGTCATTTCCATAGGCATCCTCAACTGAAACTATTGAGGGATCTTTTTTCTCCAAAATTGATGTATAATGAAATTCGTGGCCTAAAAGAATATCTTTTTTCTTGAAGCCAAAGAAGGGATCCTGAACCGTAGCGACTCTATATCCAAGGTTTAATTTTCTCTTTTCAAACGAAGTAGATAAATTAAAAATACCAGCCATGCTATAATTTTTTTTATCGGATCCAATGATATTACTTCCCATTACCATATAACCTCCACATTCACCATGCACTGGTTTAAGTTTGGAAAAATTATAAATACCTTTCTTAAATTTTTCAGCTGATGAAAGTATTTTTAAGTGTAATTCCGGGTATCCTCCAGGAAGCCAAATAAAATCTACGTACTTAGGGGGAGGTTCATCATTCAATGGAGAAAATGTGGTAATTTCAGCTCCTTGATTTTTCCAGCTATTTAATAGGTGACTATAAGTGAAGGTAAAGGCATGATCTTTAGCTATACCTATTTTTTGAGCGGGAGGTCTCGAAATTTCGTTTGTTTTTCTAATGTCTGCAATTGTAGTCGCTATCATTTCTATTTTATCTAAATCACAGTTTGTTTTTATGAAATTAGATAACTTATCAAGTTTTTCTTGTATGTCATTCAGCTCATTAGCTTGAACCAAGCCTAAATGCCTTTCTGGGATTTCAATGTCAGGAGACTTTGGCATAATGCCTAAAATTGGTACTTTAGTTTTTGTTATTTCACTTACTAATAAATTTTGGTGTCTAGCGCTAGACACATTGTTCAATATTACTCCTGCTATTTGAATATCTGGCCTGTAGGTTTTAAATCCATGGATTAACGCAGCGGAAGACTGGGCCTGTTTTGCACAATCAACAACTAAAATAATAGGCCAACCGGTAAGTTTGGATAGATCCGCGGTAGATCCTGTAAATGAATATTTACCTTTGAGTACTCCATCAAATAGGCCCATTGAGCCTTCAGCTATGCAAAGACTATGATCATCTGCAGAGTTAATAATTTTGAAAATTTGGTTGGGAGACATTGCCCATGTATCTAAATTATATGAATCTGTGTTTGCAGATAAACTTTGAAATTGAGTATCAATATAATCTGGACCATTTTTGAAAGGTTGTACCTTTTTTTTTTCAGAAAATGCTCTGATCAACCCAAGGGTAAGAGTCGTTTTTCCTGAACCAGAGGAGGGTGCAGAAATTATAAAGCCTTTTCTATTTTTCAAACTTTTTTCCCACATTGACTGTCCTAAATCTGCGTTCGTATTCTTCATCATACAATTTGCTGTTTTCGAAAGTTTCTGTATCTAAATATTTTCCTACCAAAATCAGGGCAGTTCTTTTCATATATCCAGGTAAATCATTTACGATGCTACCTAGGGAAGAGTGAATGATTTCCTCATCAGGCCATGATACCTGCCAAATGACTTTTACGGGGCAATTTTCTCCGTAAAATGGTGCTAATTTTTTTACAACGGTTTCTATGTTTTGTATCGATAGATGTATTGCAAGTACCGCTTCACTTTTTGCAAAGTTTTCCAAGGTTTCTTTTTCAGGCATATTTGATGCGCGCCCTTGGGTACGCGTAAAAATAACGGTTTGATTCATGCCAGGAACTGTTAATTCTTGCTTTAAACTGGCAGAAGCGGCTGATACAGAGGTAACACCTGGAGTAAGAGTAAAAGGAATGTTTATTTTCTTTAGAAATTTTATCTGTTCATTTACTGCTGACCAAACTGATAGATCTCCCGAATGTAGTCTAGCTATTTCATGGCCCTCATTATAATAGTGTTCAATTTTACCAATAATTTCAGAAAGCGACATAGGAGCAGTATTAATTTTTATTGTACTTTCAGAACAATGCTTTAAAAGTTCTTTTGGAATTATTGACCCTGCATAAAAACATACAGTACATTTTTTTAAAATTTTTTTCCCTTTTACTGTAATTAAGTCAGGATCCCCTGGTCCAGCTCCAATAAAATGCACAGTCAAGTTAATCTCCTATTTATATTCAGCTATGGCAATGGTTGCTAGTCTATCATATGAAATTTCTCTTTTTTGAATGATTTTTGCATTTTCTCCTGCTGCTATTAGGGCTACAGCCTCACAAAAACAATCGATATCTTTATACTTTTTACTTTTGTCAGACTGAGTTATTGTTTTAACGCCTGTAAGATCCTTATGGCTTATGGAAATAATTTTAAAATTATTTTTTCTTGCAAAATTAACGAAGGCTTTTGTTTTTGATTTTTCAGAGGTTGTAGCAACCAAACTAACATTATATTTCAGCATAAATTTGTTTTTCAGATCGTTGAAAGACCTTTCGGTAACCGATTTTTGAAAACCAAAACCAGCGATCATTTTAAATAACTCCACTGGACAATGGGAAAGCTCGGTTCCCAAATCGATTTAGATCCAAGATTTTTAGAATTCGATATTTCAATTTTTTTAAGGCTACCTCCAAAATTATTCTGTTTATCAATTATCAATTGCTGGGTCTCTAGTGTTACTCCATTAACAACTAGCCTACCCTTTTTGGGAATTAATCTTATAATTTTACTAATTAATTCATCTGACGCACCGCCACCGATAAAAACTGCATCTGGTTTTGGTAATTTTTTGTAAAACTTTTCCAAGGTTCCTTGCATTACGAATACTCTCTTTTGAAGCCCAAATTGTCTTATATTTTCATCGATAAAAGAAATCCTATCAGCTCTATTTTCAATTGCATACGCTGTATTGTTCTGATTTATTAGACACCATTCCACTGATATGGTACCCGAGCCTGCTCCAATATCCCATAACACCTCGTTACCAAAAGTCTGTAGCTCAGACATTGTTATGGCTCTTATTGGTTGTTTGGTGATATTTCCATCACTTTTAAAATTTTCGTTCCTCAGACCAGAGAATAGGCTTAAGTGAGTTGATTTTTTATTTAATTCAATTCCAAGGGCTAAAGGCTGCAATTTTTCTTCCTTAAGTTTCAATTCATTAATATTATTTTCACTTAAATCCATAACCAATTCTCGTTCACTACCAAGCCTTGACATTAAGATAAACCTTGATACTTTCAGCTTTTTCGTTTTAAGCCAGTCAAAAACTAGAACTAGCTGATGAAAATCTTTGCATAAAATAATGGCTCTTTTACCATTTTTTATTTTGGAGTTTAGCACTGCTACTGGCTTTGCGTGTATTGCGGTGCACTCCGTCTCCTCTATAGCCCAGCCAAGCTTACTGGCTGCCAAAGAGAATGTTGAATAGTTAGGATAGCATCTCCATTCATCCGGCTCTAAATGTTCTACAATTTTTGATCCGACACCAAACCAAAACGGATCGCCGGAAGCCAAGATAACTACTTTTTTCTTTTTATATTTAAAAACCTCCTCATATGAGAATGGTGATGGCCATTCTTTCCCTCTTTCTCTTATTTTTGCTAATTGAAGTTGGCGCTTGCTACCAAATACAATTTTTGCCCTTTTGATACATTCTATACTTGATTTAGATAGCCCGTTTAGTCCATTCTCTCCTATACCGATAATATTTAGCCAAACATTTGTCATGTTAAAAATTCTTATAATTGGAGGAACTGCGGAGGCAGCGACTATTGCAAAAGAGCTGATAAAACGAGGGGTCTTCGTAATTATTTCCTATGCAGGGAGAACTGTTGATATTGAGCCCCCTATCCAAAGTTATCGAATTGGAGGATTCGGAGGGGCTACAGGTATGAGTGATTTTATGAAGGAAAAAGAAATCACACACCTTTTGGATGCATCTCACCCATTTTCTAAGACAATAACAATCAATTCGTTGGTTGCCACAAAAATGGCAAACGTCAATTACATTTGTTTTGAGAGAAAAAAATGGGAAAAAACGAAAGAGGACTCTTGGAGATTCGTCAGCGATATTAATAAAGCTGTTAAGCTTATCGAAGATAACGACAGGGTTTTTGTAACAATTGGAAATAAGGAAATTCGATACCTCAATCGAAAACCAAAACCATTTTATCTTATTCGTATGATCTCTGATCCTGCGGATAAAATAAAGCTGGAGAATTATGAAATAATGTTTGACAGAGGACCATTTGGCTTGGAAAGAGAAATAAAGATTTTGAAGCAATATTCCATCAACAAGTTGATAACAAAAAACTCTGGATCGCCCGCAGTATTTGGAAAAATACAGGCTGCTAGAAAGATGGGAGTAGAAGTAATTATGATAGAAAGACCTGCTCTTCCAGCTAGAAAAATATTTACTGATGTAGAAGAGGTATATCAATTTTTTTCTTCTATGGCATAACGGGGGGTGTATACATAACTTGTCCCTATGATTTCTTTCGTTAAGGATGAACCAACGATTACCAGTGTTTTCATTGAAACTAAATTTGTGTCCGCTTTTTCTAGAGTAGTAATTATCACTTTTTCATTTTTAGTTGAGATGGCATCTGCGAAGATTACTAATCTACTTGGCTCACAATATTTTTTCAGAATTAAAAAAGTTCTTTCCAACTGTTTCTCTCTTGCCTTTGAGCGAGGATTATAAAAAGCAATAACAAAATCTCCTTGAGCTGCGGCTGTTACGCGCTTCTCCACTATATTCCTTGACTTTAAGTTATCGGATAAGTTGATCACACAAAAGTCATGACCAATAGGTGCGCCTAAACGAGCAGAAACGGCTAAAATAGCTGTAATACCAGGCAAAATTATTATTTTTGTATTCTTCTTATAGCCAGTATTTTTTTCTAATGCTTCAAAAACCGCTGATGCCATTGCAAAAACTCCTGGATCTCCTGATGAAACTACCACTACATTTTTTCCTTCTGATGCCAAGCTGAGAGCAAGTTCAGCACGCTCAATTTCTTGCCTATTATCGCTTGCATGAAGTGTTTGATTTTGTAAGTTTTGTAGTCGCTCTATATATCTGAAATAACCGATGATATCCGTCGCCTGGTTTAATGCACTTATAACCGCGGGAACTATTAATTCGTCAGATCCGGGTCCCAATCCAACAACTGTTACGGTGCCACTCATTTTTGAGTCTCGTAGGGGATCAATATGATAGAAAAATAGGGGGCTCTTTTTTCATTATAATTTTTTAATGGAATTATTTTTTCGTCAATCATGGTTGCTTTTTCAACTATTATTGCTCTGTTAAAATTATTTGTTTTCTTTAGAGCACTTTCTACCTTTTTTAGGTGTGTCCCTATCTTCATAATTACAGCTGTTTGACTAGACTTGAGACTTTTTATTATATCTTTTTCATCTTGTATGCCCATAATTATAGAAATAGAGGCATCACCCATCGCTATGGGAATTTTAGCATTTGTCCAGCTACCTGACATCGCAGTTATTCCTGGAACAAATATTACAGGAGTGTCTTTTTTTAGTTTTTCGTATAAGTGAACAAAGGAACCATAAAATAGCGGATCACCTTCAGATATTATTATTAAGTCATCTTTCTCAAGCAAAAATTTTATTTCTGCGCAGCATTTGATGTAAAAATCATCCAATGTTTTTTTATATTCGTCGGTTTGGAAGTCTACTTCAGTTGTCAGCGGATATTCCATTGGATATTCATAGACATTTTTCTTCTGAAGTGTCTTTTCAATAGTTGTTCTAGCTCTTCCCGGGGTGTTTCTCTTTCTGAAATAAGCAATTTGAGATGAATTGCTTATAAGCTTATGGGCTTTCAATGTTAAAAGTTCAGGATCGCCAGGACCAACACCAACGCAGTAAATCTTATTCATGGTCTATTCTTTCTCTTGTGCAATTGCGTTTATGGCAGCAACAGCAACTGCACTCCCACCTAACCTTCCTTTTACTACAAGACTATTTATTTCTTGCCTATTCCATAATGCTTCTTTTGACTCGGCGGCACCTACGAATCCAACGGGACAACCAATTACAGCTATAGGACTCAAATCGCTTCTTTCCGATAATATTTCCAAGAAGTAAAATAATGCTGTGGGGGCGTTTCCAAACACCACAACGGAGTTGTTAATGTATTCCTCCCAAAAATGAATTGCTGCCGCCGTTCTAGTGTTGCCAATCTCTTTAGATAAATTAGCAACTTCCCTATTTCCCAAGGTACAAATAACCTTATTGTCTTTAGGTAATCTTGATCGGGTTATGCCTTCGCTAACCATTTTTGTGTCGCATAAAATATTGGCACCTTCCTCGAGTGCTTTTCGTGCTATTTTTACAAGGTTTGGAGTAAATGAAATAGAATTTTCTAATCCCACAAGCCCTAAAGCGTGTATCATTCGAACAACTACCTTTTCTTCGTCAGAATGAAACTTTGATAAATTTGCTTCTTCTCGTATTATTGAGAATGAATTTTCGTATATTTTACTCCCATCTTTTTCATAAGTATATTTCATTGCTGAAGTTCCAATGTAAGCAGATCTGCTAACTCCTTATGCTCTCCATTTACAACTTCTACAGGATTATCTTTTTTAAACTTACTAATATTAATCGACACGTTTTTGGGGATGCCGCAGTTTTTCTCACAGCCTGATATATGTATATTTGGAATATTTATAGCGTTCTTTTTGTAACTTGATTTGAGCCTTTTATTTATCCTGTCTGCTACCGTTGATGTATCAATTAAACCTTGTTTACAGTAGGGCTGTCCTGAACAATGACTTATTTTTAAAGAAAAATCCGTATTTTTTGATAGGAAATTTAATTTTGGTTTTCTTAAAGTATTTTCAATAAATAATGCCTTCCAGGGGGTTACTTTTACATTCTCAACTTGTAATGCTAATTGAAGTACTTGATCGCCAGTGAACCTGCCAGATGTAGAAGATAATAAATAACCTTGAAAACAGGGACCTAATCTTGGACGAAATTCTTGTTTTCGAGGCTTTTTTTCTGGTATATGAAATTTTTTATAATCAATATATTTAATAATTTCAGACAAGTTTTTATCTTTAAGATGAAAAGGCACCGCCTTAGCAATGTTATTTATTATATTTTTTAATGAGGGTATCAAATTATTTTGCTCAACTTCTTCCCCATATTCTAAGCCATCGATTCTGATAATCAAAGAGCCCTTGCTAGCCTCTTCAATTCTTATGTCAGCATGTATATTTTGGAGAGCGGCCGACCTGCCTAAATCAATAGCGATACCAAATTTCTTATGAATTTTTGGTATAGATACGAGTTGATCTTCAATAATTTTTGAAATCCTTTGAAACTTTTTGTCGTTCAATCTTAAGAACGGGGAATAAATAATATTTGAAACGGTTTTATTTGTATCAAGCTGATTAACTATCTTCTCATTTTTTAAAAAAATCGATAGGTCGTTTAACTTCTTCTCGTTTATACCCCGGATGGTTATATTTGCTCTAGTTGTGAACTCAATAACACCATTTCCAAATTGATTTGCGGCCTTCCCTAACGACATTAATTGTCTGCTATTTAGGTATCCATATTTGGGTCTGATGCGTATAAGATAACCATCTCCGCTTAAAAGAGGTTGATCAATACTTGGACACAAACCAAAAATCTTAGCCATTATATATAATTCTTTCGTTATGGTAGATTGAATTTTTCTTAGTTTTCCAAATTTCAGAATCTCTTAAAGACAAAAATCTATCTTCCATTCCTTTCAAGGCTTCTGGATTTTCATGTGCTATGAAACTGGCGACTTCTTGATTGCCCAATGTAGAGTCAAAGACAAGATCAAATATGCCTTGCGAGATTTCAATTCCTGATTTACTAAACAAAGATAAATTGAAGATTAAATCTGTCACTTCAGCTGCGCCCCGAAAGCCATGCTTCATCATTCCATTAACCCAAGAGCCATTTGATAATTTACCTCTGACGATTCGAGCGATTTCTTGTTTCACTGTTCGAATTTTTGGTCTTCCCGCGTCAGATATATCTATGTGAAATAAAGTAGGACTTTCAGATTTAAGCATCTCTACAGCTGCATTAAAACCTCCTATATGAGCTCCATAGTCTTTTGAGGATAGTAAGTCACTTTCACATAAGTCATGAGCATGAATGAGACCACTGGTTTCAATTAATCTCTTGGCAAGTTGTTTACGGCTTTCTTTAAAAGTACCGTCTTTTTTATACGCCCAGGCCGAGGAGTCCAACCATTTATTACCAATATTATCAATATCATTGGATCTAGATAAACTAATGTTATCGTCGATTTCAATTCCAAATGTACCAGGTTTGGGTGCAAATATTCTATCCATTTTTATTTTATATGGATTATCGGCTAATGTTTCGTCTCTTAACGATAATTTTTCTACTGCGTCAAAAAATAGTTTGTTTAGCTCTGGGAAA
Source organism: uncultured Alphaproteobacteria bacterium (assembly GCA_902586885.1). Classification (GTDB taxonomy): domain Bacteria; phylum Pseudomonadota; class Alphaproteobacteria; order Rhodobacterales; family Rhodobacteraceae; genus CACIJG01. The sequence continues at coordinate 18,756 of CACIJG010000004.1, read as the reverse complement.
ATATCTCTGAATAACCCAGACTGACGTATTGTTACATCAATCCTGGGTCTATCTAATTCAGATAGGTTTATTATTCGAAATCCTATGACTCTAGAATTATTTTTGTCCCAAATAGGTTCGACACCAGCAAGATAAAAAGCCATAGAGTACTCTTGACCGCCTGTTCTCATCGAGGCAGATCCCCACAAGTCCATTGTTAAATTTTTGGGATATTCACCATGGTCTTGCAAATACTGTCTAATAAATTCATCTGCCAGTAATCGGCCATTTTCAAACGCTATTTTAGTAGGTATTGATCTAGGGTCCACAGCAAATATATTTCTACCGGTAGGCTTGATATCACTGCGATTTCTAAATGGGGATCCTGAGGGCCCCGCGTCTATTCTCTTGCCTCGCAAACAACTTAAAACAGCGTTCATTTCAAATTCACCACACTCTTCTTCCCCAAATACATGAAGGCCATCTGAAAATTGAGACTCCTTAAGATCGCAAACAAAAGAGTCAATTCTTGATAACCACTCAGGGTCAGATTGAATTGGTTCTAAAGCCAATTCCTTATCTAGCTCAAGTCTCTTTGCCTCTTCGATTATTTTTTCTTCAATATTAGATTTTCTTGCTTGATCTAAATCTCCAGAAGTTGAATATTCATCAAGAAGAAATTCTAATTCTCTCATAGTTTTAGGGAAATCTGAGTTAGCGAGCTTTGGAGGCATGTGTCCAATTGTTACAGCACCGATTCTTCTTTTTGCCTGGGACGCTTCCCCGGGATCGTTGACTATAAATGGATAAATCACTGGAATATCATTTGTAAGAAGAGAGGGCCAACAGTTTCTGGACATTCCAGCTGATTTTCCTGGAAGCCATTCAAGGCTTCCATGAGTTCCCATATGGATTATTGCATTAACTTTTGTTTCTGAGAGCCAAAGATAAAATGCGACATAACTGTGACAGGGTATCTGCTCAAGATCATGATAACTTAATTTTTTCTGTTTATCACTACCTCTGTTAGGTTGAACCAGGACAAAAATATTCTCATTCCTAAATCCTTTAAGTACTAAATATCCATCTCTATAATTTTGGTCTAAATTTATACTTCCCCATTTATTAAAAATTTTATTTTGGTGACTTTTAGGCAAATTTTCCAGCATGGATTTGTAAACCTCGATTGGTACTTTTATCTCAGCCTTCCTGAGTTTTGGTAGTAGCTCTTCTTTTAAATCTCCTTGAAAACCCTCCTTGCACAAAAAATTTATTAGCTTTTCTGTAGATTTTATAGTGTCAAGCCCAATGGCATGGGCCAATTGGTATTCACGACCAGGATATGAGGATAAAATTATAGCAACTTTTTTTTCTGAATTTGAATTCATACTCAAGTTACTCCAATTGATAACTTTTCTAATTGTTTTCTCTATTAAATGTTTTTCAGCCTTATGACTGGTTATGGAAAATTGCAGATCTTTATCAATTTTATTTTCAGATTTGAAACTAACTATACCCCCATCAATTCGCCCATCTACCTCTGGCAGAGCTACATGCATAGCGAGATCTGATGTGTTTAAGCCTGAAGGATTTTTTTGCCATCCAATTTTCTTAGAAGTGGAGAATATAACTTGGAATACAGGACATTCAGTATAATCAAGTGGTGATTTTAGTGTTTTGGCATCTTTTGCAGAAAAGGCCGTACCGTTAATTATTGAAACGGGTTTTAATATCTGAAGTTCGGAAATTAACCAAGATGCTAAATTTCTGTTTTTCAAAGAACTAACAAAAACTCCTATTGCTGAAAACCCTGATCTCTTAATTGCCTTTAATATCTTATTGACTGGATCTAGGTCGTCTGCAACTAAATAGGACTTGTAAAAAATAAGGCAAACTAAAGGTTTGGCTATATTTGAATTTTTAAAATTTTCGGTAATTCCATCTTTATCACAATAAAAACCATGACTTGGCAATTTTTGAAAGTTTACAACAGGAGGAAAATAAAGGGAAGTGGCCATGGAAAGTTGTGCGAGCACGGCCTGAGCTGAGACTTGCCCTCCATTATCACATAATTTTTTTATACTATCCAAGGTTGCTTTTGGAAGATTAGAGTATGAGTCTAGAACTTTATCCTCTCTTCCATCAGCTGGAATAATCGCAAGAGCTATATTTTTTTCTCGAGATATACTTTTGAGGTAATTCAAACCATATGGCCAATATTGTTCTCCACCGATGAGTCGTACAAGAACGCACTTTGAACCTGCAATTGTATTCTCAATATATGTATCAACAGAAAGATTATGTGTCAGATCTTTAATATTAGCGAGTCTTAAACTAGGTAAATTTTCTCCAAAATCACTACGAGTTTTTTTCCATGCTGACGCAAAGGCAGTAAGGTCACTGTCTGAAAAAGATAATATAACAATGTCTGCTGGTTCTTGCTTTAGATCAATTGGCGTCTTTACATTATCTAGGTAATGATCTTCATTGAAAACTATATGCATTTTTTCTCTTAATCACCTTTTAGTTGTTGTGTGAAACCATTAATATTGGCCTTATTTTTTTCGGCTATTACTACTAGGTTTCCAACACTGGTAATCCCTGGATCGGTATTAGTAAAATTAACTGATAAACGTGTGCCAACCGCTTGTACCAGAAGTCTAAGAGGCTTCCCCTTCACATTTAAAAAGCCTTTAACTCGTAGAACTTCATTTTCATCTATTAACTTTTGGAGGTTATTTGTAAACTGTTCTACGTTCTCCAATGGACTCATTTCAATGCTAAAAGTCTCAAAGTCATCGTGTTCATGGTCATCGAAACCATCATGGTGTGATTTTCTTTTGTCTAAATCAGTCTCAGCTTGAGCATTTAATCCGAGAATTAATCTTTGATCTATGTTTCCATTCTCTACTTCCAAGATAGGAAGTGATCTCTGTAACTCATCTTGAATGGTATTTTTTACTGATTTTAGATCTGCTACCAAATCTGGCTTTGTTAACAGAACTACATCCGCGCAATTTATCTGATCTTCAAATACTTCGGACAAAGGCGTTTCGTGTTCTACAAAAGTCTCTTCTTGAATCTTAGCTAATTCAGAGGATGTTTCAGGAGCGAAGGTACCATTTTGAACCGCTTCGGCATCCACTACTGCCAGTACGCTGTCGACAGTAAGCCGGCTACGTATCTCAGGCCATTCAAACGCCTTAAGTAAAGGTTTAGGTAAGGCAAGTCCTGAGGTTTCAATAAGTATATGATCTGGCAAATATTTTCCTTCCAAAAGAAGTTTCATAGTTGGAACAAAATCATCGGCAACTGTGCAACAAATACATCCGTTTGCAAGCTCTAAAATATTCTCTACAGGACAACTATCATCTGAACATTCCTTAATTATCTCCCCATCTACGCCAAGATCTCCAAATTCATTAATTATGACGGCTAACCGTTTTGATTTATTATTTACAATTAGGCTTCTTATCAGGGTAGTTTTCCCAGCACCAAGAAAACCAGTTAATATTGTCACAGGGATTTTGTTTAAGTTACTCATCTTCGATCATTTCATAATTTAAGGGAGGTATTCTCGCCAAAGACTGGCTTTTAAAAGCGCGTGGTCTCTTTGAGAAAGGTATTTTACCATCTAAAGTTTTTCTATATTCATTAAATCCGTCAAAGATATCTGCTTCATCTTGGTCAGGCGTCAAGTTACCAATAACATAGGACCATTTGCCTCTATTCCATAGGGAAAGAGTTACACCGTTTTTGCAACCTGCTAGACACTTAACCGGCTTAAGGTTCAGTTTAGGGTACTTATCTCTTAAATTGTCAAACAATATTCGCCCTTGCCGAGGTTCAGTAGCTTTTCCATTTTTTCTACATGTTATGCAAACAAACAAAATATCGCCGTTTTCCAAAAAAATACTCCTTCAATAAAACGGGATAAGCTGCAAGGTAAACTTTCTCAATTACCTTGAATATAAGCGAATATCCCGTTCGCTATTAAATTTTTACACTGGTAGGTCTCCCGGCTATTAAAAGTAAAGCGCTAGCTTTTTGAATACCAACTTCCCAAGATTGAATCTCAGTGTTAATATCCTCTTTTATTTACGGTCGCGGGTACGGCTGCGTTTTTAAACACTTAAACATTTTCGCATTCCCTTTTAACCAAAAAAAGGACCAGATAAAACAGTTGAGCAGTAAAAATAGGCCAATGTCAAGAGGATTGAAAAAAAATGTCTGATAATGAAATTCACAAATCAAAAATGGAAAAACTTAAAGCCTCAAAAGACAAGATTTTTAGTACAAAAAATAAGAAGAAAGGACTTGTCATTGTCTACTCTGGGAAGGGAAAAGGAAAAAGTACTGCTGCTTTTGGAATGGTTTTTAGAGCAATAGCGCACAATATGCCTTGTGCTGTTGTTCAGTTTATAAAAGGTGCTATGGCTACTGGTGAACGAACTTTAATTAATAGAAACTTTAACTCTATTTGTGAATTCCATACTCTGGGAGATGGCTTCACATGGGATACTCAAGATAAAGATAGAGATGTAAAATCTGCAAAGAATGCTTGGGAAAAGTCGAAAGAATTAATACTCAATCCGAAAAAAAAATTAGTTTTGTTAGATGAAATAAATATAGCGTTACGATACGAATATCTCAAACTCGAGGATGTTACCAATTTCTTAAGCAATGAAAAACCTAAGGATACCCATGTTATTCTCACTGGGAGAAATGCACCGGATAAGTTGATTGAGTGTGCTGATCTAGTGACCGAAATGACTTTAATAAAGCACCATTTTAGAGAGGGAGTGATGAGTCAAAAGGGGATAGAGTTTTAAAGATGGGTAAAGCTTTAATGGTGCAGGGTACCGGTTCCAGTGTTGGAAAATCACTCTTAGTTGCTGGGTTAATACGAGCTGCGTATAAACGTGGAGTAAGAGTAGCTCCTTTTAAACCTCAAAATATGTCGAATAATGCAGCAATAACAATAGATGGAGGAGAAGCTGGACGTGCTCAAGCTTTTCAAGCTTTTGCTGCCGGTTTAGAGCTTCACTCTGATATGAATCCTATCTTGCTCAAGCCGGAAAATACCCAAGGATCACAAATTATTTTACAGGGAAGAAAATATAAATCTCTTAAAGCTCGTGAATATTTCTCACACAAAGAGAAATTTTTGAAAATCGCACTTAAGAGCTTTAGAAATTTAACCAATCAGTATGAATTAATTATTGTCGAAGGAGCTGGAAGTGCAGCAGAGGTCAACCTTAGAAAAAATGATATTGCAAATATGGGTTTTGCAACTGCAGCAAATATTCCCGTAATAATGATAGGGGATATTGATAGAGGAGGAGTTATTGCACAATTGGTAGGTACAAAAGAAGTAATAACACAAGAGGATCAAAGTTTAATTGAAGGCTTTTTAATAAATAAGTTTAAAGGAGATCAAACTCTCTTTAACGATGGAGTAAAATTTATTGAAAATAAAACTGGATGGAAAGGCTTTGGTATCCTTCCCTTTTTCGAAAAGGCTAACTTATTTCCTGCTGAAGATAGTCACGATTTAAAGGGTAATTACGGTAGCGGTCCTTTTAAAGTTGCAATATTGAAACTCCCGCGAATAGCCAATTTTGATGACTTTGACCCCTTAAAACTTGATAATAGATTATCAGTTAAAATCATTGAACCAAATCAAGTTATTCCTTCTGATAGCAATTTGATAATTTTACCTGGAACTAAATCTACAATTACTGATCTTGAGTTTCTTAGGTCTCAGAACTGGGACATCGATATTGTGTCCCATGTCCGAAGAGGAGGTTTTGTCCTTGGTATTTGTGGAGGATATCAAATGCTAGGGAAGGAAATTATTGATGACGAAGGGTTTGATGGAAAAGCTTCAAGATCAAAAGGGTTGAGCTTACTAAACATTAAAACAAGAATGGGAAAAGAAAAAAATTTGGGTAAGAAGCGTTTCGTAAGTTTTATTAACCAAAAGGAGATAAATGGTTATGAAATTCATTTAGGGAAAACTAGTGGGTTAGACTGTGAAAAACCTTTTGCGAAAACTGGAGATAAGCTAGATGGCGCTATTTCCAGAGATGAAAAAATTATGGGTACCTATATCCATGGTCTATTTTGGGAGGATGATTTTAGAGAAAGTTTTTTTTCAAAATTATCAAATAGAGATTTGGCTCTTAACACATCCTACCAGCAAAATGTTAATAGAGTTCTAGAAGATTTTGTAGAAGTATTGGAACAGAACCTAGATGTAGAAAGTATTTTGTCACTCGCTCGATAGATGTTTTTATAATTTTCCAATCACTATTTTTAATCTTTCCCATTCTTCTTCTGTGCCCGGGATGCCTATCCTTACCCATTTATCAGAGTAATCAAAAGTCCGAACCCAAATTTTTTCCATTGCAAAATATTCCTCAACTTTTTTTGCATTTTCTGTCGAATATGTGTGAAACAAAAAAGTATTACCAATAAAGTTCCAATTCACGGAAGCAAACAAATCTTTTAATTTTTGAGAAGATTGCATTAAAGTTTTTTCAGTTGTAAGTATCCATTTTTTGTCAGTGAGTGCTTGCATGCCGATATCCAAGGCAAAATTTGATACTTGCCAAGGGCCGACGAGTTTTTCTAGGGATTTAATTAGCTTAGCAGGACCGGAAACGAAACCTAGTCTTATACCAGCAAGCCCAAAAAATTTCCCAAAGGAATTAATTCTAATCATATTTTTTTTTAGCCTTTGAACTTTTCGTGAAGATATTGAATGAAAACTCTGATCTATTATTAGAAATTCTACATTTTCACTTAGTGTTTCTAATTCTTGATCAGTATACAATTTACCTGTGGGGTTATTTGGGTTTACAATAATTGCTATTTGGGCTTCATTTAAATCTGAAAAATTATAAACTTTTTCTATGTTGAATCCGAAATTTCTAAAACAATTTTCATACTCGTTATAAGTTGGGCTCAGAATTCTTACTGAGTCGTTATGCTTAAACAGTAATGGAAGAAATTGAATAGCAGATTGGGCTCCTGCTACAGATAAGGTTAAATTTCCTTTATCCATCTTTAAAGTTTTTGATGCGGCTAGAGATAAATTTTTAATTGTTTTTTTTCTGGGTAAATTTTGTAATAAAATATCATTTTTAAATTTCCATGGGTAAGAAATGCGATTAATTCCAGTAGAAAGATCTAACCAATCATTTAAATGGCCTCCGTACTTTTTGAGAGCTATATCGAGGTCTCCGCCGTGCAAGTATTCCTTCATTATTTATTCAACCCCATAAGAAACCAACTGCCGTTAGAATTACTATAACTAGTATTACTATTTTTTTATAAAAATTCAGAGCCTCGCGGAGCTTTTGCCTTTTAGGTGGGGGAGCGTATTCATTTATTGAAGGTTGATTAATAATCAATCCATCGAAAGATTTTTGTCCCATTAAGCTTATTTTAAGAGCGTAGGCCATCGCTGATTGAGGCCATCCAGCATTTGGAGAAGAGCTTGCGACAGAGTTTTTACTAGCAAACAAAAACGCCTTTAAAGGGTTAGAGGTCAATATAGCGATTACAATTGCAGTTATTCGAGCTGGAATCAAATTTATAAAATCATCTAGCCTTGCACTTGCCCAACCAAAATCTTGAAATCTTTCGTTTTTGTATCCAACCATACTGTCCAGCGTATTAACTATTTTATAAAAAAGAATACCTGGAAAACCAAATGCCAATGCCCAAAATATAGGTGCAATAACGCCGTCAGAAGTGCTTTCAGATAAGCTCTCTATTGAGGCTTTGCAGATTTGCTCTTCATTCAAATTTTTTACGTCTCTTCCCACAATTTTAGAAAGAGTTATTCTTGCTGAGCTCAAATCATCTTTTTCCAATTCTAAAAGAACGGCATGGACGTGGGAGTATAGAGATCGCACGCCTAATAATGGCCAAATTAATAGAGCTTGTACGATTATATTGAATGGTAACTCTTTCAAAAAAGACATTAAAAATGTTGCGCCTATCAAAATTGGAAAATTCAGTAAACAAATCATTAGAATCCCTAAGGCTCGTTTTTGTATCATGGGAAATTGTTGCTTATTTAGAGCTTTTTCTAGAAAATTAATGGCCTTTCCTATCCAAGTGACTGGATGTCCTATAGTTATAAAAAGCTTGTTAGGCCAGCCAATTAGAAGGTCAATAAATAGCGCCAGAATGATAATAGCTGGAATAGATGAATAAAAATTAGAAAACATTTTAAATTTCTGTTGCTACCCACGATAAAAAACAATATTGGCTTTAATCAGTATAATAAGTTCTGACTTAAATGCCCCCCTTTTGTAAAGGTTATTTAAATGCAAAAAATGGAACAAATAAAATCTGAGAAAGAAATCTTAGAAATCCTTTCAGAATTACCTTCTTGCTGCAAATTGGATGAAGAAGAAGCAATTCTCAGACAGGGGAGTCTTTTAAAACCTCCTAGATCTCTAGGGCAGTTAGAAGATATTGCCATATTCTTGGCAGGGTGGAATGTAAAAAAGCTCGAAGATATTAAGACAGTTCAGGCAATTATATTTGCTGGAAATCATGGTGTCTGCAACCAGTCAGTAAATCCTTTTCCTCAAGAAGTTACTTTTCAAATGGTAGAAACTTTTAGAGAAGGGAAAGCGGCAATAAACAGAATATGTGAATTAAATGATATAAACTTAGATGTAATTCCAATAAATTTGGAGAGACCAACAAGAGATATTACTTTAGGACCAGCTATGGATATGGATGAGTTTCTTGAGGCATTTAATATAGGCGTTCAAGCCATTTCTTCAGATATTGATCTTGTATGCCTAGGTGAGATGGGTATCGGGAATACGACAATCTCCTCTGCGCTCTGTTATAACTTTTTTGGAGGAAATTTAACATCCTGGGTAGGTCCAGGAACTGGAGCAGATAATGCCCAACAATTACATAAAGTGAGAGTCATAGAAAAGGCCTTGGAAATCAACCGACCCAGCATTAAAAGACCTTTAAGCGCGCTTTACAGCATTGGGGGAAGGGAGCAAGCTGCAATCTGTGGAGCATTATTAGCCTCACGTTATTTGTCCATCCCAGTTATATTAGATGGATTTGTTTGTACAGCAGCGGTTTTACCATTAGTCATGGAAAACAAAGAAATTTTAGATCATTGTCTCATTGGTCACTGTTCCAAGGAGCCAGGTCATAGCGATTTAGTTAAGCGACTAGGTAAGGATCCTATATTAAATTTAGAAATGGCGCTTGGGGAAGGTTCAGGAGCAGCACTGTCAGTTCAGATAATAAAAGCAGCATTAAAATGTCACTCGGAAATGGCTACCTTTGAAGAGGCCGGTGTTTCTGGAAAATCTTAATGTTATTTGAATGAAGTCATCCTATCAATAAGATTATCTTCCAAGAAAATTTGGTGATAAACAATAGCAATTAGATGTATTACGACGAGTACATATAATGCATTTACTGAAGCAGAATGTAGATTGCCAATAAGCAGATTTGAGGTATTCCAGGCGACGAATCCAGATATAGGAACAATAAAAAGTACTAGATAGAAAAGCCAGTGGATTATTTTAGCCACGATTATCGTTAGTGAAGAAGATTGTTTTGTGGGTTTAGGAACTCCAAAAATAATTCTAAGTATGAAACGTATGACCATTAAGAGAAAAATTGTTAAACCAAAGAAAAAATGGTACCAAGAATTTTTGTGTACTTCTTCGATAGATATTTTCCCGTCTTTGAGTGCCAAAAAGTCATTCGACATTGTACTACCGGTTGCAATTTGAAATAGAATAAAGCATGCTACAAGCCAGTGAACAATAACCTGATACTTTGAAAATCCTTCTATTTTTAATTCTTTAGTTTTCAAATCTATGTTCCACAAAATGTCTGCTGAACCAATTCTTCTTTTTTCGGAGCCTTATAAAAATCAACAAAACTACTATTATGAGCAAAAGGTTCTTTTAAAGCTTTAGCAAATTGATTGAATTGATCAAAATTGCCTTCAGATGCTTCCCTTATTACTCTTTCAATTATATGGTTTCTTGGAATAAAAATGGGGTTATTTGATCTCAATCTTTTAATAGCGTTTTGCTTATCAGCTTCTTCTCTTTTCAATAATCTGTCCCATTCCTTAAGCCAATTGTTAAGTTGAACTTTTTGTCCTGTTTCAGGAAACACGAAATTCTTAATAAAGTGATTTTGGTTAGCTTTTTGTACTACACTCTCCAAAGATCTTAAGGTAAGCGTAAAATCTGCTTGTCCAGACTCCATCAGAACTAATAACTCATTATATAACTTTTCTGATTGACTCGATGCATAAGGTAAACCCAATTTTTTTGTTGTGATTTCATTAAGGGTAGAATTAAAAATCTTTTCGAAATTTAATAAAATTTCTTCTGCTATCTTGATTGATTTCTCTTGGTCATCTGAAAGTAAAAATAGAATTGTTTCTGCAAATCTACTCAAGTTCCAAGGTCCGACTAAAGCTTGATTAGAGAAGGAATATCTACCAAATTGATCGATTGAGCTAAATACCTTTTTTTCCTGATAACTATCCATGAAAGCGCAGGGGCCATAATCTATTGTTTCACAAGATATAGATGTATTGTCTGTATTCATTACGCCATGAATAAATCCTACGGACACCCATTTAGCAATTAACTTAGCTTGACCTTCAACAACATTTTCTAAAAGACGCCTGTATTTATCTTTTTTTGTTTTAATACACTGAAAATTTCTATCAATTATAAAATCGGCTAGCCTTTGGACATGGTCCTGTTGATCTCTGATAGCAAAAAATTGAAATGTACCGACCCTAACGTGACTTTTTGCAACTCTAACTAAAATAGCTCCCGGCTGGATAGTTTCTCTAACTACTTTTTCTCCTGTTAAAAGAATAGCAAGTGATCTAGTTGTAGGAACATCTAAATAATGCATACTTTCAGAAACTAAATACTCTCGGATAACAGGTCCAATACCGGCTCTTCCGTCCCCCCCTCTTGAAAACATCGTCTTCCCACTGCCCTTTAACTGTATATCTCGTCTTTGATTATCTTTACAGATTTTATCTCCAAGAAGTAATGCTCTCCCATCACCTAATTGAGGCACTAATTGGCCAAATTGATGACCAGCGTAGGCTAACGAAATACTTTTAGTAGTTTTAGGCAGTACTTGTCCGCCTAAAAACATTGTACCATTTTCACTTTGGAGAAAGTCTTTGTCTAAATCCAGAAGTTCTGCCAATTCACTATTTAATTTTAGCAATTCTAGGCAAGGCATTATCTCAGGTTTTGTAAATCTATAGAAGTCTGTTGGAAGATTTATGTAAGAGTTCTCCAGGCCTAGGTTTGTCATCGAATTAAAAGGTTTTTTAGTGCCCGTGCTTATTCAGTGTACTTCGAAACTTTTCAATTATTTCATCAATATGTTTTCGTTCCGATATAAACATTGGAGCAACAATTCCAGAGTCGCCCGTGAACTTGACATGTAATCCATTCCAAAAAAGTTCTTTTTGAAATTTAGTGCCTCTCTTTCCGGGGTTCCCATCGACGTGGAGTTCGACACCACCCATCATCCCTATACCTCTTACATCCCTCACAAGAGGGTGATCCGTCAAGGAAAACAGACTGTCCAGAAAATATGAAGACATTTCATTAGCTCTGTTAAAAAGATCCTCTTCTTCGTAAATATCTAGTGTTGCCAAACCAGCGGCACAAGATCCAGGATGTCCTGAATAAGTATAGCCATGAAAAAACTCTATTGTATCTGGATTTGAATTATCCGTTACCGTCTCATAAATGTGGTCTTTCGCGCACACAGCGCCCATCGGCATCGAACCATTTGTAATTGCTTTAGCCATTGTCATTATGTCTGGTACTACATTAAACTTTTGAGAAGCAAAAGGATGACCTAGTCTTCCAAATCCAGTTATAACCTCATCAAAAACTAGTAATATACCATGTTCATCACATATTTCTCTTAATCTCTCCAAATATCCCACAGGAGGAACAAGAGTACCAGTCGACCCAGCAACTGGTTCTACAAAACATGCGGCAATTGTATTGCCGCCGTAAGCCATTGCGAATCTCTCTAAATCGTTTGCTAGCTCTACACCTTTTTTTGGCTGACCTTTAACGTTTAATTCATCACCTGTCCATGTATGTCTCATCAGTACTACGTTCGGCATTACTACTGGAAACGTTCTTCTGTTGTTTACCATGCCCGATAGAGAAACACCCCCCATGTTAACTCCATGATAAGCCCTTTCTCTACTAACAAAACGATGTCTATTTTGACCAGTAGCTGAATGATATGACATAATCATTTTGAGCGCAGTATCTATTGCTTCGGATCCAGAATTTACAAAGAATACGTGGTTCATTCCTTCAGGAGTAAGTTCTGATACTTTATCCGCTAGCGCAAAACTCGCCGGATGGCCCATCCCAAAAGGTGATGTATAAGTATTTTTCTTAAGTTGATTATGTACAGCTTCAATAATTTTTGGGTGACAATGGCCTGCAGGTGAACAGAACAAGCCAGAGGATCCATCGATGATCTCTGTGTCTTTATGACTTTTCATATATACGCCTGACGCTTCTGTTATAAGCCTTGGATCGACTTTGAATCCGCGATTATCGGTAAAAGGCATCCAATGATTTTCTAAGGAATTCTTTACAACGTTCACAACCATTTTATATTTCTCCCCTAAATTTAAGCTTTGATAAGATTCTAAAACAAAGCAATTTAACTACTATCTTTAAAAATAGAAAAAAACTACTATATTTTAAATATTAAAATCAGAAAAAGTCAAATAGGTAAGGTAATGAAAGATACAAACGAGGGAGGTAAAAATCCATCTGAATTAGGAAATGTACCTTTTAATTGGTCTGATCCGTTTCTGCTTAATGAACAGATCTCTGAAAGTGAAGGGCTGATAAAAAATACTGCTGAAAATTTCGCTCTAAAAGAGCTCAAGCCAAGAATAGAGAAAGCCTATAATGACGAGTTAGTAGATAAAGAGATATTCCAGCGTATGGGAGAGACCGGATTTTTGGGTTGTACTATCCCTGAAGAATACGGAGGAATAGGAAGTAGTTATGTCTCTTATGGTCTGATAGCAAGAGAAATAGAGCGCATAGATTCTGGATATAGGTCTATGATGTCAGTTCAATCCTCTTTAGTAATGTATCCAATATATAAGTTTGGAAATGAAAATCAGAGAAAAAAATTTCTGCCTAGACTTGCCTCAGGCGATTTGATTGGTTGCTTTGGACTTACTGAAGCTAATTCAGGCTCTGACCCTGCATCAATGACAACTAAAGCAATCAAAGTGGACGGAGGTTATGAAATAACTGGTTCCAAGATGTGGATTTCGAATGCGCCTATAGCGGATATTTTTGTTATTTGGGCCAAGTCAAATTATCACCAAAACAAAATAAAAGGTTTTATCGTTGAAAAAGACCAAAATGGTTTGAAAACAAATAAAATTAGTGGAAAATTAAGCCTGAGAGCTTCTGTTACTGGAGAAATAAGTTTGGAACGAACCTTTGTATCAGATGATGCATTGTTAGAGAATGTTGAAGGCCTAAAAGGTCCATTCAGCTGCCTAAACATGGCTAGATACGGAATTTCATGGGGAGCTCTGGGAGCCGCAGAATTTTGTTGGCATGCAGCAAGAGACTATGGTTTGTCAAGAAGGCAGTTTGGGAAACCGCTTGCGGCAACACAATTATTTCAAAAAAAGTTAGCTGATATGCAAACTGAAATTTCAATTGGATTACAAAGTGTTCTACGGCTAGGTCAAATGATAGATAATGGACGTGGCTCATCGGAAACGATTAGTTTGTTGAAAAGAAATAATTGTGGAAAAGCTTTAGAGGTAGCAAGATTAGCTAGAGATATGCATGGAGGAAATGGAATATCATTAGAGTATGGTGTTATGAGACATCTACAGAATTTAGAGACAGTTAACACTTATGAAGGAACACATGATATTCACGCTCTAATTTTAGGAAGAGCTCAAACAGGCATTCAAGCATTCTTTTAATTTATGTTCTGAGGCGGTATCCAGTTTTGAATATTAGCCCTATTATCAGTAGGCATAATGTCATAAAAACTGTGATCGCTAGTAAAGAAATCTCTATGGGGATTTCAGAATTGCCAAAGAAGCTCCATCTAAAGCCGCTGATAAGATAAAAAACAGGGTTAAATAAAGATACCTGTTGCCAGAATTGAGGTAGCATATCTATAGAATAAAAGCTTCCTCCTAAAAAAACTAAAGGTGTGACTAATAGGGTAGGTATTATGCTAAGTCTCTCCCAATTTTGTGCCCAAATCCCAATAATAAATCCGAATAGGGAGAAGCTAATTGAAGTTAATGCGATAAAAATTGCCATAATAAGTGGATATTTTATATTATGCGTGACAAAAAAATTTGAGGTAAAGAATATCATAAGACCTATTATTGTTGATTTTGAAGCAGCAGCCCCAACATATCCAACAGTTGCTTCTAATGCAGACACGGGAGCAGAAAGGACTTCAAAAATTGATCCTGTAAACTTTGGGAAATATATCCCAAAAGCTGCGTTATTTATACTTTCAGTCATCAAATAAAGCATAATTAAGCCAGGAACAATAAAAGAGCCATAGGATACACCATTTATAGACTCAATCTTTGAGCCAATGGCTGCGCCAAAAACAACAAAATAGAGCGAGGTTGTAATTATTGGTGCTACGAGGCTTTGAAATATAGTTCTTCGAAAACGAGACATTTCAAATTTATAAATGGTTAATGTTGCTCTAATGTTCATTTTTTTCTATTAACTCTAAAAAAATATCTTCAAGTGAATTATTAACGGTATTTATTTCCGAATAATTTATCTTCTTTTTTGAAAGGTAATTCAGAATTGATTGAAGATTATTGCTTTCACCATTTGCCGAGATATATTTTATCTTATTCCCACTTTCAATTAGAGAAATATTTGAATCCTTAAGTTCCTTAGAAAGTCTTTGCATCTTTTTTCTTAAAGTAATGATTGTAGATTTTTTATTAAACTCCTGCATCAAATCAGCTTTGTCCTTTACCAGGACCAGTTTACCAGAATTTATTATGCCTACTCTATCGGCTAGTTGTTCAGCTTCTTCAATATAATGGGTAGTAAGAATGATGGTAACGCCTTTTTTTTTCAGATTTGAAATTAGTTCCCAAAGGTCTTTTCTCAAAGCAACATCAACGCCAGCTGTTGGTTCATCTAGGAAAAGAATTTTTGGTTCATGCGATAATGCTTTGGCTATTAAAAGTCTACGTTTCATCCCTCCAGACAAACCAAATATTTGCAGATCTTTTTTTTCTAAAAGAGAAAGTGATTTTAAAACTTCCTTAATATAAACGTCATTAGGAGTCATGCCAAACAGGCCTCTAGAAAATTGACATGTATTGTACACACTTTCAAAGCTATCAAATGGCAGCTCTTGAGGAACTAAACCAATAAGCTTTCTTGTTTCTCTAAAGTTAGAGATAGTATCATAATTGTTTATGCGAATATTGCCTGCTGTCTGCGTGGTCAATCCGCAAATGCAAGAAATAAGCGTTGTTTTTCCTGCGCCATTAGGACCTAATAGAGCAAATATTTCACCTCTTTTAATATCCAAAGATACATTACTCAAGGCATCTTCAGAGCCAAAGCTTTTAGAAAGATTACTAACAGAAATTAGATTATTCATAAAAATTACAATTACATTGGCATGGGTATTTGTTTAAACAAGACATTTATCGCATCTATCGCTTCTTGATCAAGAAATATATCTTTTCCTTCTAAAATGAGTTTTAATTGCTCTTTGTTTGTTGCACCAAAAATTACTGAACCCATAAAAGGCCTTGATCGACAAAAAGCAAGGGCTAGATGAACAGGATTTATCGATAAAGTTTTAGAAAGCTCTAAGTAGGCTTTAATAGCTTTTGTCGAGTTATCTGTCACGCGTCCAAACATGTCAGGAATCCTTGAGAGCCTAGAGTTTTCAGGTATCTGATCATTGAGATATTTCCCTGTAATCATTCCTCCTACAAGAGGGGAATAAGCTAACAATTTTATATTCTCATGATAACAGGTTTCAGCTAAGTCTGTATCAAATAGTCTACACAATAAGCTGTATTCATTTTGTATTGAGGCAATAGGGAAATCATCATACTTTTTTGCTTCGTTTGAAAATTTTATAGTACCCCAAGCTGTTTCATTTGAGAGTCCTATGTATCGTAACTTACCTTCTTGCTTTAGCTTAAAAAGTTCACTGACAACCTCACTAATATTTTCTTTTTCTATTTCGGTTTTCTGCCCAGTCGCGTCATATTTCCAGTATTGTCTAAAATGATAACTGCCTCGGTTTGGCCAATGAAGTTGATATAGATCTATATAATCTGTTTTTAGTTTTTTTAGGCTGGCGTCAACAGCTATTCTTACCTCTTTTGGATATATGCCCTTACCATTCCTAACATTCTTGTATCCTTTACCGCTAATTTTAGTTGCAACAATCAGATCAGACCGCTTTGATTTATTTTTCTCAAGCCAGTTACCTAAAATTCTTTCAGTATCTCCAGTAGTTTCAGCTCTCAATGGACAAACTGGATACATCTCCGCTGTATCAATGAAGTTTATTCCAGCATTGATGCTCATGTTTATCTGATCATGGGCGTCCTTTTCATCTGTCTGTTCACCCCAGGTCATTGTCCCCAAGCACAAGTCTGATACAGATAACCCTGATTTTCCTAATCGCACAAATTTCAAATTTAATCCTTTCTTTAATCAATTAATTGTTAGTAAGAAGCGAAATTGTGATTTAAGTTTTGTTTGAGAAACAGAAGAGCTGTTATTTTATTTAAAAGACTATATATATAATAATTCGTTAAATTACAAAGAATAAATATCTTTTTGTGGAGACAAATATGAAGCTTTTAAAAGCAATAAGAAACATGTTTAAGAAAAAGCCTCTGATAGTAGTAGTGAGATTAGATGGCGTAATTGGTGCTGTAAGTAGGTTTGGATCAGGTGGTATTGATGACGCCAATACTCAAAAGCTAATGGAGAAGGCTTTTGAATATGAAAAAGCCAAGGCCATTGTTATAAAGATAAACTCTCCCGGGGGCTCCCCGACTCAATCTTCATTAATTGCTTCACGTATTATCAAATTGTCGAAGGAAAAAAAAATACCTGTTATAGCCTTTTGTGAAGATGTCGCGGCATCGGGCGGTTATTGGCTAGCTTGTGCATCGGAAGAAATCTATGCTGATGTGAATTCAATTATAGGATCTATTGGAGTTATTTCCGCGAGCTTTGGTTTTTCTGAATTAATAAATCGTTACGGTATTGAGCGCAGAGTATATACGGCAGGAGAAGAAAAAAGCATGCTCGACCCTTTTCAGCCGGAAAAAGCGAGTGATATTAAAAGATTGAAAGCGATTCAAAAAGCTATTTTTGAAAATTTTAAAAATTTTGTCAGTGAAAGAAGAGGCAAAAGAGTAGAGGGGAAAAAAATCTTTAACGGAGAAGTTTGGGAGGCTGAAAGAGCTAAAAATCTCGGACTAATTGACGATATTGGAACTATGGAAGATATTTTGGAAAGAAAATATGGAGAAGATATAAAATATAAATACGTAAATAAGAAGAAATCAATTTTTTCTCGCTTTAGCAGTTCAATTATTGACGAGGTATTTTCTAAAATTATAGAAAATAGGTATTTTTCAAAATTTGGACTTTGAGATTATTCTTTGAAGGAGGAAAAATTGGTGGTGAAAAGAACAGCTTTAATCACGGGTGGAGCGCGGAGACTAGGTAAAGCTATTGCAGAAGAGTTGGCCGAAATGGGGTTTAACATAATAATTCACTACAATAATTCTGAAGAAGAAGCTGTAGCGTTAAGGGATCAATTGAGTTCAAAGAAAATTAAGGTTTTTTTAGTTAAGGCAGATTTACTGGTTAATGAAGATGTGATGTCTCTCATACAAGAATGTATCAAGATATCTGGGAACAATATTAGTTTGTTAGTTAACAACGCCTCTATTTTTGAGTATGATGATATAAAAACTGCCTCATTAGAAAACTGGGATGCCCATTTTAAATCAAACCTTCAAGCACCATTTTTCTTAACCAAAAAGTTTGCTGAACAGGCCCCAGAAGTGACTATCTCTGAGAATGGAGAGAAAAAAAGTAATGCAAATATCATAAATATTATTGATCAGAGAGTCCGTAACTTGACAACCGATTTTACAACTTACACTCTTTCAAAAACTGGTCTTTGGACACTTACGCGAATAGCTGCAAAGGCGTTATCTCCCAAAATAAGAGTGAATGCAATTGGACCTGGTCCTACAATTAAGGCTGCTTTTCAAAGTGAAGAAAATTATGTAAGGCAAAGGAAGTCTACCCCTTTAGGAAGAGGTTCAGAAGTAGAGGATATTTTACAAACCGTTAGATATATTATCAATAATCCAAGTATCTCTGGACAACTTATTTGTGTTGATGGGGGGCAAAATTTGCAAACGATTGGTCAAGCCGACGAGTTAGATTAAGAGGAAAGCGAATAAATCAGTGACTGATTTTAATTTAAGAAAACAGATAAAGGGTGAAAAGATAATTCAATCTTTTGTTCGAACTCTTACAAACCAACCAGGCGTTTATCGAATGCTAGATGAAAACGAAAAAGTACTTTATGTTGGCAAAGCTAAAAACTTGAGGAAAAGGGTTGCAAATTATACAAAAATTAAAGGACATCCTT
>CACIJG010000003.1 GCA_902586885.1 uncultured Alphaproteobacteria bacterium | reverse complement strand
AAGGTTCTGAAAGTTATCAAAGAAATAGAATCTTTGCCGTCATCATTAATTTCAGATAAGACGGCTTATTAACTTTAAGGGTGTCTTGTATGTCAGAAACTGAACCAATAATTGAGCTTAGAGAAGTTAATAAAACATTTGAAAATGGAACAGTAGCTTTGAAAGGAATGAATATTAATGTTTTTAGAGGTGAGTTTGTTAGTTTCCTTGGGCCTTCAGGATGTGGGAAAAGCACTGTTCTCCGGATGATATCTGGCTTATTGAGACCTTCATCAGGTTATATAGAAATCAAAAAAGATAATTTCAATCGAGACGGAGATACACCGGATATAGGTTTTGTTTTTCAGGATCCAACTCTAATGCCTTGGGCTACTGTTGAGGATAATGTATTTTTACCGTTACGTTTGAAAGGAAAAAATAGGAACAAAGTCCGCCAAGATATAGATCAAATTCTCTCTCAGGTGGGTTTGAAAGATTTCCGAAAAGCTTACCCTAGAGAATTATCTGGTGGTATGAAAATGCGTGTTTCCATTGCTAGAGCACTAATAATGAAACCAAAGCTATTATTAATGGATGAGCCATTCGCTGCATTAGATGAAATGACTCGATTTAGATTAAATAATGATGTTTTAAATTTTTGGGACAGTTCGGACCTCACGGTTATTTTTGTCACGCATAGTGTTTTTGAGTCCGTTTATCTTTCTAACAGAGTTATAGTAATGGCTCCTCGGCCTGGCCGAGTGACTGCTGATATATCTTTAAAGGGTAATTATCCTAGAACGGATTCATATAGAACAACCACCGAGTACGCAAAAAATTGTCGTTTTGTAAGCAAACGCTTAATGAATACAGTTGAAAAAATTTAAGTTAAAAGAATTTGTGTAATAATCAATGGCAAAAACAATAAGAAATGAAATGGGAAAGTTAGATAACGAAGAATTTTGGACTAATATTCTTAAGTGGATAATGCCGATCTTTGCTATATCATTCGCTATCTTAATTTGGGAATTTTTAGTCAGATACTATGAAGTGCCGCACTATTTAATCCCAGCTCCTTCAAAGATTTCAGCAACATTGTGGGCTGATGGACCTTCTTTGTTTAGAGCGATGCTTTTTACAATCAAGCTAACTTTTCTCTCATTAATTTTAGCCATTGTTGGTGGAGTATTTTTAGGAATGTTATTTGCACTTTCTCGTACAATAGAGATGAGTTTATTTCCATTTGCTGTTGTACTTCAAGTTACACCGATTATCGCAATAGCTCCATTAATATTGATCTATGTTAATAGTACGTTTGCAGCATTACTAATTTGTGCTTGGATTGTTGCCTTTTTCCCAATTCTTTCAAATACAGCGATAGGGCTAAGAAGTGCCGACCATAATTTAAGGGACCTATTTTCTCTTTATGGAGCAACGCCCTGGCAAAAATTTAGGTATTTGCTGTTTCCTACCGCGCTTCCATATTTTATGGCAGCCCTAAAAATAGCTGGAGGATTATCCTTAATAGGTGCTGTTGTCGCGGAATTTGTAGCAGGAGCAGCGGGTCAGAACACTGGTCTCGCTTCTAGAATATTAGAATCTAGTTTTAGGTTTGAAATTCCAAGAATGTTCGCAGCTTTATTTCTTGTTTCAATTTTGGGTATATCTATATTCTTGATTACTAGCCTTCTCTCACATCTTGTTCTTGGGCACTGGCATGAGAGTGAGATAAAGAGGGGAAAATAGTGGATTCAGGTCTTTGAAAAACAAGGATTACAGATTTGAAGGCGTTATTATTCCTGGTAAAAAAGGCTTTTGGGATATTCATATTAAGAATGGAAAATTTAAAACTATTAGTACCTCGTCAAAAAGGACAGGGGGAATTTTAAGTCCAAGATTTGCGGATATCCATGTTCATTTAGATAAGACTGGGACAGCAAAAAGAATAAAGGAAAGAGCAGGAACGCTTTTTGACGCTATAGAATTAATGAATAGGGACAAAGAGCTTTGGACACAGGATGATATATATAATAGAGCAACAGAAGCTGTAAATAGCGCATGGAGCAATGGCACTGGATATATCAGAACTCATGTAGACTGGATAAAACCTGAAACTCCTAAAGCCTGGGAAGTTTTAAAAGATATTAGGAATGAATGGAAAGGTAGAATAGAAATCCAGATTGCATCTTTATGTCCCATAGACCTTTTGGCTGAACGGATCGATGAATTAGCAAAAATTGTTAAGGCTGATAATGCTATATTAGGTGGCTTTATTTATCGCAATGAGGAATTAAGCAAAAAACTAAAACCGGTATTTGAGAGGGCAAAAAGAAGTGATCTAGAATTAGATTTTCACGTCGACGAGGGATTGGATAAAGAAGCTAACGGATTTGATTATATCCTTGATTTTACTGAAAAGTTCAATTTAAAGAGCAGAGTTTTGTGTAGTCATGCTTGCTCCCTTTCAATAAGAGATAATTCACGTGTTGAAACCTTGTTGAAAATGGCAGCAGATCAGGAGGTTGGTTTAACTTGCCTCCCGACAACAAACCTTTGGTTACAAGACAACATTGTGGATAAAACACCAAAGTATCGGGGTTTGGCTCCTTTAATCGAAGCGCATAAAGCAGGTGTTTCAGTAATGATAGCTTCAGATAATTGCCAAGACGCTTTCTATCCATTTGGAAATCATAATTTAATAGAAGCTTTTAGTACCGCAGTATTAGCTGCGCAGCTTGATGAACGCACGTGGTTTGATAGTATTACCTCATTGCCAGCAACTTGGATGGGTGGGGATAACAATATTAGGGAAGGTGAAGAGGCCAGTTTTTTGAGGTTTAATGTTAACTCCTTTGATCAACTCCTATCAAGGTCGGGATATAACTTTGAGATTTGGCATAAGGGAAAAATTGTAGGATAATATATAACACTTTAACTGCAAAAAAAACTTAAGGGAGAACTTTTTCAGAATGGGTAAAAGAAATATTAATTGGGATGAATTCAAGAGTGACATAGAAGGGGTACGTTTTTATGATGAAAAAGAATTTGTCGCCTCTAGATCTAAAGATTATTACTGGTATAGCCCATTATTATCAGAGGTTCTTGATGATAAAGTTGGCGATATTGTGGTTCTCCCGTCTAATCAAAAAGAAGTAGAAAAGATCTCGGCAGCTGTAGCTAAACAAAAAATACCTCTTACGCTTCGTGGAGGTGGTACAGGCAATTATGGTCAATGTGTGCCTCTTGAGGGCGGAGTGATAATGATCACAACCAAACTTGATAAAATAGTAGAATTCAAAAATAATTCTGTACGAACTGAGGCAGGTATCAGGATTTCTAGACTAGATGACGCTGCTCGAGAAAGAGGTTTAGAGCTTTTGATGTATCCGTCTACGAGATTGACCGCAACTATAGGGGGATTCTTGGCGGGGGGTTCAGGAGGATGTGGTTCATTAAGAAACGGAATGCTCAGGGACCCAGGAAATATAACCTATTTAAAAGTTCTTACAGTTGAACCAGAGCCAAAAATCATAGAGCTACATAATGATGATATTCAAAAAGTTCAGCACGCTTATGGGACTAATGGGATAGTACTTGAAATGGAGCTCGCTTTATCAAAGGCACGAGATTGGATTCACTGTGCAGCCCTTTTTAATGGCTATGACAAAGCATTAGAATTCGCCCAAGCTGCTCAAGAGAAAGCCTTTGACTGTTACTTACTTACTGTTGTTGAGCGAAGATTTGCACAATTTTATCGTAAATTAGGAGAACGGTTTCCTGCTAATCGTGATGCTGTGTTCGCGATGGTTGCTCCTGAGCAATTTGATAAATTCAAAGATTTTGTTGATTCAAAAGGTGGAGAGATATCTTTTGCATTTAAGGAACAAGATCTGAGGTCAAATAACTTACAACCTGCTTATGAATTTGGATGGAACCATACCACTCTTCAGGCTCTGAAGGTAGATAAAAGCTGGACATATTTGCAAGTTGCATACCCTCAACCTTTTGACCCAACCCTAGTTCTAAAGCAAATGGAGCGTTATGGGGAAGAAATTTATTGGCATCACGAGATGGCGCGCATGGGTGGACACATACAAATATTTGCTTTACCTTTGGTAAAGAGCAAAGGTCGTGCTGCAATGTACGAGCTGATTGAAGAACTTGAGAATAACGATGGCTGTACAATTTATGATCCTCATGTTTATACTATAGAAGATGGAGGTATGAAAGAAATTGACTCAAATCAAATAGATTTTAAAAAGAAAGCTGATCCTTATGGTATAATGAACCCTGGCAAGACCAGGGGTTGGACTATGGATATGGCAAAAGAATAATAATTTATAATAACAAAAGGAGGAAATTGTGAAAAAGCTTATTTTATCAGTATTTACTGCATTTGCGCTATTTAGTTTTCAGATAGTACAAGCAGCCGACAAGATAGTATTCGGCACTAATTGGTTAGCTCAGGGTGGTCACGGTGGTTTTTATCAAGCTATCGCTGACGGAACTTATGAAAAACATGGTTTGGATGTTGAGATCTCGATGGGGGGGCCTCAAATGAATAATAGACCAATGCTTATTGCAAAAAAGCTGGACTTTTTAATGACAGGAAATTTACTGCTTTCTTTTGACAACGTTAGAAATGGTATTCCGACTACAGTAGTAGCGGCCTTTTTTCAAAAGGATCCTCAGGCAATGTTAATTCATGAAGGAAGCTATTCTAATTTTAGTGACTTAACAAATGCACCTACTATTCTTGTCTCAAAGGATGGCCAATTCAGCTACTGGAAGTGGATGGTTAATGCTCATGGTTTTAAGGATGAGCAGGTCAAGCCGTATGGTTATAATATAGCTCAATTCCTCAAAGACAAGAAGATGGTCCAGCAAGCATACGGAACAGCAGAACCTATATATGCCGCAGCAGCAGGAGCTAAGCCTAAGACCTTTTTATTAGCCGATCAAGGTTGGACAACCTATTCGACTACAATTGAGGCCAGATCAGAAATGGTAAAAAATAATCCTGATTTGGTTCAACGATTTATTAACGCCTCCATAGAAGGTTGGTACAATTTCCTTTATGGAGATCGGGCTGCAGCTTATGCATTAATCATGAAGGACAATCCAGAGATGACTAAGGAGAAGCTTGATAAAGAAATGAAACAGTTTGAGAAGCTTGGAATTATAGATGTTGGAGATGCATTGACCAAAGGTATTGGTGCCATGGACATGAATCGCGTAAAGGCTTTTCACAAACTGGCTATTGATTCAGGAATAATCGAAGAGGGTTCAGTTGATATTAGTAAGGTAGCTACAGATCAGTTTGTAAATAAAGGTCATGGGCTTGATATTAAAGCGAAACTGAAATAGTAGATGATACTGGGCAGTGCGGTTTTTAGTTGTTTTTTGTCACCCGAGTGAAAACAGCTTTAGCGCTGCCCTTTACAACATTATTTGTAGTACACTCAAGAAATCAGGCCATAAAGTAAGATCTTTAGATCTGTACAAGATGGAGTTTAATCCTATTTTGAGTACAAATGAGTGGAATGTTTATTTAAATGATACTCAGCAAATAATTAACAATGTCAAACAGCACGTTAAAGATCTGGAATGGGCGGAGGCGTTGATTTTTGTTTTTCCCACTTGGATGTATGGGCCACCTGCCTTATTAAAGGGCTGGCTGGAGAGAGTATGGCTGCCAGATGTAGCCTTCCAAATTCCTCCGGGTAAAAAACGAATTGCTGTAGGTAAATTGAGGAACATTAAGAGGTTTTGTGTTATTACTACCTCTGGCTCACCTAAATGGTGGCTTTGGTTAATAGGAAACCCTGCAAAAAGTATGCTTTTCAAGGGATATAAAATTTTATTTAATAAAAGGTGCAAGCTTAAATGGCTCCAACTTTACGATATGAACCATTCAACTCTTTATGAGAGGAAAAAGTTTATTAAAAAAGTAGAGACATATTTTTCTAGAATAAACTAAATTGTAAACAGGAGATCTTATAATTGACTGATGAAAGACATTCCATAAATCCTGAAACAATACATAATCCGTTTGGAAATTATTCTCACGGGATTTTTAATCCTAAATCTGGACTTTTAGTGACGTCTGGACAATTGGGGATTTACAAAAATGGCAAAATTCCGAAATCTTTATTGGAACAGACGAACCTTTGTTTCGAAAATATTCAAGAAATACTTAAAGATGTAGAATTAGATTTGACTCATGTTCTCCGAGTTAGTGCATTTTTGACAAAAAGAGATCACTTTTCGGAATATATGGGAGTTAGGGATAGCTTTTTTGCAGATATACCCATAAAGCCAGCGTCCACATTATTAATTGTTTCAGGGTTCACAAAGCCTGAATTTTTAGTGGAGGTAGAAGTTATTGCTCAAAGATCAACTTGAGCATATTTAAGTTCTCTAGAAAAAGCATTTGAGAATTTCAACCCAGTCTTTTCATTACCTTTGAAAGTAGATTAAATAATTTACCTCTAGGCGGTCTTATTAATGAGAGTATAGAATCTGAGTATGTCTGATAGTAGATTGCTCTAAGATTAGAAAAGTTAAGAAAGCCTTCATAACCATGATAATATCCATACCCAGAATGACCAACACCACCAAAAGGAAGTCGAGATTGAAGTAAATGAAACATCGTATCATTAATAGTAACTCCACCCGATCTAGTATTATTGATTATATAATTTTGTTGAGATTTATTTTTCCCAAAAAAATATAAACCCAAAGGATGATCATGCTTGTTAATGTAGTCTGTAACCTCAGATAGATTTTCGTAGAGCATTATAGGAAGCAGAGGTCCAAAAATCTCATTTTTCATCACTTCCATGGTATCGTTTACACCAAAAATCAACTTTGTTGATATTGTATTTCTTTCCTTTGAGTCTAAATCGCCTAGGCTTGTTACAGTGGCACCCTTTTTTACAGCATCATCAAGGTAAGACATTATTCTGTTATAATGGGTTCCGTTCACCATAGAAGTATAGTCATTAGAATTATTATTATAAAATTTTGAGAAGGTTTTTTTTAGTTCTGAGACAAACTTGTTTTCAAGCCCTTTTTTAAGAAAAATATAATCTGGGGACAAGCAGATTTGTCCTGCGTTGAGTGTTTTGGAAAATAAAACTCTTTTGGCTACCAGAGTCAGATTTGCATTGTCAGATATAATAGTAGGGCTTTTCCCACCAAGCTCTAGCGTAGTAGGAGTCAAATTTTTTGATGTAACCTCTAATACCTTCTTTGCTACCTTACCACTTCCTGTGTAAAGAAGATGGTCGTGTGGCAAACTTGAAAACTCTTTTCCAGTTTCTGGACCTCCAAGGATAACTGCAAATTCAGAAACGTCAAAATACCTGTCTACCGCCTCCTTGATGAGCGAGCTAGTACTTGGAGTTATTTCAGAGGGTTTAGCCATAATACTATTACCTGCTGCTAGAATTGAGGCCGCTGGATAAAATACCATTGCTACAGGGAAATTCCAAGGCGCGATAATTCCTACCGATCCAAGGGGAGTAGGTGTCATAAGTGCCCTGGCTCCCAGTAAGCCAGTTCCTAGAGATGACATTCTTTTTTGGGGACGCATCCATCTCTTTAGGTTCTTTATGGTAAATAACAAATTCCTAATATTTTGATCGATTTCGGAAATTTTTATTTCATGTATAGATCTATTTTGAAAATCTTGATTAAGTGCATCAATGATTTTTGTTTCATAAGTTTTGATGAGTGCAACACAACGACGTAATCTATCAATCCTTAATTTATAATTTGGAGGGCCATTTCTTATAAAGGTTTCTTTTTGGGTCTCTAAAGCTTTTTTCATCTTCTATTCTTTAATAATTCTGCTTTTCCCAACACCCCAATATTTGTCTCTCAATAGTCTCTTATAGAGCTTTCCCGTTGGCAACCTAGGTAGTTCTTTAGTATAATCTATGGACCTCGGTACTTTTTGTCGAGCTAGATACTTTGATAAATAGGCTAACAGCTCAGCGGTTAATTCTTCATTTCCTTCAACGCCTTCCACTGGCTGAACCACTGCTTTTACTTCCTCTCCAAGGTCTTCATTTGGAACTCCAAAAACAGCTGCATCAGATACTTTTGGGTGAGGAATGAGTAGATCTTCACATTCTTGTGGATAGATATTTACTCCGCCTGAGATAATCATAAAAGCTTGTCTATCTGTCAAATACAGAAAGCCATCACTGTCAGTATAGCCAACGTCCCCAACCGTTGTCAGGGTTCCATCTTCAGAAAAAGCTTCTGCGGTTTTTTGGGGATCATTATGATATTTGAATTCTGAAGCTGGTTTAAACCAAAGTGTCCCTGGTTCACCTTGAGGTAGCTCACTCATTTCTTCATTTAGAACTGATAACTCACCTATCATTATTTTGCCCACTGTACCTGGGTGTTTAAGCCATTCTTCAGTATTACAGTAGGCAAATCCAAAAGCCTCTGTAGCACCGTAATACTCATAAATAATAGGTCCCCACCAATCTATCATTTGACGTTTGGTAATTTCAGGACAAGGTGCTGCGCCATGAATTGCATATTTGTGGGATGATAAATCATATTTATTTTTTTCGGTTTCTGTGAGTTTCAGCATTCTATTAAACATGGTAGGTACTAATTGAGAATGCGTAACTTTGTATTTCTCAACCAAGCGTAGAAATTCAAGAGGATCAAATTTCTCCATTATAATAGTCGTAGCACCTTTTCTGATTGCAAAATTAGCTGCGGCTTGAGGAGCTGAGTGATATAGAGGCGCTGGAGATAAATACACCATATCTTCATTAAAACTCCAAAGGTCAGATAAGAAAGTCAATATAGGTAGAGGTTGGTCAGGAGGTTGGATCGGTAGCGGTCTAGATATTCCTTTTGGTCTTCCGGTAGTTCCTGATGAATAAAGCATCGAAGTACCAAGCGTTTCGTCTGAAATCGGGGTTCCTGGAAATTTTGATACCGTTTCCAGATAATCATGCATTCCTTCAGGCAATTGCTTGTTTTCAGCGCCCACCACCAAAACACTTATAACTTTTGGACAATTTTTAACTGCCTCCATAGCAACATCTAATCTAGAAATTGAGGTTATAAGAACTTTTGACTCAGAGTTATCAATAAGATAGGCAACTTCCTCAGAGGTAAGATAAGAGTTAATACAGGTATAGTATAAGCCAGCTCTCTCTCCTGCAGCACTGGTTTCAAGATGTCTATTATTATTTTCCATAAATACGGAATAATGGTCTTGAAAAGAAAGACCTACTGATCTTAAATAGTGAGCTAATTTATTAGCTCTTTGTTCGAATTCTTCGTAAAGAACTTCTTCTCCAGTTGAAGCCATTATAAAGGCAGGCCGTTTGGAGTATTTTTTAGCTTGGTTCCCGGGATACATTCTAATTCCTATTTTAAATATTAATTATTCTTGAATAATCTTGCTTTTTCCACTTTTCCAATATTTATCTTTGAGAAGTCGCTTATACAATTTACCAGTCGGGAGTCTAGGTAACTCTGATACAAAATCAATCGAACGAGGTACTTTTTGTCGTGAAAGATGGTCATTCAAATAATCGAGTAATTCGTTAGTTAAATTCTTATCATCATAAAGCCCATCAATAGGTTGAACCACTGCTTTTACTTCTTCACCCAGATCTTCATTTGGCACGCCAAATACTGCAGCATCATATACCTTTGGGTGTGATATGAGAAGGTCTTCACATTCTTGAGGATATATATTTACACCTCCCGATATTATCATAAATGCTTTTCTATCCGTTAAATGAAGGAAGCCGTCCTGGTCTAAATAACCAACATCTCCAACGGTAGTTAAACTTTTATCTTTTGAATAAGCCTCAGCCGTTTTTTCTGGCTCTTTATGGTATTTAAACTCAGATGCTGGCTTAAACCAGAGTGTTCCTGATTCTCCAGTAGGGACCTCATTCATTTCATCATCAAGAATTGACAGCTCACCTATCATTATTTTTCCTACTGTTCCCGGATGCTCCAACCATTCTCTTGTATCGCAATACGCGAAACCGAAAGCTTCGGTAGCGCCATAATATTCATTAATAATTGGTCCCCACCATTCAATCATCTGACGCTTGACTTGTACGGGACAAGGAGCTGCCGCATGAATTACGTGTTTCAAAGAAGAAAGATCATATTTTTGCCTCTCTTCATCAGATAGCTTAAGAATTCGGTTGAACATAGTTGGAACCATTTGTGAGTCAGTAACAGCATATTTTTCTATTAATCTAAGAAACTCCAATGGGTCAAATTTTTCCATTATGATGGTTGTCGCTCCTGCTCTTATGGCAAAGTTATTAGCGAAAAGAGGCGCTGAGTGGTATAGTGGCGCAGGCGAAAGATAAATCATATCCTCCCTGTAATTCCATAAAGTGGAAAGAAATTTCATTATTGGTAATGGCTCATCAGGTCTTTGATCAGGTAGCGGGCGTAAAATACCTTTTGGTCTGCCAGTTGTTCCTGATGAATAGAGCATTGAGGTACCAAGACTTTCATCTTCAATCGGTGTTGTAGGAAAATCTAAAACGGCCTTTTCATAATCTAGAAAATTTTTAGGCAGTTCATCATTATCTGCCCCTACTACCAATATTCTCTTTAGTAGACTACAGTTTTTTGCAGCTTCTTTTACTATATCGAGCTTGGCTTTTGAAGTAATTAAGATCTGTGTATCTGAATTAATCAATATATATGATAATTCCTGAGTCTTTAAATATGAATTGATACAAGTGCAATAGAGCCCCGCTCGCTCTCCCGCTGAGTTAGACTCAAGATATCTGTTATTGTTCTCCATAAAAACAGAGTAATGATCATTTTTTTTTAATCCTTCATACCTTAGGTAGTGAGCAAGTTGATTGGACCTTTCATCAAAAACCTGATAAGAAACTTCTTCTCCTGTTGAGGCCATAATAAAAGCTGCTTTAGAAGGATTTTGTTTTACATAAGCTCCAGGGTACATCCTATGACTACCTAAACGCCTTCAAATACCCGACAGTCTCGGTCAGCTCCACCATCTAATGCCTTCAATGCATTTTGATACTCTTCACTCTCTATGAAATCAACCGCCTTCTGGTATGTTTCAAACTCAATAATAACTGTTTGTTGAGCCATCCCGTTTTCAAAAACTTTAATTTTATTAGTACTTGCCAGCATTTTTCCTTCATATTTTTGCAAAGCTGGGCCGGCAAGCTTTAAATACGCTGCTCTCTTTTCTGGATCGGCCTCTCTTCTGTGTGCGCTAACAAAATATCCTTTTGGCATTGCTATCTCCCTTACAATTTCAATCAATTTTAGAATATTTATTTGGATTAAACAATATGGTATGACTCATCGCAGACTTCCTTGAGCAAAAAATAAACTTTCAAATAAATCCCAGCTTAGTTGGTTCGATCCTCAGAAAATAGATAAATAGTCAATCCAATTAATATAGAAACACAAAAAACCAAAAATATAGCGTTATATGCATTAATAGGGGCTGTAGCCTCAACTAACTTAGCGTTATAGATTCTAGCCGAAAAGTTTTGCATCAAACCAACTCCACCCATTCCAAAAAGATTCATCAACGTCACACCACGACCCATTAAATGGTCAGGAAAAAAACTACGGCCATGTGCTATTAAAACAGGAAATGAAGCGCCGAAGAAACCAATCCCAGCAATTATTGTTGCTGTTGTCCAAAACCCAGTGCCACCAAATAAATAGAGTAAAAGACATAATGAGGCGCCGGTAAAGTTACCACAGAATATTACCCATTTTCGAGTACCAAATATCCGGTCAAGTGGACCATAAAAGAAATTACCAGCAATCATTGCAATAGCCATTACAGTAGTCACTGTACCCACTTGAGCTGCGGTGGCATCAAAAATATCAGTGAAATAAGGCCCAATCCAAAAACCTCGCAAACCTCCAGATGCGGCATAGTTAACTAAAACTAGTGGCAAAATGAACCAAATAGCTCTCATACGAAGTAAAGTAAGAATACTACCCTTTTCCGAGTTGGTTATTTTTGGTGGGTCCTTAACTACAATATAGCATACTAATGCAACAGAGATTGTTATGCTACCAATCATGCCAATGGACTCGCGCCAACCAAACATTTCGACAAGAAAAGTCATTGGATAGGCTGCTCCAATATTTCCTAGCGAACCTATCCCTAGAATAAATGCTCCAATTGTCGCAAATGAAGTAGGGGGAAAGCTTCGTCCAATGATGTATAATGAGGCCATCAAGACAGGTGAACAGCCTATTCCTATCATTGCCATAGCCAATTGAATTTGCCAAGGATCGTTGGCGATCGAAAAAACTATTGAGCCTCCCCCAGCTCCAAATGCCATTAGCACTGCTGTTGTTCGTTTTGGACCCAATGTATCAAGGGCCCAGCCGACAGGAAGTTGCATCAACGCAAAGGCTAAAAACCAATACCCAGAGGCTTCTGAAAGCTCTGAAGCACTTGCTCCAATGTCTGTCTGTAATGGGGTTGCCAATACGGCAAGAAACGCACGAAAAAATTGTGACAGCACATACGCTAAGGCCAATACAATCAAAGTCAAACGCATTTAGTCTTCCATATTGGGTTATTTCTTCCCGTGTCGAGGTTAGCAAAAGCAGGTATAAGAATAACTTAACTTGCGATTTTTTGACTTCTTTTCCTATCAACTGAACCTAATATTCGCTTTCTTAGCCTGATTTTACTTGGAGTAACTTCAACAAGTTCATCATCATCTATATAAGCGATAGATTGCTCAAGACTTAGTATAGTAGGTGTAGTTAGTCTAACCGCTTCGTCAGTTCCTGAAGCTCTAACGTTAGTTAATTTTTTTCCTTTTAAGGGATTAACTTCTAAATCATTGTCACGATTATGTTCCCCAATAATCATTCCCTCATATACATCTTCTCCAGCACCTATGAAAAACTTCCCGCGATCCTCTAAATTAAAAATGGCATACGCTACAGAACTACCATTTTCCATAGATATTAAAACTCCTTGCCGTCTTCCAGATATTGATCCTTTATATGGTTCCCAAGAATGAAAAACCCGGTTTAGTATGCCTGTACCTCTTGTATCGGTCATGAATTCACTGTGATAGCCAATAAGACCTCGAGACGGCACCAAAGAGACGATCCGTGTCTTGCCAAGACCAGAAGTTTTTAATTCGACCATCTCACCTTTTCTTAAAGAGAGCTTTTCAATTACTACCCCTGAATATTCATCATCAACGTCAATTGTTACCTCTTCAACTGGCTCGTTTTTTACTCCATCAACGTCACGATATATTACTCTCGGTCGAGAAATAGATAACTCAAATCCCTCTCTACGCATATTTTCTATGAGAACTCCCATTTGAAGTTCACCTCTTCCGGATACATCAAAAGCCTCACCACCTGGAGTGTCAGCTACTTTTATAGCGACGTTGCTTTCGCATTCCTTTAAAAGACGATCTCTTATAACTCTGCCTTGGACCTTTTTTCCATCTCTACCAGCTAAGGGGCTGTCATTAATTCCAAAGGTTACTGTTATAGTAGGAGGGTCTATCGGTTGAGCGGGGATAGCTTCTGTAACCGTTGTATCAGCTATAGTATCGGCTACCGTTGCTTTACTCATTCCAGCTATTGAGACGATATCCCCAGCTTCTGCAACGTCTATCGGCTGTTGTTGTAAACCTCTAAAAGCTAATATCTTATTTACACGGAAAGTTTCGACGAGCTCACCATCTCTATTTATAGCTTTTATACTTTGACCTGTTTTAAGCGTTCCTGTTTCAACTCGCCCTGTTAGTAGCCTACCTAAAAAATTATCGCCACTTAGTGTAGTGGCGAGCATTTTAAAAGGTTCTTGCTTTTTTTTTGTCTGTATTGGTGTTGGTACATGAGTCTCAATTAATTTGAATAAAGCGTCTAAGTTTTTTCTAGGACCTTCCAAAGAGTCATCCGCCCAACCAGATCTTCCTGATGCATATAATACTGGAAAGTCTAATTGATCATCATTTGCTCCCAAATTTGCAAAAAGATCAAAAACTTCATTTAGTGATCGGTCGGGTTCGGCGTCCTGCTTATCAACTTTGTTTAACACTACTATTGGCTTCAATCCTAAAGCCAATGCCTTAGATGTTACAAATTTTGTTTGGGGCATTGGTCCTTCTGCGGCATCAACCAGCAGGACCACTCCATCAACCATTGATAAAATGCGTTCAACTTCTCCACCGAAGTCAGCATGGCCGGGTGTATCTACTATATTAAATCTAACATTATTCCAGACTACAGAAGTGGCCTTCGCGAGAATAGTAATACCTCTTTCTCTCTCCAAATCATTGCTGTCCATTGCCCTTTCAACAGTATTCTGATTATCTCTGAATTCGCCTGATTGTTTAAGAAGTTCATCTACTAAGGTAGTTTTTCCGTGGTCAACATGAGCTATTATGGCAATATTTCTTAATTCCATTATATTTTCCAATAAGTTGAAGGGCTAGTTTATTCTTTTGGCAAGGGAGTACTTCCAAAAAAATAAAAAGGCAAGTGAAAATAACAATAAAAGTCAAAAATCTAAAAATTAGAAAAAACAAAAAAAGGCTAAATGGCCAAAAATTGGCTACTCTGCGTTACAAGGATCTCCACCTGGCCAAGCTACTCCATCTCCTCTTTCCATACCCAAAATCATGTCCATGTCGGACTTATCAATATCGAAATTTAATTCGAAATTCTCTTTTATTCTTTTTGGATCAGAAGATTTTGGTAAGATAACAAAACCTTTCTGGAGTCCCCATTTTAATAATATCTGAGCTTCAGTCACATTATATTTTTTTGATAATTCTTTAAAAAAGGATTTCTCAT
The DNA here is from genome assembly GCA_902586885.1 of uncultured Alphaproteobacteria bacterium. Lineage (GTDB taxonomy): Bacteria > Pseudomonadota > Alphaproteobacteria > Rhodobacterales > Rhodobacteraceae > CACIJG01. Next base: position 105,922 of record CACIJG010000003.1, on the reverse strand, counting down.
CTCCTCCATCTTTTTTCATTTTTTCAGATTTGGCACTATCCTGGTTTGGTTTCTCGCGCCAAGTATCTAGTGGTACTAGTGAGCTGTATGCTACAATTTTTATACTTTTTTGTTCAAGGAATGAAACTAACTCTGTTTTTTGACACCAAGGGTGCAGTTCAATCTGATTTACTTCAGGAAGCTCTAGTCCTGCACTTATAATCTCTTCAATATGCTTCTCGCTGTAGTTGGATACACCAATAGATTTTAGTTTGCCATCTTTTTTAAGGTCAACTAAGGCGCTCCATTGCTCTAAACGATGTTTTGTACAAAAAGGAGCATGGATAAGATAACAATCCAAATAGTCTAAACCTAAGCGGTTGAGGCTATTATCACAGGCTTTAATACACTCATTATAATTTTTTGGTTCCCGATGCCATTGAGGATTTCCAGGAAACAGCTTGCTTGTTATAAATATATTATCTCTTTTTAGATTAAGACCGGAAAAAGCATTCTTTAAAGCACTACCTATACCACTTTCATTTCCATATCCCTCTGCAGTATCTATATGCCTATATCCAGTCTTAATCGCAGCGGTTACAATCTCTTGAGCCTCATTATCTGGTATCAAATAGGTTCCAAACCCAATTTGAGGCATTTCATCTGAGTGTTTCTTCATCCTATTATTCTTCCATAAATTTAAGAGAAGTAGTTTTCCTTAAATTGTTACTATAAAGAAGATTACGAGAATATATTTTTATAAGCAAGGTGATATGATTTTGTTATAATATACTATATAATGACAGTATGACTTTTTACTACCCTTGCTCGTAGACAGAAGAAGGAAATTTTAAAATTGAAAAAAGATCCTCTGCTACAACCTTACAAATTAAAACACCTGACACTTAGAAACAGAATTATGACTACAAGTCATGAGCCTGCCTATCCAGAGGATGGGTTGCCCAAGGACCGTTATAGACTTTATCATTTAGAACGTGCCAAGGCAGGTATTGCTTTAACTATGACAGCTGGGTCTGCTGCAGTTTCCCGTGATAGCCCCCCTGCGTTTAATAATATTCTCTGTTGGAAGGATGAGGTGGTGCCATGGATGAAGAAATTAGCTGATGACTGTCATGAAGCCGGTGCTGCAGTAATGATTCAACTAACGCACCTTGGAAGGCGTACCCGCTGGGATAATGGAGATTGGTTGCCGGTAGTCGCTCCAGGGCCATTTAGGGAACCAGCGCATCGGGCTTTCCCAAAGGTCATAGAGGAATGGGATATAAATCGGATTGTCAAAGATTATGCAGATGCAGCTGAAAGAATGAAGGAAGCAAATTTAGATGGGGTGGAGTTTGAATGTTACGGTCACCTTCTTGACCAATTCATGAGTCCATTAACCAACGCTTTAAAATCACCGTATGGAGGTTCGCTAGAAAATAGAATGCGTTTTTCAATGGAAGTTTTAGGTGCTTGTCGCGATCGAGTAGGAGATAATTTTCTTTTGGGCATGCGATATACAGCTGACGAGGGCACAAAAGGAGGGATTACGGTTGAAGAAGGAGTCGAGATCGCAAGGCGTTTTAAAAAGTCTGGATTGGTTGATTTTGTTAACATTATAAGAGGTCAGGTTCATACAGATGCAGCCTTAACCAGAGTTATTCCTTTACAAGGTATGCGCTCTGCTCCTCACCTAGATTTAGCAGGTCGGATTCGTTCAGAAGTAGGTTTGCCCACCTTTCATGGGGCACGAATCCCTGATGTGGCTACAGCTCGATATGCAGTTTCTTCTGGTCAACTTGATATGGTAGGAATGACCCGTGCGCATATTGCAGATCCTCACATAGTGAACAAGATTAGGGAAGGTAGAGAAGATGATATTCGCCCATGTGTTGGAGCTACTTACTGCCTAGACAGGATTTATCAAGGTACTCCGGCTCTTTGCATACATAATCCTTCAACTGGACGGGAAAAGGAATTGCCTCATAACATAGAGCCTTCAAAAGACACTCGTAGAGTCGTAATTGTTGGTGCAGGTCCTGCTGGACTGGAAGCGGCAAGAGTTGCTGGTGAGCGTGGTCACAAAGTTACGGTATTTGAAGCAGCAGATCGACCAGGTGGACAGGTCCGATTAACAGCACAAAGTCCCAGAAAAGCTGAAATGATTGGTATTATTGATTGGAGAATGGACCAATGTTCTGGGCTTGACGTAGAGTTTAAATTTAATACCTTTGCTGAAGAAAAAGACATTGCCGCATTGGACCCTGAAGTGGTAATAATTGCAACGGGCGGACTCCCTAGAACCGACGTACTCGAGACTGGTCAGGAACTTGTAGTGTCTGCTTGGGATATTCTTACAGGGGATGCAAAGCCTGGAAACCGCGTACTTCTTTTTGATGATGCGGGTGATCATGTCGCAATGCAGGCTTCTGAAAAATTAGTAGAAAGTGGATCTATCCTTGAAATTATGACACCTGATCGTAGTTTTGCTCCTGAGGTGATGGGGCTAAATCTAGCGCCTTATATGAGATCATTGCAGGGTGAAAAAGTCACTTTCACGGTGACTTATCGACTTAAATCAGTCAAATCATTAGGAAATGCACTTCGAGCAACCATAGGTTCAGACTATAAGGAAATAGAATTAGATAGGGAGGTTGACCAAGTTGTAGTTAATCATGGTACTACTCCGTTAGATGATTTATATTTTGAATTAAAACCAAAATCGTCAAATTTGGGTTCAGTCAATTATGATGCTTTAATCAATTGTGAGCCTCAGATAGAATCTCGTGGTACCGGAAATTTTCAACTTTTCCGGATCGGTGATGCAGTAGAGTCTCGAAATACGCATGCAGCTATTTTTGATGCTAACAGATTGTTAAGAGTTTTGTAATGACCAGTGATATAAATTCTAATAATGATTTTGTTACTATTAAAATGTCTGATTTTGATAAAGCAATTCCTTGGCTAGAGGCAGCAAATGCTATAGCCAATGGTCATTTACTTGCCAAACCAAAGCTAGGAGATATTCTTTTGGAAGAAGATGGCTGTTCTTGGCTAACGCGATCTGCAAGAATTAAGGGGTTAGGAATGTTAACCAAGACAGCATCTGTGTATCCTGATAATCCAGCCAAGAAACTACCCAGTATTCATGGCGGAGCTATGTTATTCAGTGATAAAACTGGCGCTATTGAGGCAATTATAGATAACGTTATTGTTACGCGTTTGAAAACTGCTGCAGACTCAATTCTCGGTGCAAAATTACTTGCTTTACCAGATGCTTCTAAATTATTAGTGTTAGGAGCTGGAGTTGTCGCTGGCGACTTAATTCGTGCATATAATCAGCAATTTGACTTAGAAAAAATAAATATTTGGAATCGTTCTGGGTTAAGAGCGCAAAAACTTCAAGAAACTTTAAAAGCAGAGGGAATAAAAACAAGAGTTGTTAAAGATCTTCCTTCAGCTGTGGCAGATGCTAACTTGATTTGCACTGCAACTATGTCTAGAGAACCATTGGTCTTAGCTGAATGGATTAGTGAGGGTACTCATGTGGACCTTGTAGGGTCTTTTACTCCTAACATGCGAGAAAGTGACGATGCCTTGATATCTACTTCGCAAGTTTTTGTAGATTGTCGCTTAACAACAGAAGAACAAACTGGTGATCTTTTTTTTCCCATCCAGAATAAAAACTTTAGTGCTAAAAGAATAAAAGGTAGCTTATATGACTTGTGTTCAGGTAAAGTCGGTCGCGAAGGAAAAGAAGCTGTTACCGTTTTTAAAAATGGTGGAGGTGGTCACATAGATCTCATGGTTTCACGTTTTTTGTTCGAAAAATTTAAGAAAAAATAATTAGAAGTATTCCTGAATAGCTTAATGCAGTTAAAAAAAGGAGCAAGCATCAGCCTGCTCCTCCATACTCTTTTTTCAAAAACTAGTAAATTGCCGTGAGTTGGACAATGGCTATAATTACAAAAAAGCCGGCAAAAACAAATTTTAACACCCCAATAGGAATCGATTGAATTTCTTTACCGTAAGCTGTTTTAGCTGTTTTGTCGTCCATCTCATCAATTATGCACTTTAGGTTTGTCATAGTTCTGATAATCCCAAATGCACCTAACAGTGTCATTATGATAACAGTTGCAGCTACTACATTTTCTTTTCCAGACAGATCTCCGAATACAATTGCCATCATTGTAGTCAATTGAGTAAGCGTTGTTAGAAGAGTGACAATCTGAAATTGATAAAAAGTATTCGTTTGTATATTTGATCTAGTGTTTGGATCCATGGATACCCCCTTTATTAATTGTTTCTTGAATATTAGACAGATTTTCTAAAGTTCAAAACAAAAACTTTTATATATCGCATTACTCCCGAAATTTTTTGAATATTTAAGTCTTTGTTTTTTTTGTTACGTTATTATCTCTTTTTTGGATCTTTTATTTAAGTCTAGGTACAGGGTCTTTTAGTCTTTGCATGATTACATTTCTTTCTTCATCTGTGAGAATTACCCATTCCCTTATTTCATCTTGTGTCCTGCCGCATCCAATGCAAATGCCATCCTCCAACTTACATATTCTTACACAGGGAGACTCTATGCTATCCCAATCTATTCTTTTTCTTCGACCTCTACGCATTAAATTACTTATCTTAAAAAATTTACTTTTTTAACGAGCATCTATCCATTTTGATAAAAATTCTTAAAGCCATTTATGGCCAACTCCATACCTTGGTCGGTAATATCTCGGTGCAGTACCATACGTATTGAAGGCGACTGATCCCCAATCTTTACCCCCTGTTTTTCCATATACGATCTTAATTCATTTGTTTCATTATCGTTAGGAGTAAAAAATACCATATTTGTCCCTGTTTCCACTATTCCTGCATTCAAACTCCGCAAGGCTGAGGCAAATTCAGATGCTCGTTTATGATCCTCTGAAAGCCTTGAGATATTATTTTCCAGGGCATAGTGTCCGGCAGCGGCAATAATCCCCACCTGCCGCATTGACCCGCCCAGTATTTTACGATTTCGGCGTGCTGAATATATAAATTTTTCTGATCCCACTAATACTGTTCCTACTGGAGTACCAAGCCCTTTTGAAAGACAAACCGAAACGCTATCAGCGCAATCGGCAAGCTCTTTTGGAGTGCACTCCAATTCTGATACGGCATTAAAAAAACGAGCTCCATCTAGATGAACTGAGAGATTTGAGTTCCACGCTGTCTGAGCCGATTTTCGAATGGTTTCAATTGGTATAGCTTTCCCTCCAACCGTATTCTCAAGAGACAGTAAACGGCTTCGAGCAAAATGTGCATCATCCTCTTTGATTGATTCTAAAATTGTTTCTGGTGAAATAGAACCGTCTTCTTGAGTTTGGACTGGCCAAAGAGAAATACCGGCTAGCACTGAAGCTCCTGACGCTTCATCCCAATTAACATGATAATTTTTACCAACAATTATCTCATCACCACGGCCACAATGAGCCATGAGTGCTGAAAGATTACTTTGAGTGCCTGAAGGAAAAAAAATAGCACCCTCTTTCCCAAGCATTTCTGCCAATCTGTTTTCAAGAGAATTAACTGTTGGGTCCTCGCCGTAAACATCATCACCTACGATTGCTTCTGCCATAGCTCTGCGCATACCTTCATCAGGAGATGTGAAGGTGTCACTTCGAAGATCGCATATAATAGAGTTTTTTCCACCTATGTTGCTCATACCCAAAACATTTTTCCTTCCCTATGATTCAAGATCGAAATTATTAAAGATCTCGTGGATGATTAATACCATCAAAAGAAATAATCTGATTATTATAATCTTCTATATTAATTCCATCAATACAAGCAACATTTACACATAATTTATCTGGCGTTGCTCTACTTTTATGGTGTGTATGTATGCCACATATGATACAGAAAAAGTGAGGAGCGGTGGCGGTATTAAAAATATATTCTGTTATTGATTCATCACCTGAAACAATATTTACATCTTCTATTGGAACGCAAATCATACCAAAACCCTTTCCTTTACTACAAATAGAGCAATTACATCTTGTTATCTTTTCTATGCCATTTGAAAGAAATATATCCAATTGAATTGATCCACAGTGACATGAGGCCTTTAAGTTGGTTTGCTTATTATTCATTTTAGGTCCTCAAGTTAATGATAAGCGAAACTATTCTTACTCCTAGAAACATCCTAACTTATTTGGTTATTAAAGTTTCATACAGGAAATACATTTCCTTATAATTGGATTAGCCATTAATCTATTTAAGTCAATTATTTCGCCGCAATGTTCACAATAACCAAACTCATCTGTATCTAATCGCTGCAAAGCTAACTCCAAAGATTGTCTAACTCCTTGTCTTCTTTGTTTTTGTGCTTTAGCCATAGCTTGAGATTGAAGAGCATCCATTCTAGAAAGACGACCTACAGATTGTTGGTCTAACTCTACAATCGCTTGCGATCCATGTCCTAAAGCATCTTCTTGAACTAACTGATCCAGTTTCTCTTTGATAAGAGTTTTCAATTTAATGCGATTTCTTTTTTTCATCTAGCATTTTCTCTCAATAAATATAATTCTTACCGTCTGGATTTTCTCCATCCGTTTGCCAAAGCGTCAGTTTCAGAGCAAAACCATTTTTCTCCTTTTTGTTCACTGACTTTGGTTTTTAAATAATCCATCCCTTCCGGAGTATGATAAATTTTTTCTCCTTTTGATGAAATATTTCCTTTTATTCGACACCTTTGAGTGTTCTGACTTCCAATTAAGCGTTTTCCTTTGCGCCAATTCCAGGGATAAATAAAATCTCCTTGCCACATTCCCCTTTTCAATAGACGAGCTTTATTTTCGCTTTCAATATATTGACTTGAGTAATAACGGTAGGCCAACGCCCAACCATTTTCTACCATCCACTTGTTGATATTTATTTCTTCAAAAAAACAAGTACTTAATTGACGTCCATATTTGTCTGTTGAATTTCTATCACAATTGAACTTTTTATTGGGCTTATTTTCAATCAAGTTCTTTAGAGAATTTGAGGCTTGCTCCCCGCAATTCCAGAATTTATTTTTTGTTTTACATTGTTGGTTTATTTCTGGGGCATCAATTCCCTCTAAACGAATTTTTGCTCCTTTATATCGGATGGTATCTCCGTCTGTGACCAATATCTGCCCAAAAACTGGAAGACAGCAAAATACTAAATTGAATATAAAGATTTTGATGCAAAAGATTTGTCCGTATTTTCCCATGCCAAAATTTTAAATAGTTAAATATTCGATTTAAAATTTAATCACATAATCCAAATAAGCTGAAAACAATTTTTAATTAGGTTTACAAAGTTGAAAAATTAAACTAATCCCTGAGTATAAATAAAAGAGCAGCAATCCATTGTTAAGTGAAAATAAATATTATATTCAAAGTCGTTTTTTGGATAATAAAACGCCACCTCATATTATAACCTTGGGAATTCTCGCGGGTATTTCTGCCATGAATATGAGTATTTTTCTGCCCAGTTTGCCTAGTATGGCGCGGGAGTTTAATGTCGATTATTCAGTAATGCAAATCTTCGTATCTGGATATTTTGTGGCACTTGCATTCTTTCAGCTTTTGATAGGTCCCGTTTCTGATAGAATTGGGAGGAAGCCAACGATGTTGATTGCTTTTTTAATTTTTACTTTTTCTACAGTCTTGTGCGAAATAACGACTAACTTTTATGTGTTTCTATTTTTCAGGATTTTACAAGCCTCAGTAGCGGCAGGATTCGTTATAGGTAGAGCAATTGTTAGAGACATAGTGCCTATGGAGCATGCAGCATCAATGATAGGTTACGTGACTATGTCAATGACCATTATGCCTATGTTAGGGCCAGCTATCGGCGGTTTAATAGAAGAGCATTTTCACTGGCAAATTACTCTCCGATTTATGTACTTTTTGGGCATGATTGCCCTGCTGTTAATTTGGTTTGACCAAAGCGAGACAATAAAAGAAAAACAAGTATCGTTATTTGCCCAAGTGAAGGGATATTCCAACCTCTTCAGTAATAAACAGTTTTGGTTTTATGCCTTAATTCTAGGGTTTACCACTGCCTGTTATTTTTGCTTTTTAACAGGAGCACCAATAATTTCAGACATCTATTTTAAGATTAGTCCTTCCACCCAAGGGTATTTTTTTGCAATTCCTGGAATAGGTTTTCTATTGGGTAATTATCTAACTGGAAGATTTACAATTAGATTTGGTACAAAAAAAATGATGATATGGGGGTGTTTTATAGCCCTAATTGGACCATTAATGCAATTTTGTACACTAAGCTTATTTAATTTAGGGGCTCTTGGTTTGTTTGGTCCAATGTTTTTTGTTGGACTTGGTCAGGGATTGACTTTACCAAATGCAGCGGCTGGTATTGTGTCGGTAAACCCAAAACTCGCAGGAACGGCTTCGGGTTTGGGGTCAACAATCCAGATTTCAATTGGAGGCCTGTTAGCATTTTTAACAGGATATTTTTTATCAATATCTAATTCACCATTACAATTAGTCATAATATTTTTCGTATGTCTTGTACTGTCCCTAATTTTTACATTCTTTATAAGAATACACGACTAAAGATAAATTACTGGCTTCCAGGAAAGTAAAATCTTTTAACTTTTGGACAATATATTTTCGACAAGAACCTGAACTCTAAAAGCTTCTTCAATTGTTGCAAGCCTGTTTGGTAGACCTCTAATATTAAGAGATAAATCATCAAGTTGTCCCTTTAAACTGTCAGCGCGTGGATCGATTGGTTCCTCTCTGAGAGGTAAGAACTCAGTCCCTAAACTTTCAGAGTCTTTATAGAATTCTGATATACGGCGACTCCTTTTAGAGCCTTTTACAGTCAGCTCTTGTCGGTCTGGTTGCACGCCTCCGACACTGGCTAAAATATTTACATGGCATCCGTTATCAGACTCTAGCCTTGCCAAAACATCTGTTTCACATAAGGAGTTGTTTTCAGGATAGTTTGTTTTTGCCCATATTAGCTTTAAGGCCCCTAAAACTCTTTCTGAAAAAAATAAGAAGTGAGATATTACTTCTCTAGTCATGCCTCCTTCTTCCTTATACCTAAGCCAGTCTGCCTCTTTCTGCCATTCCCTAGGCCAAAAAGGATAGGTGACCACTATATCTACACCTAAAATATCTCCTAAAGCTCCTTTTTTTTTTGATTCCAGCAAATCAGTTAAAGGAACACCTGCAGCTTGAGTAAAATTCACAGCCACCGGTATGTCATAATTGCTAAGCTCAAAAACCAAATCTTTACTTTCCTCTATACTAACACCTAACGGTTTTTCTAAAAACAAAGCTTTGCCCAACCTAGCGGCCTCTATAGCGTATGGTTTTCTTACTAAAGGCGGACATGCTAAATAAACTAAATTTGCTGCCTGCATTGCGTCGGTAGCATTTTCCATGATTTTTGAGTTAGGATCGTCATTGGATGCCTGTTCGCAAGCTTCTTTATTCGGATCCCACAAAAAATCAGGCTGAAAATTGGGGTGTAGCCGCATATGTTTAAGCATTCGCCGGCCCATAATGCCCAACCCTATTATAGCTACTTTAGTTTTTATTTCTGTTTCTTCCATAACCATAACGCCTTATTTTCTGCTATTTAAGACTTTATAAATAAAGTACCTATCAATTGAATGCTCAAGTGAGCTTTTCATTTTTAATTATCATATCGGATGCTTTTTCTCCAATCATAATTGCAGGTCCATTAGTATTACCAGAGATAATTTGCGGCATAATTGAACAATCTACTACACGAAGATTTTTTATACCCCTCACATTTAAATTATGATCGACAACTGCCATAGAGTCTTTACCCATTTTGCATGTTCCGGTTGGATGATAAATGGTAGTAGAGGTCTCTCTTGCCCAATTTAAAAGGTTTTGATAATCCTCATCTTTAACCTCTGGACCTGGAGCATATTCTGATTTTATCATTTCTGAAATGGGTGATTGGCGGCAAATTCGGCGTGCGATCCTAATCCCTTCAACAATAGTTTTTTGATCAACAGGGTCGGAAAGATAATTAGGGTGGATAGCTGGGTAATCTCGAATATTTGACGATTTTAGCAAAATTTCTCCAGTACTTTGTGGTCGTAATTGCAAAACAGAGGCTGTAAAAGCATCGAAGTTGTGCAGTTCAATTGTCGGATCATCTGCACTCAGTGGTTGAATATGAAATTGGATATCTGGGTTTGATAACTCCGGTCGAGATTTTAAAAAAGCTGTACCAAGACTGGCTGCCAAAGTCATTGGCCCTGAGCGTCTAAAAGCGTATTGAGTTGCAATAGAGATTAGGTTCCATATACCTCTAGTTTTTGTGTTGATTGTTGGTACTTTGACTTTATACACCGGCCGTGCCTGTAAATGATCTTGTAAGTTTTTTCCTACCCCTTTCAGGTCAATTTTGACATCTATTCCATGTTGCTTAAGTTCTTTCGCATTTCCAATGCCAGAGACCATCAGAAGCTGTGGAGAGCCGATTGACCCGGCACTCAAAATTATTTCTTTTTTTGCCAATAAATACTTTTCGGTTGAACCCTTTTCTGTCAAAACACCTATTGCTTTTCTGTCCTTAAGAATGATTTTTTTTACCAGTGTATGAGTAAAAAGTTTTAGATTTTTTCGTTGTCTAATTGGTTTAAGGTAGGCTTTTGAAGTGCTGCAGCGTAATCCTCTATCAGCAGTTTGCTGAAAAAATCCGACACCCTCTTGATCTCCAGAATTATAGTCATCATTATAACTAAACCCTTCCTTCTGAGCAGCCTCGACCCAAGCATTAACTATTGGCCAAGTGACGTCTGGTTGATTTATCTTTAATGGACCTGAGGAACCTCTATGAATAGAATGAGGTCCTTTCCAGTTTTCAGATTTCTTGAAATAAGGGAGTACTTCTTTCCACGACCAGCCAGAGTTACCTCTTTGAGCCCAACCGTCATAGTCCTGTTGTTGGCCTCGTACGTAAAGTAGTCCGTTAATCGAACTAGTTCCCCCTAATGTTTTCCCTCTTGGCCAATTGATTGATCGGTTATTCAGACCAGGATCTTTTTCCGTTTTATACATCCAATTCACTGAAGGGTTGTTAATTGTACGAAAATAACCTATCGGAATATGTATCCAAGGTGAGGAATCTTTACCACCTGCTTCTATTACAGCAACGCTCACTTTTTTATTAGAACTAAGTCTATTAGCCAATACGCACCCTGAAGAACCTGCGCCGACAATTATATAGTCGAATTCCATAGGCTAGAAATTTGTAATATTAAGTAAAAGCGGCTTCAAGGGCTATTTCCACCATTTCTCCAAAGCTAGTTTCACGATCTTTTGAGCTCAGAGCCTTTCCTGTTAAAAGATGATCACTTATCGTAAGAACTGACAAGGCTCTGCATTTATATCTCAAGGCTAGATTGTAAAGTTCTGCAGTTTCCATTTCTACTGCAAGAACATCATGTCTGATCATTTCTTTGGTGAGATCTTTTCGTTCATCGTAAAATGTATCTGATGAGTAAATTCCACCTACATGAGTGGTTTGTTTTTTCTTCTTGGAGGCTTTATATGCTTTATTCAGCAAACCAAAATCAGCCACTGGCGCAAAATTTATTTCCCTAAATATACTTGAAGACGGTGTTGAAAGACTAGATGCCGTCATAGCTAATATTATATCTCTGATTTTTACCCTTTTTTGCATAGCCCCTGCAGATCCTATGCGAATAAGAGTTTTTACCTTATAGGTTTGTATCAATTCATTAACATAAATAGAAAGAGAAGGCATTCCCATTCCTGAACCTTGGAAAGTAACTTTATTTTTTTTCCATTTTCCGGTAAATCCTAGCATACCTCTAACTGCATTAACTTGTTGAACATTATTCAAAAATTTATCTGCCGCCCACTTTGCTCTTAAAGGATCTCCTGGCATAAGAACCGTTTTTGCAATGTCATTTTTTTTTGCTCCTATGTGAATTGTCATTGAATACCTTTCATTTAGTTCTAGCTATGGAGACTATTTTCTGGGGGGAATTTGTCTGTGGTTTTTACAAAGCCTGGAAGCGTCTTTTCCAATTGTTTTTCTAACCATTTTGCGGTTTCTACTGACTTTGATAAAGAGATTCCCGTTTTAACGCCGGATCGATCTAGCATATATACCAGATCTTCAGTTGGAATATTTCCTGTGGCTTTTGGGGCAAAAGGGCATCCCCCTGAGCCACCAAAGCTTGACTCTAAACCGACCACGCCTTCCTCAATTCCGGTCCAAGCATTGGCTATTCCCGTATTTCGAGTATTGTGCAAGTGCAGTTTTACTTTTAAATGCGGAAAAGAATTATAGATGGCTCTCAATTTTGTTTTTACATCTTTAGGTGTAGCTACGCCGATGGTATCAGCTAAACAAATTTCTTTTAAGCCAATTTTCGCGATACTTTCTACGATTGAAAGAAGTCTATCCACTGACATTTCTCCTTCAAAAGGACACCCGAAACTAGCGCCGATGGTAGTGGCTATCTCGATTTTATTATCTGCTGAGTCAAAAACCCGGGCTAAAATTTTTAAGTTTTCTGAAGTAGGTGCTCCCTGATTTCTAATACTGAAAGTATCACTTGCCACTATCACGTAATTTGCGACATCCAAACCACTGTTTAGTGCTCTTCTAAACCCCTTTTCGTTAAGTACAAGTCCAATAAATTTTAGATTTTTATCCTCTTTGTTAGACAACTGTTTGATTACCTGATCAGTATCATACATTTGGGGCACTTTTTTAGGGTTAACAAAACTTGTAACTTCAATTTGTTTGAAACCAGCATCAATTGCTCTTTGAATCAGTTCTAGTTTTTGCTCTGTAGTTAAGATTTTTTTTTCATTTTGTATTCCATCTCTTGGAGAGACTTCAACAATTTGAACAAATTCTTCCATCTAAATAAATTTCCTTTTTTATATAAATTTTTGAATGCATAAAAAATTGACTTGCCTAAAATAAACGTGGTCTATTAGAACAGAAAAAAAAATGTAAAGTCAAAAAGAAAGTTGTTGCAAATGAATAACATGAAAAAGGGTGCGTTATCGGACTTAAGGGTAATAGAAATGGGTCAGTTACTGGCAGGACCTTTTTGTGGTCAATTATTGGGTGACTTTGGAGCCGAAGTTATAAAGGTAGAACCTCCAGAAATAGGTGACCCGATGAGACAATGGGGAAGAGAAAAACCTCATGGAAAATCTCTATGGTGGCCTGTGGTGGCAAGAAATAAGAAATCGATAACCGTTAATCTCAGAGTTGAAGAAGGTCAAAAAATTATCAAAGAACTAGTAAAAAATGCAGATATTTTAATTGAAAACTTCAGACCTGGTACTTTAGAAAGATGGAATATGAGTTATGAGATCTTGAGTGAAATAAATCCTCGTTTGATTATGGTCAGAGTTTCTGGTTACGGACAAACGGGCCCTTATTCAAAAAGAGCTGGTTTTGGCGCAATAGGGGAAGCTATGGGTGGTCTAAGATATGTTAGTGGAGATCCTAGCACTCAACCTAGCAGAATGGGTATTTCTATTGGTGATGAACTTGCAGCAATGCATGCATGTATGGGAGCTTTAATGGCAGTTCATGCTAGAGAAAGAACAGGAAAAGGTCAGGTAGTTGACAGCGCAATCTATGAGTCAGTTCTTAACATGATGGAAAGCTTGGTAACGGAGCATCATGTTGCAGGGTATACCCGAGAGCGTACAGGACCAATAATTCCAAATGTAGCTCCTTCAAATATTTTTGAAACCTCCGATCAGCAGATGATCTTAATCGCAGCAAATCAAGATGGCGTTTTTTCTCGGCTGTGCAAAGTTATGGATAGACCAGAATTATCCTCAGATGAGAGATATAGTACCCATAGTGCAAGGGGGAAAAATCAGCAGGAATTAGACGATTTAATAAATAATTGGACCAAAACAAAAAGTCTCAAAGAAGTTGAAACATTGTGTAATGAGAATGGTATACCTGCTGGTTTAATATACAAGGCGAGGGATATGATTGAAGACCCTCACTTTAAAGCGAGAGAAGCTATTATAGACATTGAACATCCTGAATTTGGTCTTATAAAAATGCAAAATGTTGCCCCTAAATTATCAAGAAACCCAGGTGAAGTTCGTCAAGTGGGCCCAAAATTAGGTGAGCATAATAATTATGTCTTTTTGGATATATTAAAAAGAACAGAGGATGAGATGAGTGCTTTAAAAAAAGCAGGGGTTATTTAACAGATAAAATAAAATAAAAAAAGGGAAAAGATAAAATGACTAAAGACTTGGAAGAAAATTATTCAAAAGCTAAGTATCATAGTCCACAAAAATATGGTGAAAAACTAGCCGTAGTTTTCGTTGATTTTGCAAACGCTTATTTTGACCAGGAGAGCCCGCTTTTTGGGGGAGAGGGTTGTCAAATCGCTTTAGACAATTCAGTTAAGCTTTTATCGGCTTGCAGAAATTATACTGCTGTCCCAATAGTTTTCACAGAGGTAAAATACAAGAACGGTGGAGAGGATGGAGGGACTTTCTATAAAAAGGTGCCTGCTTTATCATGTTTTGACGAAGGAAAAGATACACAGAAAATTCATGATGATCTGAAGACGATAAATACCGATATCATAATTACGAAGCAATTTCCTAGTGCATTTTTCAAAACTGATTTGGAAAATATATTGAAGCAAAAAGGAGTTGATACTCTCTTGATAACAGGAGTGACAACTTCAGGTTGTATAAGAGCGACCTGTATCGATAGTATTTCAAGTGATTTTGTTACTCTTGTAGTGTCAGATGCAGTAGGGGACAGAGCAGTAGAGCCGCACGAAGCCAATTTATTCGATATGAGTGCAAAGTATGCAGACCTAATTACGACTGAGGAGGCTATAGATCTTATAAAGGTGAAAAATAGCTAATAATGAATTAAAGTTTTTAAAATATTACACAATGAAGAAATTAATCTAAAATTTTCTTCAATCAAAATTTAATTTTTTTAACTAAACTATTTGTTTGTATCTAGATCCAACTTTTTTTATTTTTGTCCATCCTGGATCTGCAAAGTGAGCAGGGATCAAATAGCTGCCAGTGTCAGAAGTCTCTGTTAATATTTTTTCTCTCGTCTTTCGAGCCAAGACAGGGTCTTCACAAAAAGCACTAGATAGCTCTGGGAAACTCAACTGGAGTGGAGAATGAATAACATCTCCACAAAAGAGAGCTCCTTGGTTACTTTTTAAACATAAATGGCCCGGAGTGTGACCCGGGCTTAATCGAGCTTCTAGTCCTTTTGCTAATTCCCATCCATCGTCAACAAATTGCATCTGACCTTTTTGAACAATGGGCAACACACTATCCTCGTAAGCTCCATGCTTGTCAGTTTCTTTATAAGTATCTGACCAATAATTGTATTCATGGCGACCACAGACATATTGGGCGTTTTTAAATGTTGGCACCCACGAACCATTTTCTAATTTTGTATTCCAACCAACGTGATCCGCATGTAAATGTGTGCACATAACTATATCTATATCTTCAGGTTTCAGTCCTTCCTTATCAAGGGCCTCAAGCCATTCAACCCCATCTCTTTTATGCCAATTAGGATGGTTAGGCCTATCTTTATCTGCTCCTACACAGCTGTCGATCAAAATATTTTGACCAGATTGTCGAAGTAACCATGATCTGATTGTAAGATTTATTAAGCCTTTTGATACGATTAATTGTTCGGATGGCTCTAAACTTTTAACTAGAGAGTCATTAAAGTCAGGAAAGAGAGTTTTTGCAGGTATGGTAAATGACTTAATATCGGTTAGTCCCGTTATTGATAAATCTCCAAGCGTTAAATTGCTCATAACTTGACTCACATTATTTGAGGATTTTGTAACTTGTGGTCATTCCTAGCATCTAAATCGTCCCAGAAGCGACCGATGAATCTACCTCCTGTAACTCCGTTAGACTCATCGGAAACAAGCCAAAGTATAGCCTGATTCATTACAGAAGGAGGTAATAAGTTTCCATCAGCTCCTTTTTTGTTTTTTGAGGGAGGAAGTAAGTCTGTATCTGTAGCACCGCCGGGTAATAGAACATTCACGTCAACGCCTGTACCCTCTAAATCAGTTGCCCAGCTTCTAGATGTAGCCTCGAGAAAAGCCTTAGATGGTCCGTAGGGAGAATAGCCCTTTCTAATCATAGTTTGGGAAGAAGTAGAAATATTAATTATCTTTCCAAATTTATTTTTAATCATATGTGGCACTACATACTTGGCAGCTATAAAAGGTCCCTTTATATTGGAGTCAATTATCTGTGACCAGGCCTCAGTATCCGATTCCCAGAATTTTGTAGGGACGGTATTAAAGGTTTCTGATATAAGCCGCATGCCTCTCGCTGCATTATTCACAAGAACATCAATTTTCGAAAATTTCTCAATACAATCATGAGTTAATCTTTCCATACCCTTACTATCAGAAACATCTACAACTTTTCCTAGAAAGTTATCTTTTCCGAGTATGGCAATCAATTCATTAGAGGTTTCTTCATAAGCTTTTCCATTTTTTGAAGCTGTTATGCATAATTTCACACCAGCTTTCGCAAGATTTAGTGCCATCTCTCTGCCCAAACCTCTATTCCCCCCAGTAATAATAACAGTGCGACCTTTAATTGAATTGTTAGAGTTCATGGCATGTAACCTCCACCATTAACCCAGAGAGTTTGTCCTGTCATAAAGCTACTATCTGAACCCAATAAAAACATTATTGGGCCTACTATATCTTCAGGAACCGCCATTCTCGCCAAGGGAGTAATTTTCACGTAATTCTCTATATTCAAAGATATGGGCTCATTTTCGTCTGAACGTCCCGTGCCTCCTCTAAGGAATGCAGTATCTACCGCCGAAGGACCTACAGCATTTACTCTTACCTTTGGTGCCTCTTCTAGAGCTAAAGTTTTTGTAAGGTTGATTAATCCTGCCTTTGATATGCCATAGGCACCATATTTGGGTCTGACATTGGATGCCAGACCTGATACAACATTAACCATTGAGCCGCCCTTAACTCTGAGAAGAGGTAAGGCTTGCTTTGCAACAAGAAAGGCACCTTTTAAATTTAAGTCTATGACTTCATCGAAGTCTTTATTTGTTGTTTCTTCAATCGAATTTAAACCCTGCATATATCCAGCAAGATTAACTAACCCAGTTAGTTGTTTGAAGCCTGAGAACGCATTATCAATGCTGGGGGCGTCTGTTAAGTCAATTTTTCTGGATTTAATACCTTTGGCAGGAGGATGTTTCGACAGAGATTTCTCTAGATCCATTACCGTTACGTCCCAACCATCATCAAGAGCTCTACTCGCTAGTGATCGACCAATACCGCCAGCGCCCCCTACTAAAACTAAATTCTTCATATCTACAATTCCTGAAATCCCTTAAACTGCCCAAAGCAGGTTAACTTTGGAGGCTTCTAGTCAATAAAATAAATGCGCCAAAAATGGCGCATTTATAATTTTCTAATTTAATTCAAATATTATTTAGCAAGGATCAGGAGCGTGGCTGTCCATAAGTGTCCATTTCTTATCTTTTATCTGGATCACATATCCTGGAAGCTCCGCATCATTTCCTGAAAAGCATAAATTATCACCGAGTATTCCAGAGAAACTGACGGTTTTGAGACCTTCTTTTATAGCCAATCTTTCTGCTGCAACATTACTCTTAGAGCCAGTGACGTTTTGCTCTTTCATAACTTTCGCATATAAATAAATGGCATCGTATGATTGAGCATCTGAGTGATGAGCTCCAAGTTTCTTGATACCTGCGGCTTTTGTTTCCCTAACAAATTTCTCATTAAAAGCCTTAGCTTTCGGAGAGGAATCTGCATGAAATCCAGCCATGAATGTAGTGCCTTCAGCTAAATCACCAAAAAGTTCTAATATGTTGGGATCCGCGAATATCTGACTACCAATCATTCTCCCTTTGTAGCCCTGACGCTTCAGTTCTCTGATGGTCTTTGATGCATTCTCAGGTAATCCTGCTACAGCCACCATATCTGGATTGTTGGCAACAATTGGAGCAATTTGGGGAGCTAGATCGAAGCTTTTATATGTAATAGCTACGGGTTTTCCATGCTTTATACCAAACTTTTTCAATAAGAAGGGATAGAGTTTTGTCCCCACCACTGCAGAGATTGCCTCATCAGAAACATAGACAATATCCACTGAGCTTCTGGGAACATCCATCTTTTTAAATGTCGTAAGCAATCTTGCAAATTGTTTTCCCTCATCTTCAGTTATTCTCCATGCCCATTCTTTCCCATCGGTTAAGCCAGGTGCAGATGAAGCATTGGACATCATTACAATCTTCTCTCTTTCTGCCACATTAAATGCTACTTTTGCTTCACCAGATGAAAAAGGTCCAACGATTGCAAGGACATCGTGGTCTTGAACAAGAGTTTTTGCTGCGAGAGCCGCCTGTTTTGGATCTGATCCACTATCAAACTCAATTATTTCAAGCATTTTCCCATTTACACCACCAGCGGCATTTATTTCCTTTACAGCCATGTCAACCGCGACAGTAGCGGATAAAGCAGGCCCTTTTAACCAGCCTGTTTTTCCAGCAATATGACCAATTTTTAAGGTATCGGATATACCTCCAGAAACTGATAGAATTAGAGCTAAGGCGCCCCAAATAATAGGTTTAAGTTTATTCATTTTCTCTCCTCCTTTAATTATCCAGTCATCATACCTCAATTAAACGCTTTCACCAAGATAAGCTTCTGCTAAAAGTTTGTCGGCAGCGAGCTCATCAACCGTACCTTCTTGTCGAACAGAGCCTAATTCAAGAACATATCCTCTTTGCGCAGTTTTTAATGCTAGTTTGGTATTCTGCTCTACAAGCAATATTGAGATCCCTTGGTTATGTAACTCTTTTATGAGCTCAAATAATTGTTCAACTAAAATCGGAGATAGGCCTAATGACGGCTCATCCAACATCATAAGTTTTGGTTTGGCAACCATAGCTCTACCAATTGCAAGCATCTGCTGTTCGCCTCCAGATAGTACGGAAGCTAATTGATGACGTCGGCTGGCTAAGTTACCAAATCTATCAAAAATTGATTCTATTGATGACTTTACCTCTGGTCCAGTTTGGCTATGTGCACCTAACAATAGGTTTTCTTCTACACTCATGCTAACAAAAATTTGTCGACCCTCAGGGACTAAAGTTAACCCCGATTTGACTCTAAAAGGGGCAGAGAAACTATTTATCTTTTCGCCCCTGAAGGATATTTTACCGCTTGAGGGTTTTACCGTTCCTGCGAGTGCTCTCAAAAGGGAAGATTTACCGGCTCCATTTGAGCCAACCACAGTAACTATTTCTGACTCCCCAACTGATATTGAAACATTTTTTAGAGCGTGAATTGCTCCATACCTGATGTCCATATTTTCTACCTTAAGCATTCGACCTCTCAGATTTTTCATCCATTCCGAGATATGCCTCTAGAACTTTTTCATCTTTTTTTAAATCAGAAATAGGACCATCATATATTAATTGTCCAAAATTCATTACTGACACTTGCTCGCAGAGACTGTTAACAAACGGCATATCATGGTCAACTAGCAATAATGTGATGCCACGGTTACTAACTTCTTTTAAAAGATCTCTAAGAGTGTTGGTTTCTGCAGTATTTAAGCCGGCAGCGGGTTCGTCTAGTAATAAAAGTTGGGGTTCCGACATTAGAGCCCTTACTACTTCTATCTTTTTGCGAATACCGTAAGGGAGGCTTGAGACTGTTTGTCCTTCATAAAGATCTATGCCAAAACTATTTAAGGTTTCAATGGCTTCAGCCTTTCCTGTAGATTTTGCTGAAAAATTCAAAGGCTTGACCATATCTAAAAATTGAAACCTGCTGTGTTGTCCTAGCATTACATTTTCTAGAACTGATAAATGTGGCATCAAGCGGATATTCTGAAAGCTTCTGGATAAACCTTTCTTTATTCTTTTTCGCGAAGGAATTCCTTTTAGGTCTTTTCCTTCCAGCAAAACTTTACCCTGTTCAGGATCATGAATTCCAGAAATAACATTAAATAACGTGGTTTTCCCAGCTCCGTTTGGTCCAATTAGAGCATGGCGAGCGCCTCTTTCAACGTCAAAAGACACTTTCTCCAACACTCTCACCCCGCCAAAGCTCTTTGAAATATCTTCCAATCTGAGTATGGGGTCAGACATTCCGTTTTCCTGAAAAAAGTTGACGCCAAACACGCTCCAGTGCGTCTCTTGTAACAATTCCTTCAGGTCGAAAAATCATCATAATCACTATTATTACTCCGAAAATAAAGAATCTCCAGTCATCACCTATTCTTAATGCTTCAGGGATTAATGTAAAAAAAGAAGCTCCTACAAGAGGACCCCAAGCCGTCTGAGTACCTCCGATTAAGACATAAAGAAGGACAAAAATTGATATGTTGGCATTAAAATACTGAGCTTCAATAAAGCCGAAATAGAGAGCATATAGACCACCTGATAGACCAGCTATTGCTCCTCCAATTGTAAAGGCACCGACTTGTATTGCTCTTTTATCAACTCCCATTAAATCAGCTACCGCTTCATCATCGTGAACAGCTCGCATGGCTAGACCTATTCGGGTAGACATTATATAGAACCCTAAAATTACTATTATAACTGCGACTACCAAAACAACTTCAGTTTCAATATATGCGTTAACTATCATACCCGTTGGGCCACCTAAGTAATCCGTATTCAAGATTATGCCTGCAACAATTTCTGCAATAGCAAATGTAGCCAAGACCATATAAACACCCTTTGTTCGGAGGACAGGAAAAGCAATCAAAAAACTTATTGCTCCACCCAAAATAGCTGAAAAAACTAAAGTTAAATAAATTGGTAATCCCAATTCATTTGATAGTAGAGCACAAGCATATGCGCCTATAGCTTGAAAGCCTGCACCTCCAAGATTTAGTTGTCCGGTGGCAGCTGTTATATAAATTGAATAAGCAAAAATAATATTAATGCCCAGAATAGCTAATACACCTGAGAGGTAGCCACTCATTAAAACTTACCTTTTCCGATAGCGTTGTGGCCAAATAGGCCAGTTGGTCTAAAGACTAGTAGTACAAGAAGTAATCCCCAAACCGTAATCTGAGCGGATGAAGCTCCAAAAAAGTATATTGACAAAGTTTCACTTAAACCAACGATTAGCCCCCCTGCTATAGCGCCCCAAACAGAGCCCAATCCTCCTATTACCATAGCGGCTATCGCTTTTGTGCCCACGTGATCACCCATATATGGGCTTACCTCATGGTAATTTATTGCAAAAATTGCTGCAGATATACCACAAAGAAATCCGATAAGTATAAATACAATGGGTACAATTCTGTCTACATCAATTCCCATTATAGTTGCTGCATCTGGGTTTTCAGCTATAGCTCTTAATGCACGTCCAACCTTTGATCTCTTTAATAAAACTGATAGCCCAGCGACTATAAGAATTGAAAACACAAGACTTAACAATTGAGGGATTGATATTATGAATCCACCTATTCTCCAATCTAAGTTGGAGAAAGCTGTTGAGAATCCACGGGTATCAGAGCCATGCGCAATCAAAATTATATATTCAAAAATCAACAAAAATCCAAGAGATGAAACCAGAGGTATTGCATGTTCAGTGGCATCTCCATGCTTCATTTTAAAATACCTGTAAGTAAATCTTTCAACTAATAAAGAAGCTAAGATTGCGCAAATTATCCCTATAAATAGTGCAAAAGCCCAGTTTATAGGCCCACTAAGACCAAAAGGGACCCCATATTGAGATAATGACCATCCTACCATTCCCGCTAGCATATAAAGAGCAGGTATAGTAAAATTTAAGAAATTCAGGATTCCAATTGCTAAAGTGAATGCGACTGCAACACTGATGTAGATGCTTCCAAGCATTAAGCCGTTTATAATTTGTTGAAGCACTTGTTCAAATAACATATTGTAAGTTGACAAAATTTTTTCAAATTGTACAAGAGCTAATTTTATTAGAATTATTATTTAAAAAGGAAAGAGACTTTATGAGTAATGATAGTGAGGCGGTACTTGTGGTTGGTGCCGGACCAGTAGGACTTGTGGCCACCGCTTCTCTTATTTCACAAGGAATACCGGTAAAACTAATTGAAGCAACTGCTGACCTGGCACAAGATTTAAGAGCATCTACATTTCATCCCCCAACACTAGATTTCCTAGATAAATTGGGCATTGCCAAAAAACTTGTTGATCAAGGACTTGTTTGTAAAAACTGGCAATTTAGGGATAGAAAAAAAGGTGTAATCGCTACATTTGATGTAGGCCTTCTAGAGGGTGAGACGGGGTTTCCATTCAGGCTTCAGTGTGAGCAATGGAAACTTACTAACGCATTGCGGGAATTTATAGATAACCATCCGGATGGTGAATTAATTACAAAAACCAAGGCAGAGACTGTCGGACAAAAAGAGGATTCCGTTTGGGTCTCTGTAATAAACGAAGATGGAAGCAGAGAAAAATTTGAAGGTAGGTTTTTGATTGGTTCAGATGGCGCTCGCTCCGTTGTAAGAAAAGCAATTGGGTCTGAATTTGAGGGATTGACAATACCAGAAATATTTCTTGTTCTATCCACAAACTTTAGATACGAAAATGCGATACCTGATTTGGCCAATATTGCTTATATCTCTGATCCCACAGAGTGGTTAGTCTTATTAAGAACACTAAGCTTATGGCGGGTATTGCTACCGACAAACCCCGAGCACTCTGAGGATTTTATAATGGATCCTAAAAATGTTGAAAAAAGATTGCAGGCTGTTGTGCCTTCATCAGAACCTTATGATGTAGTTCATAAGACTGCTTATAAAGTACATGAGCGTGTCGCTGACAAATATATCAAAGGAAGAATTTTTCTTGCAGGTGATGCCGCTCACATTAATAATCCTTTGGGAGGCATGGGAATGAACGGAGGCATTCATGACGCAGTTAATTTGGTTGAAAAGTTAGCAAAGGTATGGCACGGAGCACCTTTAGAAACCATGGGTCGGTATGAGCGGCAAAGACGAAAAGTAGCTATAGAAACAGTACAGGCACAGGCTCTTAGAAACAGGGCAATTCTTAATGCTACAGATGCTGATCAGAGGTCAGCTTATCATGCTGAATTACAAGGCATTGTCGCGAATAAAGTGAAACATAAAGAATATGTTATGAGGTCAGCTATGATCACCTCTCTAAGAGAGTTAGAGAAGGTAGACTAATGAGGTAAAAATCATGGTATGTGGCTCTTGTGATTTTCCATGTACCAATTTGCTAATTCCTCCCTTGTAGGAAACCAAATGTCTTCAAAGCTCTTTAGATATTTTAGAAATTCTTGAAGTGAACGAATTCGGAAAGGTTGACCAATGACATGAGGATGAAGACCGATATTCATATGACGACCGCTTTCACGGCTTTCTTCATATAGCCAATCAAATTGTTCCTTGAATACAGAAAAAGCGCCTTCGACATCTTTGCCTTGGCGCATAAACACCGTAAAATCATTAACCTCTGAACTATAGGGAACTGAGACTATATCTTTTCCTGATCTAGTTTTTACAAGATATGGTTGATCATCATTTAGTAGATCACAAAAAAACGTAAGGCCTTCTTCAGCAATTAAATCTATTGTATTTGGAGTGGATCTTAATGAAGATGAAAGCCATCCTTTCGCATCTCTACCAACAACCTGTTTATAAATTTCTAAAGTTTTACGTATTACTGATCTCTCTGCTTCTTCATCATCTTGGAAATCAGTGAGTAGCTCACTCTGCTCGTAATTGTGAGCTACTATCTCATATCCTTTATTGACGGCATAATCAACTACTTCCCGGCGCTCTATTGCCATCATCCCGTTTATTGTACAAGAAGTAGGTATTCCTGCCTCTTCAAACAATTTAAATATTCTCCAAACTCCTACCCTGTGACCATATTCTCGCCAAGTCCAATTTGGGTTATCATAAATGTTTCCAGCAAGAGTTCCTCCAACTATCCCAGGTCCTCCAGGATAGATCACGCGGTCAGTATTCTTGGTAGGCTCCCAATACTCTAAGTTGGTAGTCAATATAACTGCCATTCTTTTTCCGTTTGGCCATTTTAAAGGTTTCCGATTTGGAATCGGCACAAAATCATAATGCATATTTATAACTCCTTATTTACTGATCATCCCAGCGATCCTCAAATGAATAAATCTCTTCAAATCCGATCATATTACTAAATTCGTCGAAGCGCTGCATAGTTTGTTTCTTGACTAACCCAGTTGTCTTAAATTCATTGAAAGCTTGTTGAATAGCATTTGCCGCTGAAAGAAAACCCAAGGTTGGATAAATCAAAATACTAAAGCCCAAATCAGTAAGTACTTTTGAACTTAGATCACTCAAATTTCCATCAGGTACCATTTTAAATACCAAAGGGGTTTTTATAGATTGTTTAAGTATCTTCATTTCATCGACTGTCTGAGGGGATTCTACAAAAATCAAATCAGCTCCTGCTTCCGAGTACGCTTCTGCTCTTTTTATGGCTTCTTCTAAACCTAACTCTAGCCGACTGTCTGTTCGGGCTATTATAAGAAAATTCTCACTATTTCTACTCTCTGTCGCTACACCAATTCTTTTTAACATCTCTTGAATGTCACAAACTTCTACACCTTTGGCATGGCCGCAACGTTTTGGAAATATTTGATCTTCAATTTGGATGGCAGCAACGCCTGCTTTTTCATAGCTTCTTACAGCGTGCCTTAAATTGACCAATCCACCGTAACCAGTGTCTGCATCCACAATTATTGGTTTAGTTAGAATTGCTGAAAACGTTCGAACACGCTCCAAAATATCTGTAAAAGTCATTATACCAACATCTGGCACACCTAAATGAGAGGCTGAAACACCATAGCCACCTACAAAAACAGCTGGAAAACCAACCTTTTCGGCTATTGTCGCAGAAATCATATCATACACTCCAGGTGCAACTAATGTTTCACCGGAATCAATTGCTCTTCTAAGTTTCGAGTCAGCCACTTATGGTCTCCAATTCTTGCTAAACTAAAGGTTCAAAGTATAATTTTGAGCTACTTAAACTTAAATTTACTCATTAATAAAACCCTTGTCCAGATCTGCCTTTAACACTAGACTGTTACTTGAAACTTTCATGCTTTAATTAAGAAAAGAGGTCTTCATGTCAAAGGATGCACTCGGTTGGAGGTGTAAGTTTGCTGTGGTAGCGCCATCAACAAACACAATTGTTCAACCAGATATGGATAGTCTTCGAATAAGAGGAATTACTAATCATTATGGCAGGATTCATATTCCAAATATGAAAGTCAGAAGTGACAAGGAGTTTGAAGATTTAGTGGAGGCTATAGGCGCAACTTTATATGAAGCAGTTGACAGATGCATGACGTGTGAACCAGATCATTTGATTATGGGAATGTCCGCATTGATGTTTTGGGGAGGTAGAAAACAGTCAGAAGAGCGAATGGGAGAACTTTCAAAACATTGTGGTTTAGATGTATCAGCAGGGTCTTTTGCTTGTGAAGCAGCTCTCAATTTGTATGACGTAAAGCGGATTGCAGTTATTTCCCCATATTGGCCTATTTCGGATAAAAATGTGACACTGTTTTTTGAAGACTGTGGATTTGTAGTAAAAAAGTTTCGTGGTTTGAAATGCCTTAGCCCTGTAGCTATAGCTCATGTTCAACCAGATGAACTGAGACAGCATGTATTGGAAATGAACGATGAAAGCATAGATGCTTTTGTACAGGTTGGAACGAACTTATCTATGATAGAGGTGTGTAACGAAATGTCAGAGGAAATAAAAAAACCAATGATACCAATAAATGCAGCAACTTATTGGCATGCTCTTAGATCCAGAGGTTTTAAAGAACAGTTTGAGGGGCATGGTCCTTTATTTAAAGACCATTAAATTACAGCAAGAAAAAAATGCAGATAAAAAAATTTTTCTGAGATAACCAATTTAGACTAGAACACAAAAACGAAAGGATTGCCGTTAAAATGAAAATTTTTGAAAACCCAATTGAGCCACCAAGTATAGTTAAAGGTTGGATTGACAATAAAGAAAATCATGGGTCAGGTATAGAAGTTCCAGTTTTTTACCCTGGAAATGGCAAACAGGTTTCGGTTCTAGTAGAGGATACTGCGGATGATGTAGAAAAAGCAATAGCCTCTGCCCGCAAAACTTTCGATACAACATCGTGGGCAAAGTTATCTGTTGAAAAAAGAATAGAGATTTTAGAATCTTGTAGACAGGTTATTCTCGATAATATTGATGAACTGGCTCTTCTAGAATGTTTAGGTACCGGTCTTATTTTGAGAGAAATCAAAGGATTTCACATTCAACGGGCTGCTTATAACTTTCGATTTTTTGCACAATACATTAGTCAAGCCCACGGAGAACGTTATGATAATACAGATGGCTATCTTACACTGGTAAATAGAGAGCCAGCTGGTGTAGTGGGTTTGATAGCTCCATGGAATGCGCCAATGGCGTTGGCAACAATGAAGATTGCCGCAGCAATTGCCTTTGGAAATTGTGCAATTTTAAAACCATCAGAGCAAACCCCGTTCTCTTTGATAAAATTGGCAAACTTACTCAAAGATGTTTTGCCTGAAGGGGTTTTGAATTTGGTTAATGGTCGAGGGCCAGTTACCGGTTCAAGCTTAGTGAGTAATCCTGGCGTTGATAGAATTAGTTTTACCGGTGGTACAGTTACCGGTCGCCAGGTTATGATGGATGCAGGGAAGCAACTTACGCCTTGCACCATGGAGTTGGGAGGTAAATCTGCAAATATAGTTTTTGCCTCAGCTGATTATCAGAGAGCCCTTGATGGAGCACTCATCGGAATTTTCTCAAACAATGGACAACAATGTCTTGCTGGCTCGCGAATTCTTGTTGAGGAAAAAATCTTTGATCAATTCGTTGAAGAATTTGTTCAACGCACCAAAAAGATTGTAGTAGGTGATCCACTTCATAACGAGACGGAGATAGGCCCTATCGCTTCAAAGCAACATATGGAAAGAATTTTGTCTTTTGCTGAAGGTGTCCAAAAAGATGGAGATAAACTTTTGGTAGGAGGAAAGAGGTTGGCGGAACAAAAAGATGGTTACTTTATTGAGCCAACCGCTGTTATGGCTAGTTCAAATAA
Source organism: uncultured Alphaproteobacteria bacterium (assembly GCA_902586885.1). Taxonomy (GTDB): domain Bacteria; phylum Pseudomonadota; class Alphaproteobacteria; order Rhodobacterales; family Rhodobacteraceae; genus CACIJG01. The sequence continues at coordinate 78,732 of CACIJG010000003.1, read as the reverse complement.
CAGTAGGGTATGTCAGGAAGAGATTTTTGGTCCATTTGCTAGTTTTATTTCCTTTAAATCAGAAGAAGAGGCTATCAGTATAGCTAACGATACTGAATTTGGTCTTGTATCATATGTATGGTCAGACCACATGCCAACTATTTTAAATGTATCTGAGTCTATGCGGTCCGGGGTAGTTTGGGTGAACACCCCGATGATGCGAGAATTAAGAGCTCCATTCGGAGGTTATCACAACTCAGGAGTGGGAAGAGAAGGTGGATATTCGTGTGAACAGTTTTACACAGAGGAAAAAACAATATCTATTCCTAAAACGCCTTTAAATCTAAAAAAGTTTGGAGATAAATAACAATGAATTTTTTACAAAAACCTCTTGAATCAGACGAGAGTGATTTAAGACTATTCATGTAAAAAAATAAAACAGAGTGAAATAGCTAGGAGGAAAGTAGGAGATAAAAATGAATGAAGATAAAGAAGACCTTATTAAAAAACGCCAAGATGGAGCAGTTTTTTATCTAACATTAAATCGCCCTGAGTCAGGAAATAGTCTCTCACGGGCAATGATTTCCGAACTTCATAATAGTCTCAATGAGCTGGCCGATAATTCGGACATAAATGTTATTGTTATTGGAGGGGCTGGTGGGCGTATTTTTTGTGCTGGACACAATTTAAAAGAATTTGATTCCAACAAGGATGCAGAGTTCTACAGTAATGTTTCCTCCGAATGTAGTGCCATGATGCAAGCCATATCAAGACAGCCACAAATTGTCATAGCAAGCGTGGAAGGAATAGCTACCGCTGCTGGTTGCCAACTTGTTGCGACCTGCGACCTTGCAGTAGCTAGTGAGCAAGCTAGGTTTGCTACCCCTGGGGTAAACATAGGGCTTTGGTGTTTAACTCCGATGGTAGGGATTAGCCGTGCTGTTGGCAAGAAACATGTAATGCAAATGTTAGCTGGAGGTGAATTACATGATGCTGATTTTGCCTTCCGGATTGGTCTTATTAATCAAGTGGCTAGAGCAGATTCTCTTGAAAGTGAGGTAAAGCAGTTAGCAGATGGCATCGCATCAAAGTCTGGATATACTCTGGCTCTTGGGAAAAATGCCCTTTACAGACAGATGGAAATGAACACGGCGAATGCATATGAGTATACTGGGGAGCTTGTAGCAAGAAATATGCTTCACAATGATGCGAAGGAGGGAATTAAGGCATTTCTAGAGAAACGCGATCCCGTTTGGCAGGGTCGTAAGTCTGAAGATTAGTTTAGATGTCAATAACTTTACTTCTTGATAATGCAACAAGAAAATATGCCGACCGCATAGCATTGGAAGATGATACAAGATCATTTTCATATAAGGATTTCATTAATAGAGTAGACAAATTTGGGCAGGCTTTACTAGCATGTGGTCTAATGCCCGGAGAAACAATAGCATGCCTAACAAACAATTCTATAGAGCTTGTTGAGTTTGATGCAGCAGCTGCAAGGTTTGGGTTCATTCGAACTATGCTGAACGCACGGGGATCCCGAGAAGATCACGAGTATTGCTTAAACTTTGCATCAGCCAAGGCATTGATATTCGAAGAAAAAATGCTTGAACATGTTTCTATTATGCGAGACCAACTTGAATACGTAAAACTATTTATTTGTGTTGGCGGAAAAACCGCATGGGCATTAAATTATGAAGAGCTTTTAGATAAGGCAAAAAGTAAAAGTCCAAATAAAGTGCCTGTTTCATCAGATGTTCATTCTATTTATTTTACTTCTGGAACAACAGGGCGTCCAAAAGGCGTGATGTTAACTCATAGTAATTGGGTTCATATTATTTCAACACATTTGATGGATGTAAACCCTAGAATAGCTCCGGATGATGTAAGTCTTTTATGTGCTCCCATTACACATGCGACTGGGTCCTTAGTTATGCCCCACTTTGCACGTGGTGCCCGGTTAAAAATTCTTCACCAATTTAACCCAGAGCGGGTTGCAGAAATTTGTATTAATAGAAATATCACCTCAAGCTTTATGGCTCCAACAATGATACAATTGCTGATGCAACATATGAAAAAAAATTCAAGGGAAAATCTGAACTTTCATTCAATGCTTTATGGAGGAGCTTCTTTTCCTGTAGATAGGTTGGAAGAAGCATTGGAGACGTTTGGACCTGTTTTAGGACAGCTTTATGGCCAATGGGAAGCGCCTGTTGGATTTACTGTTCTTCAACCTCAAGATCATATAGATGCTTTAAAGTCAGACAATTCTAGGTTGTTGCATTCTTGTGGAAGAGCGATAACCTTTGCTGATGTTGATATTATGAATGATGAAGGAGATTTATTGCTGCCAGGACAAACCGGGGAGATAGTTACTAAGGGTGGAAATGTTATGCTGGGCTACCTCAATAATGAGGAAGCGACGACTGAAATTCGAGAAGGAAGCTGGCAACGTACCGGAGACATTGGAGAGATTGATAGTGATGGCTTTGTCTATATAACAGATCGTAAGAAAGATATGATTGTTACGGGTGGGAATAATGTTTACCCAAGGCAGATAGAAGAAGTAATATATGAGAACAAGGAAATTGAAGAGGCGTGTATTATCGGAATTCCTGATAAGCTTTGGGGAGAAACGGTTCATTTAGTCGCTGTGCGTAAACCGGATTCTATCGTTACGGCAGATGCAATAATTGATTGGTCACGAGAAAGGTTGCCTACTGATCGTAGGATACGATCAGTAGAGTTTGTTGGCTCTCTTCCCAAGAGTAATTACGGAAAGATACTTCGAAAGGAGATAAGGGATTCTGTACGTTCTAGAATGAGTAAAAACTAAATTTGAAGGAAATAGTAAAAATACCAGTAATTAACTTAGACTATCCATTAATCTGACACTAATTTTTTTTTAGATCTTTAATATAAGCAGGCGCTCTATAAAAAGGGTATCCAACATATGACGGAAGAAATACGAATATTTTCTTATTTACCTAACCCCAGAGTTTGGAAATCACTGATCACAGCTAAGCTGGGTAATGTAAAAATAAAGGTTGTTGGAGACAAACCAAAAAATTTAGCAAATTGGTTGTGGGATTTTGACGCTCGAGAAATAAATTCTTCAAATATTGGTTCGATGGATACTCATAAACGTGAAGGTAAAAGGGGTTTTAAAGGAAATCTTTATAAAACAGATAAATTTCTTGAAAAGCATCCTTTTGGAACTGTACCTGCAGGTTTTAACTCAGATGGATCTATAGGAATATTTGAGTCTAACAGCATTATGCGGGCAGTGGCTCGAGCCTCAAAAAATAGTTCTCTTTATGGAGATAATGATGCTTTTATACAATCCCGAATAGATAGTTTCCTTGATGCAAATCTTGTTTTTGCAAGAGAGTTTCAAGTTTATGCTCTCGAAATAAACTCATTGAACAAATACTTATATGAACGAATGAAATCAGCTTATTTATTTTATCTAGATGGCATCGAAAAAGCTCTTTCCCAAAGTAAATTTATTGTAGGAAATAAATTAACTATAGCTGATATATCTTTTGTTTGTGAACTAGCTCAATTCTTGCGGGAGAGAGATCGTAGAAATGTGATCAACGAGCAGGGGTACGAATTAATTTCTCAGAAATTTGAAGATGAATTTCCAAACTCTTTTTCACATCTTAAAGGTCTCTCTCAAAAGATGGAATTCAGGAATGTTATGCTTGATTATTTAGAAAAGGCACTGGCTAAAAGTAAGGGATGAACAAAATTTAAATTAGGTTATTTATCTGAAAAGAGTATTCAAAGCTATTTATTTACCTAAAATACTTTAAGAAAAGATTGATTGTAATTAAAGCAGAAGATTGATTGAGAGTATGGATTTAAATTTAATTATTAGATACCTACGCATAGTGTCCGGTAGTTTTCTGTTTTTCTATGTGGTTACGCATCTGTCTAATCACTCTCTAGGAATAATTTCGATAGATGCTATGGAGTATGGACGATCTTTTTTTCTAACTTTCTGGCGAAATTATTTCGTCTCAATAATTTTATACTCAGCTCTCGCTATACATCTCTTATTAGGCATATATGCTTTAGCGCGCAGAAAGAACATAAAGTTGACAGCTAAGGAGTGGATACGAAATATTTCTGCTGTTTTAATACCATTTTTTCTAGCTGGGCATCTAAGCATTACTTTATATGGTTCCCGATGGGAGGGCCTTATTGATAGCTATTCATTTATGGTGGTCAGCACATGGGTTTTCGATTTTACAGGAGTAATATTTCTTATCCTTATGCTAATTTTGGTGTGGATCCATGGAGTTATTGGTATCCACGGTTTATTAGAGTTCAGGAGTTTTTATATTAGATATAAGAGGGTCTTTTTTTCGATTTACTGGATTATACCGTCTCTAGCCATAATTGGATATGTGTCGGCTGGAATGAAAGCATTAGACAAGTCAGATAGGGACCCTTCATTTGTTTTAGAGACCTTGGCTAAATCCAATTACAAGGAAGCAACAGGTAAACTTATTTTGGAAATAAGTGATAAACTTCAATTTCTACTCTACCCGGCTATAGTTGGTGCTATCCTTTGTTTCTATTTGCTTAGGTATTTCTGGTTGCGATCTCAAAAAACTATTAGAGTAGATTATCTGGATGGCATGAGATCATTTGTATCGAAAGGTACATCGATACTAGAAACCAGCCAACAGGCTGGGATTACTCATGAGCACGTTTGTGGGGGAAGAGGACGGTGTACTACCTGTAGAGTTAGAGTGCTTTCAGATTTAAATAAATTACCTCAACCCAACCAGATAGAAAGCAAGGTTATTAAGAGATTAGGTTTTGACAAAAATGTTAGGTTGGCATGCCAACTTCGTCCTGAAAGTGACATCAAGATAATGCCTCTTTTAAGCTTAAATAAAGAAACAAAGTCTCAAATACAATTGGGTACTCAAAGAAGTTTAAGTGGCGTCGAAGTAGAAGCCGTTATTTTGTTTACAGATATTAGAGGCTTTACAAGAATGTCTGAAACAAAATTACCTTATGATGTAGTTTACATTTTAAACAAATATTTTAAGTTTGTGGTCGAGAGTATAGAAGATAATGGTGGCAGGGTAGACAAGTTTATTGGAGATGGTGTTATGGCAATTTTTGACATCAGTAACAATATGAATGAAAACTGCAAGAATGCGCTGGTAGCCTCAAGGAACATTTCAAAGAGCCTCAAGTTGTTAAATGAAGAGCTTAAAAGCGAACTTGATGAGGATCTTAAAATTGGGATAGGAGTTCACGCTGGAACCGTTATCCTGGGGAAAATGGGATTTGGTCAGTCCAGTTCAGAAACTGCAATAGGAGATAGTGTAAACATCGCAAGCAGGTTAGAGCAATTAACGAAAGAGCACTCTTGTGAAATAATGATATCCAAAAAATTAGCTGATCTTGCAAGAATAAATCAAAAAAACTTTTCTATTTTGAAAACAAAAATAAGAGGAAAAGAAGATGAAATGGATGCGTTGTTTATGGAGCGAGCATCAGAAATTCAGATTAACTAATTTAATAACCATATTTTTTATAGACTGGTTTCTTTTTTTGATTTTTCTTGGGTGGTTCGTTATTCATTATAATACTCTCTAAAAATCGTGTGAAAGTTTCTTTTTCTATAAACATAGAAAAGTTACAATTATTTCTTGACCAATATTTTTTGTTAACTTTTTTAATGGCAGTTTCGATGTCTTGATATTTATTAGACCAAAGCTTGTCTTCAAGCAAATTGGAAACCTCTTTTGATAAATTTTCATCTTTTATTTTGTAACCATAAGTCTTTGATATCTTTTTCTCCTCCGATTGTTTTTTTGAAGAATTCTTTGGGGAAAAAAGTCTAAAAGATGCTACTAAGCTGGAATTTTTGTGAGGAAAGTAACCAGAAGCAGGATTTTTCATTAATTCATAGACATTGCTTACTTTCATCCAGTGGTAACCCGTTGGAGGATCTACATCAAGAAACTTTGTTGTTTCATCAACTTTCTCACTAGAATTATTATCTTTTTTATCTTTTGAGTTACTTTTGCCAAATAAGCTTATACTAGCAGTTAGGCTTGAATTTCTGTGCTCAGTATACCCATAATATCCATTTTCCATGAGCTCATATGATTGACCAACTTTCATCCAGTGATAGCCTTTAGGAGGATCTACTTCGACTATATGAGCATTTTGTTTTTTGCTTACATCTAAAAAAGCCTTATTTAACGCCTTAGCACACAATTCTTTTTTTTCTAGATATTCAGAGAAATCTGAGTAACCTTGATTTTTAGCAAATTCATTGAAACCACCCTTAAAGCCAGCATGCATGTGGGCTTCAGTTCCGTAGCTCAAAAAAATCAGGCATAGACCAGCTAGAGACAAAAGTTTTAAGATGTTTATCACCATTAGACACTAACAATCTGGAGTTTAAAAATCAAATCAAGTGTTTACCAGTTTAGTTTAGATATACAAAAATTAAAATTATTTGACTATTCCCATAGGAATTTAAATTGCTTCTTTGACAATTGAGTCAATTTGATTATTTTTCAAAACATAGGCTAGGTATTTTAGGTAAATTTGATATGGAAAAATATAAACCGATTGCTCATGATGTTGAGGAGGGCGAAAATTACTTTTGGTGTAGCTGTGGAAAAAGCAAAAACCAACCTTTTTGTGATGGAAGTCATGTTGGTTCGGAGTTCCAGCCCCTAAAATATACCGCAGACAAAAATGAAACTAAATTTTTCTGTACTTGCAAGCGAACCAAAAACCAACCTTTTTGTGATGGTAGTCATAACAGTCTTGAGTTTAAAGAAAAAGAAGTAAACAGTTTTTCTGCCAGAGTTGAACCAGATAGCAAGAAAATTGATATCGCTGTAAACGAGACAATCCTAACGGCATCTCTAAGAAACAATGTAGCACACCTGAGTGCTTGTGGGGGCACTGGAAAATGCTCTACATGTAGAGTGGAGATAACTGACGGGTTGGAAAATTGTTCATCAAGAACTGAGCTTGAGCAGAAACTAGCAAAAAAATTATCTTTTCCTGAAAACATTAGACTGGCCTGTCAGACTACAATCAATGGACCTGTTTCTTACAGAAGACTACTTTTAGATAAGAGAGATTTGGGTAACTCTAATCAGTTAGCTAATACAAAACTTGAGTCAGTAGGAACTATTAGGAATCTCTCTATCATGTTCAGCGATATTAGGGGCTTTACCCCTTTTTCTGAGGCACTTGCCGCATATGATGTAATTTTTATACTAAACCGATATTTTTCAATAATGCGAGATGTCATCATTAGAAATGGTGGAGAAGTAAATAATTATATTGGTGATGCTATTTTAGCAATTTTTGGCCTTAAAGACTCAAGGCAGCAAACCTTGCGAGCAGCAAATGCAGCTGTAGAAATGTTAGAAGCAATGGATGAATTTAAGGAGTATCTCTTGAAAGCCTACGGCAGAGATTTTGATATGAGAATAGGAGTGCATTTTGGAGAAGTAATACTAGGCTCAGTGGGGTCTGGTGAAGATAAAAAGTTTACGGTTATCGGGGACACAGTTAACATTGCAAGTCGAATAGAGGCAATAAATAAAGATGCTGGAACTCGACTCCTTATCTCAGATGTCGCCTATGAAAGGATTAAGGATAACGTTGAAGTAAGAAATTTCGTTAGGCTAAAATTGAGAGGATCTAGCAATCTTATTACATTACATGAAGTTAGCTCTATAGATTCCAATAGTTTGATTGATCATTCCGTTGTTCAGGAAAAAGAGATCGATGGAGATCTTTGGATAAGAACATTACCAATAAGCGAGTTAGATAAGGGAGAAAAGAAAAAATTTGAATATGATGGTAAAGAAATTCTGTTAATTAATCAGGAGGGATTATTTGCAATTGAGAATATATGTCCTCATATGAACTTGCCATTGGAGATTGGACAAATTACTGAAGAAGGGACAATCTTATGTCCTTACCATAACAGTGAATTCTGCTTTAGATCTGGTGAAGTAAGAAAATGGGTTGGGCTGCAACCTGATGAGGCAAAAAAAGATTGTGAGCCTCTCAATGTTATCTCCACAAAAGAAGCAGATAGCTATATTTGGATTCAGAAACCAAACACATGAGTATTTCCCAATTTTGTGAATAATCTGTTAACGTATATTTAGAAGGATGTGATTATGACAAATGTTCTTATAACTGGTGCAAACAAAGGCTTAGGGCTTGGATTTGTGAAAAAGTTTTTAGACAAAAATGTAAATGTTTTGTGCACAACTAGAAATATAGCTGGATCGAAAGAACTTTTGGCATGTAAAGAAAAGCACCCTGACAATCTTGAGATCCTTGAGCTAGACTTACTAGAAGAAAACTCAGAAAATACTTTATCTAATTTATTGTCAGATAAACCAGTGGATATTTTTATAAATAATGCAGGAATGATGGGAAGCTCTGCACAGAATTTTAACGCAGTATCAGCAGAACCTTGGTTGGAGGTTCTAAAAGTAAATTTAATTGCTCCTCTTTTAATTACTCAATCAATAATTGATAATGTTAAGAAAGGTTTTGATAAGAAAATTTATTTCCTTAGTTCACGAGTAGGTTCGATAGAGGATAATAGTGGAGGAGGGAGATATATATATCGCTCTTCTAAAACCGCACTTAATCAAGTGGTAAAATCTCTTTCAATAGATTTGAAGGAGTTAGGGATAACAGTTATCTCCCTTCATCCAGGCTGGGTCAGAACTGATATGGGTGGACCTAATGCTCTAATCTCAGTTGATGAAAGTATAAATGGTATGATGAGCGTAATTGAGAAAACAGATATTAAAAACACTGGCCAATTTTTAAATTATGATGGTAATGAAATACCCTGGTAGAGTCTCCGATGCTTACGAAACAGTGATCGGGTTATTTAACTAATAGGGAGAGACAAGGTGCATATAGGTTTAATAGGCGGCATTGGTCCAGCGGTAACGTTTCTTTATTACCAACGTTTGTTCGAGATCACGAAGGAGAATATGTCTCCGCTTGAATTAACTGTAGTTCATTGTGACATGCCGACATTTTTAAAAAACTTTGCTAATAATGAAAAAGAAAAACAATCTGACATTTATGTAGAATTGTCGAACAGACTACAAAAAGTGGGTGCGGACTTCGTGGTCCTTCCTTCTATAGGTGGGAGTTTTTGCTTGGCAGAGTTTTTGCCCAAAAGTCCCTTGCCTATTGTTGATGTAATGACCCCTCTTAAATCACATTTAGATGAATATAGTGGGAAGTCTTTGGGATTAATCGGCACTAATAAGGCTATGGATACAAAAATTTATAATGTGACTTCGGTAGTAGACTGGTTAACGCCAGAAGGGGATGAATTTGAAGAAGTTCACAAAAGTTATGTCGATCTTGCAACTTATGGAAAAACAAATAGAAAAATTTCTCAAACACTTATTGATGCCTCCAAAAAATTAATAGATCGAGGGGCAGAGGCAGTAGTACTTGGAGGTACTGACCTGTTTTTAGCATTTGAACACCAAGAAGTGTCCTTTAAAGTTATTGATTGTGCTGAGGTTCATATAGAACATGTCGCTACATTGGCAATTGAAAATTAAATCTTTAAAGATTTTTTATAAAAAGGTTTACCTCCTCATCAATTCATCTTCAACAAATTCCATCCTATCCTTCCCCCAAAACATTTCGGTTCCAACAAATATGGATGGAACACCAAACACCCCCCGTTTTATGCCTTCATTAGTGATGTCTATTAATGATTTACGGATTTTATCACTTTCGCATAAATCTTGGAATTCATTCGGATTTATGCCAAGTCGGGTTACTATGGGGGCCATTCCATCATAGTTCTGAATGCTAGAATTATCTTTTTCCCAATACTCAGAAAAAATTGCTTCAATAAAAGGTATTTCAAGGTTGAATTCTCGCATTGCTAAAGCTCCTCGAAGTGTTCTACTTGTTTTTATCGGAAACTCACTGGGAAACTTGAAATCTAAGCTATATTTTTTTGTCCATCTCGCTAAATCTACTTTGCGATTTTCAATCTTTATTGAGGGCTCTTCCATCAGAACATAATTCCTAGCTCTAAATGCAAAACCCAAATTATATGGATGTAATATAAGATCGCTGTCTGTTCTTTCCAAAATTGGTTTGATTAAGTGGAGAGCAAAATAAGCGTTTGTACTTCCTATATCCCAGTACATTTCAACAATCTTTTTTGTCATTTTTAACCTTTTTAATATCAAACTTTATCTACAGAACAAACATTAAAGCAATATTAGCTTTTTTAAATGTTTAAAAATGATTTTGTGGAACTTGATGGCGGAGGAGGTGTCCTCCTGTCTACACCCTAAGTCACTGTTTTTAATGATAAAAAGTTATCACAGTTTGCTTTATTCCACAAGGCAATCTACACATTTATAAGATTTAATGTCTAAGTGTCTAACTCAGGGAATATTTTTCGTGCCTCATTAAGGCCACCCCAATAATCGATCTTTCCGTTATCATCGATTTCGCCTCGTTCATCTAATGCCGTTAATACAAATCTAAATGCTGCCATACAACCACGATTAAAGCCCCACGCGTAATCATGCTCTTCTGAGTTAATTTGTTCTACCTCAGTAGGGTAATTTGCCTCAATTTCTGCAACCTTTTTAAGAGCTTCTCCTTTTCTCTCACGTCCTCTCCCATACCAAGTCAAGTCACAATACTTCGCTTCTAATTTTTCTAATTCTTCTCTAAGTTCCTCAAGGGTTGGAATAACAGATTTTCTTTGTGTCATAATTTATTTTCCTATCTATCACGATTTGTATTCATAGCTAATAGTGATTCTTTAAGTTTATTATCGCTGCCCTCAGTCTTATATTCGATTTGCATACTCTTGCAGTATTTTTCCAATGTAATTGTCATCATAGCTTCATCAAGTTCAGCTAAAAATCTATTAAGGCATTCTCCGAATATTTCTCCTAACTCAGACCCCAGAACTATCCTTGGATGAAAGTCAGGTTTTGGTATTACCTGCTTGGAATTCCAATTATCTCTTTCGCCATAAACATTAACTAACAAGATTTCACAACTTGTTACCGTTTGAGAAGTGTTTCTTTCAACATACCTAATGATTGAGGGCTCATTTAATTTATAGTCATAGAGCCGATCATAGAAATTTTGTCCATAGCCTTGGGTATGAAAATAGTAGGTATCATAATTTCGCTTTAATTCAAATATCAGAAGTTTTCCAGTCTTAGTATTAAATGAAATGTTATCTATCTCTTTTACGTTTCCGTTTTGGAAATTAACAACTGGTCTAAGAAATGAACCCCATCCAGGGATACATCTTACCCACTCAGCAAAACTTTTTTCAATGAATTGTCCGTGTCTAGTTTTAATGCTTTGAAGATTTATTCCAGTTATAGATTTTGGAAATTTCTTCAGATGCTTTGATAATGGTTCATTTTTTCCAAAACTGTTTTTGCTGTACAAGCTACTTACCCACCGTTGTAATTCCTTTTCGATTTTCTTCAGATCTACTTTGTTATAATCAATGCACATATCTTCTTTATCACTCTAACTAAATATTAAAATTACTTTGCTAATATATTCTAGTTAAATGTTTTGTATTGTATTCAGTTGAGTTTTTACAAAACCATTTTTGTATTAGTTCTAAATAGTCTTCTTGGTCGGGTAATCTTTTGTTTTCTTCTGTTGGTATCAATTTCCATTTTATCCGTCCTTTTTGATGAACTACTCCGCCTGGTTTTGAACAAATGCCAATCTGAGTTCCAAGCAAAAAAGATTTAGAAAAACACCAGCGGTCGTGTATGACATTGATTTTTCTACCATCGTCTTTGTAACTTAAGCAAAAAAACTGAATTTCTAATTTCCCATTCAATTTCGAAAAACGAGGTATTTTTTTTATATGATCATCCCAATTTTTTGCGAATTCAATAAGATCCAAATCTTTATCGTTCCTAAAAAATATGTTTATCTTCATTGGAGTGGAAGGCTGTGGCCTATTATTAAAATATTTTTCGTACAGACTGTAAGACATTTCCTCAATGGTTGATAAATAGTTGTAAAGCCTTTTAAAAGGCGGAATTCCAATAGTTTGAACCTGGTAATCAACAATATCAATCTGATGTACACAACGATTAAAAATTTGAGGCTGTAAAATTCTTGACAATATTTTGGCCGTGGCACGACTGTCGTGTTCAAGCTTCATATCTTTTCCCTGACAATCTATTTTTTGAAATTGCAAAGGGTCTAAATGAAAACCCAGACGTGGATCTGCAACTTTCTGGCCAGTATTTTCTTCTGAAACAATACATAAATATGGTACCTTTACCTCCTGAGCCCATGCGTCTGTATCTTGAAGAAATTTAGGTCTAATGTCTTTGTTTGATATTTCGTTCATGGTCTTAATAGAATAAAAATTTGGGTTCACCACGGCGTCATTAGCTCTTAACCCTGTTAAGAGATATCGAATACGATCTAACTTCCACCTATTTTCATCATTTATTGGAACGAGTTCTTCAATTTGTTCGTCAATTGTTTGTGTGCGCTCATTTACAAGAATAAATCCATAACGAATTGAAGTTTGCTTTAATAAATCTGGATAATCCCAAATAGCTAGTGGATCAACAAAAATATACTCAAAAAGATTCCTCATCTTAAATATCTAGCTCTTCATGTCTTTCTGGAAAAAAACCATCAGGCCACTCTCCTATGTAGTTACCCTCGTTGGTCAATTGTATTAGTGAAACGGATGAAGTGGCTAGGTGGGAATTTATTGATATTGCAGTGACACTAATTTTATTTTCGTTCACCAAAGTATAAAGGTTATTATAAAAGTCAGGATCTTGGAAGAATGTGGGTCCTTGAAAGTCTTCCCAAATTTGACCATCTGAATCTACCCCAGTTTCTTTATCATCTCTGAAAAACATATGACCTTTTTCCATTTGTTTTAGCTTTAGTTTCTTTTTATTGGGTTTCTTGCTTTCGACTTCAGGCGTCAGTTTTTCTTCCATTTCCTCTTCAGAAGGCAGGAAAAGCATGCTAGGGTCTATGCCTTTCTTGATTAAGTCATCCTCGAAGTTTTCTCTTCTGCGTCTCATAAATCTAAGTAAAAGATGCTCGGAATGTGTTTCCAAAAGAAACTTATTTTTATTTGAGAGGGTAGATATAGCAAAAATATCAGCTAAATTAGCTTGAAGTTTGGGATGTAAATGGAGCTCGGGTTGCTCTATCAAGATGGTCTTATTTCTCTGAGTGAAAGCTGTGATTATTACAGGGAGAATTTGAGAAATACCGTATCCAACATCTAATATAGATACTTCCATATTATTTTTGTCTAGGAGTTTTATCTCCTCATAGATATTATCTTCCCCATCGTTCTTTTTACTTAAGCTGTAGGGTATTTCTAACAAATGTAAGGCATCATTCATAAGATTAATTTGTTCTGGTCTAGCTTTGTTCTCGTTGTTGAGAATCGATAGATAGGCGTTATTTCCGACTGTAGAGTCTCCTCTTATATAACGCTGTGGTGGAGGTCTGTGAGGCCCAAGAATTTCTAAAGACTCCAGACCTTCTGATAAATAAGTAATAGCATATGTCAGGAGATAAAAAACATTTATATCTCTTGAATTCTGATCGTTTCTATTTGTGGATGTTGCATAGAGATCAGTGTAAAGATGCATCACGCTATCGTCTGAAAGATCGTATAGACCTATACGCTTGTTATAGTCTAGGAATTGGGTAGTTGTAATAGACCTTACAAGGGGTTTGTTTTGTACTGGAGAAAGAAAATTGCAGTTTCTAAAGCTTACTTGCTTCAATGTTTCCAGAAATTTTTCAATAGATATCGTTTTGTGAGTTTCTAGAAAAATTTTATTTTCAAAAGAAATTTCTTCTAATTTCTCCAAGCTTGAAATATAGGTCCCAACATGGTGACAAAGCCTCACTGCGGCTTGAATAATCTGCCTTGCTTCCTCATAATAGTAAGAATTTAGTTCTTCTAATCTCTCGTCAGATAGGACATCTAAAAGGAACTTTCCTTCTCGAGGGTTTCCTTTTGAAAACGGTTCATGGTGTACATATTTGTCTGGAAACTCACCTCCCCAGGGACCTAAAAAAAGGGTCCAGGTTTTAAATAAATCGCCGAATTCTTCTTTTGGATTGAGAGAAGCAGAAAATACGTCCAAAGAATTATATGAATAATCTTTTTGTGCTTTTCTGATCCATGCTAAATATTCTTTTCTATTTTTTGCACCGCTCTGCGATGCCATTTTTCTGGCATGGATAAACCTTGCTCTCTTCCAGTCTGAACTTGAGAGTAGTTTGATTAGCCTGCCAACTGCTTGCTTTAGATGCACGCTTGGGTAAAGAAGATCGTATTCCAAATCCTCATCATTGGCTAAGTCTCCAGTAGATCCGTTGAACAATGAATGGAATTTTTCATTCAATTTTTTTATGGAGGTTAAGGTTACAATATCTCTCTCACTTACTCCGCCCAAATCAGTTAGCAAATTCTTTACGAAATCATCAATATGGATCGCAAGAGTGGATTTGTCGTTAATAGCATATTCTATCTTTTGGAATTCATTTTTTGCACTTTCAAAAAAATTTGGTGCTCCAGAGTCTAACGCTATTATATCACTAAATGGTCTCTTTAAAAATAACGGTTTATCTCCAAATTTATGAATAAGATCGAATATTCTGTCCTTATGCGAGCTCAAAGATTCACTCGATTTTTCATTAAGTTCTTCTATATTTTTTATGGAATTAGAATGGACTTCATTATCGCTTCCTGTCACGCCCAAAAAATCTTTCCAAATTTTCGGATTGGTGGTTAGCTCTACATTTTCAAAATAGCCATTTGATACTTTAAGTCTTGCGATACTCTCCTTATCAAAACAGATATCAATATTTTGGAGAACGGCTTTATTAAATATGAGGCAAATCTCAATGAATTTACAATCTTTGGGAATGAGTAGATTTGCTTTTTTTACAAATAATTCATATTTGGTTCTCAAGTCATATTTTGTGTTGGCATAAGAGCTATCGATATTAATTGCACCACTTTTAATTAGGTGATCAACGGAAGCACGAGTAAATTCTTTCGGTTTTATGCGGAAAGAAAATGTCTGAATTCCATCAATTTTCTGAGAATTCTTGTGGATAATATCGTCAATACTCCCGAAATCTCTTATTGTGTTCGCAAAAGTTAATTTATTTATCGGTGCCTTTGGAGTTGCTCTCCTCATTTTTTTCAAACTGTCATTAAAAGGATCAAAGATTTTGCTGCTAGCTTTAAGTAACATTAAGGCCTGAAGGATAGAGCTTTTACCAGAGCTATTTTTTCCAAATAGAAGAGAAATATCATTAATCGAAATGTAGTGTTTATCTTTCCATGACTTAAAATTTTCAATGCCAAATTCGTGAAACATTTCGCTAACCTCCTATGCCAAGTCGTTTTATCCATTTTCCTAACGTTTGCTGGCTGGATACACCTAGTCTTTTTGCTGCTTCACTTTTATTTCTGTTAGTTTCAGACATAGCTGTGATTATATATCTTTTGGCTATTTTATCCAGATGCTCTTTTAACCGAAAATTTTCACTTATCTCAACCTGCATATCACTAGTGGTCGTATTAATCTCTGGTAATTCAAAAAGGGTTTCTGCAACGTCATAATAATTTACCGTATCCCCTTCAGTGAAGAGTATAAGTTGTGTAAGAGCTTTCTCTAGTTCAACGTCATTTCCAGGCCATTGATGTTTTATCAATTGTTCTTTTGCCTCGTTAGAAAGAGTAAGAGAGCTTTTTTGGTCCTTACAAAGGCGATCAAAACGATAGTTAATTATCTTTTTCAGATCTTCTTCTCTATCTCTCAAAGGTGGTATTTTTAAAACCACACGTGTGACCAGATCGACAAACTTTGGACTTAAAGAACTTTGATTTTTTATATCCTCAAATGTTTTGGTAGATGACACAATCAATCGAGGAAACTCTAATGAGTTCTGAGACTCAAACCTCTCGATTAATTTTTCCTGATTAATTCTACTTAAATGGTCGATATTTTCCAAAAGAATGGTGCTGCCTTCAGACCTTGAAAGAATTTCTGAAATTGTATTGTTTTCCGCAGAATGATAAAAACAGTCAGCAGAATGCATTACTTTATCTTCTTTGCCTCTTGTAGAACTCTGATGAATGCCTCTTGCCAATTTGTCTGAATAGCAACCTCTTTCAGCAAGTATAAAAACAGGGTAATCAGTTGATGCAGCCCTCGAGGCTTTAAAAATTAACCTTTTTAACTTCTGAGATACTAATGATTGTTCTAGTCTAGGTTCAAATAAACTATGTATTAACTTTTCTTTTTCCCTAGTTGCCTGATTTTGAAATAAATACATTCCACTTAGTTCATAAGGAACAGTAACCTTCTTAATCCCAGCCTCTGGTGAGCCCTGAAGCAAAGTTCCATGGAAACGTCCTGTTTCAGACATAAAAAACCACATCCAACGCATGGCCCATGTACCTGAGCTCATGTTATAATATATAGTGGCATCAGTTTCACAGTGATCTATTAAAATTTTTGAGCCAATAACCTGGAGTTTTTCCATGTCGACAGGATTTTCTAATAAGACTGTCTCGGATATTATTTCCAAGTTCTTGCTAGTCGACCTCTCTTTAAGGAACGTGACGTACTCTTCCACTTCCTTAATCGTATCTTCTTTGTTTTTTTCCCCCTCTCGATAGTTTTGAACAAGTATAATTTTCTTGAACTTATAAGATTGATTTTCTGCTAGAGCGGCGAGGGAGCTCGATCTCTCCTCTTCCTGACCATTATTTATCACCCTCATGACATCTATGTCTTTTTCTCCAATCCAGCTAACTAGTATTTTTTTTTCATCCATAGTAAAAAATCCTTGCAAAATTACTCTTGTGTGAAAAAAATAGCTCAAATATTAAAAAAAGTCAATTTATTATAAACTATTGAAAAAATTGAATAAAAAATTTTTAAATTAAAAAAAGTGAGCGAATAATTCATGAATTGAAAAAAAGTTTACCCATAGGTGTTGACATGCTACATCGGTATATTATATAACCCCTGTAAGCAACGATTTACCCTTTTGGAGGAATGATTGAATAACAGACAAGATGATCCACGCGATAAAAGTTTTGGCTTTAAATATGTCGACCAAATTTTAGACCAAACAAATTACCTTATTAGGGAGTCCAAAGGAGACTATTCAAGAATTTGCTTTGGCTTAGCCTATGTTGCTTCCTCAATTGCTTTGGATCAAAATAAAAAAATTCCCTTAATGGGAATGCAAATTATTCTTTCTGCATTTCTTTATGCGTGTGACAAAAGAGTTGGTTGTGAACTAGAAGAGCAGCTTTCATCAGATTCTGAAGAGAGTAATAGATATCATTAAGTTAGTAAGAAGGATGAGAATGAGCTAGAAATATAAAACCCTTTAGTTTGGACATTTATTGAAAAGAAGGAGCCAATTCTAAAGGAGAAACAAATGATTTTCAGTAACGGTTTTCGTTCAAACCAAGCTAAACTCTTTTATAGCGTGTTGAATGTATTGATAGAGCAATTTTCTGATACATTCGATGAGCTAGAGTTAATTGATGCAGCTAACGGAATAATTGAAGCGCATCATGGAAAAATTTCTAGATCGATCATTAAAGATAACCCTTTTAGAGGCGGTTATCACAGTCGAAATGTATACGACGTAATCACCAACAAACCCTGGTCTTTGTGCAGGGAACATTGTCGAGATGACAACGCGGATGGATTTAATGATGTCGCTGTGTCAGACCGTATAAATCGCTTAATTAATCATTAAATAGGAGAAACAATATGGAAACTCAGGAATCTGAGAACAACGCAATTAGATATAGTGGTGTTAATGCTCTGCATGAACATCTCTTTTCAGGGCAGCCCATAACTTACTTAGAAGCTCAACTTCTATTAGGAGTGAGAAATTTAACTGTTGAAATTTCGAGGCTTAGAAAAAAAGCGTTTGTTATTAAATCTCGTGAAGTTCCGATGGCTAGAGCTCTTCAACGGATCAACAGGACTACTCAATGTACACCCCCATCTGAACTTCCAATAAACAGTTTAAAGGTAACTGAATACTACTTTGATGAAAATGACTAGGAGATTTTCACAGCGATCCAGGAAGATCCTTAGGATTTTAGCAGGAAATCAATGCGAGATCTGCTCGAAGCCTTTGTTGGGATCATTTCACGCTGATCATATTCATCCTTTCTCTAAAGGGGGAAAAACAACACTTATGAACGGACAAGCCTTATGTGAGTCTTGCAACATTAAAAAGGGAGCATCTACATATATGAAGCAAACAAAAGCACCAAAAATTAAAATGAGAGAGTGGCAGGAGAAATGCCTAAGACAAGGCCTTGACTGGTATTCTGCTGATAACAAGCCTGAGAATAAAATATTCGTGGTTAACACAGCGCCTGGGTCGGGCAAAACAGCACTAGCTAGTTTTATGGCGCAAGCACTTATTGATAGGGGAGAGATCGATAGGGTTATCAAGGTTATGCCACGCAACGAAATAGCTAATCAAAGCGCTGCGCAGTTTACTAGAATTACTGGTCGGCCAATGACAAAAGTAACTGGATCAGACTGTGATATTGAGGATTTTGGAATTGATCTCTGTTGTACCTGGAGCTCAATACAAAATCTTAAGGAGGCTTTTCAGAAAGTCTGCCAAAAACATAATGTACTTCTTGTTTGTGATGAGCATCATCATGCAGCTAAGGAGGCTGCTTGGGGGAAAAGTGCAGATAATGCCTTTAGAGATACAAAGCGAATTCTAATTTTGACAGGAACACCAGTTCGATCTGATGGAAATGAGACTGTCTGGTTACATTTTAATGAGAAGGGAGCTACATTATAATGATTGCAACAAATGCTATTAACCATCCTAGCGCTGGCGTTTTTCAACATACATATGGAGACGCTATTGGAGAGTCCTGTAGAGCCACAACTTTTGATGTTTTTACCTCAAAATTTGAAGTTGATATTGGCAAAAGTAGGGTCATAGTTGAGGGAGGAAAAAACCCCAAAATACCCAAGGCCCTAAAAGGGCTCATAAATAAATCGATTAAAAAATCGATAGATTACGAGAATTTGGCATATACACCAAACTTTGACAAGTTTGGAAAACCTGATTTGTATTCATATCATGCAGCTATGTTTCAACAGGCTGATGCTGAGCTCACAAAAATACGTTACGACATACCAAATGCAAAAGGTCTTTGGGTCGTCCCATCTATTTTTTTTGCTAATTATGCAACTGAATTGGTACATTTGCTGACAGGTGAAAAGCCTATTAATTGCAACAGTAGTCTTCCAAACGCAGACAAATTGATAGGCAGGTTCAGAAATTCAAATAAAAAATGGATTATCAGTCCCAACATGGTTTCCGAGGGAGTTGATATTCCCCTTTTAGCTTGTTGCATTTATATGCCGCACTCAAAAACTGAATTGTACTTCAGACAGGCTTTGGGCCGTGTAGTCAGAATGATCGATAAGGATGACATTACAAGGGCATATTTTTTAATGCCGATGCTAGAGATATTTCAGAAGTATGCTCGGCGAATTGAGGAAGAAATGGCCCATGTGCCACCCAAAATTACTAGAGCTCCATCAACAAAAAAATGTCCTTCTTGTCATCAGCAATGCGCAATGTCTGACAAAAACTGTTCATTTTGCGGAACTGTATTTCCTTCTTCAGCAAAAGTTAATTACAAAAGTTGCTCAAAGTGCTCCAGCCTTATGCCTCAGAAATCTATTATTTGTGCTAATTGTGGAACTTTACAAACCACCTCATTTCAAGTCGATTATAAAAATGCTTGGAGGCACGGCGTAATATGTAGGGGAATTGATATCTCCGATAAGGATGCCATCGAGGGCTCGAAACTTTTCCAATCGATGAAAAGCGACATTCTTTATTCAGGAAATCCAAACCTTATAAAAATTGTGCAGCAGATTCCTCCAGAGGGAATGACAGCTTTAGCAACATTAATAAAAAAATATAGCAAGAGCCCATAACAAAAAGGGCTCTAGCTACCGACAAATTTTCAATAGAGGAATTACATATGGAACACGATCACAAGTCTATCAAATGTCCTAACTGTCAGCATCAATTTACCAATCCTATTTTTGCCGAGGCAGAGTCACAATTGGCAGACACGCGAATTGAGTTTGAGAAAAAGCTATCAGAGATGGAGAGCGATACTGAGAGTAGAGAACTTAAAGCACTTCAGAAGGGTATAAAGCAGGGAAAAGAGGCTGGAAGAAAAACTGTTTCAGACTTATTGGACGAAAACTCAGAGAGTGAGCAAACCATTCTCGCACTTCAAAAAAAGCTTCGCCAAAAAAAGTCTACGAGAAAAAAAATGAAAGCAGAAATCAGGAAAGAACTTTTACCAATATTAAAAAAAGAGTCTGACGAGCACCTTCAGAAATTCAAAGAAGAGTTTAAAGCCAATGATGATAAAGGAAAGCTAGAGAGCAACTTAGAGTTAAACAAGGAGCGTGAAGATAATAAGAACCTTAGGAACAAAATAGCGAAGCTCCAATTAGAGTCAAAATCAATGTCTCAGGAAGTCCAAGGTGAGATAGGGCAAAATTATATACATGATTTAATAAAAAAATTTTTTCCATGGGATAAAGTAACTCAATTTAAGAAGGGACAAAGAGGAGCTGATTTCTTACAAGGTGTAGCTTATAACCAAAATATAATTGGTAATATTCTTATAGAAGTTAAAACTACAACAGGTTCCTTTCAAAAATCTTGGGTTAATAAGCTTGAGGGTGACATGCATGATAACAGTGTCGCTTTAGGTGTAATTGTCTCATATACGCTTCCCAAAGAGCAATTTGATTTCATTCATAAGGGAATTTTTATTGTTGGATTTAATGATCTTAGGGCTGTTTTAGTAATTTTGAGAACACGAATTTTAGGCGAATATCGACTTAATAAAATTGGTGAAAACAAGAACGAAAAAGCAGTACGGGTATACGAGTTTTTTAAATCTGAAAATTTTGCAAGACAATTAAAAAAGCTCTTTGAACAACATAAAAAAATTCGAGAACAACTCCATCTTGAGAAGGCTTATATGAAAAAAATATGGGCCAATCGCGAGCAGCAGTTAGATGATCAGGAGAGTGTGGTCATGGGTTTCCTTGGCGTTCTGGAATCTCAGGGTGAGCCTGGTGATTTTAAGCTTATAGAAGAAGAAATAGGATTAATTGAAAAAGATGTCCAAGCCTCAATAGGTTAAATGAAATTTAATTTTAAGCAAATACGGAGAAAAAATGAGTGAAAAAAATAATAAGAAACAGCCAATTTATGTGCCTATTTGGATACCAGAATTTTTTCTTAGGTCTCTTGAAAAAGAGTCTCTTAAACGAACTGATACCATCACCAACTTACTTATAATTGCCTGGGGAAGATATCTCTCGGGAGAAGTTAATGTTCAGTTGGAAACCAGTTTAAAAAAAATATCTTTCCCAAAGAGGACATCAGAAGATGAGTAATAAACCATTTTCCATCTCTTATTTTCTCGTCTTAATCTTTCTTTTATTGCTTTTTTTGAGTTCTGTAGGAAGAGCACATGATTTTAAAGATGCTCGTATGGATCAGTTAGAATATCTCTATGCTCGCCATGATGACGATCGATTGGTGAAGATTGCTTGTGCCAGAGCACTGAATGGTGATGCCCAAGGCGCCTTTTATCTAGGTGCAGTTTTGTCAGAACCTGAAAGTCTTTATTACAGACCAAAGACAGCATTTTTATGGCTTACTATTGCCAAAAATTCGGGATATAAAATAGCGCATACCTTCACTTATCTGGTATTTCCCTCATTATCAAAAAAAGAGATTGAAATTAATGCACGTTTAGCAGAACAGTGCAAAAAATCTAATTTTAATGACTGCTTAACCTCTGACTCTATTAACAGATTAGGTTCGCTAGGGTGGCCACCTCAAATAAAATTTATTTGTAAAAAACATAAACAAATGGAGAGATAATATGCAAAGTATTTCAACAGCACTTGTTCCACAAAATTATTTTGGAAATCAAGCCGTCCCTAAAGAAATCACTTTAGAAAAAAGACCTAACATAAACTCCCAACTTATTGAGGAATTTATAAGATTTGAAAATTATAAGTCAGACCCCACGAATTTTTCAAAGCAAAAATTTAAGCGAAAAATGGCTTTAAAAAAATGGTTTTTGGATATTCTGAAAATTGGACTTGGGGTATTTCTTGGACAGGTTTTTTTTATATCAAGTCTTTTCTTCATTATTAGCCTAATAGACTCAGGTGTTATCGACTGAAATTGTCTATCAAATTTATTAAATTTTTTTTGAAAGGACCTTTGAATGATTGACTTAAAGCGCAATAAAAACAAGGTATTAGTTCCAGCAAGAGGTAAAAGAGTAATGGCATCTTCAATTTACTCACCAAACCAAGCGACTAAATTTAAAATAAGTAGGGGTAAGTTTTCAGACTATCTGACTTGCAAGCGTTGTTTCTATTTGGATAGAGTGAAGGGGTTTGAAGTTCCTGGTGTTCCAGGATGGACACTTAATGAAACAACTGATCTTCTTTTGAAAAAAGAGTTCGATTCTTGCAGAGAGAAACAGGTTCCCCATCGGCTTTTTTATGAAAATAATTTAGATTACTTAGTACCTTTTAGCCATCCAGATATGGATAAATGGAGGGATGCTCTTCGTCATGGCCTAATGATTAATTATAAGGACTCCAATATTATTCTCACAGGAGGAATTGATGATATCTGGCAGGATACCAAAACAAAAAAGTTAATAATTGTAGACTACAAGTCACAGGCAAAACTTGGAGGGATTGAGATAGATCAATATCTATCGGATCCTTTTCACCTTGGATATAAAATGCAGATGGATTTTTATGCATATCTCCTCAAAAAAATGGGTTTTGAGGTTGATAAAACTTCATATTTTTTGGTTTGTAATGCGCGGAGAGATAGACAGGATTTTAGAGGACTTTTTTTCTTTGATGAGGTTCTTGTTCCATATAAATGGAATGTCTCTTGGATAGAGAAAAACGTCGACGCTATGATTGAATTGATGAATCAACATGAGATTCCTGATCCAAATGAAAGTTGTAAAAACTGTGCTTATGCAGATCAGTATTCTTATTGCATCTCAACTAATTCAACTCAATCACTTTACAATTTCTAATTATTGATACTAAAACTTTGGAGGTTAATATGAACCAGAAACTAAATGAAATAGCGATTAAAGGACGAAATAATAAAGATGTGGAAAACCCTTACCTTGTTTTAGGTTTTGTCGATTTTGCAATTATGAGCACGTTAATGATCGCGTTCTTTCCTTGGTCTTTGGTGTTTTGTTGGATGGTATATGGTTGGGATGAAACTAGATTTATAATACTTGCTTTGCTCCATGACGGTTTGAAAACACTATTAGCTTTTATTTCAATTTTGTTTAGCTTGATTATTATAATTATAGCCCTTGTCTATATTTTTAGCTGATGGGAAAAAAATGAATTGCAATCTTGAGGAAAGAGATGGGCTCCATTATTATGAAGGAACAGATGAGCTAGCTGACGGTGATTTTGAGTCTTACAGTAAAGAAGGTCCATTATATTGTCAGTACTCCCTAAAAAATGGTAAATATGACGGCTATTTTATTATTTACTGGTCAAATGGGAGGGTTGCTAACAAATGTTTTTTTGAAGATGGTATTTGTAACGGCGAGCATTATTTTTATTACCGAAACGGTCAAGTTCAAGCCGTTGACCAAGTTAAAAACAATGTTCGTCATGGCATATCTAAACAATATAGCGAGGATGGAACTATTGTAGAGTTAATTCGCTTCAAAGATGGTGAAAGAGTCATTTAAAAGAATGAGTTTATTTGATTTAAATGCTGATACTTCAAAAGTTCTTAGCCAGGAGCTATTAGAACATTTATTGGAACAATTTCCTCTTGGTAACTCAATCATACACGGAGAAGACCATTGGATGCGTGTACTTTATAATGGACGAATGCTGGTGAAGGAAACGGGTGCAAACTTAAACGTTGTTGAGTTGTTTGCTATTATGCACGACTGCAAAAGAGATAATGAAGACTTTGATTTAGAACATGGAAGAAGAGCTGCAGAATATGTTAAGGAAATACATGCTAAGTGGCTTGATATTAGCGAGAAAGAAACGGAATTGCTAATTGAAGCCTGTAAATATCATTCAGATGGATTGATTGAAGCTGGTATAACTGTTCAAACTTGCTGGGACTCAGATAGACTTGATTTGGGTAGAGTAGGGATTAAACCTTCGCCCGATAGACTATGCACTGAAGCTGCTAAAAGAAGCGAAGTTATTGAAGCTGCTTATCGACGTTCAATTAATGTTTAATTTCCTAAGTAATATTCTCACTTGTGTAATAGTTGGTGCTTATTATTCGTATAAAGCTTTACTTTTAATTTATAGGTTGTGTTTATTTTTAGTCGAAGTCATAGACAAGATAGTTGAAGCCATAATGACAAGAACAATTTATCGTCTAACTGATAGTCAAAAAAAAGTACTAATGCATATTTTTATTCTTGTGGGTGTAGGGTTGGTTAGAGAGTTCAACCCTTAGAAAAAAATAGAAAATATTAAGAAGATACAAAAAAGTTTTTCAAAAAAAACTGCGTGACCACTATCCATTGCTTTAAGAGCGGCAAGAGTTTTGACCTACCCCCTTGTTCTAAGAGACTTTTAGTGATTAATCTCTCCAGCTTCTCATTTTTTAATTAAAGCATGTCTGTTTTTGATTGCAAATCTTATCAAAAAAGCTTAATAAAACTCATCCTTAAAAAAAAGTGTCAATCGCCGTTCAGCTGTGAAGCTGACGTTTGCTATTTGACATTTTAATATAAGGAGTTTTTCATGAAAAATTTTCACGTAATATCGTATGTCCTTGGTGACTATCTAATCGACGACATAAAGGTCGAAGTTTACTATGCACCAGCAGTCGTCGAGAGCTTTTACTCAAAGAAAGAAATAGGTCAGCTTATTGAGAGAAAGAAAGGCAAGAACGTTTTGGATGGGATTTTCCAAATCATCAAAAGCCGAACCTCTGAATTAGGAGTATTCGAAGTTTGGTATGACGTTATTGAGTACAGAGGTATCGAATTGATATGGAAATCCATCTTCAACGCCGAAAGGAGGAAAATGGGCGTTGAGGTTCTCTACTCTAAAGGCAACCATCCGGAGCAAGAGGCTCTACACTAAGAAACCAAGGGGGGATTTAATCCCCCTTTTTTTTGTTCTGCATTTTAGTTTTTATATCTTTCTTTTTTTTATCGTTAGGAATCTCTTTCTTTAGTGGCCTTATATTTGGTGACGAAATTATAAACCCACTTCTAAATATTGGATCATCCTCTGTTAGCTCAATCCACTTAACTTTCATCTTTTTTATCCTCTTCTTTGTCAATAACGTTAACGCCTAGTGCCTCAAGTTTAAGTATTAGCCTTTCAAGCAAATTCTCTACGTCACTGTTTTCATTAACAGGTTCAAGAAACATTAGTCGCTTCGAAGTATTTTTTTCGTTTTCCATTATATTCTCCATTTTAGGGATTCAATTCCCCAGTTTCTCTCTTTAATCTAGCAGCCTCTATACTGAAATCGTATATCTTGGCGCTGGTATATTCTGATAAGTCACACGCCCAGCCCATAGCCCTTAGTTCTTCAAAGGTTACTGCTCCAGGGATGTACCATTCATCAAGCATTTCAGGGACGTCATCTTCTTCACAAGTAGCCAGTTCAAGAGAGTAGTTCCGTGTATCTGCCTCATCATATTTGCCATAGGTAACGATGGACCACTTTCGAACATCGTCTTTCTTACCATGTCGTTTCAGATATACCTCTTGGATTTCTTGACAGAGCATTGGTCCTCGATAAACAAAGCCCAAGTGAAAGACTCTTTGTTTTGGAAGAGGGGTAGGTTGTTTCTCTCTTTCCGGTAATGGAATTATATTTGTCATGTGTATCTCCGCTTTAGTGATTTAGCTTGATGCAAGGCTCACAAGTTGAAATTAAAGTGCCTATAGTTGCAAAGAGTTATGCTCCTATTTTTGAGGTGCTTGACTCCCTTTCTTAACTTTCTTGGGCTTTTCGGATTTTTTCTCCGAACTTGCAAACAAGTTCTTCCCGAATATTATTGACGTTTGACCCAGTTCGACCTTCGGTAACTGTTCTGGTCTCGTCACTAACGTAGTCTTTATAATTTGTCCCATTTTAGTTATGCTCCAAAGAAATCCATCATTTTTAACGCCTCTTCGACAGTAAGGTCTGGATGGCGTTTCATAGCAGCTCTTACAATCGCCATTCTGAATTCGCCAGCTTCGGCGATTAGCTTTCGCTCTTTTTCTTCTTCCGCTAGTCTCTCTCGATTGAGACGTAGTTTCAAAGCCATTGCATCAGCAAAGTCCTGGTCTTTTTTTGATAATTTAATTGAAGTCATGTTGTCCTCCGCTTTAGTACTTCTGGCCCAATGCCAAGGCGTACAAGTTGGTAATTAAATGCCTTCCTTATAGATAATAGTTATCTTCTTTCTTTTCAAGTGAAATTTTATTGGGGGACCAATTGGGGGACCAATAAAATAATATTATCTTAAGATATTGTTTTTAAATACTTTTATGGAATTGGATGGCGGAGGAGGTGGGATTCGAACCCACGGAAGAGTTGCCCCTTCGTCGGTTTTCAAGACCGGTGCATTCAACCACTCTGCCACTCCTCCGATCCGAGGTTGATAATATAATTAAAAATTAATTTTTCAATTTAAATTATCTTTTAATTTTTATCTCACTAATTTACCCTATTATTAAATTGATTTGAGAAAAGTTATGAAATAGGAGCCAGTAATGAAAGTAAAAGCATATGCGGCATTAAAAGAAAAAGGTGTTTTGGAACCTTTCGAATATGAGTTAGGATCAATAGGTCACGATGAGGTCGACATTGAAATCGAAAATTGTGGGTTATGTTACAGTGATGTTCATTACATAGACAATGACTTTTCTAATAATGAGTATCCCTTTGTTCCTGGTCATGAAGTAATTGGTAAAATTACTGCAATAGGTGACCAGGTAAAAGATCGTCACGTGGGTCAAAGGGTAGGTGTTGGTTTTCAAGCTGGATACTGTAAAACATGTGAATGCTGTTATAGCGGTGATCATAATTTATGTGAAGATAGGGTGGCTATATTTGTTGGAAGAAACGGAGGTTTTGCAGATAAAGTAAGAGTGCAGGATTTGAGTGCTATACCAGTTCCTGATGGATTAGATCCAAGAACAGCTGGACCATTAATGTGTGGCGGTATAACCGTTTTCAACCCTTTTGTTCAGTATGATATTAAGCCGACCGATAAGATTGCTATATTCGGAATTGGTGGACTTGGTCACATGGCTATAAAGTTTGCGAAAGCTTGGGGTTGTGAAGTTACGGCTATTACGGGCTCTGAGAGCAAGATAGAGGAAGCAAAAAGTTATGGTGCTCATCGTGTTGTAATTTCTGATGATATTGATGCTCTCAAAAAGTTAAAAAGATCATTTGATTATATATTCTTTACTGGACACGCATTTAAGGGAAAGTGGAGTTTATTCATGAATGCACTCCGTCCTAAGGGAAGACTACATTTTCTGGGTCTTTTATCCGAGCCACTAAATATATCTATGTTTAATTTGTTACGTGGTCAGAATTCAATTTCTGCGAGTCCAGTTGGAGGCCCCGAGGCTATGAAAAGAATGTTAGACTTCTGTAATCTTCACTCGATTACTCCAGAGGTTGAGTTTTTCAAAATGTCTGAAATAAACAAAGCCATTGAACGTTTAAAGAGCGGAGAAGCGAGGTATAGGTTAGTTCTAGAAAATTAAAAGAGTTATTTCTTAATCTTGATGGAAATCATCTCGGCTACAGAATGCTGGTTTTCATTAACTTTGTCCTGAAGGTCGTTTATTTTCTCTCTTCTTTCAGAGATTTGAACAGAATTTTTCATGATATCAATTGCATTCGTCTGTGTTTTTGATTGTATCTCTATAATTTTCTTTTGATTTTCTGAAGCGTTTTCTTCTATTTTCTTGCATCTTTTCGTATTTTGTTCAATACGCTTTTTATTATCTTTTTCTGTTGCCTTTGAAGGATGAAATTCTCCTACCAGAAACTTTTGATTAGTTGCTAGATTTTCTGTATTGAACTGAAGAGTTTCCTCATTTTTTTTCATAATCATCCTGTTGAGTTCAATAAGCTTCTTATTCACTTCACTAAGTTGTCTATTCACCTCAAGAATTGTTTTATTGACTGAAGATCTATGCTCTAAAAAATCTATCTGAGCCTTATTGTTCATTGACTCTCTGAAATTTACTTCTACGTCTTCCTCAGCTATCATGTTACTCATTATAGCCAGTCTATTCCTTAAAATTTCTTCCGTTTCCTGATTTGCCAAGTGATGGTTGCCCATATATGCTGCATTGTAATTACGCATTATTGATGCATAGTTTTGTTCTATAGAGGCCCGACAAATTTCAACTTTTGTCTTATTTTGGTTCACTAACACTTCTAACTCAAAGATTTTCCGTCTATTGGCTTGTATCTGAGTCTTGTTTTCAGGATTCATTCTATACCTCTTCTATTAAAATAATTGCAAAAAAAATCTTACCAAATAATACTATACTAAATAATATTGAATAAATAACAAAGTTTTCAAAAAATTATTTTAATTTTTAGTTTAATCTTATAGATCGGGGTTTCATGTATAAAGAAATAATAACATCAAAAAAAGGAAATATTTTTCTTATAACTCTGAACAAACCAGAAAAGCTAAATGCTTTTACACGTGTACTGCAAGATGAGCTAATAAAGGCTTTTGACTATACTGACGAAAATGATGATATCAAAGCGGTAGTAATTACTGGTAATGGCAAGGCGTTTTGTGCTGGTGCGGACTTAGATGACGGGGCAAATACATTTAATTATGGGAAGGAAGGAAACAAACTCTCTAACGAAGACCATAGAGATGGAGGGGGTATGGTTGCTCTTAGGATCTATGAATCCAAAAAACCCATTATTGGCGCAATAAACGGAGATGCGGTTGGAGTAGGAGTGACTATGACGC
Source organism: uncultured Alphaproteobacteria bacterium (assembly GCA_902586885.1). Lineage (GTDB taxonomy): Bacteria > Pseudomonadota > Alphaproteobacteria > Rhodobacterales > Rhodobacteraceae > CACIJG01. Next base: position 49,541 of record CACIJG010000003.1, on the reverse strand, counting down.
TTCCAATGGATATACGAATAGCTTCTAAAAACGCACGTTTTGGATTTGTTTTTTCAAGAAGGGGGGCTGTTCCGGAGGCTTGTTCAAGTTGGTTCTTGCCTCGGATTGTGGGTATTTCAAAAGCCTTGGATTGGTGTTTTTCTGGAAAAGTTTTCCCTGCTCAAGAAGCCTTAAACTATGGTCTAGTATCTGAGGTGGTAGAAGAAGATAATCTTATAAATAGAGCCTTAGAAATAGGTAATACATTCATATCTAAGACATCTTCTGTATCAGTGGCTCTCTCGAGACAAATGCTCTGGAGAATGTTGGGTGCTAATCACCCGATGGAGGCTCACATGATTGATTCTTTAGCAATGGAAAAGATGGGAAAATCATCAGACATTAAAGAGGGAATTTTATCTTTTTTAGAAAAAAGAGAGCCAAAATTTCCAATGAAAGTTAGTAAAGATCTTCCTGACATTGGTTTTACAAAAAAATAGAATACATTCTTACAATCTTATTGATTGGATTGCATGGTTAATTGTTGCACCCAACTCGAAAGCAAATGTTTTCTCTCTGGTAAGACTTTCCCTATAATTTTGAATAGGATCAATAGGAAGAAACGAATAATTGCCTGTTATTAAAGCTTTCCCCATGGAAGTGCCAAACAATGTTCCAGGTGCTATGCCTCTACCGGAGTAACCGAAAGAACTGAGACCATTTTCTCTCAGGTTAACTATTTTAGGTATATGATCTTTGGTCATAGCTATTTTCCCCTGCCAAATATGGTCAAACTCTACATCTAGTAAAAATGGGAAAAGTGACTGTAATTTCTTTTTTGCCCAAGAGTAATGTATTTTTTTTCCAAAGCCTTGAGCTGCTCCCATTGTTCCAATTATTAATCTTCCCGATTTATCAATTCTAAAGGATGACATTATGGTAGCTGTGTCCCAGCAACCCTCTTTTTGAGGAAGAATAGAGCTCAATTTATTCGAGCTTAGAGGTTTTGTGGAGAATTGTGAGTAATAAACTGTTGAGAATTGCTGGCTTATTTTTTTGTCTTCAATGTCTTGATAGGCGTTCAGGGCTAATAATAATAACTTGCTTTTTATAGTATTCGTTTCAGTACGAACGTGCCAGGTTCCATTGATTTTTTCTATTTTTTTTACTTTTGAATTTGTATAGATCCTAGCACCTAAAGATGCAGCAGCACGGGCAAGCCCTTTGCAATAAGCAAGAGGTTGAATGGTACCAGCTCTAGGATCGAAAAGAGCGCCATAAAAGCTTGTGCTACCCGTTCTCTGATCTGTTTCATTTTTATCAAGAAGTGAAATAGGTTCATTATAAATATCTGCTTGATCTTTTCTTTTAGCTAGATAATCCATTCCTTTGCCCGAATGGGCACAATGCAAAGTACCATGCTTCTGTGCCTCGCAGTCGATATTATTTTTCTCTATAATAGAAAAAACTAATTCAGGTGCTTTTCCTAATTCTGAAATTATTGATTGACCTTGCCTTTTTCCTAATATTTCCAGTATTTTTTTAGGGGGTAGCCAAAGTCCTGCATTCACCAAGCCTACATTTCTACCGGAGCCACCAAATCCAATATCGTTAGCTTCCAGAAGAGTTACTTTTGCCCCTAAACTAGTTGCCTCTAATGCTGCAGAACAGCCTGTAAACCCGCCTCCGACAATCGTTAAATCAGACGTTTCATTGTTTTTTAAAGCCCCATAGTTTGATTTCTCATTACAAGTAGTTTCCCAAAGGTTATTTTCTGAATTTGCTAACATCTTTTTACATACAAATATTAGGGAGAAATTAATTTGTGGCTTTAGATCTCTTTAATTTAATTTTTAGTCTAGCTTTAACGGCATTCCGATCAAAAGTCCTCCGTCTACAGCTAGAAGCTGCCCAGTAACGTGATTACTCAAATCACTGGCAAAAAATAGTATTGAGCCAACGATATCTTCTGCTGAAGGACACTCACCAAGTGGATTAGTTTTCTCATAAGCCGCAATTGCCCTTTTAAATTTTTCATCTCCAAGACTATTTTTCCACCAGTCAGTTGCAACAAATCCTGGGCAAACTGCATTCACACGAATGCCATCTGGACCTAATGACCTTGATAAAGCTAGCGTCATTGAATTTAGAGCTCCCTTGGATGCCGCATATGCTACGGAAGAACCTAAACCTCTCAAACCTGCAACAGATGAAATATTTACAATGCTACTTATTTTATTTTTTGCGAGATGAGGTCTTGCATGTTTTATCAGCTCATAATTACTATTTAAATTCAAAGCCATTATGGTTTCGAAATCTTCTCGACTTAGAGCGTTTAAATCTGAGTGATCTGCAAATTTTGTTCGTCCTGCATTATTTACTAAGACATTTATAGACCCAAATTCCTTGATTGTAGTCTGAATTAGTTCTTTACAGCCATCATCACTTGACATATCTGCTTTTATTACAAGCGGATTTTCGCCAAGCTGAGAGCATTCGTGTGCAATTTTCTCAGCCGCATCACTACTTTTTGAATAGTTGATAGTCACTTTTCCTCCCAATGAGGTAATTTTTTTTGCTGTCTCGGCTCCAATACCTGCAGATGATCCAGTTATCACTGCCACCTTACCATTAAAGTTCATTGCTTCCTCCTGTTCTCGTTCTTTACTCATTATTAAAATAAAATTTCTAACTGATGTACATCAAATCTTTCAACCAAAAATATTATTTTTGGTTTTGATAGATTCGGTTCATATTGTAAACTTAGCTATTAATAAAAAAAGGAGAAGAAGATGAAGTTATATTTTGCTCCAGAGTCTAGAGCGGTGAGAATAGCTTGGCTACTTGATGAACTAGGTTTGAAATATGAAATTGAGCGCTACACCGTTGGTGATAGGGCTTTGAGAACTCCTGAGTATCAAAAGATTCATCCTATGGGAAGGATCCCTGTACTCGAAGATGGAGATGTCCGAATTTATGAATCAGGTGCCATAGTAGAATACCTGCTAGCCAAGTATGATGATGGTAAGTTGTCCCCCTCCCCAAAAGACGATGATTTCCCAGAGTATCTTCAATGGCTTCACTATGCTGAGGGATCGATAATGCCGCAGGTTAATATTTTAGTTGTAGAAACTATTTTGCTCCCTCCTGAGAGAAGAAATGATACTAATGTCGCTCGAGCCTTGAAACTTTTGAAAGTTATTCTTTCTAATGTAAATAACCGTATGGAGGGTAGAGACTACTTAACAGGAAAGTTTTCCGGTGCGGACATAATGACAGGACACGCTTGCTTTGGTGCTAAAAATGCTGGGGCAGATATTTCAGAAATGCCTAATGTTCAAGCTTATATTGATAGACTGCTTAAAAGACCGAGCTTAGAAAAGGCGAGATCATTATGATCAGGCAAGATTTTATAGAAGATACTGATCATCTTCAGGCTGAAATACGAGATGGGATAGGCATTATTGCTTTTAATCGGCCAGAAGCAAAAAACGCTTTATCTGACGAGCTAACTCCAGCTCTGAGACGAACTTTAGCTGATTTTGAAACTTCTAATGAAGTTAGGGTTATTTTGTTAACGGGAAATGGTAGTGCTTTTTGTTCTGGTGGAGACGTTAAAAGTTTTGCTAACAATTCAGACCCCGTGCTTTCAAAAGACTTATCGGTAGAGCAACAAATAAGAAAACTTCAAATTGGTCAAGAAGGTGTATCTCTTAAGATATATGAAATGCCAAAACCAACTATTGCTGTTTTACCTGGGGCAGCGGCAGGGGCAGGTATGTCTATTGCTCTTGCTTGCGACATACGCATCGCTTCAGATAATGCTTTTTTGGTTCCTGCATTTGGGGGCATTGGTCTTTCGGGAGATTATGGTGGAAGTTGGTCTTTGGGAAAGCTAGTAGGACCGTCAAAAGCAAAAGATATTTATTTTTCTAACCGAAGGATTTCTGCTAAAGAAGCTCTTGACGAGGGTATTGTTAATTATGTTGTAACTGAGAAAGAGCTACATGAGTTTTCTTTGAAAAAAGCAAGTGAAATTGCGTATTTTTCCCCTACTGCTCTACAATATATGAAAGAAAATCACAATAGAGCAACTTCTGCCTCTTTTAAAGAAAGCCTTATGATGGAAGCTGATAGAATGATAAGATGTTTTCAAACTGGAGATCATAAAAATGCGGCTAAGGCATTTGTTGAAAAGACAAAACCTGTTTTCACAGGTAAATAAATTAATAGGAGATACATTAGATGGTTGAATTTAAGTTTATTTTTGATTTTGGTAGTCCTGCATCTTACCTAGGTTATAAACTAGTCCCAGGCATAGAGGAGAGGACTAAAGTCAAGGCTGATTACATACCTGTTTTGTTGGGAGGTATATTTAAATCAACCAATAATGTATCGCCCATCGAGTCTTTTAAAACCGTTCCAAATAAAGGTGCTTATGATAAGCTAGATAGAAAACGTTTTATTAAAAAGCATGGCTTAGACTTTAATTTTAATACAAACTTTCCAATTAACACTCTTAACCTTATGAGGGGGGCAGTATATGCTAAAGAGAATGGTTTTTTTGAAAAATACGTAGAAGTTGTTTTTAAAAGTGTGTGGGTGGATAATAAAAAGATGGATGATATTGAAGTTATACAGTCAGTTCTAAATGAGAATGAGCTACCAACAAAAGAAATATTTGAAGGCACACAAGATCAAAATATTAAAAATAAATTAATAGAAAATACAAACTTTGCGGTTGAACAAGGTGCTTTTGGTGCTCCAAGTTTTTTGATTGATGGCGAACTGTTTTTTGGAAAAGAAACCTTGCAAGATGTTGAAGATCTTATTTTATCAAAATCAAGATAGTTAGGATCATGAAGCAATTAAAATTAAGCAACGTTCCAACAGGCAATTTAAAAAAAACAGATTTTGTTCTTGAAAACGTTGAAATGCCACAAATTGGAGATGGTGAGGTTCTTGTTAAAAATATCTTGCTATCAATCGATGCGGCAAACCGGTCATGGATGCAGGGTAAAACTTATCGAGATGCTGTAAGAGCTGGTGATATAATGCCAACATACGCAATTGCAGAAGTTGTGGAGAGTAATGATGAACGGTTTCAAAAAGGTCAAATCGTTACAGGTGACAGTGTTTGGGCAGAATATGCAGCGATAAATAGCAAACTCCTTACTTCATGCCCTAATATCAAGCCTCTATCAAACTTGCTTTCTCTCTATGGCATTGCTGGACTAACTGCGTACCACGGTTTAATGAATGTAGGTAAACTAAAAAAAGGGGAAACGGTGGTCGTATCTGCAGCAGGAGGATCTGTAGGGCTTTTTGTAGGACAAATAGCCAAGGCAATGGGATGCCGAGTTGTAGGAATAGCAGGTAGTGACGAGAAATGTTCCCGGGTTGTGAAAGAACTAAACTTTGATTCCTGTATCAATTATAAGTCTGGTACTTTACTCAAGGATTTGAAAACAGAGTGTCCGGATGGAATTGATATTTATTTTGATAATGTTGGAGGCTCAATTCTGGAGGTTGTTCTTTTTAGAATGAATATGCGAGGACGGGTAGTATGCTGTGGGGCCGTAAGTCAATACGATGGGACAGCTCCTACTGGTCCCAGAAATTTGCCAGGCTTATTGATAGTAAAGCGTCTTAAAATGGAGGGCTTTATTGTTATGGACTTTGTAAAGGATCATTTGAGCGCAATAAAACATATGAGCGAACTTCAGGCTGAGGGTAAAATAAAGATTATCGAAGATATCACAGAGGGTATTGAAAATGCTCCTGATGCTCTACTAAAGTTGTTAAGTGGAGGGAATTATGGAAAGAGTATGGTGAGGGTCTGCCCTGATCCTTCTTGAATTGTCCTGGGGATTTACCAAATAATGAATTATGATGAGGCTGTTAAGGAAGTTTTAAAAACTGATAGTTTGTTTGAATTTGAAGAAACAGAGATTAGAGGTATAAAATTTAAAGCTTTCAAAAACACACCCAAAACACTTCCAGATCTATTAGAATACGGAAAAGATAGAAGAGAGTGGGGCGATTTTATCATCTTTGAAAATGAACGTATTGCCTATGATGATTTTTTACTTCAAGTAAAATTATTGGGAAGTTATCTCCAGAATGACCTAGGAGTAAAAAAGGGGGATAGAATAGCGGTTGCTATGAGAAATTATCCTGAGTACACCGTTCTCTTCATGGCGATAGTTTCGATAGGAGCGGTTATAGTGTTTGTAAACGGGTGGTGGACTACTGAGGAAATGGAATATGGATTTGATGATAGCGGGGCTCATATCTGCTTTGCCGACAGAGAACGCATTAAAGTAATAAAGCCTTTTGCAGACAAGAAAAATGTTAAGCTAATCTCTGTCAGAGCAGAGGAAATCAAAGATATTTTGTCTTATGGAAAAATTCTGAAAAACGCTAAAAACAGAGATTTAAAGGTCAATATATATACCGATGATGATTGTGCCGTAATGTATACTTCCGGCTCTACGGGACACCCTAAGGGTGTCGTTTTAACACATAGGGGCGCCATATCTGCTACATTCTCTTGGCTAATGGCAGAAAGAGTTGGAGGACTTTTGGCTGATCAAGAAAAGTTAGAGACGAGAAGGCCCTCTAGTATCTTAAACGCTTCACCACTTTTCCATGTAAATGGAACACATCCAAATTTCTTATATTCCATAGCAAGAGGATCAAAAATAATTCTGATGTATAAATGGGATCCAAAAGAGGCTGTAGATATTATCGAAAGAGAGAGTGTCACAAGGATTACTGCTGTTCCTACGGTGGTTGCAGACTTAGTTGCAGAGGCTTCATCTCAAAATAAAAGTCTTGAAACATTAGAATTTTTGGGGGCAGGAGGCGCAAAAAGGCCACCGCCTCAAGTTGGAGTTGAAAAAAAAGCTCTTCCATCAACCGATATTGCCTCTGGATATGGAATGACTGAAACAAATGCCCTTGGAATAGGTATAGCTGGAGATGAATATTTAGATAATCCTGAGTTGGCCGGAAGGCTTTATCCTCCTATACAGGAGATAAAAATTGTTGATGAAAAAGGTAAGGAACTGAATTATGGAGAATTAGGTGAAATTGCCTTAAAAAGCCCTGCAAACATGCGTTGTTATCTAAATAAGCCTGAGGCGACTAGAGATGTTCTCCGAGATGGATGGATGCACACTGGTGACCTAGCAACTCTAAACTCTAATGGATTTGTAGTTATCAGAGATCGAAAAAAAAATATAATAATTCGTGGTGGTGAGAATATATCGTGTTTGGAGGTTGAGGGCGCTATTCAAAAGCATCCAGATATAGTTGAGTCAATTGTTTTCCCAGTACCTAGTAATAGATTTGGAGAAGAGGTTGGTGTTTGTATTCATGCAAAAGGAGATCATAGTCTTTCAAATGTTAGTATAATTGAGTTTTTGAAAGATAAATTAGCAAAGTTTAAGATCCCAGTTCATTTTTGGTGGATAAACAAAAGCTTGCCGAGAGGAGCAACTGATAAATTGGATAGAATATTAACAAAAAAATTATGTTTAGATAATCAATGGGAAAAGTTTAATGGAAGCCAGTGAGTATATAGAGCAAGCAGAAAAGAAGGTATGGGATGTTCCGGGGTTATCGGTTTCTTTACCAAAAAGAGAAATACAAACCATTGGTGTCATAGGCGCCGGTACAATGGGTGGAGGCATAGCCATGAATTTTGCGAACGCTGGGATGCCCGTTCATCTTGTAGAGACTAGTCAGGAAAAGTTAGAACTTGGACTTAAAGTAATAACTGAAAATTATAAAAGATCTTTAAAGCGAGGCAAATTAACAGAGGATGAATTGAAGATTCGGATGTCGATGATTAACTCCTCAACAAGTTTAACAGATTTAATGGGTTGTGACCTAATTATCGAAGCGGTTTATGAAGATATAGAATTAAAAAAGAAAATTTTTAAAGAATTGGATAAGATAGCAAAGCCTTTCACTATTCTGGCAACCAATACTTCCGCACTCGATATTAATGAGATAGCTCTGCAGTCCCTAAGGCCCGATGATGTTATAGGGCTTCACTTTTTCTCGCCTGCTAACGTTATGAAGTTGTTAGAGATAGTTAGAGCTAAATTTACCAGTGATGTTGTAGTAGCCTCATGCTTGGAACTCGCAGGAAGAATAAACAAAGTTCCGGTTCTAGTTGGAGTGTGCCCAGGTTTTGTCGGCAACAGGATTTTATTTGAGCGCCAAAAGCAGGCGTTAAACTTAATTTATCAAGGGATTATGCCATGGGAAGTTGATAAGGCGTTGAATGCATTTGGATTTAAAATGGGACCTTTCCAGATGTCTGACTTAGCAGGTCTGGATATAGGATGGAAAAAGGGTGCCGTAACATCTAATAAAATCCGTGATACTCTTTGTGAGCTTGACAGAAGAGGTCAGAAGACGGGGGCTGGATATTATGATTATGATGAGAATAGAGTTCCTAGAATTTCTAAAATTACAGAGAATATTATTAAGGATATAACCGGACATAAAGAGTCAATAAAAAAGGAAATTAATGAAATAATTGAACTTTGTATTTTCCCAATGATAAATGAAGCATTGAAAATTTTAGATGAGGGTATGGCGCAGAGATCATCAGATATCGATGTTGTTTGGCTTAATGGATACGGGTTTCCACGAAATAAGGGAGGCTTATTATTCTGGGCAGACCAAATCGGCCCAAAGAAAATCTTAAGCTCCCTCAAAAATATGAATGAGCAAGGTTACGATATTGAGATAAGTGATTTACTTAGAAAGGTTTGTAGGGATAAAAAAAATATTCTTGATTTTGCTGACCAGCAAGTAACAGTTTAGAAAAAAGGATAAATAAAAAATGGGAAAATATGAGTTTGCTAAAACAGAAACAAAAGACAAAATTCTGATAGTAACTATAAATCGACCAGAGGTTTACAATGCAGTTCACCCTCCCTTAAGTAGGGAATTACATGAAATATGGAACGATTTTTTAAAAGACCCCGATTTATGGGTAGCGATCCTTACAGGTGCAGGAGACAAAGCATTTTCTGCCGGTAATGACCTTAAATATTCAGCTCAGGCAGCTCAGTACAGAGTTAATCAACCGGCTAGCGGATTTGCCGGTTTAACAAATAGGTTTGACAGAACCAAACCAATTATTGCAGCTGTAAATGGCTTTGCTATGGGAGGAGGCATGGAAACAGCATTATCTTGCGATATAATTATTGCATCAGAAAATGCAAAATTCGCATTGCCTGAAGTAAAGGTTGGATTCTTCGCGGCAGCAGGAGGAGTTCAGAGACTAAGTAGGCAAATTGGGAAAAAAGCTGCTGTGGAAATTATGCTCACAGGGAGAAGTGTTGGCGCAGAAGAAGCTTTAGCCCTAGGAATAGTTAATCAAGTGGTTCCACACGAAAAATTATTGGAGAAGGCTATAGAAAAGGCTTCTGTAATCGCAAATAATTGTCCGTCATCAGTAAAAGCTTCAATGGAAGCTTTAAATCATATGGATCAGTTGGAAGAAATACCTATTGCACTAGAAAAAAGTTATGAAATCATTGATGTTTTGAGAAATACAGAAGATCACAAGGAAGGTGTGGCGGCATTTGTTGAGAAAAGAGCTCCAAATTGGAAAAATAAGTAATTTCATAGAGGAAGATAAAAGTCATGTCAAAATTATTTAGCTTGAATGGAAAAAACTGCTTGGTAACAGGAGCGTCAAAAGGAATCGGTAAGTCAATGGCGATTGCACTGGCAGAACACGGAGCAAAAATTGTCATCTCTAGCAGAAAGATAGATCAGCTAGAGTCCACTGCTGAAGAAATAAATGATATTGTTGGAGAAGAGGTAGCTTTTCCCGTCGCTGCTAACGCAGGCAGAAAAAAAGATTTAGAGAGTCTTGTAACTAACTGTCATAAAAAGATTGGTGAAATTGATGTGTTAATTGGTAATGCTGGGGTAAATCCACATTTTGGACCCATGTCGGATATTTCAGATGAAGCTTTTGACAAAACCCTGGGTACCAATGTTAAATCTAACCATTGGTTAGCTCAAATGATTGCCCCTGATATGGTTAAAAGAGGAGGGGGATCCATCGCCATTACTGCGAGCGTCGGCGCTTTTATTCCTTCTGGTGAGTTAGGAACCTACAATATTTCCAAACTAGCTGTTATAGGACTTATAAGAAACTTGGCTGCCGAGTACGGTCCCAGGGGTATTAGGGCAAATGCAATATGTCCTGCTATAATCAAGACAGATTTTGCAAAGGCACTCTGGGATGATAAAGAAAAAGCTGAGGAAGAAATAAAGAGAATACCACTGGGAAGATTAGGTGAACCAGAGGATTTAAAGGGATTAGCAGTTTTTTTGGCGTCGGATGCTAGTAACTACATTACAGGCCAAGCTTTGACAGTCTGTGGCGGCGGATATATGTGGAGATAAATACTTAGGAGTAGAGAAATGAATATTAAAGACAGAGTAGTCGTTGTAACTGGCGCTGCAAGTGGCATTGGTCGTTCGTTAGTAAAGGCTTTTAACAAACACAGTGCCAAGCATGTTGTTGCTACAGATAACAATTTTGAGGGCGCCAAAGCTGTAGCGAGTGAGTTTGGTGGCACTGCGATGTACTGTGATGTAAGCAGAGAAGGTGACATTGCTAGGGTTGTAAGAAATACAGAAAGGGAAATTGGTCCTATATCAATTTTTTGCTCGAATGCAGGAATTGGGCATCTAGGAGGCATTGAAGTGCCAAATGACGACTGGCAAAAAATTTGGGAAGTAAATCTCATGTCTCACGTTTGGGCTGCTCGGCACTTAGTGCCATTAATGGAAAAAAGAGGAGAAGGTTATTTCTTGAACACTGCTTCAGCTGCAGGACTACTTTCTCAGGTTGGAGATGCGTCATACTCAACCACAAAGCATGCCGCTATTGGTCTAGGTGAATGGTTGGCATTCACTTATGCAACCAAAGGAATAAAGGTTTCAATGCTTTGTCCTCAAGGAGTAAGGACTGCTATGACCGATGGTTTAGATCCTGATTTTGCAGTCGCAATGAAAGATGGAATGTTAGAACCTGATGAGGTTGCTGAAGAGTGTATAAAGACTATCTCTGAAGAAAGATTCTTGGTGCTCCCTCACCCCGTTGTAGAAAAATACATCCAATATAAAACATCCGATTATGATGGTTGGATAGCTGGAATGTCAAAGCTGAATGAACGATTTAAATATTAGGGGCCTTTTTTAGAGGCCGCATTAAGCCCTCTTGTGTAACGCTAGCGATTAATGTTCCATTCTCTGTGAAGACCTTACCTCGGTTGAGGCTTCTAGCGCCTCCAGAAAAGGGACTATCCATTTCGTAGAGATGCCAATGATTGAAATTAAGCTTATTATGAAACCACATTGCATGATCCAAGCTTGCTAGCATGACATCTCCTGAGTAAGCAGAAATACCATGAGGTCTATTTCCTGAACCTAGCAAAGAAACATCAGAGGCATATGCTAGGAAACAGTGATGCACCCACTGTTCCTTAGTCTCTAGATTACCATCCACCTTAAACCATAAAAAGTTTTTGTCAGGTGCAGGCTCGGGGTTGAACAAATCAGGTGGGTCTACATCTCTTATTTCTATTGGTTTAGGGTTTAGAAAATTAGCTCTTCGCTTTTCAGGTATTTTCTCAGCTATCAACTTTCTTTGTTGATTTCTATTTAAAACTCCTTCCGGCCCTTTAACATTTTTTATATCATGTTGATGAGACCAGCCAGGTTCCTCTACCTGAAAAGAGGCTGCCATGTTGAATATTTGTTTTCCATTCTGAATAGCAACAACTCTTCTAGTAGTAAAACTCCCTCCATCTCTAGCTCTATCAACTTCATAAATTATTGGGGTTGATGGATCTCCGGGTCTTATGAAATAAGCGTGTAAAGAGTGACAAAGCCTTTCGCTAACGGTTTTGTAGGCCGCTGCTAGAGCTTGAGCAATAACATGACCGCCAAAAACTCTAGAGGCGATTTCTCCACCTTCACCTGTTCCCCTAAATAAATTAAGATCAAGGGTTTCTATATCTAGTAACTTTTCAATTTTTTCTTTCATAATTTTTCCATTAATTCGAACGCTCTTTTAGCTAATTTTGGTACAGAAAGCGTCTCTTGATTAGATCTTTCGGGATTTGCGGCTATTCCTTCCAAAGCCCTTTTCTTTACCCCTTGAATAACTGCAGCCATTCTAAAAAAGCAAAACGCTAGATAGAAGTTGAAATTTTTTATCTTATCAATATTTCTATACTCGCAATATTGATTTATAAAATCCTCGTCACTAGGTATTCCTTTACTTATCCGGTCAACTCCTTGAAGCCCTCGACTTATATTCCCTGCTGGAAGCTCCCATTGCATAATAAGTGAAGCTAAATCGGCTATAGGATGTCCTGTAGTAGAAATTTCCCAGTCTATAATAGCCAATAATTTAGGTTTCTCTTTATGGAAAATCATATTGTCCAGACGGAAATCACCATGAACTAATCTAGACTGGCTGTCATCGTGTGGAATTTTTGATGGTAATTCCTTCATCATAATGTCCATCTCTTTGATTTTCTCCGTTTCTGACGAAATATATTGTTTTGACCAGCGACTGATCTGTCGTTCGTAATAATTTCCTTTTGCACCATAATCGGATAAGTGCACTTCATCAATATTAACGTTGTGCAATGATGCTAAGCCGCGGTTTATTTCCTTGAATATTAATTCTCGCTCTGTGTTACTCAGTTGGGTAAGACTTGGATCCTCATACACAATGCCATCTACCCATTCCATAATATAAAAATCAACTCCGAGAATGCTAATATCCTCACAATAGTGAAGCATTTTTGCTACGGGAACATCTGTTTTATAAAGAGCATCTTGAACTCTGTATTCTCTGTCTATCGCGTGTGCTGATTTAAGCAGTGCTCCAGGGGGCTTGCGCCTAAGTACGTAATTTCCAGACTTTGCTTTAAGAAGAAATGTTGGATTTGATTGGCCGATAGAAAACTTTTCATAGCTTTCAAGACCATAAAATGCATCAAGATGTTTCTCAAGATAGGGGCCTATGCTTTCAATATCAAGAGCTTTATTATCCAACTTGATTTTCCATTAACTATATGTCATATAATCAGATTTACCTCCATCGAATTGAGGTGTAGAGTTGAAGCTGTGTAGGTAAAAAGACCTCGGCGTATATACAAAACGAGAAATAGACGTGTTTTTTATCTGAAGATTTAGGTTCATCATTTCTTCCTTTGGGGTATTCAATGTCGTTGAAATTACCCTGCTAATCGGTCCGCCAGAAGTAACCACAACAACTTGCTCGCAACTTAAATCACAACTGGACTTTAAAGCATTATTTACACGAGATGAAAAGTCTATCCACTTTTCTGTTGCTCTGGAAAGCTTATTGTTCATCCACTTTGTTACAGTAGAACGCAAGGTTCTAAAATGGGTTTTTCGATCAGTGAATATTTCTGAAGGAATATCTGATCCAAACTCAGCGAGTAATAAATCTTTAAAATCATATTCGTTCCAACCAGAGTGTTTTTCAATTTTGCATGTCAAACCAAATCCTTCTAAGGTTTGTGAATGTCTGACCTGTGTTCCTATGACAACCTTATCAGGATTTATTTTCAAGTCTTTAAAAGAACCTCCAAGCAAACGAGCTTGTTTATGCCCTAAATCCGAAAGTTTATCGTAGTTCTCTTCACCAAAGGAGGCTTGCGCATGTCGAATTAAAATTAACTCACTCATGAAGGGAAATTAATCAGTTTGAGTATCGTCTAAGCTCAGCTCTAGCAACTTGTCTGCGATGCACGGCGTCAGGCCCATCTGCTAATCTTAAAGTCCTAACGTGTGTCCACATATGAGCTAGGGGAGTATCCTGACTGATCCCCATGCCTCCGTGCATTTGAATGGCCTCATCTATCACCTTTAATGCCATAAGCGGAGCGACAACCTTAATTTGACTAATCCACGGCTGTGCTGCTTTTACTCCTGCAGTATCCATCATCCATGCTGCTTTCAGACAGAGAAGTCGACTTTGTTCAATTTCCATTCTACAGTTTGCTATAATATCATAGTTTGCACCCAACTCTGTAAGTTGCTTACCAAAAGCAACCCTGTCTCTGGCTCTTCTAATCATTAGTTCGAGTGCTTTTTCAGCTTGACCGATAGCTCTCATGCAATGATGAATCCTACCGGGTCCAAGCCTTCCCTGAGATACTTCAAACCCTCTACCTTCCCCTAAAATCAGATTTTCCTTGGGAACTTTTACATTGGTAAATTTGCAATGACCATGACCGTGAGGGGCATCGTCTGCTCCAAAAACATTCATATATCTTAAAACCTCAAAACCTTCTGAGTCTGCATCCATAAAAAACATTGAATGCCTAGAATGTTTGGTAGCCTCTGCATCTGTCAGAGCCATGACTATAAAAACTTTACATCTTGGGTCACCCACTCCTGATGACCACCATTTTTGGCCATTTAAAACCCAATTATCTCCATCAAATTTTGCTTCCAAAGAAATATTCGTGGCGTCAGAAGAAGCGACATCAGGCTCAGTCATTAAATACGCAGATCTAATTTCTCCTTCCAGAAGTTTAGAAAGCCATTTCTTTTTGTGGTTTTCATTACCGTATCTTTCAATAACCTCCATATTTCCGGTGTCAGGAGCGCTACAATTAAAAACTTCAGCAGCAATCCCTACTTTTCCCATTTCTTCTGCCAGATATGCGTATTCTACTGTTGTCAGCCCGTATCCTTTTTCAGAATCTGTGAGCCAAAAGTTCCATAAGCCACGCTTTTTAGCTAAATCCTTAAGGTAAGAAAGTATCTCTAATTGTCGATCTGTTAATTGCCACCTGCTTCCTGAAGGATGCCTACCTACTTCTTCATGAAATTCTTTATCGAGTGGTTCTATGTCGTTAGCAACCATCTCGCTTACCTTTTCTATTAAGGGTTTTACTTTTTCAGTAACGCCTAAGTCCATTGTTTTCTCCTAATTGATTTAACTAAATTTATTTTTGAACTCTGCAATTGCATTTCTATATTCGTCATCAAGATTTTTTACAAACTGTGATACTGTATCAATTGATTTAATTTTTGATATTCCTTGCCCACAACCAAAGATCTCTGACCATGTTTTGGGCTTATCTCTCTTGGGGTCAAAATTCATATCTTGCACAGAACCATCCTTTAGATTATTGGGGTCCATACCTGCATTTTCGATTGATGGTTTTAAATAATTACCAGAAACACCTGTAAATAGTGAAGATAGAAGAATATCTTCAGCAGTAGATTGAACAATCATATTCTTGTAAATCTCTGATGCATTAGCTTCTTCTGTGGCTATAAAAGGTGAACCAATATATCCCAAATCTGCGCCCATAATCAAAGATGCCAAAAGAGCCTTTCCTGTCGCTATTGAACCGGACAACAGAAGAGGCCCGTTAAACCATTCTCTTATTTCCTGTAGCAGAGCAAACGGTGATTGAGGACCTGCGTGGCCACCTGCGCCAGCTGCCACGGCTATCAAACCATCAGCGCCGCGCTCTATTGCCTTTCTTGCAAAGGTATTATTAATTATATCGTGAAGAACTATACCTCCACAAGAATGAGCCGCTTCATTTACTTCAGGTCTAGCTCCAAGAGATGTAATCCAAATTGGTACCTTCCATTTTACGCAAATTTCTATATCCCTCATTAACCTGGTATTAGATCTATGAACAATTTGGTTTACCGCAAAAGGGGCTGCTGGGTTATCAGGGTTTTTTTGGTTATGTTTATCCAGTTCTTCAGTAATTTTTATTAGCCACTTTTCCAATTCAATTGGCTCCCCCTCTTTTTCTCGAGCATTCAAGGCTGGGAAGCTTCCTATTACGCCAGATTTACATTGAGCAATAACAAGCTCAGGTACCGAAATAATAAATAGTGGTGCTGCAATTACTGGCAGTTTAGGAGTTTTTAGTATTGATGGAATATTTCCTGAGTTCTGTAAATTCATTAAAGAACCTCAAAAAGACCAGCTCCACCCATTCCCCCGCCAATGCACATGGTGCAAACGACGTATTTAACACCTCGTCTTTTCCCTTCTATCAGAGCATGGCCCACCATCCTGGCCCCAGACATTCCATATGGATGACCAATTGATATTGCTCCCCCATTCACGTTAAGATTTTCATTAGGGATGCCTAATTTATCTCTACAATATAAAACCTGGACAGCAAAAGCTTCATTCAATTCCCACAATCCGATATCATCCATTTTTAGGTTATGTTTCTCTAGCAGTTTTGGAACGGCGAAAACCGGACCAATTCCCATTTCATCTGGAGCACAGCCTGCAGCCATCATGCCCACGTATCTACCTAATGGCTCAATGCCTTTCTTTTCTGCTAATTTTGCCTCCATTAATACTGAAGCGGATGCACCATCTGAAAGTTGGCTTGCATTTCCAGCAGTGATATATCCGCCTTCATCCATAGTAAGGCCATTTTTAAAGACTGGGTTTAGTGAGGATAATCCTTCGATGTTGGTGCTAGGCCTATTTCCTTCATCTTTTTCCAACCTAAATTCTTTATCGCTTATCTCACCAGTTTCCTTGTCTTGAACCTTCATTGTCGCTGTTAGAGGTACTATTTCATCATCAAAAGCTCCTCTCTGTTGACCTGCAGCAGTTCTTTGTTGTGATTGCAATGAATATTCATCCTGGTACTCTCTGCTTAAATTATATCTGCTTGCCACTGTTTCAGCTGTTTCAATCATAGTCATATACATATCTGGTTGGTTATCTTTGAACCAAGGGTCATAAGCTCTGTAACCATTCATTTTATCATTTTGTACCAAGCTTATTGACTCAACTCCTCCACCAACAGTTATATCCATTCCATCATTAATTATTTGTTTGGCTGCTGTTGCTATCGCCATCATTCCACTAGCGCATTGCCTATCTACTGACATGCCTGGTACTGTTACGGGAAGACCTGCGCGAATAGCTGCCTGCCTGGCTATATTTCCTCCACTTGATCCCTGCTGAAGCGCTGCGCCCATTATAACGTCATCGACAGTACTTTTTTCTACTCCAGCTCTTTCAACCGCGTTTTCAATCGCATGACTTGCTAATTCTTGAGCTGAGGTATCATTGAAAGCTCCTCTGTAAGCTTTTCCGATGGGTGTCCTCGCTGTTGATACAATTACGGCTTCTCGCATATTCGGTCTCCAATAATTAAATATAAAATTTTTTGAAATATTTGAATTTTATCATAATAACATACTCATATTTTCGTACAATCTTTAAACTAATTTCTTACGCAGCTTCAGGCTTAACGTAAGCTTTTATTATCCATTCAGCCACAATAACTGGTTTTTCTTGATTTTCTAACTCTACAAAAACATCATAAACCATGGTGATTTCTCCCGTTTCCTTTTTATCTATCTTCTTCAGAGTGAAATGTCCTCTGATTCGTGAGTTAACTGGTACCGGTGAAACAAACCGCATTCTATTAAAGCCATAATTTAATCCAAAATGTGCATCTATTATTCCTGGAACGCATGAGTAAGACATCGCTGAAAGCATTGAAACCGAAAGAAACCCATGCGCGATAGTAGAGTTCAATGGAGTTTCTTTTACAACTCTTTTTGGGTCAACATGAATAAAGAAATGATCTTGAGTCAGGTGAGCGAATTGATCGATCATAGATTGATCTACATTAAACCATTCAGAAGCCCCGACTTTTTCTCCTACTTTATTTTTTAATTCTGAGTAAGTATTTCTTGTTAATGCACCTTCATTATTTATTTTGTTCATTTAATCCTCGTTTGCTTATTTTCTCTAAAATTCTGTTTAATGAAATTAAACTGAATGGCCTATTTAGAATCGTATATAAAAAAATATTATAATCTTTAATAGTTTTTGAATGAAATTTAAATTTACAAACTATTTGTTTTGCTTGAAAAACAAATATGATTTAAGTCACAAATCAAGACTAATAAATAATGACCTTTGGTAAACTTTGGGGTTGACCTTAGGAAAAGATTAAACTTATCATTTAATATCTGAACGAATTAATCATAACAAAATTATATCTGGGAGGATTGATTAATGAAAATTTTAAAAAAGCTAATCGGTATGGCTTTAGCAGCCGGAGTTTTTATAAGCTCAGGGGCATTTGCCGATACTGTAAAAATAGCCTTTATTGACCCACTATCAGGTCCATTTGCAACTACTGGTTCAAACGGGTTGGCCGAATGGAAATTTGCTGTTGAAAAACTCGTGAATGAAAAGGGTGGAGTATTAGGCGGAAAAAAGATGGAAGTGGTAGCTCTTGATAACAAAATGGACGGAAAAGAGTCACTAGTTCAAGTGCAGGTAGCGATAGACCAAGGTATTCGGTTTATTGCTCAGGGTAACTCATCAGGTATTGCTAACGCAATTACTGATATGGTAAAAAAACACAATAAGAGAAACCCTGATAAACGAGTAATTTTTATAAACTACTCAGCGGTTGATCCTGCTTTAACAAATGACAAGTGTAATTTTTGGCATTTTAGATTTGATGCGAATGCTGATATCAAGATGGATGCAATAACTGATGTGATTGCAGGAGTCCCTTCAATCAAGAAAATGTATTTGATTGGACAGGATTATTCATTTGGTAAAGCTGTGGCGGCTGCAGCTGAAAAGTATCTGGCTCAAAAAACTTCAATCGAGATTGTGGGTAACGAGTTACATCCTATTGGTAAAGTTAAGGACTTCACTCCGTATGCTAGAAAGATTTTAGCCTCTGGAGCCGATGCAGTTATCACAGGAAACTGGGGTGCTGATATGGTAAATCTTGGTAAATCTCTTTCAGAGTCTGGCTACAAGGGTCCTGTTTACTGCTACTACTGTGCAAGTAATGGCATCACAGCCACATTTGGAGAAGCTGGTAAAGGTATGCTTCACTTAGTTGGTGAAGGACTTCAAAATCCTTCTCGACCAGCTCTTACTGCCTATCACAAGGCATTTAAAGCAAAATATCCTAAGTGGGATCTATCTCAACCAAGAATTATAAATGCGGCTCAAATGCTGGCTGCTGCTATTAATAAAGCTGGTACTGCTGATGATATGGTTGCAGTTGGAAAGGCTCTGGAAGGTATGGAGTTCTACTCTGAAATTCTTGATACAAAGGTACTTATGAGAGCGAAAGATCACCAAGCGATCCAAAATGTTCATGTTGGTATTCATACTAATGACGATATCGATATAGATTTTGATAATTCAGGGTATGGTATTAAGGTTTTTAAGACTGTAGAGATGGCATCTATGGACAGTCCAACAACCTGTAAAATGAAAAGACCATAAATTTTATAAGGAAGTGCCCCGCCTTTGGGCGGGGCATTAATTTTTCAAAAGGTGATTAATGGATTTAATAATTATCAATTTGATTGATGGATTGATTTATGGACTGCTTCTTTTTATGCTCTCAAGTGGCCTTACTCTTATTTTTTCAATGATGGGTGTACTAAACCTTTCGCATGCGGCTTTCTATATGCTTGGGGCATATTTTGCATATCAAATTAGTACTATAACCGGTTTTTGGGTGGGGTTGATTGTAGCTCCATTAATCGTTACTGTGCTTGGAGCAGGAGTAGAGCGATATGGTCTAAGGAGAGTTCATCAATACGGTCATGTACCTGAATTGATTTTTACTTTTGGATTATTTTTTGTAATTGAGGAATTAGTACAATATGTATGGGGAAGAAATATGGTTCCCTACAACTCACCAGAATCATTGAATTTCATAGCTTTAAATTTGGCCGGTGGCACCATACCAGCTTATAAGATATTCATGTTACTTGTGTCTGTGGCAATTTTTGTAACGCTTTACTATGTTTTGGCGCGAACACGAATAGGTATGATCATTCAAGCAGCTCTTAGCTATCCAAAAACGGTAGAGGCACTTGGGCATAATGTACCTCTTGTCTTTATGGGAGTTTTTGGTGTTGGTACAGGTTTAGCAGGTTTAGCAGGAGTTATAGCGGGCCCTTCATTAACAACATTTCCTGGAATGGCATTTTTATTGGGTTCGATAGTTTTTGTTTGTGTTGTTGTTGGTGGATTAGGATCTTTAACGGGAGCTTTCGTTGCCTCTCTTTTGATTGGGTGGCTTCAAACTTTTGCTGCTTCATATAATATAGGTGCAGGCGATATATTGCTTGCGATGGGGTATGAATATCCAAAAGACGTCTACTACCATCCTTGGAGAGATTTATGGACCCTCACCTTACCTCAGATAGGACCAATATTACCCTACCTATTATTGGTGCTCGTTTTGGTATTTAGACCTCATGGTTTATTTGGGAAAAGGGAGTCGTAATAAAAAAATGCCATCTCAAACAACTAGTACTATATCGTTTTCATCTCTGGTTCCTTGGCTCATAGCCGCCTTGGTACTATGTGTTATGCCATTTATTTTTACTGGTGGCGGATCTATAACAATTATGAACCAGATTGGTATAACGATTGTTCTTGCTATGAGCTACAATATGCTTCTTGGTCAGGGTGGAATGTTAAGCTTTGGTCATGCTGTTTACATGGGTTTGGGGGGTTTCGTAGCTGTTCACGTAATGAACATTGTAGAAAACCAGGAGATATGGCTTCCATTACCACTACTGCCATTAGTAGGGGGCTTGGTAGGATTAGGTTTTGCGACTATCATCGGAAGTTTTTCTACTCGAAAAGCTGGAACTGTTTTCGCTATGATAAGTCTTGGAATTGGTGAATTGATAGCGGCATGCTGTATTATTATTACTGTCTTTTTTGGAGGCGAAGAGGGTATATCTGGCGATAGAACTATGGCGCCGCCAACTTTTGGAGTTGAGTTTATTACGCAAAAAGAAGTATATTTTTTAATAGCCTTCTGGGTTTTGATATCAACCTTTTTAATGTATTTATTTACGCAAACTCCTGTTGGTAAAATGGCCAATGCTGTTAGAGATAATCCTGAGAGAGCAGAATTTGTTGGTTATTCTATGCGTTGGGTACGGTATGTGTCTTTCTGTGCAGCAGGTTTTTTTGCTGGTATCGCTGGTGCGCTGTTTGCAATTAACTTTGAAATTTTGACTGAACAAAATTTGAACCTGGGCGCATCTTTCACGGTTCTTCTAGCTACCTACATTGGAGGAGTTGGTTTCTTTCTAGGTCCTATTGTTGGAGCAATATTATTCACGTTACTGCAAACTGTGATTGGGTTACAAACAGATCTTTGGGCGCTTTACACTGGTGTTGTTTTCATATTGATGGTGATGTTTATGCCGGCTGGTTTGACTGGTTTGTTTGCAATGCACATTATTCCGTGGCAACTAGGAAGAATAGGAATGCTGATTAAACCATATTCAAAGATTTTTATTCCCGGCACAATCTTTATTGTAGGAGCGGTTTGTCTAACTGAATTGATAAATCATGTAAGGCACCATGGAGATGAGGAGTTTATGACGCTTTTTTGGGTTGAATTTAATACCAGATCGATTGTGCCCTGGGGTGTATTCATAATATTTACTGCAGTTGGATTTTGGTTTTCAAGAGCCTTGGCAGTTGAAGTTAAGGAGGCATGGGGAAATGCCACCTTTGTTGAGGGCGTTAGGAGATAAAGAATGGTCGCAGAGGCACTTAAATTAGACAACGTGACTAAAAGTTTTTCTGGAACTGAGATCATTAGGGGTCTGAATTTGGGTATAAACGAAAACGAGCGCCACGCAGTTATTGGACCTAACGGAGCAGGTAAGTCAACGGCCTATAATCTAATAACTGGAAGGTATGAAGTAACATCTGGAAAGATTTTTCTAAAAGGTCAGGATATAACAAATCTGCAACCATACGAGGTAAAGAGAAAAGGATTAAGTCGTTCTTTTCAAATAACAAATATTTTTCCTAAAATGTCGGTTTTTGAAAATGTTAGGTGCTCACTTCTCTGGGCTATGGATTATAAATATTCTTTTTGGCACCTCGTCGGAAAGCAAAAAGCTTTAAACGAAAGCGCTGAGAAAATTATTGAGGATCTGAACCTTAAAGAAAGAAGAGATACCCTTGCTGGAGTACTTAGTTACGCCGAGCAGAGGGCGTTGGAAATCGGTATTACTATAGCGGGTGGTTCAGAAGTTATATTGCTTGATGAACCCACAGCTGGGATGAGCGTTTCGGAAACCGAGTATATTGTAGGTTTGATTAGAAAAGTAACAGAAGGTAAAACCCTAGTTGTGGTTGAACACGATATGGGCGTTGTTTTTGATTTGGCCGACAGAATTTCTGTATTGGTTTATGGAGAAATAATAGCAACGGGAACTCCTATTGAAGTAAAGGAAAACAAGGCAGTTCAAGAGGCTTATCTTGGGGCAGCACTGGAAGAAGAACACTGATGTTGGAAGTAAATGGATTAAATGCTTATTACGGCAAGAGCCATATATTGAGAGGTGTAAATCTCAAAATTGATAAAGGAGAGATAGTATCTCTGCTTGGAAGGAATGGGGTAGGGCGATCAACAACATGTAAAGCGATTATGGGTGAGGTGGAGCCAAAAGGTTCAGTTAAGTTTAATGGTAATGAACTATCAGGAAAAAAAGCATTTGAGATAGCGAAGATGGGTTTGGGGTATGTGCCAGAAAATAGGGACATTTTCCCGGGGCTGACTACACGGCAGAACCTAGAGCTAGGAATTAAAGGCGGTCAAGATGCTAAAAATTCTCGTTGGTCCATAGAGGATATGTTTAATTTATTTGAAAACCTAAGAGATAGAGCTGATGTAGAGGCATCTTTTCTTTCTGGAGGAGAGCAGCAAATGCTTACCATGTGTAGAACTCTTATGGGGGATCCAGAGGTAATAATGATTGATGAGCCAACAGAAGGTCTGAGTCCTCAGATGACAAAAAGAGTTGCTGACCTGTTAAATGAGATAAGTAGTCGCGGTGTGTCAATTTTATTGGTTGAACAAAAACTAGCAATTGCAATGAAAATAAGTCACAGGGTTTATGTCATGGGACATGGTCAAATAGTTTTTGAAGGAACACCTAAAGAATTAGAATCCAGGGACGATATAAGAAAAGAGTGGCTAGAAGTTTAACTTTTATATCAAACTGTAAGAAGCAGCTCTAAATTCATCAGAAATATTTATGTCACAGCCTGCATATTGGGTCATTATTACACCTGTAAGATTTTCTTTTCTATCAATCCAAAAAAAAGTTTTGGCAGCTCCAGCCCAGCCAAATTCACCATTATTGGTTAAACTCATCGCCTGACCACTATTTATCATTAATCTTCCTATTAGGTTCCAGCCATACCCGTCCAATAATCTAGGGCCTAGTTTTAGAGGAAGAAGTTTTTTGGGAATACGGTTTTTTAACATAAAATTATGCATTATCTTTGAAATCATTTGGGATCCATTTTTATCTTTACCATTAATTAGAAACTCACAAAATAATTGGTAATCTTTTATTGTTGAAAATAATCCAGAACCGCCTCTCTCCTTTATATCTGTACCACGAGAAGGGTGGACTTTCTCAATATCTACCAACTCTAAACTTTTTGGCTTGAGTGAAATTAGCTCGTTGACATCATTTGTGCCATGCATAGGCATCAATCTAGAAACTTGATTTTCGTTGATACTAAAATCTGTTTCGCTCATACCGAGAGGTTCCAGTATCAGATCCTTTAAAACATCCCGCAATCTCTGTTTTCTGTGTACTTCTAAGATTCTTCCCAATATGTCGGTAGCCACTGAGTACCTCCATGCGTCACCTGGTTGAAAAGCGAGCGGCAAAGTGGAAATTTGGTCAACCATTTCTTCCAGTGATTTTTCTGGGTCGTTTAAAATATCTAGCTCTTTGTAAAACGATGCAACTTGACACCCAATGTTAAAGTTATATGAAAATCCGGCGGTATGGGTTAATAAGTCAGCAATGGTAATGGGCCTTTTTAATCTTTCTAAGCTTCCATCGGGAAGAATTACCTTCAAGTGCCTTAATGATGGAATAAATTCTTGAGCAAGTGAGTGTAAATGAATTTCATTCCTTTCGATAAGTCTTATTAGCGCAACCGACAAAATAGGCTTTGTCATTGAATAAATTCGATAAACTTGATTTGGGTCTAGAGTTTTTTTTGATTTAATATCCTTAAATCCTATAACCCCTTCAGATAACGATTTGTTTTTTAATCGAATGTCCCACTCAAGCCCTGCTATTAATCCCTTTTCAAGGTATTTTTTTGCTATGTCTGAAAATATATCCATAAAATAATCCTTGTTAAAACAGTAACAATATTGTTTCATTTTGATATCTTTTATTCAAGAGACTTATTTGCGGTATGTCATTAAAAAAACTTAGGAATAACCCTTTTCAGCATTTTGTAGGTATAGAAGTTATAAAACTAGGAAACGGCAAATCTTTGTTGCAATTAGAGTTGAATGACCATCATTTGAATTTGTATGGCATTCCACATGGTGGCGTTCACGCTACTCTTTTAGACATTACCATGGGTACAGCAGCCAGCTTTCCTGGTAGTACAGAAAGAGAAGTTGACTCTGTTACTCTTAACCTTTCGGTGGACTATATTTCGCCACCTAAAACTAAATTGTTAATTTCAAAAGGTGAAATAACTAAAAAAGGAAAGTCGATTTGTTATTGCACCGGTGAGATATATGATGACGAAAAAAATTTGGTTGCCTCCGGAAGAAGTATTTTTAAGTTGTACGACAGAAAAAGTTAAGTTTATTTGGTTTCTAGTCTACTCGGGAGAATAATTGATCTGCCATAATTCCTATCCTGTTTTCTATCGCCTCACATGCATCTAGAATCCAGTCTTCTCTATACCTGGAGGATATAATTTGTACTCCCACAGGAAGACCATCATTATAGTTAGCAGAAATAACTCCTGCAGGAATCCCAAGATAATTCATAGTGTGAGCATAAAACATACCAGCCAGCACTTCTTTTGTTCCGTCAAGGCCTTGAGCGTCTCTATTCCATTCATAAGTTTGATATAAAAGAAAAGGAGTTAGAACCAATGGGTATTTTTGAAAAAACAAATTCCAAAGTCTAAAAAAGTATGATCTCTTCGCCATGCCTAGGAATAAATCATCACCTTGAAATGGTTCTGTTAATTGGAAATAGTTGCTTGCAATTTCATTGAAGGTTTTACTTCCGTACGCTTCGTAATCTTTTTGATGTAAAGCTTTTATTTCTCCGAACAGAGTTCTTGCAGAAAAAGTTGATGCTTCTAGGAATTCTGGGAGTTGAACTTCTTCCAAAATATAGCCTGAATCTTCTAATGCCTTCTTAGCATTATCTATTGCTTTTTCAACTGCCGTGTCTAATGCTTCTCCCAAAGTTTCCTTCGTATATCCAATCTTTATTGGTTTTTCTAATTCAGGACTTTCAAAGGGAACTTCTACCATCCAAGGGTCTCTGGGATCATATTTAATTAGTGATTTCATGCCGAGTCGTACATCTTTTACTTCTCTGGCGATTAGACCTTGTACTGACATTAATTGAGCAACTAAGCCTCGTTCCTGAGTTTGACTAGGATTATATGCTGGCACACGACCGAGACCCGGTTTAACTGTGGTTGCTCCAGTCGCCGTCGAAGGAATTCTTAGAGAACCAGCAATATCATTCCCATGGGCCAGTGCACCCATTCCACTCATTACGGCAGCTGAAGCTCCTCCGGATGAACCCCCCGGACTTGCCCAGTCGTTCCAAGGATTAAGAGTTCTTCCATGAAGAACATTGTCTGTTGTTCCTCGCATTGAAAACTCAGGAGTGTTTGTTCTCCCAATAATAATTGCTCCAGCGTCTTTTAAATTGTCTACAACAGGAGCGTTTCCAGGTGCAATAAGATCCTTAAGCGCTACTAAACCATTTGGAGTTGAATAGCCTTGTTGATCGATATTTTCTTTTATTGTTATAGGTACTCCATGGAGAGGACCTTTTAGTTCGCCATTTTTTGAGGATTTGTCTAACTGTTCCGCTTCCTTTAATGCTTCTTCGCTTAAGTCGTCTACTACTGCGTTGATCATTGGATTCTTACTTTTAATTCTTTCAATAGAACTAGAAACAGCTTCTGTGACAGAGATCTTTCGAGATTTTATTAATTCAGCTGTTTTATAAGCGCCAAGTTTCCAAATTTCGTCCATAGATATATTGTCCCCACTAAGAAGCTAGAATATGTTTTTCATACTTTTGCCTTAAAGTTAGCTTGGAGACCTTACCCGTTGCCGTTAATGGCAAAGTATCCTCGTAGACTACATCGTCAGGCATCTGCCATTTTGCAAAATGCCCAGATAAATGTTCTATCAGTTCTTCTTTAGATGGTTTTTTTCCTTCAGCAGGCACAACCACTAGTAGTGGTCTTTCGTCCCATTTTTCGTGAGGGATGGCTATCACTGCACAGTTTTCAACATCGGGATGCGCCATAACCATATTTTCTAAATCAATAGAGCTTATCCATTCACCTCCAGATTTTATTAGATCTTTCGCTCGATCTGTTAGCACTAAAAAGCCCTCCTCATCTATCGTAGCCACATCACCCGTTCCGAACCAACCATCTTTATCGATTACAGCCTTACTGGCTTCCTCGTTATTGAAATAACCTCCTGCAATTGTATTACCCCTGCAAAACAAGTTCCCTACGCTTTTACCGTCATGAGGTAATATTTTGCCTTCATCGTCGGTAATCTTGAGATCAACCATAAAAACTTTTCTACCCTGTTTCCCTTTCAAGTTAATTTGCTGTTCTCTAGGTAATTCAGTGTAAGGGGGGGTTAGCTTTCCCGTGGTGCCAAGTGGACTAGTTTCTGTCATTCCCCACGCATGAATTACAGTGACATCCATGTTCTCAAAAGCTTCAATCAAAGATTTTGCTGCGGCTGATCCCCCAACAATCATCTCTCCCAAACCTTCTGGCTTAGCACCTCTATTCTTAATCTCATCAAGTAGTCCCATCCAGACCGTTGGGACACCCCATGCTGAAAAAACCTTGTTTTGATTAAGTAGATCATAGACACTAGCTCCATCAAGATTTGCTCCTGGGAAAACAAGAGAAGTTCCTGTCAATGGTGCACTATATGGAATTCCCCATGCATTAGCGTGAAAAAGTGGGACTATGGGAAGTATCTTTCTACCAACAGCGAATGATCCCGACAAAGTAACACATGCTAACAAGGCATGCAAAACTGTGGACCTGTGAGAATATAGGACTCCTTTTGGGTTGCCTGTAGTTCCAGACGTATAACACAAGCTAGACGCTGTATCTTCAGGAAATTCTGGCCAGTCATAGTCAGAATCCGCTCGATCAATAAGATCTTCGTAGCAGATGACATTAGGGATATTGCATTCAGGCATGTTTTCTTTATCTGTCATTAATACATATTTTGTAGTCGAAGGAAATTTTTCCAGATGTGCTTCAACGATCGGAATAAATGTCAAGTCGAGAAAGATAATTTTGTCTTCTGCGTGATTAACCACATAGGTTAATTGCTCGCTTGATAACCGAGGATTTATTGTATGACACACTGCCCCTAATCCTGATATAGCAAAATAAAGTTCGAAATGGCGATACCCATTCCAGGCTAGAGTTGCTACTCTATCTCCAAGTTTTATTCCCATAGAAACGAGAGCTTTCGACATTCTTCTAGCTCTTTGACCGATCTCCCCGTAATTGGTTGTATGGATTGAGTTTTGCAAGGTTCTTGATATTATCTCCTGGGTAGGGTGTACTTCCTCAGCGAATTTTAAAATATCAATTATCTTTAGCGGACGATCCATCATCATGCCATGCATTTTCAAAACTCTCCTTAATACAATTTTATTTGTTAACTTTGGAATAAAATTTTATTCTCAATTATTATAATATTCTTTAACACTGTCCATAGCAACTTTCAAAAAGGGAATTTATATGCAATATATAGAAAATAGAGTCTTCCTAGCTATTCTGATCAGTGTATAGGTGTATAATTTTACCATGAGTTGAGTTTACTGTTGTGTATATAGAACGGAGATAGGCTCCATTTTTAATGAACTTTATAAAGCAAAATAGTGAGGAAAGAATGAATGAACCAAGTTTAGAAGAAAAAAAAGCTAAAGCTCAGCAAGACATAAGAGATTTAAGATCCAAAATAAATTCATTGGATGAAAATTCGATAGATTTAATAATCGGAAAAGCACGAACACATTATGCTTGGCAAAATAGAGAAGTCAGTGACGAAATGGTTAAAAAGCTATACGAAGTCGTTGCTCAGGGATCAACACACTTCAATAGTCAACCTGGTCGATTTGTTTTTATAAAATCCAGTGAAGCAAAAAAAAGACTGGAAACAGGGCTTAAACCCGCTAATGTGAAAAAAGCAATGACTGCGCCCTTAACTGTTATAATAGCCTACGATACCAAATTTTGGGAAAAATTACCCGAGCTGTTCCCTTTAGATGACAAAACTGGGATGTTTCGAGACAAGGAAGCTTTTGCGGAAAAGATCGCATTTCGAAATTCCACCCTACAGGGTGCGTATTTAATGCTGACGGCAAGAGCAATGGGACTCGATGCTGGGCCAATGTCTGGATTTGAACCAAATATTATAGATGAAGAATTTTTTCCAAATTCGACCTTTAAATGTAATTTTCTTTGCAACATCGGATTCGGAGATGAAAGTGCAATATTTCATAAGTTGCCTCGTCTCTCTTTTGATGAAGCTTGTAGGATCGTATAATAATTAGCCTTTTTCTAAAACTTGAATCTTAAAACTTTTATTTCTGTATTTTTCAGTTAACCTTGTGTGTAAAAGTTTTTTGGAGGAATTATATGAAGTCAATTATAAAGTTTGTACTCGCTATAACTCTTTTGATGAGTATGCCGAGTTTTTCATGGGCAAAAACACGTTTGGTAGTAAATTGCTTTTGGCCACCCAAACATTTTATGTGTAGATCAATCTTACCTACTTGGATCAAATGGGTAGAAGAGGCTACTGAGGGAAGAGTTACGGGAATCATCCCACCTAAATCTTTAGCTCCTCCACCAGAACAATGGAATTCAGTGGTTAAAGGTGTCGCAGATGTTGCTCCACAATTTAATGGATTGGTTCAAAACAGAATTCAGGGTCCCTTAGTTGCAATGAATATGTTTATCGGTTCTGATGATGCTCCTGCTATGTCACAGGCATTGTGGGAAACGCATTTAAAATATTTTCCAGACGAATTTCAGGGTGTAAAATACCTCTCTGGATGGGTTATAACGCCTGGTTTAATCTGGAGCCAAACTGATGAACCCATTTTGTCTGTTGCTGAATTAGCTAAGCGTAAAATATGGACTTTACCTGGGCCACCAGCAAGATTGCTTAAATCTATAGGTTCAAATCCTGTTGCCGGTCCTGCTGTTCAAGCTAACGAAATTATTTCCCGAAAAGTAGTCGACGGTTTTATTGTGCTTAGCCCAAATAGCGTGGATGTTTTCCAGTTGGCGCCTTACACCAAATCTGGAACTGTATTTAAGAAAGGAATGTACACTACTTCTTTTTCCTTATTGATGAATGAGGATAAATGGAATGGCATATCAAAAAAAGATCAGGAAGCTATAATGGCAGTTTCTGGTTCTAAATTTGGTAGAATGGCATCACAACATTGGGTGGACAGAGATGGAGGTAGCCTAAAAAAGATTACCAAAGACGGAAAAATAAAGATGTATGAAGCTCCAGCTGAGTTTGAAAATGAGCTCAAAAAGCAAGCTGAAAAAATTACTGCAGGCTGGATTAAGAAAGCTGGTTCTAAAGGGATCGATTCAAAAGCTGCTTTAGACTTTTACATCAAGAGAGTAAACGAGCTATCAAAATAAATTAATGAAGCGCGGCAATAGATGGAAAGTTTTATAAAATATTTATTGCCGCGTATAATCTTTCTGGTAAAAATTTTATCAGCGGTATTGCTTTTCCTAATGATGGCGCTGACATTTATAGATGTTTTAGGCAGATATCTTTTTAATGCTCCTATTTACGGGTCAGCAGAAATGATACAGTTTCTGCTAGCTCTCACCATCTTTTCTGCTTTAGGCATTGTTAATGCAGATGATAGCCACATTGTTGTAGAAGTATTTGAAGAACGTATCAAAAAATTTATTCCAAATCTTCATGGATATTTAATTCAAGGGTTCTCAGTTCTGGCAATGGCTTTCATCTCATGGCAATTATATATTTTTGCAGAGGACAGTTATCATCTTGGTAGTATGACAACAGTATTAGAGTGGCCTTTAATTATTGTTACTGGGTCAGTTGCCTTTTTGTCTATACTAAGTCTTATCTGCCTGGTTTGTGGTCTTTTTGTTAAAAATTTATACAAGAAGGCAGAAAATAGTAAAACAAGTTCTGGGAGTAATTAGTGACAATTGCATTAGTTGGCTTTGCTGTTCTTATTCTGCTTTGCTTTTTTGGCTTTAGAGTTGGTTTCGCTACTCTTATAGTAGGGGTAATCGGTTTTGCTTACTTAAGAGGTTGGTCTGCTGCATTCGCAATGGCAGGAACGCAAATTATGGAAGATGCGATGAATTACAATCTGAGTGTAATTCCTCTATTTATTTTAATGGGTGTTTTTATCTATAAAGCAGAAATCAGTAATGATCTTTTTGACGCAGCCTATGCAGGGTTAGGTCAATTTAGAGGTGGTCTAGCTTTGTCTACAGTTGTTGCATGCGCGGGTTTTTCAGCCGTATGCGGTTCATCGCTAGCAACTGCTGCAACCATGACTAAAGTTTCTATGCCTGCAATGAAGAGATACAAATATAGCGACAGTCTTGCATCTGGGACTATTGCATCGGGAGGAACTCTAGGAATAATGATACCTCCTTCGGTTCCACTGGTTATATATGGTATAGTCTCGGAACAGGATATCGGGCTCTTGTTTATGGCGGGTATTATTCCTGGTTTGTTACTAGTTTGCCTATTTATGATAGCTGTGGCATGCGTGGTAAGACTTGATCCAAAAGCTGGTCCAGCTGGTGACCCGCTGTCACCTGAAAAAAAGAGGCGTGCGTTACGTTCTGTAGGACCAATTTTATTTCTATTTGTTCTTGTCCTCGGAGGGATATATGGATCAATTTTTACTCCAACTGAAGCTTCTGGTATTGGAGCTGTGGGAGCTGCGTTAATAGCCTTATCGCGTGGGTTTCTTCGAACTTGGAATGAGTGGTTGGACGCTTTGGTTGAAGCATCAAAAACAACCGCAGCTCTATTCATGTGTATTTTTGGTGCCTTGGTATTTGCCCAGTTTATTAACTTGTCAGGTATGCCTTTTGATTTAATTTTTATAGTCGATGACTTAGGATTGTCTGCCACGCAGCTAGTAATGTTCATTGCCTTTATCGCGATTATCATGGGAATGATTTTTGAGTCGATAGGCATACTTCTTTTATTAGTACCGGTATTTTTGCCGTCTCTCTATCAGGCAAATGTAGATATGATTTGGTTTGGAATTATAGTTGTAATAGTGACAGAACTGGGTCTCATCACTCCACCCATTGGAATGAATGTTTTTGTTGTAAAATCTGTAGCGCCTACGGTTGCACTTGGTAAAATATTCGTAGGTGTAATTCCTTTTATAATAGCTATTTTTGTTGGCTTAATTTTGGTTTTTGTATTTCCTCAGATAGCAGTTTTCTTGCCGGGATTGTTAAGGTAGAAAATGAAAAATAGAAATGTTTTATTCATAATGGCTGATCAACTTAGATGGGATTACTTATCTTGCTATGGACATCCTCATTTAAAAACTCCTAATATAGATTGGCTCGCATCTATAGGTGTTAAGTTCAATAATGCGTATGTTCAATCTCCTTTTTGTGGTCCTTCTAGAATGAGTACCTATACAGGAAGGTATTGTAGGTCACATGGTTCTACGTGGAATGGATTTCCCTTAAAAGTAGGAGAAAGAACAATTGGCGATCATTTGCGAGCAGAAAATGTAAGAGCGGTAATAGTTGGCAAGACGCATATGAAGCCTGATACCGAGGGAATGAAATGGCTTGGAATTGAAGAAAATTCTACCATTGGGATTCATCTTTCCGAATGTGGTTTTGAGCCTTTTGAACGTGACGATGGCTTGCATCCCAAAAGCCCTTATGATCCTAACCCCCCATATAATGATTATCTGAGAGGAAAGGGTTATAACGTCGAAAATCCCTGGGATGATCACGCTAATTCAGGTTTAAACGAAGATGGAGAAAGGTTGTCTGGATGGTTGCTTAAAAATTCAAATTTACCAGCAGATATTGAGGAAGAGTTGTCTGAGACCCCTTACATGACGCAGAGAGCGATTGATTTTATGCAGGAAGCAGGAGACCAGTCTTGGCTATGTCACTTATCATATATAAAGCCTCATTGGCCATACATAGTACCTCCTCCGTATCACAACATGTACTCTAAAGAGCACATAATACCTGCTGTTAGAAGTGAGCAGGAAAAACAAACCAATCATCCAGTATATAGCGCTTACATGAGGTCAAGAATTTGTCAAACATTTGCGAGAGACGATGTTAGAGAGAGAGTGATACCTGCTTACATGGGTTTGATTAAACAGATTGATGATCAAATAGGTATTTTATTTGATTGGATGAAGAAAGCAAAGCTTTTTGATAATACAATGATTGTCTTTACCTCTGATCATGGTGATTACCTTGGAGATCATTGGATGGGCGAAAAAGACCTTTTTCATGACCAGTCAGTCAAAGTTCCACTAATAATTTATGATCCAAGAAAAGAAGCAAAATCTACGCAAGGAATAGAAAGTGATCATCTTGTTGAATGTATTGATTTAGCTCCTACTTTCTTAGATTTTTTTAATATTAAAGAAAAGCCCTACATCCTCGAGGGGAGAGGACTTAAAGAAATTTTGCATCAGAAGGATGGTCCAAAAATCTGGCGTGAATATGCTATTTCTGAATATGATTATTCAACTAGGCAGGCAAGGCATTTAATTGGTAACGAACCGGATAAGGCTCAATTATTCATGATAAGAGATAAACGTTGGAAATATATTTTTGCTGAAGGCTTCCGACCAATGCTCTTTGATTTGGATACTGACCCAGATGAGTTGGACGATTTAGGTGAAAGTGATGAAGAGAACCATAAAGAAGTAAAAAAGCGATTGTATGACGCACTGTTTGAATGGGCAAGAAAACATCATTCAAGGACAACTATTACGCGTGAGGAAATTGAAAAGAGAACGGGTAAAGAGCCTCCCGGAGTAATTATTGGGGTGTGGGATGAAGAAGAGCGCCAAATTCTTTTTGGTGAAAATGAGACAAAATGAACTTTTTAAATTAAATGACGGGTATGGAGTAAAGATATGAAACAACCAAATATAGGTTTTTTTACGGAGGAGAATTCAATTGAAACTGTAAAGAGCAGACACAAAGATTGTGATAATCCGCGTTTAAAAAAAATAATGGACGTCATGATAGAAAAAATACACGAAGCTGTGAAAGAAATAGAGCCTACTCAAGATGAGTGGATGGAGGCTATAAAATTTTTAACTGCAGTCGGTCACAAGTCCGATGATTGGCGTCAGGAATATATTCTTTTGTCAGACGTTATGGGGGTTTCCATGTTGGTGGACGCGATTAATAATCGGAAACCAGAAGGCGCCTCCGAATCTACAGTGTTAGGGCCCTTTCATTTGGCAGATGCTCCTGAAAGGGAGATGGGAGAGAATATATGTTTAGATCAGAAGGGATCTCAGGTATTAGTTAAGGGAAGGGTTTTAGACACTGAGGGTACTCCTATAAAAGATGCTAAAATAGACGTTTGGCAAGCAAATGATGATGGTTTCTATGATGTGCAGCAGAAAGGAATACAACCAGATTTTAACCTACGAGGTGTATTTAGAACTGGAGAAGATGGGAAATACTGGTTTAGAGCAGTAAAACCAGTTCATTATTCTATTCCTGATGACGGACCCGTCGGAGACCTTACAAGAGCTTTGGGTAGGCATGCATGGCGACCTGCTCATCTCCATTACATCTTATCCGCAGATGGTTTTGAAACTCTAGTAACACACATTTTTGACCCTAAAGATCCGTATATAGAGTCTGATGCTGTTTTTGGCGTTAAGGCTAGTTTATTGTGTGAATATCAAAAAATTAATGACCCAGAAAGAGCTGAAGAGTTAAATTTTAAAAATCCTTTTTTAATAAGCGAACATGATTTTATTTTAGTGAGAAAAAGTTAAAAATTTATGGGTTTTTTTTAAATCTGGCTGATTTGGTTTCTATTATCATTTCAATAATATAAATTAATTAGCGGAATCATAAATTAATAGGTGATAAAAAAAAAGTTCTTCTACCATTAAATTAAATAGTGAGAGGTAATATCAATGGTTGTAAAAATTCGTGGAATAGATTTTCAAGAAAATAACAATAATGAGATGGGACTAGAGTTTGTCAATTTGTCTCACCGATTTGGATATCAATGTCCTAACTGGCCATATTTTCGAGATGTTCAAATAGAGAGAATGCATTATATGGCTAAATCTGGTGTTCTGTCACAAACTCTAACAACTACTATGCATGTCACTACACATATCGACGCTCCTGCTCACGTTGTTCAATCAACCCCATTTATCGACGAGGTTCCTCTACCTCATTTTTTTGGTACCGGTTTAGTAGTTTCTATCCCAAAGAAGAAATGGGAACAAATAACGGGGGATGACTTGGAGAAGGCTTGCGGACACGCAATCCGAAAGCATGACGTTCTTATTATCAACACTGGATGGCATAAACTTTATGAGGATGGAGATTATTTTCCATATTGTCCAGGGCTTGTCTCATCCGCTGCTGATTGGATAGTTGAAAAAGGTATTAAAGTTGTGGGGCATGATACGCAAGCAAATGACCACCCGCTGGCGACTGCAATAGGCCCTCAAAGAAATGGCCCACTGTTACCGCACTTGGCTGAAGAATATAAAGAATGGTCGGGTGGAATTGATTGGAAAGATGCATTTCCTGAGTGGGAACCCGTTCATAACAAGCTTTT
This sequence comes from uncultured Alphaproteobacteria bacterium, assembly GCA_902586885.1. Classification (GTDB taxonomy): domain Bacteria; phylum Pseudomonadota; class Alphaproteobacteria; order Rhodobacterales; family Rhodobacteraceae; genus CACIJG01. The sequence goes on along the minus strand of CACIJG010000003.1, from coordinate 14,508 downwards.
TAAAGCTGGTATATTGGGAATTGAAAATGTAGGTGGAGACCTTGATTCAGTGACGGGTAAAAGATGCACTTTCGCATTTTTCCCTTGGAATTGGGATAGAGGCGATGGTTGTATAATCCGATTAGTAGCTATGATGGATAAAGGTCAACAATATAGGATAGAGGCTGGGGAAGACTTCTAATGAAAATAAGGAAATTTAATAAAGCTGAACAATATGTAGCACCTAATCATCAAGAATGTCATTCGATAAGACTAGCAGGTTTTGAAAAAATTGGGCCAGAAAACTTCTGGGTTGGACATACTAATTTTTTGCCAGGCGGTGGCGCAGGACCTGACGCTTCACCGCTTGAAAAGGTTTATTTTATCTTAGAAGGTGAGTTGACAATAAAAGTTGATGGAAAAAGCGAAATTGCTGTTAAGGGAGATACAGTTTTTATTCCTGGTGGTGAGATGCGTGAAATTCGAAACAAGACAAACGAAATAGTAAAAATGATAGTAGTTATGCCATATCCCCTAAAAGAAGGATGAAAATCATATGAAATTAACAAGCTTATTTGATGTATCGAGAAAAAACGCTTTAGTAGTGGGAGCAACGGGAGCATTTGGTATGGTTGCCGCGGAGACACTTGCAGGAGCTGGTTGTAATCTGGCTTTAACAGGAGGTAATATTGAATCTTTAGACGAAATTAAAAACATTTGCACTAAATTTGGACCTAAGGTGATCTCTTTTAATAAAAGGCCTGAAAATGAGGAAATTTGTGAAAATATTGTAAGTGATACTATTAAGGACTTTGGTTCAATAGATATTTTGGTGGTAGCGTCCGGTATAAACAAAGTTGCAAAAATTGACGAAATGGACCCCAAGATATTTACTTCTGTCATGAATGTAAATGTTACTCAGTCCTGGTTGATTTCCAGAGCTGTTGCTTCAGCGATGAAGAAACAAAATACAGGGGGCAAAATTGTTCTAGTTTCATCAGCAAGAGGATTGTTAGGTCATCCAGCTGGATATACGGCATACTGCTCATCAAAGGCAGCGATTGACGGAATGACAAAGTCGCTTGGCTGTGAGTTAGGTGAATTTAATATTACAGTAAATGCTATAGCGCCTACAGTTTTCAGGTCACCTCTGACTGCTTGGATGTTTGAGGACAATGAAAATGCAAAAAAAGTAAGAGAAGGCTTTTTAACCAGAGTACCAAAAGGAAGGTTGGGTGAACCTGAGGATCTCGCTGGACCACTTTTATTTTTGGTTTCCAAGGCTTCGGATTTTTACACAGGCCACATTTTGTATGCTGATGGGGGTTATACAGCAGGCTGAAAAACTTGACTTTTCATTATTTAAGACATGATGATGTCAAATTTAAATGACACTATGTCAGATTAAGTTGACGGTAAGTTATTGAAATTAAACGATTTTTCACAAAATAATCATTGTAATTAATTGGTTTCTTTATATAGTCGTATTACCTTTATTCAGAACATCCTCTGGATTAGGCCGACTGCGTCCGTGGGGGGACTGCGGGCGCGGTACTACCCCAACCATTCAAAATCCTTTATTAACTTATTGATTAGCGCAAGAATTCAAAAAAAATAATTTTCGAAAACCTTTTCACCTTAGATAAATATATGCTAGAATCAATTAATAAATATCGAGCTGAGGAGCTGAAATATGGTTAATAAAATAGTTGAGACTAATTTAGGAAAAAAAGTTGATCTTGAGAGAATTTCTGAAGGATCTGCTTCGCCTGTAACCAAGTCTGGTGCTTTTTATGTATTTTCTGTAAGATTGGGTCCAGATGATTTAAGAGAATATTCTTTTACTAATAGAGATAGAGCAGTTTCTATGAGAAACGTGTTAGTTGGGCATCTAGCTCAGAAAATTAAGTTTGAAGCAAAGAAGAAAGTTCTCTAGCTAATTATCTGTTAAAGGCTAGTTTTTGAAAAAAAGGGTCTTGCATGGTCCTAATATTCATTTCTTTTCGTAATTCTCCAACAGTTTTGTGAGGTCTCATTACGACTTCAAAAAGCTTTATTAGACCTGCATCATCAAGGGTTACGATATCAACACCCACGGCGTCCAAACCATTGACTTTGCAGTGAAATTCTAAAAAGAAACATTGTCCATCACCGATAGTACGATGATATTTAAATTCCTTGAATATTAACGCGACATGAGACAGGATCCTAGCGGTTATTTCTTTACCTGGCCATTCCTTCCAGTAGGTAGGAGGCTTAAATAAAACATCATCTGCTAATAAAGGAATAAGATCTTCCTTCTTACCAGATTGGACAACCTTTAGGAATGCTTCGATAGTGGGATGTAAGTCGGCCATTATTTATTTAGAATTATCAATAATATGTTATACTGGATTATATTAAACTAGTTGTACTTAATCAATAGAGTTAAAGTATGCCAGATGGAAGCTCAAAATCTAAAGATAAAAACCACAAGGTAAAAATGGATTATAAATATATGCCAGGTTTTGGTAATGATTTTGAGACAGAGGCATTACCAGGGGCTCTTCCGCAGGGTATGAATAGTCCACAAAAATGTTCTTATGGCTTGTATGCTGAACAGTTATCAGGTACACCTTTCACAGCTCCTCGTTCTCGGAATGAAAGAACCTGGTGTTATAGAATTCGTCCCTCTGTTAAACATTTGGGAAATCTTAAAAAAATATCTTACCCATATTGGAAAACTGCACCTTGTATTAACGATGAAATCATAAGTCTTGGACAATACAGGTGGGATCCCATCCCTTATGATAAAAAAGGAAATACATTTATATCCGGTATGAGAACAATAACTACGACGGGTGATGTCAATATGCAAACAGGAATGGCTAGCCATGTATACCTTGCCGATAAGTCGATGGATAAAGAGTTCTTTTATTCAGCTGATAGCGAGCTTTTAATAATTCCGCAGGAAGGAAACTTAATATTGCATACAGAGTTAGGCGTAATGGATATTTTGCCAGGAGATATAGCGCTTATACCAAGAGGGTTAGTTTTTTCTGCAAAAATTGCTACCGATTTGTGTAGAGGCTTTGTTTGTGAAAATTATGGACAAAAATTCATTCTTCCTAACAGGGGTCCGATAGGTGCAAATTGTTTAGCTAATCCGAGAGACTTTAAGACACCTGAAGCTCGATTTGAAGATATAGAGGAAAAATGTTCAATAACCGTTAAATGGTGCGGAGCTTTTCACAAATCTGAGCTTGATCATTCTCCTTTAGACATTGTAGCGTGGCATGGAAATTATGCGCCATGGAAATATGATTTACATACATTTTCACCCATAGGTGCTATTCTTTTTGATCACCCTGACCCATCAATATACACTGTGTTAACTTCTCCTTCAGGAGTTGAGGGTACAGCAAATATAGACTTTATTTTATTTCGTGACAGATGGAATGTAGCAGAAAATACCTTTCGCCCTCCTTGGTATCATAAAAATGTTATGTCGGAGCTTATGGGCAATATTCAAGGTAAATACGATGCAAAGCCTACCGGTTTTGTACCTGGTGGAATAAGCTTACATAACATGATGTTGCCCCATGGACCTGATTCAGAAGCATTTGAGGGAGCGTCAACAACACAGTTGGAACCGCAAAAACTGAAGAATACAATGTCCTTTATGTTTGAATCTCGGTTCCCTCAGCATTTAACTGAGTTTGCCGTTAATGAAGCACCAATACAAAGTGATTACGCGGACTGTTGGCAGCAAATAAAAAAGAAGTTTAACGGGACACCTGAAGGTAACTGGTAATGTCCAGTAGCCTTATACAATCTTTTATAGAAGAAGCTAATTCAAGAAGTGCCGATTTTCCCTTAAATAACCTTCCTTTTGGAGTTTTTTCTGAGAAGTCGAGACCGAAAAAAAAATTTTCTTGTACAGCTATAGGAGACAAGGTTTTTAATCTCTCTCTAGCAGAGGAACTCGGTTTGATTAGTGATTTGGGTTTTAGCAAAGTATTGCTGAATTCTTTTATGGAAAAAGGTAAAAAAGTCAGGCAATCTTTAAGACATCAAATTCAAGAAATTTTGTCAGAAAATTCATCTAAGAAGGATATAGCATTAAACTGTATTATACCTATGGAAGACTGCATCCATTCTATGCCATTTGAAATAGGAGAATACACGGACTTTTATTCATGTAAAAACCATGCTCTCAACGCAAGTAAAATTATAAGAGGGGAAGATGCTGGTCTATCTCCAAATTGGTACAGTCTCCCAGTAGCTTATAATGGTAGAAAATCTTCAGTAGTAATTTCTGGTTCAGATATAAAGAGACCCAGAGGGCAAATTCCTGATAAGGAAACAGGTTTAGTAGCGTATAAAAAAACAGAGAAACTAGATTTCGAACTGGAGTTGGGAACTGTAATAGGAAAACCTCTCGAATGGAGCAGGACCTCGGATTATAGAGAATCAGAGGATCTTATCTTTGGTTTCGTATTATTAAATGACTGGTCTGCGAGGGATATCCAATCTTGGGAGTATCAACCACTTGGTCCTTTTCTTTCTAAAGCATTTGGAACAACAATTAGTCCTTGGGTAATAAGTCCAGAGGCTTTAGAAGATTTTAAGTTAAATCCTCCTAAAAGGGAGATTCCTCTGCTCCCTCATTTTGAAGATGAGAAATCTTATGTTTTTGATATTAATTTGTCAGTAAAACTGATCGAAGATGATGGTACAGAAACATCTTTGGCAAAAACAAATGCTAAAGAGTTATATTACTCTCCCGTACAGCAGATATTGCATCACTCCTCTTCAGGATCGGGTATGTCAGTTGGTGATTTACTTGGTTCAGGAACAATTTCGGGAATAGAAAAAAGAAGCAGGGGGTGTTTTCTTGAACTTTCTTGGGGAGGGGCAGAACCTGTTGAACTTGCCTCTGGAAAAAAAAGAAGTTTTATAGAAGATAACGATACGGTTATATTAAGTGGAGTGTCTCAATCCGAGCATTATTCAATTGGATTTGGAGATTGTGTTGGTAAAATTATTCCTTGAGGAGAATAAAAATAATGAAGAAATTTGCTTCACAGAGTGATCTGGAAGATAAAAAAATATCTTTTGAGGAAGTAGGAAAAAATCTATTTGCCTTTACAGCAGAAGGGGATCCCAACTCAGGAGTGATAATTGGTGACGAGAGCGTGTTAGTTATCGATGCTCAGGCTACACCTAAACTTGCTCGTCAGGTTATAGAAAAAATAAGAACGGTTACTGATAAGCCAATATCTCATGTCGTTTTGTCTCATTATCATGCGGTTAGAGTGTTGGGTGCATCTGCTTATAACGCAAAAGATATAATTATGAGTGATAAAACAAGATCTATGGTTGTTGAGAGAGGACAAGAGGATTGGGATAGTGAATTTGATCGGTTTCCACGTCTTTTTAGAGGTCATGAGGAAATATCTGGTTTAACCTGGCCAACGATAACTTTTCAAAGGCAAATGACCCTATTTTTGGGAAAAAGAAAAGTAGATTTACATTTTCTTGGGCGGGCGCATACGGCTGGAGATATAGTAATTCATGTACCAGACTCTAATACCTTGTTTACAGGTGATATCGTGGAGTACAAGTCAGCATGTTATTGTGGCGATGCTCATTTGAAAGACTGGCCAAATACTCTTAAGAAAATTGCAAAGTTTAATCCAGAGGCTATCGTCCCAGGTAGAGGAGATGCGTTAACGACAGGTAACAAAATTCAAGAATCTTTGGTTTTGACCAGAGAATTTGTAAAGTCCACTTATGAGTCTGTAGCAAAAATTGCTCACTCAGGGGGAGATTTGAAAGAGGCAATGCAAGCTTGCAGAGAATTTTGTGACAAAAAATTTGCTAAATATGCAATTTATGAGCATTGCCTTCCATTTAATGTCTCAAGAGCGTTTGACGAGGCCAAGGGAATTGATAACCCAAGAATATGGACTGCCGAAAGAGATAAAGAGATGTGGAACTTACTGCAGTGAATAGACAAAGCAATTTTTCCAAAAGTTATACATATAAGGAATTTGAGTATAACACTCCTGTAGAGATCAGTGAGGGATCGAAAATTAAACACCAAGTAGTAATAATTGGTGCCGGTCCAATAGGTCTTACTTTAGCAATTGACTTAGCCCAGAGAGGAGTAAAGAGCGTAGTGCTCGATGATAATAATATTGTATCAACCGGGTCTAGGGCAATTTGCTGGGCAAAAAAAACACTAGAAATATTCAACAGGATCGGAATCGCTGACAAGATTATTGATAAGGGTATAACATGGGAGGTTGGTAGGCTTTTTAATGGAGATGACGAAGTTTATTCTTTTAATCTATTACCTGAAAAGGGTCACAAGTTTCCAGCATTCGTAAACTTGCAACAATACTATGTAGAAGAATTTCTAATTGAAAAATGTTTGGAACTATCAAATTTTATTGATCTAAGATTTAGTAATGAGGTTGTAGATCATGTACAAGAGTCAAATGATATTAAGTTATCAGTTAGGTGTCCCGAAGGTTTATATGAAATGGATTGTAAATACTTGGTGGCCTGTGATGGAGCAGACTCCCCAACAAGAAAGAGAATGGGTTTGTCTTTCGAGGGAGAAATTTTTGATGAACACTTTTTAATAGTAGACATCCATATGGAGCAACCGCCTTTTGAAGGTGTGAGTCCTGAAAGATGGTTCTGGTTTGCACCCACTTTTCATGAGGGGCAATCTGCTTTGCTGCATAAACAAGCCGACAATATATATCGAATAGACCTACAACTTGGTGAAGAGGTAAATAAGGAAAAGGAACTCAATGAAAAAACTGTGAGAAAAAGAATAAGAAAAATTGTAGGCAATAAAGACTTCTCCATCGATTGGATGAGTATTTATAAGTTTAAATGTTCCTCACTAAAAAAATTAGTTTTCGATAATGTGATATTTGCAGGTGATAGCGCTCATGTAGTGAGTCCATTTGGTGCTAGAGGAGGAAACGGGGGTATTCACGATGTAGACAACTTAGGTTGGAGGTTAGCCAGGGTTTTAAAGGGACAATCTGGAAAAAAAATTTTGGAGTTTTATAATTCAGAAAGAATAGAAGCAGCAAAAGAAAACTTACAAAATTCGTCACGAGCGACAAATTTTATGACGCCAAAAAATAAAATGGCAACTGCATTTAGAAATGAAGTATTGGATTTAGCTAAGACATTTAATTTTGCCAGGAGGTTAATAAATTCGGGCAGATTATCTACTCCCTACGTGCTTCCATATTCTCCATTAAAAAAAGTTGATTATAAAGAGAGTAGCTGTTTGGGCAATACCGTTATTGATTTTCCTTTGGTTGATTGCAATGGAGTAAAAACTCAACTTATTGACCAGCTTTCGAATGGATTTAATTTATTATCTTTTTCTGAAGATGTGTTGCCTCACATCGAAGGCGTTAATATTATTCAAATAAAGAGAAAGGCAGACGACATTTCGGCCTATACGGACGTTTCCAGCTTAGGAAAAAAAAGATACGATAATGGTAATCATTATTTGTTGAGACCAGACTCTTATATAATTGGAGTTTTTGAGGAGGCGAATAAAAATACAATCCTGAAATACATTAATGAACAAACAGAAACTAAATGAATAAAATTATATAAGATAGGACAATAAATCAAATGGAACTTAGGGACGAGTTTTATTCTAAATTGGTCAATTTCTATGAAGATCTTGATGATGAGCAAATGCAGAAAGTAAACGCTCGATTAATTCTTCTACTATTAAAAGAGATAAAATCTGAGGAAAAAATTGAAGAAATTTTTAGCCTAATCTCGGATTACAGAAATAGTATCATGAGATAATTCTCAAATTGCTTCCCAGAACCATACGCCTTTTCGAGGAAGTTAAGTTTCTTAACTAAATTAGAATGGCAATATCCCTCTTAAAGAAGAAATTAAAGGAATTATTTTCTGTAATAGTCCCACAGTATTTACTCCAAATTTAGGTAGGAACCAAAACGCTACTACCAAAAATATTCCAGCTAAAATAATGGTGATTAAAAGATTGTTTCCAAGAAAGTTACCTGTTTTAGGCTGAAGAATCTGATCTAAACTATTGGTTTCGTCCTGGCTTTTGCGGTTTTTCAATAAGGGAGCAAAAAGCCATAAAAAAAAGCCAACTATTAAAACAATTAAAATTAATCTGGTCATTTTTTTATATCTATACCTTATAAAATTTTAATAGCGTCAAAATTTATTGTGCGTCAGTGACTACCAAATTGATTGAATCAGATCAATATTTTAAAAATAGCAATTGATCAGTGTAATCTTCTTATTGTCTCTTTAATTTAGGTGCTCAACTTGCTGGTTAAAGCCATTCTATCAACCTTTTTCGCTGGGGTTAATGGCAACTGTTCTAATATTATGAATTCTGATGGAACTTTATAAGGTAAAAGGGTCTTATCACAGTAGTCCTTTATTTCTGAAACTTTTATATGTTTTCTCAACGTTACAAACGCGATAGGAGTCTCACCTGACCTATCATCCTGTTTTCCCACAACGCAAGCTCCAGAAATAGAGCTATGACTTAATAACTCCTCTTCGACTTCTCTAGGAAAAACGTTGAAACCTTTTACAAAAATAACGTCTTTTTTTCTATCGGTTATTCTGAGGAATCCTTCATTATCAAGCAATCCAATATCTCCAGTGTGTATAAACCCGTTTTTAATAGTTAAAGCTGTTTCTTCCGGGTTTCCCTCATATTCTGTCATCATATGTGGTCCCTTGATACGGATTTCGCCCATTTCCCCTGCTGCAAGTATATTTTCCCCTTTTTCAATATCTACTATCTCGATAATAGTGTCGGGAGCCGGTTTACCAGCTGTTCCTAGTTTCATGCCTTCCTTTTCGGTATTAACAGAAATTGGTGCGATCTCTGTCATCCCATAACCCTCATGTATGGTTAAACCTGTAGCCTTTTTCCAGTTTTCGTGGACATTTATGGGAAAAGGAGCTCCTCCGCCAGGGCAAACCCTCAAATAGGGCATTTTTTTTGTTTTAAGATCTGGATCAGAAAGCAAAGCTTGATAAATAGCCGGAGGACCTCCCCCAAATATCGAGATTTGTTCATCAATCAGAAGATTAATAATAATGTCAGGCCTGAAAATTTCAGGAATTATAATTTTCCCTGCTCTCAATAGCGGATTAGTCACGCCAGTTAAAAAACCATATATGTGAGTAAAAGGAGCAACCACCAACCATTTTTCATCATTCTTAGTAGGCCAACCCCATTCCATTCTTTCGACCATTTTAATCAGACACTTATTAGAGTGATTTATTTGTTTAGGCAGTCCAGTAGTACCTCCAGAGAACATTATTGCCGCTATATCATTTTCCGATGTATGATCAATTAAATTATTACAGTCAATAACGTCAGTATGGTTTTTGACAATGTCTTTACTCAAAATCATACTTTTAAAATTAATTATCTCCTTGTTGGACAGTACTACCGAGGGCTCAAGTTTACTCAAAATTTTTTGCATCCCTTTTTCCGGTAAAAGGTAATTCAATAATGCTGGGCTTCTTCCACTCATAAGAACCGCAAAATATGCAATTAAAAATAAATCCGAGTTTGGTAGAAGGATTGCAACCGGCTGATCTTTTGGAAGCTGTCTTAACTCCAAAGATACATGCGAAGCTGATTTAACCAAATCGGAGTAAGTAAGATTTTTATTATGGGTCTTGCAATAAATTTTTTGTGGATTCTTACGTGTAGCTGAAAACAATAGTCCCAAAATAGTTTGAGTATTTGTTTTCCAAACATTATTAGTTGAATTTTCTTTCATAGTAAAAATTTACATCTTTGCTCATTAATTACCATAAAAAAATAGTCGTAAACCACAAAACAGGGATTGGCATACTAAGGCTAGTTCAATCGGTATTTAAAAAATCTCGAATTAAAATTTATTTACCGACTCTTTGTATTTAGCGTGTATATTTGTATTAAAATAATTGTGTTAACAATGTCTAAAGAACTCGGTATTCCTGCTTTCTGTACTCAATGCCGTTCGCGTTGCGGGTGCAAAGCTATTGTAAAGGAAAATAAGCTACTTAAAGTTGAGCCAGATCCTCAGCATCCGACAGGTGAAAAACTTTGTCCGAAAGGTACTGCAGCAGCAGAGTTAGTATATCACCCGGATCGACTAACGAGCCCCCTCAGACGTGTTTCTCCAAAAGGTATCTCTAATCCTAAATGGGAAAAGATAACTTGGGAGACTGCATTTAATGAGATAGCTGAAAGAATGGCATATATAAGACACTTTTACGGAGCAGAGCAGGTAGCTTTTTCAGTTACGACGCCGAGTGGCACTCACATATCTGATGGTATATCTTGGATAGAGAGATTCATAAGGGCTTATGGAAGCCCAAACACAATTTATTCAACAGAGATATGCAATTGGCATAAGGACTTTGCATCGCGTTTGACGTATGGCACAGATATTGGCACTCCAGATTTCGCCAATACAGATTGCATTATTTTATGGGGAAATAATCCAGCGGCTACATGGTTAGCACGGTCTGTTGAAATACAAAAGGCATTAAAGAGAGGTTCCAAGCTTTTGGTGATAGATCCTCGCCCAACACTATATGCTCGCAGGGCAGACAGTTGGCTCAAAGTAAAACCGGGAACTGATCAAGCTTTAGCTCTTGGGTTAGCCAATCTCCTTTTAAAGTCAGCTAACTTCAATGAAGAGTTTGTTAAAAAGTGGTCAAACGCTTCTTTCTTGGTGCGTGATGATAACGGCTTATTTTTGCGAGAAGACGATTTAGAATTGGGCGGTGATCCTAACATACTCATGGCTCAATCATCCAAAAATGGTTCCCTAATACGGTATAGCACCAAAGAAGGTAAATGGATTGATTCACCAAAGCATGCTCAGTTATGTACAATTACAAGAATTAAAACTAGGGAGGGCTATTTATCATGTTCAAGTGCACTTCAAAAATTTTCCCAAGCGGCTCAGGGCTATACCACTCAAAAGGTTTTTGACATTACTGGGGTAAGTAAGTCTAATTTGGAAAAGGCTGTTAAGTTACTGCTAGAAAGTGACTCTATTGCATACTATGCTTGGAACGGAGTTGGTCAGAGTGCTAACGCAACGCAAACTGACAGAGCTATATCAATACTTTATGGATTAACAGGATGTTATGGAGCAAAAGGAGGTAATGTTCCTGGAGGCGTAACTCTATTTAATGATATTGCCGGACATGATCTATTGTCTGCTTCTCAGCGTGCAAAAACCTTGGGTATTAATGAGCGTCCATTAGGGCCAGGGAAATTAGGATGGGTCACGGCAAGAGATACTTACAGAGCTATCCTAAATAAGGTACCTTATCCGATAAGAATGTTGTTTTCATTTGGAGGCAATCTTTTAGCTGCTCAGCCGGATACTGAACTTGCTGAAAAATCCTTTGAAACATTAGATTTTCATGTTCATGCAGATTTTTTTATGAATAAAAGTGCTGAGTACGCAGATATAGTGCTACCTGTGTCTACTTCCTGGGAACGAGAAGGTCTCCGCACAGGTTTTGATAACTCTTTGGAGGGATTAAGAAGAGTCCAATTGAGACCAGCGGTAATAGAACGGATTGGGCAAAGTCTCAGCGATACAGATATTGTATTGGAATTAAGTCGTCGTTTAGGGTTATCTAACTTGATGTTTGATTGTGATCCTGATAAAGGTCACGCCTATATTTTGTCTCAATCAGGGATAACTCTTAATCAGCTAAAGGAGAATCCCAGTGGCGTGTGCCTAAAAGACAAAGTTCCTTATAAGGACTATATTATTCACGGATTTAAAACTCCCACTAAGCGACTTGAAATTTATTCAGAAAAGATGTTGAAGCACGGTTATGATCCAGTACCTTCTCTCAATACATTAGACTTACCTCAAAGGGAGTCTCATAATTTCCCACTTCGCTTGGCAGGTGCTAAAACAATTGCCTATTGTCATAGTCAGGGAAGAAATATTAAATCTCTCCGAAGATTAACTCCACATCCAGTTGTTGAAATATCTCGCTCCGTGGCAAAAAAAAGGGGAATTGAAGAAAATGATTGGGTTCAAATAGAGACAAAGTCTGGTTTTTTTTTAGCGCGTGCAAAAATAAGTGATTTACTTGCCGATGATTCAGTCTTTGGTCAACATGGATGGACTGATTATAAAAGGTCTGCAACATTTAAGGCTATGGAAAAAAAAGAAAACTTTAATTTTAATTCTGTTGTTACTACAGAAAACTCAGACCCTATAAGTGGATCAATTCCTCTTCGATGTTATTGGTGTGAAGTAAAAAAATTTAATTATTAAACTATAATTTTTAGTTAAAGGAATTTCGGTAGCGGATGAACTAAATATTCACAGAATAAGGGCTTTGAATTAATTACTTATTTGTATGGCTAGTGAATGGCTAAGGTTTTGCTCGGAAGTTCAATCCTTATTTAGGAAAGAAGTAAGAACACAGATTAGAGCTTATTTCTTAGCTTTAACACTTCTCTACTATAAGGTTTCGTACCAGTTATTGAAATAAGCTCTAAGATGATATATTTTATATTTAATGAATAATTTATAAGATTCTGAAAGTTTAGAGGGGGTAATCATGGAAAACATAGGATCAATCACAACACTGATTGTCATAGCTCTTATAATCTTAACTATATATCTTGGTGTGAAGGTAGTCCCTCAATCGAAAGTATTTGTTGTCGAAAGGTTTGGGAAATACTACAGAACTTTAAATGCTGGTCTATCAATTATTGTGCCCTATCTCGATAAAGTTGCCCATAGAATTGATATTCTGGAAAGGCAACTTGAGGCTCAGAAAATTTCTGTAATAACTAAGGACAATGTTGAAGTAGAGCTAGAAACTAGTATTTTTTATAGAGTCATAGATGCTTCCAGGTCCGTATACAGAATTTCAAATATTGATCAGGCCCTAAATACTGAAACATCTTCTGTAGTTAGGTCTGCAGCAGGAAAACTCGAACTTGACGAGTTGCAATCAAGTCGAGACCAAATGAACGCAGAGATCGCTAAAAGCCTCTCCCCTTCTGCAGAAGTTTGGGGTATCGAGATCACTAGAACGTCTATCACTGATGTAATCGTTGATGATGCAACAAAGGACGCTCAGCGACAGCAATTGAATGCTGAGAGAAACCGAAGAGCAACAGTTGCTGAAGCAGAAGGTCAGAAACAATCAATTCAATTAAAGGCAGACGCAGAATTTTATAAAGCCAAGAAGGAGGCAGAGGGAGTAAAGGTTGCTGCTGAGGCTGAAGCATATTCAATTGAGGTAAAAGCCGCAGCGGACGCCAAGCAAACTGCTTTACTCGCAAAAGCAATAAAAGATAATGGAAAACCGGCTATTGATTTTGAAATAGCAAAAAGGCAAGTCGACGCCATAGGGCAGCTTACTGCTTCTCAAAATACAAAGACCTTAGTTTTGCCTTCGGACATAAGCGGAATATTCAGCGCCTTTTCGGCTTTGATTGAGACGTTACCAAAAGAGAAGAAATGAAGAAATGGATTACCTTTTGGTCTTTATTTTTGTTTTTCAAACTTGGATAATTGTTGGAATAGCTTTTCTGGTTTTAGAATTACTCGATGGTAGTTCTATTTTTTTCTTGCCGCTTAGTTTGAGTAGTTTTGTTACAAGTGGCTATGTTTTTGCTTTGAAAAATATGTTTCTTCCCTCCATTCTTTTCTTTGACAAATGGTACGAAATTTTGTTGCTTTGGGCATTATTAGGACTGTTAATCTCTTTTCTATTGATCAAATTTTGGAAAAAGGGTTCTACGACTGATGATGATGTAAATAATTATTAGAGTTTCTATCCAAGATATTTAGAGCGATATTAAACAGACCACCATTCCAATAATAGAAAAATCCAAAAATTGATAGTTGTATAAACAGAGATATCTGTTTTAAGACAGATAATATGCTTTATTCTACCCTAATCTGTACCCTACAAAAATCTACAAAACATTATCAAAGCCATAAATCCCAATTAGATAAGAGAAATTAACAAAAACCTAAAAATCGGATTATGGTAGCGGAGGGACTCAGTAGTCTCCAAATAAGGTAATTGAATCAATAGCTTATTTTTACCTCTGCAATTTTATTGCAATATTCAATGATTTAATCATGAGTAGTAATTAAAATATAAATTCCCAAGATCTATTGAGAGTGTCGATCTTCTAATCAGCAACATCAGATAGGAAGTCTGGTGAAGTGTTTTTCTATTACACAATAGTCAAAGCAATTTGCATAAAACTTTGAACAGAGATATTATTTTACTCCAATAAAAAGAGGTATCAATGCAAAAAAAAATTGCGCTCGAGGAACACTTCATGCATCCGGACTTTGTTGATTACTGGTCTAATACTGCGGTTAATATTAGTCCTGAGCTTTTTGGAAAAGTTAGAAACAAACTAGAGGATTTTGGTGAGAGTCGTCTCACTGAAATGGACAATATAGGAGTTGAAAAATCTATATTATCGCT
>CACIJG010000002.1 GCA_902586885.1 uncultured Alphaproteobacteria bacterium | reverse complement strand
TCATCAAGTTGTTTCAGAAGATTATAATGGTGGTTTGGCTGAAGTTAAAGCGCAGGTTGACGCAGGGAACGTGACTTGGGACCTAGTTGATGTTGAAAAATCAGATGCCGTTAAAGGTTGTGATGAAGGGCTTCTGGAAACTATAGATCACGGTAGTTTACCAAAGGGAGCTGACGGAAGCGTAGCAACATCGGATTTTATCGATGGTGCTTTAACAGAATGTGCTGTGGCTAATATTGTTTGGTCCACAATTTTTGCCTATGATAAGTCAAAAATGTCAAATGGCCCTAAGACTATCAAGGATTTCTTTGACACAAGTAAATTTCCCGGGAAAAGGGGTTTAAGAAAATCTCCAAAAGCGAATCTGGAAATGGCTCTAGCGGCTGATGGTGTAGCAGCTGGTGATGTATACAAGGTTCTTGGAACAGAAGCAGGTGTTGATAGAGCTTTCAAAAAGTTAGATACGATCAAGGATAGCGTTGTATGGTGGGAAGCAGGTGCTCAACCCCCACAACTACTTGCCGATGGTGAGGTTGCAATGACAACCGCATACAACGGAAGAATTTTCAACGCATTTGCTGGAGAAGGCAAGCCGTTCGAAATCGTATGGGATGCTCAAGTGTTTGACATGGACTTGTGGGTAATACCAAAAGGTGCTCCTAATAAAGATCTTGCTATGGATTTTTTGAAGTTTTCTACAGCTACTGAGCAATTAGCTGGACAAGCTTCATGGATTTCATATGGACCTGCTAGAAAATCTAGCGCTCCTCTTGTGGCTTCTTATCATAACAAGCCTTCACTGAAGATGGGGCCCCATATGCCGACAGCACCGGAAAACTTTAAGACAGCGATCGCTAACGACTTTGAATTCTGGGCGGACAACGGCGACGAATTAACTGAAAGATTTAATTCCTGGCTAGCAAAATAGTAATCATTTAAAAAACAAAGGGCAGTTTTACTGCCCTTTGTGTTTAAAGACCTCAAAAAATGAATAATTTTACAGAAGAAAACTTCTCTTCTGATGGTGTCTCCCTAAAGAAGAAACTTAGTCGCTCCCTATTCAAGAGTAAAATGCGAGCATTTTCTCTTGTTCTGCCCTTACTAGCTTTCCTTGCGATATTCTTTGTTATTCCAATAATAAACCTATTAAGCCAATCTTTTTTAGATTTCAGATATGCTACTTTGATGCCGAGCTCTACTCAGGCACTCAAAGATTGGGATGGTAAGAGCTTTCCAACTGAAGAAATTGCTAAAGCAATGGTGATTGATTTAATTAAAGCAAAGAAAAATAAGACAATTGGTAAAGTGGCAACTAGGGTAAACAGAGAATTATCCGGTACCAGATCACTATTTACCAAAACAGCGCGGGCGGCAAAGAAAATGGAGGCTCCCTACATGGAAGCCTTAATAAAAAAAGATAGGAAGTGGGAAAATTTGAAGACCTGGCAAGCGATCAAAATTTCTTCTATGGCGGTAACACCTTCATACTTGCTTGCAGCGGTCGACAGAAAATATACTGCTGAAGGGGAAATAATACAGCAGGACGAAAATCGAAGGATTCACGTAACTCTTTTTTTGAGAACAATCGAGATTTCTGTTATAGTAACTCTTGCTACTCTTTTACTTGGATATCCTGTAGCCTTTTTGATGGCCTCACTTCCGTTGAGGACATCAAACTTATTGCTTATTCTAGTTCTTCTTCCGTTCTGGACATCGCTTCTAGTTCGAACCACAGCTTGGATAGCCATGTTGCAAAGTTCAGGTGTTGTAAATGATCTTCTGGTTTTTTTCGGTATTACAGTAGATGATGCGAGGTTTTCTTTAATTTATAACAAAACTGGAACGCTTATAGCTATGACCCATATATTATTACCGTTTATGATTTTACCCATTTACTCTGTTATGAAAACTATATCACCTTCTTTTGTGATGGCAGCAAAATCAATGGGAGCTACAAACTGGACCGCTTTTTGGCGAGTTTATTTCCCGATGACCATCCCAGGAGTAGGAGCTGGAGCAATATTAGTTTTTATTCTAGCTATCGGCTACTATATTACCCCAGCGCTAGTGGGAGGACAAGACGGTCAAATGATTTCTAATATTATAGACTTCCATATGCGTAGTTCATTAAACTGGAATTTGGCTGCTGCTCTGGGTCTCGTATTATTGATATTCATCTTATTTTTCTTCTGGCTGTACGATCGTTTTGTTGGCATAGACAATATGAAGTTAGGTTAAAAAATATGAAGAAGAGAGCTATACCTGTATATGCCTCTAGAGGAGACGTTGCCTGGTTTTATACCTTCCGGTTTATCTGTGCGCTTGTTTTTTTATTTCTGATTTTCCCAATTATAATTATCATTCCTCTAAGCTTCAATCAGGAGCCTTACTTCAGTTTTACATCCGGAATGTTGTCATTGGATCCTGACGCTTATTCTTATCGCTGGTACTGGGACATATTAAAGAATGGAATGGCTGACCCTGATGCAAGTAACGGATGGTGGGCTGATATGTGGAATAATGCCCAGTGGATACGTTCTATCAAAAACAGTTTTATAGTTGGTATTTTTGCGACGATATTAGCTACAGTGCTTGGAACTATCGCAGCGATAGGTCTGAGCAGTAGCCACATGCCATATAAAAGAATAATTATGTCTCTTCTTATATCACCTATGATAATTCCATTGGTGATTACTGCATCTGGTCTCTTTTACTCATTTTCACAAGTTGGATTGGCAAAAAACTATTTGGGATTGATATTGGCGCATGCTGTTCTGGGAACTCCTTTTGTCATAATAACAGTTACAGCTACTCTTGTTGGTTTTGATCAAAGTCTAACTAGGGCATCAGCAAGTTTAGGTGCTGGTCCTGTCAGAACATTTTTTAAAATTCAAACACCTCTTATCCTTCCAGGGGTTATATCAGGAGCATTATTTGCTTTTATCACATCCTTTGATGAGGTTGTTGTTGTTCTGCAGTTGGCAGATGTTAGGCAGAGAACAATACCTAGGCAAATGTTCTCTGGAATACGAGAGCAAATTAGCCCAACTATATTAGCAGTAGCCACTATTTTAGTAATTCTATCAATTATATTATTAACTATTGTTGAACTCTTAAGGAGGCGTTCTGAACGGCTTAGAGGAATAACTCCCGAATAATATTGTTTGTTTTGACCTTTTAAGGCATACTTTACCCTCAAATGAAGGACAAATAAAATGAATAAATTAGTTAATTCGCTGGAAGCGAAGGATTTACACAATCATTTTCACCCTTATACCAACCCAAAGGTATTGAAGGAGAATGGTCCTCACGTAATAAGTAGGGGTGATGGTATATATGTTTATGATAATTCGGGGAAAAAATTCATAGAAGGAATGAGTGGTTTGTGGTGTGCATCTCTGGGGTTCAGCGAAAAGCAGTTGGCAGATGCAGCTTTAAAACAAATGAATACATTACCCTTTTACCACAGTTTTGCTGGCAAAGTTCCGGATATTTCTGCTGAGTTGTCTGAAAAATTAGTATCAATATCACCCAAAAATTTAGAAAAAGTGTTTTTTTGTAGCTCCGGGTCTGAAGCCAATGACACAGCTATCAAAATAGTTTGGTATTATCATCATGCAATTGGTTGTCCAGAAAAGAAGAAAATCATTAGTCGTAAGCGTGGTTATCATGGTGTGACTATGGCAGCTGGGAGTTTAACGGGATTGCCATACGCCTCAGATGGGTTCGGGTTGCCTTTAGATTTTGTTAAACATACTTCTGCTCCACACTATTTTACTGAAAAGAAAATTGGTGAGACGAAAGAGTTATTTGTCAATAGAATGATCAGCGATTTAGAGGAATTAATATTGGAAGAGGGCCCAGAAACTATAGGAGCGTTTATAGCGGAGCCGGTTATGGGAGCAGGAGGGGTAATCATCCCCTTAGATGGTTATTTTGAAAAAGTTCAAAATCTTTTAAAGAAATATAAGATACTTTTTATAGCTGACGAAGTTATATGTGGTTTTGGTAGAACTGGTAGCATGTGGGGGTCTGAAACGTTCAATCTGGAACCCGACATATTAACCTGCGCAAAAGCGCTTTCAGCGGCCTATGCCCCAATATCTGCTGTACTTTTGAGTAAGCGAATTATTGAAAATATTGAAAAACAAGCAGATGAGCTAGGCATTTTTGGTCATGGCTTTACATATTCAGCTCATCCTGTAACCGCGGCAGTAGCGCTTAAAACTTTACAAATATACGAAGAGAGAGAGATAATTGACCATGTGAATGAAGTTGCGAATACATTTGGTGAACGTATTAAGGAAATGGGGAAATTTGACTTTGTGGGAGATACCCGTGCCATCGGCTTGATAGGAGCAATTGAATTTGTTTCGAAGGCAAATACAAATGAAAAGCCAGATCCAAAGCTAAAAATTGCAGCAAAAATTCAAAAAAGGATCCAGGATGCTGGGGTGATCTTAAGGTTTCTCCCTGGAGACAGTTTAGCTTTTTGTCCTCCTTTGATAATTAATAATAATCAAATTAATGAAATGTTTGATAAAGTGGAAAGGGTATTAGCAACAATTGACTTTGAACGATTATAAATCTCTTGACTAGTCTAGAGGTTAGAGTAAAATCTGACTGTTTTAGTCGGAATTAAAATTACACTCTGAGGTATAAAATGCTAGACAAAACATCTGAACAAAAAGTAATTCTGCTAACAGGCGCAAGCAGAGGTATTGGTCACGCAACAGTAAGAAAATTTTCTGAAGAGAAATGGCGTGTAATTACTTGCTCAAGGCAAGCGTTCGACCCTAAGTGCCCTTGGCCAGGAGGAGAGGAGAATCATATACAAGTCGATCTTTCAAACCCAAATAATACTCTTCATGCTATTGAAGAAATTAAAGACCGTTTAAACGGCAAGCTGCATGCTTTGGTGAATAATGCAGGTATCTCACCTAAGAATGAAAAAGGGAATAGACTGGATTCAATCAATACTGATTTAAGTACATGGGGCCAAGTATTTCATGTAAATTTTTTTGCCTCTGTAATTCTAGCTAGAGGATTACAAAAAGCGCTTGTTAAAGCAAAAGGAACGATTGTTAATGTTACTTCTATTGCTGGAAGTCGCGTTCACCCTTTTGCAGGAGCTGCATATGCTACTTCAAAGGCTGCTCTTGGGGCTCTAACGCGTGAAATGGCAAACGATTTTGGACCCTTAGGGGTGAGAGTTAACGCTATTGCACCCGGAGAAGTAAAAACCGCTATTTTAAGTAAAGGAACAGAAAAAATTGTTTCCGATATTCCGATGAAACGTTTAGGAATGCCTGAAGAGGTGGCTGATACCATTTTTTATCTTTGTTCAGAAAATGCTAGCTACGTATCCGGAGCTGAGATAGAAATTAATGGTGGTCAGCACGTTTAATATCGGAGCTTAACTAATGAGAAAAGAATTCTTTGAATTGAAGAATGGTGAAAAAGCAATATTGCCATTCTCTGATGGCGAGTATGAGACACGTATTTCAAAGTTAAGAAAAGTTATTGCTGATAGCGGAATTGATTTTGTAATTTTTACCTCGATGCATAATATCGCTTACTACTCAGGGTTCTTATATTGCTCTTTCGGTAGACCATATGCATTAATAGTCTCGAATGATTTAAATATAACTGTTTCTGCAAATATAGATTTAGGTCAACCGTGGAGAAGATCTTACGGACAAAATTTAATATATACAGATTGGAAAAGAGATAATTATTGGAGAGCAGTATCGAGCATAGTAGGGCATGGGAAAATTGTTGGGATAGAAGGGGATCATATTACGTTCCAACAAAACGAAAAATTGAAAGAATTTGTTAAGCCAAAAAAAGTTAAAGATATTTCTGATGACGTCATGAAAATAAGAATGATTAAGTCCATGGAAGAAATGAATTTAATTAGATGTGGGGCTTCCATTGCAGATATTGGTGGAGCTGCAATCATAGAAAGCTTAAAGCCTGGGTTAAGGGAAATTGACATAGCAATGATAGGTCGGGATGCAATGGAAAAGGCTATAGCTGATAGATTTCCAGATAGCGAATTAAGAGATACATGGGTTTGGTTTCAATCTGGAATAAATACAGATGGTGCTCATAATCCTGTTACCACTCGTAAGTTAAGGGTGGGAGACATTTTATCCTTGAATACGTTTCCCATGATTTCTGGTTATTATACTGCATTGGAACGAACTTTATGGATTGGGGAACCTGACAAAGAAAGTCTCAGGGTATGGGAAGCAAATGTAAAAGCTCATGAATTGGGGTTGTCTTTAATAAATGAAGGCATTGCGTGCTCAGCTGTGTGTGATCAAATAAATAATTTTTTAGAAGACCAAGATTTACTTAAATACAGGACATTTGGGTATGGGCATTCTTTTGGTGTTTTATCGCATTATTATGGTAGAGAAGCTGGTCTTGAGTTAAGAGAAGATATTGATACTATTTTGGAAAAGAATATGGTTGTCTCGATGGAACCTATGTTAACTATACCACAAGGAAATCCTGGAGCTGGCGGATATAGAGAGCATGATATTGTGATATTGACAGAAAAAGGAGCTGAAAACATAACAAAAACACCATATGGGCCTGCACATAATATTATAAAAATATAACATTATTATGGAGATTATAGATCCCGACTTAAAAATTCTTGAAGATATATTTTTTAAAACTATCGAAAGCGTAGATCCTGTAAAACAAATCCATAATCATACAATCGAACCTCCTAAAGGGAAAACTTTCTTTGCAGCTGTAGGTAAAGGAGCAGGCAGGTTATCTAGAGCGTTTAAGGAAACTTTTCAAGGAGAATCAAGTGGCATAGTTGTAATTCCTGAAAATGAATGTTGTGAAGATTTTGGATATAGAGTTTTTAAGTCCTCACACCCATTACCATCTGAGGCCGGAATTCAAGCTTCAAAAGCATTATTAGAAAATGCTTCGATTCTTAGTGAAAGTGATCTTTTCGTTTTTATTATTTCTGGGGGAGCATCTTCGCTACTTCCTTTACCACCTGAGGGCTTTACTTTAGCTGATGAGATAAGCTTAAATAAATCACTTTTAGAATCAGGCGCGCCTATCTCTGTAATGAATGCTTTCCGAAGCTATTTCTCTAGAATAAAAGCTGGAAAATTAGGTCAAGCGGCTTTCCCCTGCCCAGTGATCACACTTGTTGTTTGTGATATTCCAGGAGATGACATATCACTAGTAGGTAGTGGTCCTACTTTTTACAAAGATTATAGCAACCTTGATTTACGCGCTTTGGTTGATTTTTATAAAATAAAATTCGATAAGAGTATTTTGAATTTTTTCCTCTTAGAACAGGAAAATGTCTTTCAAGATAAAGCAATCCAAATCAATAATAAAAATTCTTTTACTTTGTCGTCAGGAACACTGGCGATAAAAGTCGCTTCCATTATAGCAAAAGAAAATTATGGTCTGAATGTTCTGGTTTTAGCTGAATCAGTAGAGGATGATTCAGAGCTTCTTGCAGCTACTCACGCTAAAGTAATAAAAGAGGTGGTTGAATATAATAGCCCAGTTAAAAAACCGGCTTTCATTATTTCAGGCGGCGAAAGCTTGGTTAATTTACCGTCTAATTATGGCAAGGGAGGGAGAAACTCACATTTTGCGCTAGCATTAGCAAAAAAAATAAAAGGATTACCAGGAGTGAGTGGATTTGCCGCAGATACAGATGGTATTGACGGCAATGGTAACAACGCGGGAGCAATGTTCACAGGAGAAACTTTTGAGAAAGCAAAAGTTTTGGGTATAGATTTGCATGAGTACCTTTATAAATATGATTCCTATGTTGCTTTTAAGAAACTTGGAAGCCTGCTGATTTCTGGTCCAACTGGAGTTAATGTAAATGATATTAGGGCTATAATTGTTAGATAAAACGTAAGGTGAATAAATAAAAAGTAGGTTTAAGAGCCTTTTTCATTAAGAATTGCAATAAGGGTGTTGTTTTATTTTTAAAATTTTTTTATATTTTAGTTTCCAAAATGACGACCGCAAGAGTCGTGTTAACAAGTATAAAAGATGATCGGGAGGAAATATGGTTGATATTGACACCAGCCTAGATACTGTGCCAAAAATTTTGGAACGTAATGTTCAAAAATTTGGTAACTCTCCAGCATACAGAGAAAAAGAGTTTGGTATTTGGCAGACTTGGACGTGGTCTCAAGCAAATCAAGAGATTATGAACCTCTCTAAAGGGTTAATCGATTTAGGAGTGAAAGAGGGTGATCATGTTGCGGTTATTGGGAGAAATAGACCATACCTGTATTGGTCTTTAGTGGCAGCTCAGCATGTTGGAGCAGTACCTGTTCCTCTTTACCAAGATGCTGTTGCAGAAGAAATGGAATACATTCTAACTCATTGCTCTGCAAAATTCGCAATTGTTGGTGATCAAGAACAAGTCGACAAAATTTATGAAATCAAGGATAAAGTTAAAGAGCTTAAAGAGATTATTTTTGTCGATCCTAAAGGCTTGAGAAAATACGATAAAGCTCACTTGCATCTTTTTAGTGATATCTCTGAAAGAGGTAAAGCAGATCAAGGACAACTAAAAAGTGAATTAGACAAAAGAGTAGCAAAAATTTCTGGTGATACTACTTGTGTTTTATTATATACATCAGGAACAACTGGAAAATCTAAAGGAGTTGTCCAAAATCACAGTGCAATAATTGGAGCCTCATTGAGTGCCAATGAATTTGACCGCTGGACAGAGAATGATCATATCGTATGTTATTTGCCAATGGCATGGGTAGGAGATTTTATGATTTCTGTTGGACAGGTAATGGGAGCAGGAGCCTGCCTTAATTGCCCAGAGGGCGCAGACACTACACAAATGGATATTAGAGAAATGGGTCCATCAGTATTTTTTGGACCACCTCCATTATGGGAGCGACTTAAAACGTCTGTTAATATTCGAATTGAGGACGCTAGTGCAATTAAGAGAAGGGCATTTCATTACTTCATGAACCATGCAGAAAAGGTTGGTAAGAGGATTTTGGAAAAAGAAAACGTGGGTCTTATTGATCGGGTGAAATACTCAATTGGTGAATTTATTATTTATGGCCCATTAAAAAATATGCTCGGGTTAACCAAAGTTAGAATCGCTTACACCGCTGGAGAGGCAATAAGTTCAGAACTATTTGATTTCTACAGATCGATAGGAATAAACCTCAAACAACTTTATGGTCAGACAGAAGCCTCTGTGTTCTTGACTATGCAATCAGATGATGAAGTACAATCAGATACTGTAGGAAAGCCAATTAAGGGTGTAGAACTTAAAATAGCTGACTCAGGTGAGGTGCTTTATAGGTCGGTGGGAGCTTTCAAAGAATATTACAAAAATCCAAAAGCAACCAAAGAGACCAAGGATAAAGCAGGTTGGGTTGCAACCGGAGACGCAGGTTACATAGATGAAGCCAGCGGTCAGCTAAGAATAATTGACAGAGCTAAAGATGTGGGAAAGACAAAAAGTGGTTTGATGTTCGCTCCCAAATATGTTGAAAACAAACTGAAATTCTTCCCCAACATTCTTGAAGCAGTTTTATTTGGGGCTGGTCAGGAAAAATGTGTTGCATTTTTAAACATAGATTTGTCTGCAGTAGGAAATTGGGCTGAGAGAAACAATATAAATTATGCTTCTTATCAAGAGTTGGCTTCGAATAGTGAAGTAATGAACATAATGAAGGAACATGTTGAAGAGGTAAATAAAGCTCTTGCTAAGGACAGTGTAATGTCTGGGTGTCAGATTCATAGATTTTTAATATTACATAAAGAGTTAGATCCAGATGATGGGGAAATTACCCGAACAAGGAAAGTTAGAAGAGGTTTTGTATCCCAAAAATATGAAGATTTGATTGATGCCTTATATAAAGGAGCCAAACAGGTTTCCACTAAAACAGAGGTGACTTACGAAGATGGTAAGAAAGGCTATTTAGAAGCTACGCTAAACATAGTTGATGCCCAGACTTTTGTTCTGCAATCAAAAAGTGATGCTGCATAGAAATATTAGAAATTAAAGGGACTAATTTATGGGAAATACTGATCAAAACGTAATGATGGAAGTCAAAAACATCAATCTTAGATTTGGCGGAGTGATCGCAATACAAGATGTTTCTTTTGATATACTGGAAGGTGAAATAAGAGCAATAATTGGACCAAATGGAGCAGGAAAATCATCGATGTTAAATGTCATAAATGGCTTTTATCATCCCCAAGAGGGAGAGATTTGGTATAGGGGTGAAAAACGTCCATCTATGGAGCCTTATGAAATTGCCAAGACAGGGATAGCCAGAACCTTTCAAAATATCGCTTTGTTTAAAGGCATGACAACAATAGAAAATGTGATGACTGGAAGACAGTTAAAGATGAACAAAAACTTTTTTTGGCAGATGATTAGGTACGGTCCGGCAATAGAAGAAGAAGTAGAGCATAGAAGACGATGTGAAGAGATTATTGATTTTCTTGAAATAAACCATATTAGGAAAACGCCAGTAGGAGCATTACCTTATGGTTTACAAAAAAGAGTGGAATTGGCGCGGGCTCTAGCTATGGATCCTACATTATTGTTGCTCGATGAACCAATGGCAGGAATGAATGTTGAAGAGAAACAAGATATGTCAAGATTTATAGTGGATGTGAACGAAGAATTCGGAACCACTATAGCGCTGATAGAGCATGATATGGCTGTTGTAATGGATTTAGCCGACAGGGTTGTAGTATTAGATTACGGAAAATTATTGGCGGATGGCACCCCTAACGAAGTCCAAAAAAATCAAGCTGTCATTGATGCATATTTGGGAGTACCTCACTAATGGAAGCTTTAATTGAAATCTTATATCTAATTTTTGTTTCACCTTTTGCGGAAATGGTTGCATACCCTGATTTGTTTTTCCAAGGCATTTGGGATGGATTTGTTAGTGGTACGTTATATGGTCTAATTGCCCTTGGTTTCGTATTAATCTTTAAAGCATCAGGTGTATTTAATTTCTCGCAACCGATATTGGTGGTTCTAGCAGCGTTATCTCTTGTTAGCTTTTACAAAATGGGTATTCCTGCTTGGATTAGCGTTATTTTGGTTTTAGTTATGTTTTATGTGCTAGCCTTTTTAATCGAAAGACTAATACTTCGTAAACTTGTTAATCAGGATGGCAATATTTTGTTTATGTCGACCATTGGGTTAACTTTTTTGATTATCGGGTCAGCGCAATGGATATTTGGAGGTAGACCAAGCGCTATGATAACTGATGAGTTGGGGCTTCCTAATGGTAGTTTAGAGTGGCCTATGTTTGGCGGAGGCGTATATTTTGAAATGATAGATATATCAGCTGCGGTTATAGCAAGTATCATGATTGTTATCCTGGCGCTTTTTTTCAGTAAAACCAAGATTGGGAGAGGACTAAGAGCGGTGGCAGATGATCATCAAGCAGCTTTATCGGTAGGCATATCTCTTAACCAAATTTGGGTTATTGTTTGGTTTGTCGCAGGAGTAGTGGCACTTGTCACAGGTATTTTCTGGGGGGCTAGATCTGATGTTTCTTTTGCTCTACAAATCATTGGTTTTAAGGCTCTACCGGTTTTAATTATTGGAGGCTTTACCTCTGTCCCAGGAGCGATAATTGGAGGACTTATCATAGGTCTTGGTGAAAAGGTTTTCGAGATTTATTGGGGTCCATTATTAGGAAGTGGAGTTGAAGGTTGGTTCGCTTACATTATTGCTCTTATTTTCCTACTCTTTAGACCTCAGGGACTATTTGGTGACAAGATTATTGAGAGGGTGTAAGAAATGTTTTACAGAGAAACAGGACAGTTTAAGTCAAAATATAAAGAAGAGCTAGCGGCTTTCCCTCTTTTTGAAGATAAGATCGGCATTGGCATTCTGCTTTTATTAGCATACGTTGCCATACCTCTATTCGGGATCCCTGGTCTATCATACGAGTTTACTCTCTCCGCCATAATGATCCCCGTTGTTATATTTACTATAACGACGCTTGGTTTAAATATATTACTCGGTTTTGCTGGTCAAATATCTCTCGGCACAGGTGCTTTTATGGGTGTTGGCGCATATAGCTGTTACAAGCTTATGACTATATTTCCAGATTTGAATATACTGATTTGCGTAATATTATCCGGGTTGGTGACAGCTTTTGTAGGAATGCTTTTTGGTCTACCATCTTTAAGAATAAAAGGTTTTTATCTTATGGTTGCGACACTTGCTGCACAGTTTTTTCTAGAATGGGCATTTATTCGTATACCTTGGCTATATAACTATAATAACAGTGGTGGAATAGAAGGACCAAATAAAGAAATGTTTGGGATAATAATAAGTGGTCCTCAGTCTGAGGCAACAACAAGGTATTTTGTTTGTTTAACCTTTTTAGTGCTTTTAACTTGGTTGGCTTCGAATGTAATCCGAGGAAGAATAGGGCGTTCTTGGATGATGATAAGGGATATGGATATAGCAGCAGAACTAATAGGTGTAAGACCTTTGACAGCGAAGCTTTCTGCATTTGCTTTCTCTTCATTTTATGTTGGTATCTCAGGGGCGTTGATGGTCTTTTTCTGGTTGGGTGCCGCAGAGGTAGAGAGCTTTGATATTAATCACAGTTTTACATATTTATTTATGGTGATTATAGGAGGACTAGGTTCCATAACTGGTTGCTATATGGGTGCAATATTGGTGTGGGTAATACCTGTTCTCATAAAAGAAATTGGCAAGACATCTTTTGGTTATGATGCTTTTGTTATGGAAAATCTTTCAATAATTTTACTAGGGTTTATGATAGTAGTGATTCTAATTGTGGAGCCACATGGTTTGGCTAGATTATGGCAGATAGCCAAACAAAAGTTAAGGATGTGGCCGTTCCCTTATTAGAATTGAACAAAGAGGTGAAAATGGACCGATTTCACTTTTTTATTTTACCAAATAACGGTTCGCTTAAACGCGGCGAAAGCTGCAAGAATGGGAGAAAAAAATGAAAAAATTTCTTATAAGTGCTTTAATAAGTTTTGGCACTTTATTATCTACGGTTGGTTTAAGTTTCGCCGACGAATTGTTAGTGCCTCATTATACATATCGAGTCGGACCTTTTGCAGCGAATGGAACAGCTGTTGCAAATGGTTATACTGATTATTTCCTTATGCTCAATGAGAGAGACGGCGGTATTGGGGGAGTATTGACTAACCCTGAAGAGTGTGAGACTGGCTATAAAGCTCAAGTTGGTGTTGAGTGCTATGAATCTTACAGAGGAAAAAATCCGTTGATTGTTTATCCAAACTCAACAGGTATAACATTACAGGTTCTTCAAAAAGCACCAGAAGATCAGGTTCCGATTTTAACTATGGGTTATGGACTGTCGGCTGCTGCTAAAGGTGAAACGTTTCCTTGGGCTTTTAATTACCCAGCTTCCTACTGGTCACAAATGACGTCTGTTCTATCCTACATAGACTCAGAAACTGGACTTAAAGGTAAAAAGATAGCGTTCCTTTTCTTGGATGTTGGATATGGTAGAGAACCAATTCCAGTATTAGATGAACTTGGTCCAAAGATGGGTTTTGAGCACATGTTGGTACCAGTAGCAGTTAAGGAAATGCAGAATCAATCTTCACATTGGCTTACTATCAGGAAAGAGAAGCCTGACTGGGTTATTATGTGGGGTTGGGGTGCAATGAACTCAACAGCTATTAAAGAAGCAGCAAAGACAAGATATCCTCTAGACAGGTTTATTGGTAACTGGTGGTCAGGAGCTCATGTAGATACTGAAGCACTGGGAATGAAAGCTAAAGGTTACAAGTCAGCTACATTCACAGGAACAGGAACTGATTACCCAGCAATTCAGGATATGATTAATCTTGTTGTTAAACCAGGTAAGAGTAAAACCACCATGGACGAAGTGGGTAAGGTTTTATACAACAGAGCTGCCGTCGGTGCAGTAGTTGTTGCTGAAGCTATTCACGAAGCACAAAAGGCTACTGGTAAGAAGAATGTAACAGGTGCTGATGTTAGAAAGGGCCTTGAAATGATAAAACTAGATGACGCGCGTATTGCTGAGTTAGGTTTGACCGGTCTTTTCGCACCGATTATAGGTTCTTGTGCAGACCATGAAGGTAAAGGTGCTGTGACCATACAGCAGTGGGATGGTAAAGATTGGGGCCCGATCACCAAACCTATTCCTCCAATGGAAGACGTTGTTGGACCAATGCTTACAAAAGCAGCGGCTGACTATATTGCGGATAAGCCAGGCTGGAAGTCACAGAAGTGTAACTAAGTTAAGTTATAATTTATCTGGCCTGCCTTTTTTGGCAGGCCAGGTTTAATTAAATAGGAAAAAAAATGTTTGATGAAAGTTCTCAGGAAACGGTTTTAGATGTTAGTAACATAGAAGTTGTTTACAATCACGTAATATTGGTTCTTAGAGGTGTTAGTTTAACTGTTGAAAAAGGTGGTATAACAGCCCTTTTAGGAGGTAACGGAGCTGGAAAAAGTACAACACTTAAATCAATCTCGAATTTGTTGAGATCTGAGCGTGGAGAGGTAACGAAGGGAACAATTTCCTACTTGGGCGACTCTATAAAAGACCTCGATCCGGCCGATATGGTTCGTAGGGGAGTTATCCAGGTAATGGAGGGAAGACACTGCTTTGAACATCTTACAGTAGAGGAGAATCTACTTACAGGTGCCTACACAAGAAAAATAAGTGGCAGTGAACTCCAAGAAAGCTTGGATTTAGTCTATAATTATTTTCCAAGATTAAAAGAAAGAAGAAAATCTCTCGCAGGATATACATCTGGGGGTGAGCAGCAGATGACAGCAATAGGAAGAGCTTTGATGTCATCTCCCGAAACAATCTTGTTGGATGAGCCGAGTATGGGATTAGCTCCACAGCTGGTGGAAGAAATATTTGAAATAGTTAAGCAGTTGAATGAAAAAGAAAAGGTGTCTTTTTTGCTTGCCGAGCAAAATACGAATGTGGCTTTAAAGTATGCTCACAAGGGATATATTCTTGAAAGCGGTCGGGTAGTAATGGACGGACCTGCTAAGGAACTTCGAGAAAATCCAGACGTGAAAGAGTTCTACTTGGGTATGTCTGAAGAAGGTAGAAATTCATTTAGGAATACAAAATCATACCGAAGACGAAAAAGGTGGCTGTAAGTTAAGGCTGTATGAGTAAATTTTTTGATAATTTAGAAACTAGGTCAGACACGGAACGAGCCGAAAATATTGGTTCTGAGTTACCAATACAAATAAGAAATGCAAAAGAAAACTCAACCGCTTTTTCAGAAATTTTAAAAGATGTAAACCCAGAGGATATAAAATCTATTGAAGACTTGCCTAAGTTGCCTGTTCTTAGGAAAAGCGAACTTGTGAAATTGCAATCAGAGAACCCTCCCTTGGGAGGGCTAATAGCTGGGAATGTAAATAAATTAAATCAAATCTTTCAGTCTCCAGGACCTATTTATGAACCAG
Source organism: uncultured Alphaproteobacteria bacterium (assembly GCA_902586885.1). Lineage (GTDB taxonomy): Bacteria > Pseudomonadota > Alphaproteobacteria > Rhodobacterales > Rhodobacteraceae > CACIJG01. The sequence continues at coordinate 114,934 of CACIJG010000002.1, read as the reverse complement.
GAATGGTAAAGCATGATTGGTGGAGGTCGGGAAGAGCATTGAAAGCAGCAGGAATAGGAGAGGGAGATATAGTTCAGAATTGTTTTTCCTACCATTTTACGCCAGCGGGGATGTTAAGTGAACAAGGTATTCTAGCTGTTGGAGCAACTGTTTTTCCTGCGGGAACCGGGCAGACTGAGCTTCAAGCAAGAGCTGCAGCAGAAATAGGTGTTACTGCCTACATCGGTGTACCTGATTTTCTTCAAATCATATTAGATAAAGGAGAGGAACTAGGGTTAGATCTATCAAAGATTAAGAAAGCTTTAGTAGGAGGAGGACCTTTGTTCCCAAAAACAAGGCAAGCATACAAAGATAGGGGTATTCTATGTCTTCAGAACTATGGTACCGCTGATCTAGGCAATGTCGCATATGAGACAGTGGCTGATGCTCCAATGGTAGTTGATGAAGGTGTAATAGTGGAGATAGTTACTCCAGGTACAGGAGATCCTGTATCTGAAGGAGAAATCGGAGAAGTTTTGGTTACCACTCTTAACCCTGACTATCCCCTAATAAGATTTGCAACTGGTGATTTGTCTGCTGTGGCTTCTGGGAAGAGTGAATGTGGACGTACTAATATGAGGATCGTGGGATGGCGTGGTAGAGCAGATCAAACAACAAAAATAAAGGGGATGTTTGTAAGGCCAGAACAAGTAGCTGATCTTGTAGCAAGGCATTCTGAGATAATAAAAGCTAGAGTAAATGTTTCACGAAGTGAAAATAATGATGTGATGGATGTCCTGCTGGAGATAGAAAAAGGATCTTCAGCTGATTACGAAAATTCAGTTAAAGAAGTCCTTAAACTGAAAGGCAATGTAAAAATAGTATCACCTGGTGATTTACCTAATGATGGGAAGGTAATAGACGATCAGAGAACTTTTGATTAGCAAAAACAAGGGGGATTAAGAAATGAAAAACGTAGTAATAGTTGGAGCTTCAAGAACTCCTATGGGAGGCTTCCATGGTGAGCTTTCTCAAGTAAGTGCTACAGATTTAGGCGGTGCGGCAATCAAGGGAGCAATAGATGACGCAAAGTTAAATTTAAGTGATGTGAATGAAGTCATAATGGGAAACGTTTTGTCTGCGGGCCTAGGTCAAGCTCCGGCGAGGCAGGCTTCGTTCAAGGCAGGCCTAACAGAAGATGTCCCCGCCGTTACGTTAAACAAGATGTGTGGTTCAGGGCTAAAGTCAGTGATATATGCTCATGATCAAGTAAAAGCTGGAACTAGTGACTTAGTTGCTGCAGGGGGTATGGAAAGCATGACAAACGCACCCTATCTTGCGCCCAAAATGAGAAGTGGTGCAAAGGTAGGACATCAACAAATGTATGATCATATGTTTCTAGATGGACTGGAAGATGTTTATGACCCTGGGAGGCTAATGGGAACTTTTGCTGAGGATACTGCAGAACTTTTCCAATTTACCAGAGAACAGCAAGATGAGTATGCTCTAGGGTCATTGCAAAATGCACTGAAAGCACAGAAAAATAATGCCTTTGATAGAGAAATTTCTCCAGTAACCGTTAAAACAAGAAAGGGAGAGCATACCATTTCTGAAGATGAACAACCAAAAAATGCACAACCTGAGAAGATCCCAAATCTTCGACCGGCTTTCCGAAAAGATGGCACGGTAACTGCTGCGAATTCGTCATCAATTTCTGATGGAGCGGCGGCCTTAATTATTAGTTCAGAAGACAAAGCGTCTCAATTGTCTTTACAAGTAAGGGCAAAAATTTTAGGTCATACCGTACATGCTCAAAAGCCGGGTCTTTTTACGACTGCACCAATACCTGCAGCAAAAAAGCTATTAAAAATTATAGGTTGGAGTTCTGAGGAAGTTGATTTGTGGGAAGTTAATGAGGCTTTTGCAGTAGTTCCAATGGGTTTTATGAAAGAATTGAATATCCCAAGAGAAAAAATCAATGTAAATGGTGGAGCATGCGCTCTCGGTCATCCAATTGGAGCTTCAGGTGCCAGAATTTTGGTAACTCTGTTAAACGCTCTGGAAAAAAGAGCATTAAGAAAGGGTGTCGCAGCCATTTGTTTAGGTGGTGGTGAGGGTCTAGCTATTGCAATAGAACGACCATGAAGATTTCTAGCGAAACACCTATATTAGTAACAGGAGGAGCTTCTGGCTTGGGTCTTGCTGTGGTAGAAAAATTTTCTGGAATGGGTGCAAAAGTAGCAATCTTTGATATGAATGTTGAGGAAGGAAATAGAGTTGCTGCATTGCATGGAGCAAGCTTTCAAAAGGTAGATGTTTCCAATCCCCAATCAGTTTCTGACGGTTTAGAAAAAATAAGAGGTGAAATTGGTCAGGAAAGAGTTTGTGTGAACTGTGCTGGCATTGGATTTTCTCAAAAAACTGTATCAAAGGGACGAAACCATCAGTTTGAACTATTTGAAAAGACTATAAACATCAATCTCATCGGTACTTTTAATGTAGCTTCACAAAGTGCCTTAGGAATGTCTAACCAAACTAGTTTAAATGAAGATAAGGAGAATGGAGTAATTATTAATACTGCTTCAGTTGCAGCATATGATGGACAGATCGGTCAGATAGCATACTCTGCATCTAAAGGAGGAGTTGTTGGCATGACATTACCCATGGCTCGTGACTTGGCGCAAAACGGGATAAGAGTAGTAACAATTGCTCCAGGTCTATTTAGTACGCCTATGTTAAGAAGTCTTCCAGAGGAAGTTCAGGATGCACTAGGCAAGTCGGTTCCTTTCCCTCCGCGCTTAGGTAATCCTAGTGAGTATGCTGAATTGACTGCTCAGATAGTTGAAAATACAATGTTAAATGGGGAAACAATAAGACTGGATGGGGCTATTCGGATGGCGCCTAAATAAGAAAGTAGAATAAACTTATGTTTGATTCAGTTATGAGTTTTGATCTTGGAGAAGACGTTGAGTCTTTAAGAGACACAGTAAGGAAATTCGCAAAAGAAGAAATAGCACCAAAATCAGATGAAATAGACAAAACCAACGATTTTCCTATGGAGTTGTGGAAACTTATGGGAGACCTTGGTCTTCATGGAATAACTATTTCTGAAGAATTCGGTGGAGTAGATATGGGGTACTTAGCTCACTGTGTAGCTGTTGAGGAAATTAGTCGGGCGAACGCCGCAGTGGGTATGTCATACGGAGCGCACTCAAACCTCTGTTTAAACCAAATATATCGGTGGGGTAATAGTGATCAAAAAGAAAAATATATTCCAAAGCTAATTTCAGGTGAAAATATTGGCTCACTTGCAATGTCAGAACCAAGTGCAGGCTCTGACGTAGTGTCCATGAAATTAAAAGCTGAGAGACGAAATGATTATTATCTGCTTAATGGATCGAAGATGTGGATTACCAATGGGCCAGATGCAGATACTCTTGTTGTTTATGCAAAAACAGACCCTGAAGCTGGCCCCCGGGGTATAACAGCGTTTTTAATCGAAAAATCAATGACCGGTTTTTCTACTGGAAAAAAGTTGGATAAACTGGGCATGAGAGGTTCAAATACCTCAGAATTAATTTTTGAAAACTGTGAGGTGCCATACGAAAATGTGTTGGGGGAAGAAGGTAAGGGTGTCAATGTATTAATGTCTGGTCTCGATTATGAGCGAGTAGTTTTAGCAGCTGGACCGGTGGGGATAATGGCTTCAGCAATGGACGTAGTAGTACCCTATATCCATGAAAGAGAACAGTTTGGGAAACCGATAGGAACGTTCCAGCTAATGCAGGGGAAAATCGCAGATATGTATACAACAATGAATGCTTGCAGGTCATATGTTTACGCTGTTGCCAAAGCTTGCGACAAAGGAGAGACAACTAGAAAAGACTCTGCAGGTTGCATATTGTACGCGGCGGAAAAAGCTACGCAAGTCGCTTTAGATGCCATTCAATGTTTGGGTGGGAATGGTTATATTAATGATTATCCCACAGGAAGACTTCTAAGAGATGCAAAGCTCTATGAAATTGGTGCGGGGACCTCTGAGATCAGGCGAATGCTGATTGGTAGAGAACTCTTCGAGGAAACAAAGTGAAATAAATGCCACAAGTAGGTTCTGACAATCCCCAAAAAACTGAAGAATTTGAATTTAATCAACAGAAAATTATTAGTTCCATAAACGGAATAGAGGATATCGCCACGACGATTCAACTTGGTGGTTCAGAAAAATCTCGAAAAAGACATATAGATAGGGGGAAAATGCTCCCACGAGATCGCGTTTATAATCTTTTAGACCGAGGGTCATTTTTTCTAGAGATAGGCTTATTTGCGGCTAAAGGAAAATATGAGGACCAAGTTCCCTGTGCAGGCGCTATAGCCGGAGTGGGAGTAGTTTCAGAGAGGCTTTGCATGATAATTTGTAATGATGCGACTGTTAAGGGGGGAAGTTATTACCCTTTGACAGTAAAGAAACATTTAAGAGCCCAAGAAATAGCAATGGAAAATAATTTACCATGTATCTATCTGGTTGATAGTGGTGGAGCTAACCTACCTTCCTGGGATGAGGTGTTTCCAGACAAATATCATTTTGGAAGAATATTTTTTAACCAAGCTCAAATGAGTTCAAAAGGAATTCCTCAAATTGCGGTTGTTATGGGATCTTGTACAGCAGGAGGGGCGTATTTGCCAGCAATGTCTGATCAGACTATTATTGTAAAAAACCAAGGTACGATATTTTTAGCGGGGCCTCCTTTATTAAAGCAGGCCACGGGAGAAATTGTAGATGCCGAAACATTAGGAGGAGGCGACACACACGCGAGATTATCAGGCGTAGCTGACTATCTAGCGGATAATGATACTCATGCTCTATCTCTTACAAGAATGATTGTAAATGATTTGGCTTCCATGCCCAAATATTCAAGGCACAAATATAAGCAGCCAAGGTTAGACATTGAGGATTTATTAGGTTTTATACATACAGATACAAAAAAAAGCTTTAATGTTTTTGAGCTCATAGGAAGGATAGTTGATGGCTCTAACTTTGATGAGTTTAAAGCTACATATGGTGAGACACTAGTCTGCGGATTTGCAAAAATTTGTGGAATCAGTATTGGCATAATTGCAAATAATGGAGTTTTATTTTCAGAAAGCTCAAAAAAGGGAGCCCATTTTATAGAGCTATGTTGTCAAAGGAAGATCCCTCTTTTGTTTCTACAAAACATAACAGGTTTTATGGTAGGAAAAAAATATGAACAGAGTGGGATTGCAAGTGATGGTGCAAAACTGGTTCATGCCGTCTCGTGTGCAAATGTACCAAAGATTACAGTTGTTGTTGGCGGTTCCTATGGCGCAGGCAATTATGGTATGTGTGGTAGAGCATTTGGCCCTAGGTTTCTATGGACGTGGCCGAATGCTAAGGTAGCCGTAATGGGTGGTGAACAGGCTGCTGGAGTTATGGCTGAGGTTAATATGAATGCAGCCAAAGCACAGGGAAAGAATTTGTCAGAGAAGGAAATAATGAAAATTAAGCGACCTATATTAGATTTGTTTGAAGAGAAATCTTCAGCTTTATTTGCCTCTGCTCATTTATGGGATGACGGAATAATTGACCCAAGAAAAACCAGAGATGTAGTAGCTTTGTCATTAGAAACTGCCCTGAATGCACCGATAGAAGAAACAAAGTTTGGCGTCTTTAGGATGTAGAGATGTTTCAAAAACTTATGGTGGCTAACCGCGGTGAAATAGCTTGCAGAATAATAAAAACAGCTCGAAATTTGGGTATAAAAACCCTAGCCATTTATTCAGACAGTGACAAAAACTCTGCTCATGTGCTTTTAGCTGATGAGGCTTGTTACGTTGGCCCATCAGTGGCAAGCAAAAGTTACTTAAATATTAAGAAGATCTTGGAGATTGCAGTTGTAAGAAATGTGGATGCAATACATCCTGGTTATGGGTTTCTTTCTGAAAACCACGCTTTTTCAAAAAAAATTGAAAGTAAAGGAATTGCGTTCATTGGCCCTGGATGGAAAACAATTAAGACCATGGGTAACAAAAAGAACGCTAAACAAGCTGTATTAAAAGCAGGAATACCCACGGTTCCCGGTTACTCGCTGCAAGAAAACATTCGCTCAGAATCGCTCATAATCGACAAAACCATAGAGTATCCTTTATTAATTAAAGCCGCTTCTGGGGGAGGTGGAAAGGGAATGAGAATTGTACTGAAGGAGAGTGAATTTGAAGGTGCTATTCAATCTGTAAAAAGAGAGGCTTTAAGCAGTTTTGGTAATGATGAGATTATTATAGAAAAATATATTCAAGGCGGTAAGCATATAGAGGTTCAAATTGCAGCAGATCATTTTGGCAACATAATTCATATGATGGAAAGAGACTGCTCAGCTCAAAGAAGGTATCAAAAAGTTCTAGAAGAGAGCCCAGCAACATCAATTCCTCAAATTACAAAAGAGAAAATGTATGAGGCAGCCATAGCTATCGCACGAACAATAAATTATACCAACCTAGGCACTGTTGAATTTATTGTCGATACTTCTGGAAATGAAAATGATGTGCCCTTCTATTTTCTGGAAATGAATACAAGGCTTCAGGTCGAGCATCCCGTCACTGAGGCAATTCTTGGAATAGATTTGGTAGAAATGCAATTAGAAATAGCGGCAGGAAAAAAACTCTCTCCTAAACAGTCAGATATAAAATCTAAAGGGCATGCTATTGAAGCAAGAGTATATGCAGAGAATCCTAAGAAAAATTTCATGCCTAGTACAGGAAAAATTTCTGAGTTGCGTCTCCCAAAGAACGTAAGATTGGATTTCGGCGTAAAGCAAGGTGATCAAATAGAGAGCCACTATGATCCAATGTTAGGAAAGCTTATTGTACATGATGTAAATAGAGAGTTAGCTCAAAAGAAAATGAGTGATTGCTTACGCGAATTTAAAATTAAAGGCATAAATACAAACTTAGAGTTTCTGTATAAATTAAATAACGATCCAAGTTTTTTAGAAAATATTATGCAAGTAGATAGTGTTGAATTAATCGTTGAAAAGTTTAGAAAGGAAACGGCACTTCATAGCCATTTTGCGTCTGCTGCAATTTTATTTTTATTTTTACAAAATAAATTTGAAAAAAAAATGTGGAGAATATGGGGTGAGAGAGGAACTAGTTTAAGGTTAAGTCACCACGATAGATTTTTTGAGATTAAATTGATAGCTAAAGAAAATGGTCTATTGCTTTTTTTAGAGAATGAATCCTACGAGGTATCTGATATCGAAATTAGTGCAGGAGTTATAGAATTCACTCTAAGAGGTTACAACATCAAATATGAATATGAACGAGAGAACGAAATTGTGAGAGTTTTTGATAATGGTGGAATCTTTCATTTCGAACTACAAGAAGATTATGAGCAGAGAGATAATACCGAAATCAATGAAGGGAAAGTCATTGCTCCTATAACGGGCACAGTTGTAAAAATATTAAAGAAGAACGGACAGTTGGTTTCTACAGGAGAACCATTAGTAATAATAGAAGCGATGAAGATGGAATATGAGTTAAAGGCGCCAAAAGCGGGTCGTATTAAGAAAATGAAAGCGAAACCTAAAGAGATCATAAATCAAAATGATATTTTGGTTGAAATTGATTAATGGGAAGAAAATGCCAAAGAATATTAAAATATTTGAAGTTGGTCCAAGAGATGGATTGCAGAACACCCCGTTTAACGTGTCTATTGAAAATAGAGTCAAGTTAATAGATACGTTAAGTGATACGGGCATTAAGAAAATAGAGTGTGGAAGCTTTGTTAGTGAAAAATGGGTTCCGCAGATGGCAGGTACTGATCAACTAATGAGGAGAATAAAAAGAAAATCTGGTGTTAATTATACGGCACTGACGCCTAATATCACTGGTTTTGATAAGGCAATCGATGCAAATTGCGATGAAGTAGCTATTTTTGCCTCGGCCTCTGAGACTTTTTCAAGAAAGAATATTAACTGTAGTATTGTAGAGAGTATTGAAAGATTTGTACCTCTTATAAAAAAAGCAAAGGAGATAGGAGTTGCTGTGAGAGGTTATGTGTCGTGCGTCATAGAGTGTCCGTACGAAGGCTCAATAGACTCTGGAGAGGTTTCAAAGTTAGTTAAGAGGCTTATCGAGTTAGGTTGCTATGAAGTATCTTTGGGGGACACGATTGGCAAAGGAACACCGAAGTCGGTAAAATCTTTATTACTAGATTTATGTAGAGACATAGACCCTTCAAAGTTAGCAGGCCATTTTCATGATACAAACAATAATGCTATTGAAAATGTAAGAGAGGCGATTTCTCATGGTTTAGCCGTATTTGATAGTGCAATAGGAGGATTGGGTGGATGTCCATTTGCTCCGGGAGCAAAGGGAAACCTCTCTACAAGGGATCTTATCGAAGGAATCGGACCAGAAAATTTTTGCTCTAATTTGAATGTTGAAAAACTAGATGAAGCTGAAAAATTGATAATGAGTTTTGATTAAAATTTAATCAATAAAGGGAATATGACCTATAAATTAGGCAAAGAATGTGTTTAAATATATTTTGCTATTTCCAAACTTTGCAAAACCTGGAGATACATCTAAACTAGGAAAAAAGTCCAGAAAATGATTAGCATTTAATTGAAGCGCTTTAATTGGAAACATGGAAGAAAGCTATGATTGAGCCCAATAGGAAAGTACAAAGAGCGAATGGGACTATATCTATAGAGATAATGGGCTCCGAAAATAGAATAAAGAAATTTTTTCAACAGGGGTCTTCCCGCTGTATATTTCCAAAATACTTCAAACGAATTAAAGAGGGTATAGTTATAAACACAGCTGGTGGTGTAACTGGGGGAGATAGGTTTAATTGTTCCATAAAAAGCAGTCATGATTGCTCACTAGTACTAACAACCCAAGCTGCTGAGAAAGCTTATGAAGCTAGTGACAATAAAGCGGTTTTTGAAAACAGTTTTAAAGTGGAAAATGGAAGTAAAATATATTGGCTTCCCCAAGAATTGATTTTATTTGCTAAATCTGCTGTTTCAAGAAATACAAAAATAGAAGTGGATAATAGCTCAGAGTTTCTTGCATTCGACCATGTGATATTGGGTAGAAAGGCAATGGGGGAGGTTTTGAGTGTTTCAAATTTTATCGATAGATGGAAAATATATTATGATAATAGGTTAGTTTATTTCGACCAATTCGGTTGGAAAAAAGAAGTTCCAAGGGGTGTTTCAGGCTTTAAAAATATTTCATCTTTTGCCAGTTTTTTTTATGTAGGCAAAAAAGCTGAGTATTATTTAGAAAAATTGAGGGCTTACACTACCAGTTCCATCAAAGTATTCACAGGCAGTTCTCTAAGAAATAACTGCCTGATCACTAGAGTGCACTCTAGAGACATAAGTGCGGTTAGAGAAGAAACAAAAAAATTATTAGGATCAATTTGGAATCTAGAAGAACCTGAAGTATGGAGAGTTTGAATTTAAGGAGAGAACATGAATTTAACACCTAGGGAAAAAGATAAACTGATGATAGCCGTAGCTGCTATGGTTGCTACTGACAGAAAAAAAAGAGGAGTGAAATTAAATCATCCTGAAGCCATAGCTTTGATAACAAATTTTGTCCTAGAAGGAGCTAGGGAAGGGAGATCAGTAGCTGACTTGATGTCTGCAGGGGGTGAAATAATTAGTAGGAAAGATTGCATGAATGGAATAGCTGAGATGATAGATGAGGTTCAAGTAGAAGCGACTTTTCCTGATGGAACAAAACTAGTAACCGTTCATCAGCCAATTAGATAGGAAATAAAATGATACCAGGAGAGATTAAAATAGCAGGAGACGAACTCACTATTAATGCGGATAAGGAGGCCATGTTACTAGAAGTTTCGAACGCTGGCGATAGGCCAATACAAGTTGGGAGCCACTATCATTTTTTTGAAGCTAATGAAAATCTAAAGTTTGATAGAGAAAGCACCAGAGGAATGAGGTTAGATATAATTTCAGGTACCGCAATAAGATTCGAACCAGGTCAGTTGAAAACAGTTAGTCTCATTCCTTATGCTGGTAACAGGAAAGTTTATGGGTTCAACAAAAAAATTATGGGTGATTTGTAATGGCACAAAAAGTTTCCAGAGAAAAATATGCTGGGATATTTGGTCCCACTACTGGAGATCAGGTTAGGTTGGCAGATACTGAACTCTTTGCAGAGGTAGAGAATGATCACACACTTTATGGGGAGGAAGTAAAATTTGGTGGAGGAAAGGTAATAAGAGATGGAATGGGTCAAAGTCAAATAACCAGAAGCGAGGGAGCTGTTGATTTAGTTATTACAAACGCCTTGATAATTGATTATACTGGCATTTATAAGGCAGATGTGGGAATAAAGGACGCCAAGATTAATTCAATTGGCAAGGCGGGCAACCCAGATATTCAGGATGGAATTTCAATTATTATAGGGCCTGCAACTGAGGTAATAGCCGGTGAAGGAAAAATATTAACTGCTGGAGGCATGGATGCGCATATACATTTTATATGTCCCCAGCAAATTGAAGATGCTTTGCACTCTGGGCTCACCACAATGTTGGGAGGGGGTACTGGTCCTGCACATGGGACTCTTGCAACCACATGTACTCCAGGCCCATGGAACATAGGAAAAATGCTTCAGTCCGCTGATGCATTTCCGATGAATTTGTCTTTTGCTGGGAAAGGAAACTCTAGTTTGGCTGAGCCTTTGATAGAACAAGTTAAAGGAGGAGCCTCTTCTTTAAAGTTGCATGAAGATTGGGGTACAACCCCTGGGGCTATTGACTCCTGCTTAAGAGTTGCGGATGATCTTGACGTGCAGGTAATGATCCATACTGATACTCTTAATGAAAGTGGCTTCGTTGAAAGAACTATTGAAGCTATAGGGGGAAGAACAATACATGCGTTTCATACAGAAGGCGCTGGAGGAGGGCATGCCCCAGATATCATAAAGCTTGCAGGGGAAGAAAATGTCATACCCTCTTCAACCAATCCAACAAGACCTTATACAGTCAATACTATCGAAGAACATTTAGATATGTTAATGGTTTGTCACCATTTGGATAAATCTATACCAGAAGATGTAGCATTTGCCGAAAGCAGAATAAGAAAGGAAACAATTGCTGCTGAAGATATTTTGCATGATATGGGTGCAATGTCGATTATTGCATCTGATAGTCAGGCGATGGGTCGAGTTGGTGAAGTTATAACAAGAACTTGGCAAACAGCAGACAAAATGAAGAAACAAAGAGGAAGGTTGAGCGAAGAGACAGGCAAAAATGATAATGAACGTATAAAAAGATATATTGCCAAATACACTATTAACCCTGCAATTGCTCATGGTATCTCAAAGGAGATAGGGAGCATTGAAGTTGGTAAACGAGCAGACTTAGTCCTGTGGAATACTGCGTTTTTTGGAGTTAAACCGGAAATGATCTTGATGGGGGGGGTAATTACATGTGCTCAAATGGGTGATCCAAATGCATCAATACCTACTCCCCAGCCAGTTTATAGTAGACCTATGTTTGGTGCCTTTGGTACATCGATGGAAAAAAATTCTGTAATCTTTGTTTCCAAAACATCAATGGAAAATACAGATCTGGATAAGCTAGGATTAAAAAAGACTCTGGTACCGGTTTCAGAAACAAGATCAATAAGCAAGAAAAGTATGAAATTGAATGACTACTGTCCTAATATTGAAGTCAATCCTGAAACATACGAGGTAAGGGTTAACGGGGATGTGATTACCTGTGAACCAGCTACAACACTGCCTATGGCTCAAAGATATTTTATGTATTAAAAAATGGATACCGTCTTAGAAATTAAAAATAATTCATCTCACTTTGATGATCATATATTACTAAGTTTTGAAGAAAGGTTTAGAAGACGAGTAGTTCTGAAAACTGATAAGGGGTATGAATTCTTCCTTGCTTTAGAAAAGGCTGCCGAATTGCCAGTTGGTGGTATATTTTTATTGCAGAGTGGAAAAAAAATAAAAATTCTAGCGGCTAACGAGGAGCTAATGACGGTTTGTACTAATTCTAAAATAGATTTGATTAAAGCTAGTTGGCATATTGGTAATAGGCATTTGAATTGTGATATAAAAGATGACCAAATTATACTAAGAAGAGATGAAGTTATTGCAAAAATGCTTATTGGTCTTGGTTGCAGCATATCGTATATGAACGGTCCATTCCAACCTTTATCAGGAGCTTATGGTATTGGTAGAACCTTTAGCCATTCTCACTAAAACACTAAAAGATGTCTTTGATATGAAATCATCAATATTGGAAAAGCACACTTTAACTCAATGGCTTTCTCCAAGTTACCCAATAGGAGCTTATAATTTCTCTCAGGGTTTAGAATATGCAGTTAAGGAGTCATTGGTAAGTGATGAGAAAACATTAAAAGATTGGTTGAGAGAAAATTTAGAGTTAGGTTATTTTCGGAATGATGCTATTTTTATAAAGCTTGCATTTTTCAGTGAAACTGAGGAACAATTGGATAAATTAGTTGAATTAATGAATGCGTTTTCCACTTCAAAATCTCGACTTGATGAACAGATATTACAAGGAAAGGCATTTTTTAAAGTCACACCCAATTCTACAGATGCCCCATATCCTATTACACTGGGCATGGCAGCTAAAAACTATGGTTTGAATATTGAGGAAGTTATTCCTCTTTTCTTGCAGTCTTGTTTGTCTAACGTAATTTCAGTAGCCCAGAGACTTTTACCAATTGGACAGACGGAGGCAGTTAAAATTTTAAGAGACCTATTTCCTAAAATAGAAGAAGTTAGTAAGTTGGTTTTGATGTCTTCAGAGGCCGATATTCTTTCATCATGTTATTTGACTGATAGTTGTAGTATATTTCATGAAACGATAGACGGAAAAATATTTAAATCGTAGGAGATTCTTAAAATGTATGGTGCTTTTAGAGTGGGCATTGGAGGGCCCGTTGGGGCCGGAAAAACTAGTTTAACAACCCACCTATGCAGAACTTTTTCTAAAACTATATCAATGGCAGTCATAACAAACGATATATATACAAAAGAAGATGCTGAAATTCTTGTTAGGAAACAGGTTATAAATACAAACAGAATTAAGGCTGTTGAGACAGGAGGTTGCCCACACACTGCAATAAGGGAAGACGCTTCAATTAACTTGGCTGCTGTCGAAGAATTATCACATAAATTCCCAGATTTAAAGCTGCTGTTAATAGAGAGTGGAGGAGACAATCTATCTGCAACTTTTAGTCCCGAGCTAGTAGACTATACCATTTTTATGATTGATGTTTGTATGGGAGAAGAAATACCTAGAAAAGGAGGCCCCGCAATCATGAGGTCAGATCTCTTAATTATTAATAAGGTTGATTTGGCCCAGTATGTTGATGTTTCAGTAGATAAGATGTTACATGACGCCGTGGAAAAAAGAGAAGGGCGTCCCGTTCTATTAACGAATCTTAAGACAGGGGAAGGTATTCAAAATATCAGTGAGAAAATAGCAAAAATGGGAAATTTAAATATATCATGAAGGAACTTTCAACAATCAGCTTTAATGTAAGTGATAAAGGAGTAGGCAAAATTACTCTTTCAAGACCTGAAAAGCATAACGCTATGAACCGTCAAATGATTGATGAACTAAAAGATGTGGCTTCCCAAATAATAGCAAGTGATAATATTCGGCTTGTTATTTTAAGGGCTGAGGGACAGACGTTCTGTGCTGGAGGAGACCTTAATTGGATGAAAGAGCAAGAAAAAAAGCCTAAGGAAGGAAAGTTGGTTGAAGCAAGAGCGTTGGCAACGATGCTTGGTTCAATGAACTCTCTTCCTGTTCCGCTAATCACAATAGTTGAAGGTAATGCATTTGGTGGAGGCTTAGGTCTTATTGCCGTTTCTGATACCGTGATAGCGTCCTCTAACGCAAAGTTTGGCCTTACTGAGACACGCCTAGGTCTAATACCAGCTACTATTGGACCCTTCGTCATGAAAAAATTAGGAGAGAGTTATGGAAGAAATTTGTTCTTTAGTGGAAAGATTTTTAACGCAAGGACTGCGCACAAATCAGGATTAGTACATTATTTCTGTGATGATAATCAGGAAATAGAAACTTTGGTTGATTCTGAAATTGGTAATATAATGAAATGCGCTCCTGGAGCTATTAAGAAATCTAAAGAGCTTAGCCAAAAACTGTCTGGTGAAAGACCTGAGGAGTTTCTTGACCTGACTATAAATATTTTGGCAGATAGCTGGGAGTCAAAGGAAGGAAAAGAAGGCATAAAGGCTTTCTTTGAAAAATCTAAAGCCCCATGGGTTAATTAAGGAGAGAGAAATGGATAATAGGCCTATAAGTCGTTCGGAAATACCAAAGCTTGAGAGCTTACCAGATGATATTCGTTCAAGAATAGAATCTGTTCAGGAGAAGACAGGTTTTGTCCCAAATGTTTTCTTGATAATGGCTAGGAAGCCAGACGAATTTAGAGGTTTTTGCACTTATTATGATGCAATCATGGAAACAGAATGTGGTTTAACCAAAGCAGAACTTGAAATGATAGTGGTAGCCACCTCCGCTCAGAATAATTGTCTGTACTGTGTGGTCTCACACGGCGCAGTATTAAGGATCAGGGCAAAAGATCCAGTGCTATCTGATCAATTGGCAATAAACTTCAGAAAAAGTAAGGTGTCCAAAAAGCAAATGGCAATGCTGAATTTTGCGGTAAAAGTAGCAAAAGAGTCTGATAATATTAATGATGAAGATTTTGAGATTCTTCAAAAGCACGGATTTGATATTGAAGATGCTTGGAGAATAGCCTCAGTTGCATCGTTCTTTGCTATGAGCAATAGGTTAGCCAATACCTTTTCAATGTTACCCAACACCGAATTTTATAACATGGGAAGATAGATAAACTCCTAGGAAAAAAAATGAATGAATATGATAAAGGAAGGCTAAATTTACCTTTTGTTGGGATACCCACTTTTGGGAAAAGCCCTTATGTAAGTGATTGGGATAACATAGAAGCTGAAATAGCAATTATTGGCGCCCCCTTTGACGGAGGTACTCAGTATAGGTCAGGAGCAAGGTTTGGTCCTAGATCCATACGGGAGGCATCAACCTTATTTTCCTTTGGTCATGCAGGAGCATATGACTTCGACGATAACAAGACATACTTAGATAAGACTGTAAGAATTATTGATATGGGAGATGCAGACATTATTCATACAGATACTGAAAAAAGTCATCGTAATATTGAGTTTGCTGTTCAACGCGCAAAAAAAGCAGGAGCATTGCCTGTAACGCTAGGAGGGGATCATTCTATAAACATTCCCTGCATAAATGCTTTAGAGGAATTTCATAAAAAGATACATATTCTTCAGATCGATGCTCATCTAGATTTTGTGGATGAAAGACATGGCGTTAGGTATGGGCACGGAAACCCCATGAGGAGGGCAGCAGAAAAAGAATATGTAATGGGTATGACTCAAGTTGGAATCAGAAACGTTTCTTCTACTACCAGAGAAGGGTATGAAGACGCCATAAGTATGGGAAGTACCATTTTAACAGTTCGTCAGTTTAGATCGTTAGAGCTTGAAGATGTCTTAAAGAAAATACCATTAGAAATCCCTATTTATGTGACTATTGATATAGATGCTTTTTGTCCCTCAATAGCTCCCGGAACAGGAACTCCCAGTCACGGAGGGTTTTTATATTATGAAGTTTTAGAATTGTTACAAAAAGTTGCCTTGGAAAGAAAAATCATCGGGATCGATATGGTGGAGGTAGCACCTAGTTATGATCCTACTGAAAAAACTCAAATATTAGCTGCACAAATTCTCATGAATTTTTTAGGCTTTATCTTTTCTAAATAATTATTTTAGGCTTTATGCCTATATCCACTTCTGCATGCTTTTTTTGAAGATCTCTCAAATTATTTATAATTGTTTCACTTGCAGGACAGGTTTTTCTTGTCTTAAGAGAAACATGTAATAGCAAATGTTCCCCTGTAGCTAGAACCTCTTGCTTCATATTTTTTAATAAATGTATGACATGAAGTTTTTTTTCAGTCCCTTTTAATATTTTTGTAGTTATATAAACCTCTTCACCAACTTTAATTTCTTTCAAATGTCTAATATTTGTCTCTACGGTAAAATAAGAATTACCTTTGTCTATATAATCTTTATCACACCCTATAAAACTCATTACTGCATCAGAGGCATCACCAAAGCAGTTAAGATATCTATATTCTGTCATGTGCCCATTATAGTCTGCCCATTTCGGTGGGATTACTTTCGAGAACGAAATAAGTAATTCGCTTTCAAAATCAGCTTCTTTTTCCCTAGCATCTATGGCTTGCTCATCAAATAAATTCTTTTCATACCTTGATAGATTTAGACCCGAGGCCCAGCGGTTATTTTTCAGAGCTTTCTGGATCTCAACAAGATTCCTATCTCTAATTTCCTCTAGTTCAGATATTGTATATTTTCCGGATTGTAAGTCAGACTGTGAACAAATTTGTTCGATCAGACGATTATCAAATTTAGGTACGTCAGTTAATCTAGACCAAGGCCATTGAAGTGCTGGACCAAACTGATCTAAAAAGTGGCGCATTCCATTTTCGCCACCAGCAATTCTGTAACTTTCAAACATACCCATTTGGGCAAAACGGATTCCAAAACCTGAAGTAATTATTTGATCTAATTCTTCAGTTGTACATATTTCATCTTTTATAAGCCACAAACCTTCCCTCCACATAGATTCTAGCATTCTGTCGGCAACAAATGCGTCTATTTCCTTTTTAATAAGCACGGGTGTCATTCCTATGTCTTTAAGGAGTGACATAATTGTCTTTATTAAGCTGTCATTTTTTTCCTTACCAGGGACTACTTCTACCAATGGCATCAAATAAACAGGGTTAAAGGGATGAGTAACAAGCAAATTTTGTGGACTAGGAATTTTATGCTGGAGGTCGCTGGGCTTAAATCCAGAGGTTGACGACAATATTGGAATATCCTTAGAGATATTCTGAATTTCCTTGTAAGCATCACGCTTTATATCCAAATTTTCAGGCAGACTCTCAATTACATAATGTGAATCACCAATAGCCTCCTCTAGCGAATTGGTTAAAGTTAATTTGCCATGATCACGCAAAGGAGCTTCTGTTAATTGGGAATAAGATTTGGCAGCTCTTTCTATGATTTCCTTGGTACGCCTGTGGCTATCTTTTTGTTTGTCAAATACAGTAACGTTCACCCCATTTAAAACAAGTCGAGCCACCCACCCAGATCCAATCACACCTGCACCTATGCATGAAATATTTAGGGATTTGAGAGTCATATTTTTTTTATGTTTAATTTTTTTCTAACATCATCGGCGCTCATAATGTTACTTCCTAAGCCTTCAATTATATTAACTGCCTTTTCAACCAACTCATAATTTTTTGCTAATCTTCCCTTTTCTAGCCAAATATTATCCTCTAATCCGACACGTACATTTCCACCACCCAATACGGCCATAGCCACATAAGGCATCTGGTATCTTCCTATAGAGAATGCTGACCATATTGACCCTTTAGGTACATTATTTATTAATGACAAATATGTATTCATATCATTTGGAGCACCCCAGGGTATTCCCATGCAAAGCTGCAGGAGAATGGGCTCTTTGATCAATCCATCTTCGATAAGCTTTTTTGCCAACCAGAGATGGCCAGTATCAAACACTTCTATTTCCGGGAGTATTCCCAAATCAGAAATTTTCTTTGCCATCGAATAAAGCATACCAGGGGTATTAGTCATTACATAATTATCTTCAGCAAAGTTCATAGTTCCACAATCCAGAGTACAGATTTCTGGTTTACATGAAATCAAGTGCTCTATTCTTTCAGATGCGCCGATCAGATCTGTTTCAGGTGTTTTTAATGGCAAAGGACTTTCTGGATCATTACTCAGGTAAATATCTCCGCCCATTCCTGTTGTTAAATTCAATATTACATCTGTTTTTGAATCTCTAATTCGCTGAGTGACCTCTTCATATAAATCAACTCTTCTAGAGGGTACTCCTGTCTCAGGGTCTCTAACATGACAGTGAACAATTGCTGCCCCTGCTTTTGCTGCATCTATAGCACTCTCTGCTATTTCCTTAGGAGATCTGGGAACCTCGTTACTCTTATTTTGTGAACTACCAGAGCCAGTTACCGCACATGTGATAAACACCTCTTTATTAATTTCTAAAACCATAATTATCTCATCCTACTAGTGGCAAATTTTTGATTAGACCTTGACAAACTTTGGTTTCGTCTACCTTCACCTCTATTTCTTTGTCCTCTTCCCAATAGCCTATATCGATCATTCCAACTCCAATATTCTTTTTAAATCTTGGTGAATATGCTCCTGAAGTTAGCTGTCCAATAATTTTTCCTTTTCCTGTATCAAATAATTGAAGAGGTCTTGTGATTGTAGGGATTTTTGGACCACCAAATATAACACCTTTTATCCGTCTTCTGACCCCATATTTTTTTTGCCTTAACAAGGCTTTTTTGCCAATATAATCATGCTCTTTTTCTATATCGATAAATTTTTCCATATTGCATTCTAAGGGGGTGTTTTCGACTGTCATTTCATTCCCATAGGACAGGAGACCTGCTTCAACCCGGTCAATAATATTCGGACAACCTGGTCTGATATTGTGACTCTCTCCTGCTTTCCAAATTTTTTTCCAGAGACTATCACCGAGTTCTGGTCGTGAGAGGTAAATCTCAAATCCACCATTCCTTGAGTAACCTGTTCTTGCAATGATCTGTTTGGTGCCTTCGATCGGAAACCAATCAAAGTTAAATTTCTTAAGGCTATTTATCTTGTCTCCAAAAATTTTGGATAATACAAGATTTGCTTTTGGGCCCTGAACGGCTAATGGCCAAACATCGGGCTCCCGGATCCTAACGTTGAGTTTGTAGCCTATGGATAACCCTCTGGCCCAAAGAAGTACGTCAGAATCCGCTACAGACAAATAATAGTGTTCCTCAGCTATTTTTGTTAAAATAGGGTCATTTATTATGCCGCCGTTTGTATCCGTCAAAGGAACATAAAGGCATTTGCCAATATTCATATTTTCAACTGATCTTGGGGTGATAAGCTCTATAAGTTTTGTGGCATCTTTTCCTTTGATCTCTACTTGCCTTTGGCATCCCACATCCCAAATTTGAACATTCTCTTGCAAGTGCAAATAATCTTCTTCAACAGTATTCTGAAATGATTTTGGTAATAATGTGTGGTTGACTACAGAAAATCCTGTAACTCCGTGGTTTTCAACGTTTGAGGTATAAGGGGTCCTTCTTATTCTTCTTGATAAGTTTAGTCCATTTTGTTGAATCATTTATTATGCTCCTGACCACCATGCTGAGGCACCATGCCTTGAAATAATTACTGGTATGTGAAATTTTTCTTCTCTTGAGTTTAAAGATATTCTAAATATTAAATCGGTACAATTTATCCCCTCTTCTATTTTTGGAAATAGATCTGAAATTTTAAATTCCAATTCAAATATCTTGTCTTCAGAAAGGTCTATTGTAAAACTCTCACTTAACCTTCCACCTTTATCTGTTTTACTAGAGAAGATTAATTCTTTTTTTCCGTTCTCCTTAAGATGACTCAAAGTAATTGTGAGGTCAGATACATGTGTACCATTTTCTGAGTTTAAAACATGTGAACTAATTGTTGGCATTTATATTCCTATTCTATTGAAGCCTTGTCTCTTTTATCACTAGTAGCTGCCACGATTGGGCTGATAACACCTTTCGTTTTGACATTCACGCAAGCAGGTTTTCCACTTTCAATAGCACGTCTAACCGCTCCCTCAATTTCATCTTTATGTGTGACGAGTTCGCCATGACCACCCATTCCTGTAAAAAGGCCGTGAAAGGGTATATCTCTAAAATCTGTGGCGAAGTGAGATCCGTCTTTGAATAATCTTTCCTGTTGTTGAGATATACAATCCAATCCACCATTATTATCCACTATAACAACGATGGGAAGATTTTCCTGAAAGGCAGCTTCTATAGACAAGCCACCACTTAAAAAAGCACCATCTCCAGATATCAACACAACAGTTCTAGAAGGATTTAAACTTTTTGCCGACAGAGCAAATGAAACACCCACTCCAAGCATCGAATATGAGCCTGGATGCATTATTTGATGAAGGGCAAGACCATTTTTACCTGCAATATTTACGGCTATTTCAGACCAAAAATGGGTGTTACCTCCATCAAAAACTAGTATATCATCATTCTTCATAACCTTTTGTACAGACAGTGAAAGCTGTAGCGGATGGATCTTGCCACCTGACCAAGCAGGACTGTCTGTTGTTTTCTTTAGGTCAGCAATTGAAGCAGAAATCCACTTTTCTCTTTCTTTCAAATTTATATCCAACCAAACTTGGTCATGTGACCATTGGTTAGTATGCTTTAGATCTAAAAGACTTTCAAAAAAAGCCCCAGGATCACATAGTAAAAGATGGTCTGCAGATCTATTAAATTCAATTTCCTCATGAGAACCATTTACACAAATCAATTTTGTATCTGAAGGGAATAGGGGTGGATTTCCAAAATTCATTTGGTTATCGAGTTTACCTCCGACCATTAAAATACAATCACTCTCGTTAAAAGCAAATTTTGAGGGATGGTATTGATGCACATCTGCTAAGCCTAGAAAAGCCTCACAATCCTCATTTAATAATTTCTGATGATAAGGGACATTGAAAATAGGGATTTTGATTTCATCTCCTATTCTTTTGAGGAGGTGTTCAGTTTTTGACCACCATATGCCGTGCCCTCCAATAATAATTGGTTTTCTGGAATTTTTTATAATTTCCAAAATGTGCTCTAAAGCTTTTGGTTCAGGCCAAGCACGGAAAATTTCAGGAGCTTTGTTAGAGTAAGGTCTTTCACCAAGAGAGTTCTCCTCAGGAAATGATGAAAACATAATATCTACAGGCATACTCAGATGGACAGGTCCTGGGTAGCCACTAGTTGCAATTCTCCATGCTCTATCTACAAATTCTGAAATTCTAGTTCCATCGGTTATTGATGCACTATATTTTGTTAAAGGCTCTGCAATTGAGACATCATCAATTTCTTTAAAACCACCTGCCCCCTGTTTTTTTAAAGTAGAAGAACCTGTAATAAAAATAACAGGGGAACGTTCTCCCCAAGCCTCCATCATCGCAGGTATAGCGTTAGCGAAGCCCTCCGGACCCACAATACAAACTGTCGGTTTCCTTGTAAGTCTAGCGTGACCATCAGCTAAATGCCCTGCTATTTGTTCGTGGGGACAATTTACTACAGGCATCTGATAATTCATAAAACCCTCAAGGGCCGGATTACAAAAGCCACCAGCCAAAGTAAACACATGATCGACTCCTTTTTCTTTAAGGTATTTAGCTAATAGTTGACCTCCTCTTAAAGACTTTTGATCTTTCATTGAGTTACTCTCCTTTAAGTTTATGAATGATTTTCATTTTTTCCATAGGGCTTACACCAAGATCTGTAGAAGCAAATGGTCCTCCGTGAAACTGATGTCCAGGATCACTTAGTTCATCAGTTAAATCACTTTCAAAAATTTCCGATGCATATTTCTCAGCATTGTCCTGAGGCAAAAATCCTAGGTGTCCTGCTTCTGAATTATCTATATTTTTTCTATCATTGTTGGATACACCATAAATTATAGAAAATTCTGTTGATATACTATCAATAGCGCGGGTAACTAAAAGAACTAAATCATCATAAGACAACCAGCTAGTTAGGCTTCTTGCTGTTGTTACTGGCGCACATGTGGCTATTCTCAGGCAGACAGCCTCTATTCCGTTTTTATCGAAATACATTTTTGCTAAGTCTTCACTAAAACATTTTGATAAACCATAGAAGCCATCAGGTTTGTGATGAGTGTTAGGAGAAATAGTTTTTGTTTTTGAATACATTCCTACCGCATGAATCGAGCTTGCATAGATTATTCTTTTCACATTATTTTTTCTAGCGGATTCCCATACATTGTAAGAGCCAACAAAATTGGGTCCTAACAAATTATCAAAGGGCAACTCATCTACCACTGCTCCAAAATGACATATCATAGTGACACCTTCTGTTAGAGGAAGCACTTCATCAAATTTTGCAAGATCTGCTGATACGAATTTTTCATTTTTGTATAAACAACCTATCTGACTTTTAATGTCAGTAGAGACTAGCTCTGTACAAAGTTTGGATAGAGGCTCCCTAAGATAGGATCCCAATCTTCCTCCTGCTCCAGTAAGTAATAATCGCTCAATCATTTGTCTTCCCATCAATATAAATATATAAGATAAACAACTAAAATATAGATCTTATTTGTTTCTTTGTGTTCCAATCAGTATGCCAGCCGAAACAATCAAAATTATTCCTATTAGACCGAGACCGGTGGGAAGTTTATCGAACAGTATTTTGCTCCAAAAAGCTGCAAAGATAAAATAAATATAGTCAATGGGAGCAAGCCAACTGCT
The DNA here is from genome assembly GCA_902586885.1 of uncultured Alphaproteobacteria bacterium. GTDB lineage: Bacteria > Pseudomonadota > Alphaproteobacteria > Rhodobacterales > Rhodobacteraceae > CACIJG01. The sequence goes on along the minus strand of CACIJG010000002.1, from coordinate 92,412 downwards.
TTCACTTGTTTGATAGGCCTTAGTTATAAAAAGATTTCCACTAACATTGAATAAAGATACCATTAAAACAGTTAAAATGAGAGTGATAGTTAACGTTGTCCATCCATTCATAAGAAAGGGGTTGAAGCTTCTGCTATCCTCCGAAAAGTTTACTAATTCGTTAAAAAGTAGCATTAAAGAACAAATGATCACAAACGTGACAGCCACTCCTGCGGCCATGGCGTAGGGTGTTTCATTTATACACAACTTTCTTATAGTCAAAATATTGCAGGCATAGAAGAAACCACCAAGTATTGGCATTAATTGGAAAATAGAAATATTGTTTTCCCATGGGGTAAGAATAAGCGATGCTCCTGTAAACCCCAATATTAAAGAAAATATCTTTAGAAGAGTTATTTTTTCTTTTAAAACAGGACTTGCAAGAATTACTGTGAATAATGGATAGGTATATAAACCAGCAGCCATCTGTGTAATTGTTAAGTAGGGAGCACCTGAAAAAAAGCATATCATTGTTAGAGTTAAGAAAAAAGCTCTTAGATAAACAGCAAAATAATTCCTAGGTAAGATAAAACTGACTTTCCTAAAAAGTACCAAAAAAACTAAAAGTAAGCATAAATTAAAAGCACCCCTTAGACCTTGAAATTGCCACAGGGTTGTTTGATCTGACATCAGCTTAACTATTGAGTCTTGAAAGGCTAAAAGAAAACCTCCTAAGATAAGAAGTAAAGCGGATGAAAGTTTTCGATCTCCAGGGAGACTATTCATGAATTTTCTCCCTTTATCGTTTTATTGCATTTTTTCTTTGGCTTTTTGAATTTTTGTGTCAGCTTCCTCTAACCAACCCACTCGCAATTCCGGAATAGAAGAAATAAGTAACTCTGTATAGGGATGAGAAGGTGGAGACAACACTTCATGAACAGGGCCCTGTTCCACAATTTTCCCATTGTACATCACAACTATTCTGTCAGCGAAAGAAGCTATTGTAGATAGATCATGGCTAATAAATACATATGAAACATCTAAGCTCCTTTGAAGTTTTCTTAATAACTCAATGACATTTGAACCAACGATACTATCCAGAGCTGATGTAACTTCATCACATAGAATGATCTCAGGTTCTGCGGCAAGAGCTCTTGCTAAACTTATTCGTTGTTTTTGGCCTCCCGATAATTCTTCTGGATATCTCGAAATAAATTCTCTTGGTAGCTCTACCATTTCTAGTAGTTCTATAAGTCTTTTCTTTTTCTTCTCGCCTGTAATGCCATGATAAAATTCAAGGGGACGTCCCACAATCCTCTCTATTGTATGTCGAGGATTTAGAGCTGTATCTGCCATTTGGTATACAAATTGTATTTTTCGTAATTGATCTCTAGATCTTTTTTTAAGGTCTGGGGGGAGTTTTGCATCGAACAATGATACTTCCCCTTCAGCTGATGGCAGTAAGCCAGAGATAACTCTTGCTAAGGTTGACTTTCCAGATCCTGATTCACCGATAACACCTACAACCTCTCCTTTCCCAACCTCAACATTGATATCCTCTAATACGGTGATCTTTGGAACACCATTGTTGATGCCTCCGTATCCTGCCAAGACATCTTTTACCGATAAGGAGTTTTTTAGATTTTTGTTTGTGATGCTTTCTCTTGTTTCGGCGGTGTCTTTTGGAAGAGGTCTCACAGCTTTCATTAAGCGATCTGTATAGGGATGTTTAGGTGAATTTATAACAGAGTTTGCTGGTCCTTTTTCCTGTATTGATCCGTTATATAAAACAATTATCCTATCCGCTATCTGTGCAACTACCGCAAGATCATGGGTAACATAAATTGCGGCGGCTTTTTGTTCTTTAATAACTTTTTTGAAGGCCTTTAATACTTCAATTTGTGTGGTAACGTCCAGGGCGGTAGTTGGTTCGTCCAAAACAAGAAGAGTTGGATCACTAACCAACGCCATCGCAGCCATTAATCTTTGCAACTGACCTCCTGATACTTGGTGAGGGTACCGCTCCCCAATATTTTCTGGATCGGGCAGATCTAAGCGCTTGTATAATGTTTTCGCGTAAGAAAGTGCGTCTTCCTTTGTCTTCGATCCGTGTATAACAGCTGACTCTGTTACTTGTTCATTAATTTTCAAAGAAGGGTTAAAAGTAGCGGCTGCACTTTGAGCTAAATAAGCTACGCGTTCTCCTCTAATCTTTCTAAGATCCTCATTGGACATTTTTGTAAGGTCTTGACCTAAAAGTCGTGCTTCACCACCAACACATTGAAGGCCCGGTTTAAAATATCCCAAAGATGATAAGGCAATAGTAGTCTTGCCAGAGCCAGACTCACCAATTAATGCGACAACTTCACCTTCTCTAACTTTAAAGTTTACCCCTTTAACGATGGGAATATCGGTACCATTGTCTGCAATTGCATTGATTTTAAGGTCAACAGCTTCAAAAATGATTTTGCGATCCATCTTAAAGCCTTTTGGTTAGCTTGCCGCCGGCATGTGCTGATACATCATCGACTATCAGATTAATAGCAACGGTTAGTGTTGCTATAGAAAAGGCGGGAGCGACAACGGAAATTACTGACTCTCCGTATTGTAAGGCACCTAGATTCTCTTTTACCATTGAACCCCAGTCGGCCATGGGTGGTTGAACTCCTAAGCCTAGGAAGCTGAGACTGGACACGAATAGTATAACATATATTAATCTTAACCCAAAATCAGAGATTAAAGGCATTCTAACATTCGGCCAAATCTCTTTAGAGATTATCCACCACAAATTTTCCCCTCGTCCTTTCGAAACTTCAACAAAGTCCATTACCTTAACATCCATACCTATCGCTCGAGCCAGGCGAAAGACTACTGTGGCATAAATTAGACCTGCTGTAAGAATCAATATTGGTATTGTCGATCCAACGGCAGCTACTATCACAAGACCGAGCATTATGGTCGGAAGACTTAAAAATATATTGTTTACACTACTTACTATTGTATCAAATCGTCCCCCCAGAACGGCACTGCCTATTCCAAGAGTTACGCCAACAATATAGGCCAATACCGTTGCAGCAAATGATATCCCTATTGTCCTACTAGCACCATACATAAGCCGTGAAAGGACATCTCTGTCGTCCCTATCAGTTCCTAAGATTGCGCCAGGCTTTGGAGGTTGAAACTCCATATAATCGTCGGGGAAAGGAATGTCATTTTCATGGTATGGTGCTAAAAACTGACCAAAAATCGCAACAAACACCCAGAAGATAACAACTATTGCCCCAATCTTACCAGTTAAAGATAATCTAAATTTTCCTGATGGAGGAGCATCAGGCAACTCATCGAAACTGACTTGTTTCGAGAATTCTGCAACGTAATGTTCAGTAAACTCTTTGTCTTCTTTTCTCATTTGGGGTGCCTTAATCTTGGATTTGAAACTATGGCAGCAACATCTGCTATAATCATTAGAACTACATAAGTGCAGCAAAATATCATTCCCAAAGCTTGAATTAGTATAAAGTCTCTGGTTTGAACTCCTTGTACAATAAGTGTAGCTAAGCCAGAGTACCCAAAATAAACTTCAACAACTATCACTCCTGTAACTAAATAAGCTAAGTTTAAAGCAATGATGTTTACTATTGGGCCTATAGAATTAAGAAGTGCATGCCTTATAACAATTCTCTTTCTTGGAATACCCTTTAATATTGCCATTTCTATGTAAGGAGAACTCATAACGTTTAATACCGCCGCTCTAGTCATTCGTATCAGTTGTGATGCTATGACAAAACATAATGTCATAACGGGAAGCCAAAAGTGAGCCAATAATTGAAAAATATTTTTACCCTCAATTCCACCTACAACAACAGCACTTCCGATATCTAAAAAGAAAACAAAGAAAAGTACTAACAAGGTTGCAGTGAAAAACTCTGGCGCAGCCACTAACGTGACTGAGCCTAATGTTAAAATTCTATCGTATATAGTTCCCGGAAACATGGCTGCTATTATTCCAAGGATAACAGAAATTGGTATACCTATCGCAGCAGTTAATAGGCTAACTATAAGTGTATTTTCATATCTATCACTAATTAACTGGATTGTAGGGTAATCGCTCGATAGCGACATTCCTAGATCTCCTTGGAGAAAGTTGAAAAGCCAGTTTAAATATTGGTAATACAAGGGCTTATCAAGCCCCAATTCTGCTCTAAAAGCTCTCAACGAGTCTTCGTCAGCATTTTGCCCCAATCGTATCTGAGCAGCATCTCCAGGCATTATCTGAGTGCCTACAAAAATGACGATCGAAACACCCAATACGGTAATAACTCCCGCGAGAATTCTTTTTAATATCAGATAGTAAATGGTACTTACCTTTTATTTTCTAGGTAACTTTAATAAACAAGGGGTGCGTACAGCACCCCTTGTAGAAAAATTAACTAAGCGTCACTGCGCCATAGGTATGGAGGACTTTCTGATCCACCAAAGTTGTTAAGTGGGCAATATGTTAGACCCTTAACGTGACTAGCTGCACCATCTGTGTAGTTTAAATGTGCTGGTGTGATTGAACCACCGTTCATATTAATATCTTCCTGAAGATCATGGTACATTTGCTTACGTTTTGCAGCATCAGTTACCCCACGCACATCCTTAAGTGTCTTGTCAAACTTCTCACTCTTCCAGAATGTTTCGTTCCACTTAGAAGAACTGGCGTAAGCCAATGTCATCATAATGTTTGCAGTTGGTCTCATGTTCCATGTTGTCACGTTGAACGGAGATCCTTGCATCCATACAGCACCCCAGTAACCATCAGTAGTCACTTTCTTAACTCGAAGGTTCATACCGATCTTCTTTGCTTCTCTCTGAAGATTTTCGCATTGTTCTACAGCACCAGGAGCAACTTCAGCAGCAATAATTTCTACTTCAGTATTTCCAATTCCCGATTTATTGAAATGGTACTTAGCCTTTTCTAGATCTTGTGGTCTTTGCTCTAGGTCTTTGCTGTGGTCAAAGTAAGCAGCGCCGATTGGTTGATCATTCCCAAGGCTTCCCATTCCTTTTAGGTCACCTTTAACTATTCGCTTTCGATTAATGCAAAGTTGCATAGCTCTAATAAGATCTCGATTATTAGAAGGCGCAACGCCTTGGTGACAAACAATGCTTAGATATCTTCCAGACTCAACTGTCCAGATGTCTCTACCTGGAGTTGATTCAACTTTAGGGATGGCCTTTGGTGGTACGTTTACCATCATATCAACGTCGCCATTTAAGAAAGCTGACAATCTTGAGTTTGAATCTCCGATACCATAGTGTTCTATTTCGTCAAGGTACCCAGCTCCCGAAAAGCAGTTGGCAAAAGGAACACCAATAGTTCTTACGCCTGGTTTGAACTCCTTGACTTTATATGGTCCAGTACCTATCGCTGTATCAAACTTATCTACACCGTTTTGGAGAACGCTAAAATGAAATGTTCCTAAGGCCATTGGTAGATCAGCGTTAGGAGAGTCCAAATGAAGCATAATTTCATGACTATTTACCTTATGAATCTTATTGATCATCGCCACAAGAGCTCTTCCATTTGATTTCGAGTCCTTGCCGAGATGTCTTTCAAGAGTGTAGATCACATCATCAGCGTCTAAAGTCTTCCCATTGTGAAATTCAATGTCTTTTCGTATTTTGAATGTCCATGTTGTGGCATCAGCATTTGGAATAACTTCTGATGCAACATCTGGTTCCCAGCTCAGATCATCTTTTAATCTAACAAGCTTGTTATAAAACATTCTCTGTCTGAAATAATCAATAGCAGCAGTAACTAAAATTGGATCCAATGTGTCTTTTGGTCCGTGCTGATCTCCAGCCGCTATCAATTTCCCTCCTCTTTTAGGGGTTGCAGCTAATGCAGCAGATGCACCGGTGAATACAGAGCCAGCTGTAGCAACTGTAGCTCCTGCAGCCATCATCCATCCCATAACTTCCCGACGGTTTGCACCTCTTTTTATAGCTGTTATGAGACCTTCTTTCTCATGAGGTCTAAGGTCATCATACGAAAAATTTCCTATAACACCTTTAGTATTTCTAAACGTTTTCATAAATCCTCCCTGGATTCTTAAAATTAAGTTACATCACAAGATAAACAAAATATTAGGATAATATCAAGGACTCTTCCTTTTTTTTTTCTAAGAACGTTAGTAATAACTGTAAGTTCGTTCTTTTTTCATTGTTTGAGGCATTAGAACTAAAATTTTAGAAGTTTTGTTATAGTACCAATTGATCCATTTAAATTGTTTAAATAATACCCTTTTTGGAAAATGTATCAATTTCTTCTGGAGAATATCCAATGTCTGCCAGTACTAATCGGGTATGTTCTCCGTATTCCGGCGGAGAGGTGGCTATTGAAGGACCATCCTCAGAGCAGACAAAACCGGCTAAAGTTGGTTCGAGATTATCTTGGTTTGCCGTCTTTGAAGGAAATGATCCGATAACTGATCTACTACGAATCTGCTCACTTTCCAAAGCCTCGGTTAAAGTGCGTACACGGGCAGCAGGCAAGTCTGCTTTGTTAAATAACTTTTCCCACTCATTGGCTGTTTTTGTGGCTAGGACTTTACTAATAATTTCTTCATCCTGTTTTGCTCGGTTTGCGATATCTGGTATTCGTAATTCAACCATCTCCGCTGCTAGTTCTTTTCTTCCTAGGACAAGCCACATTTTTTCACACTGTTTTGGAGTTACTGCGCCAATCATAAGAATTTTCCCATCCGAAGTGAGGTAGCCGCCATAACCCGCAAAAGGGGTCCGTGAAAATCTAGATCGACTTGGTTCTTTGCCTGTTGTATTGACGTTCAGTACCGTTGAGCTCATTAGCATCAAAGTTACATCAAGCATTGCAACATCCAGATGCTGACCTTTCCCGGTTCGTTCTCGGCGTAATAGTGCTGAGGAAATGGCAAAAGCGGCTTGCATACCTGTTCCATAATCTATTATTGGAGAGCCAATAAGAACAGCTTCTTCTTCGGTTCCATTAAGATGCATCATTCCTGAGAAAGCTTGAATCGTGTTGTCAAAAGCTGCATGTTTTTTTTTTGGACCGGTTTGCCCGAATCCTGTCATTGAACAATAAATAATCCTTGGGTTGATTGCCTGAATATCTCTGTATCCCAAACCCAATCTTTCCATTGCACCAGTACGAAAATTCTCTACGATGACGTCCGCTTTACTTGCTAATTCCTTAAAGATCTCCACACCTTTTTCTGATTTAAGGTTAATGGTTATACTTCGCTTGTTAGCAGCTTGTGCCTGATAATGACTTCCCATAAGAGAGTCGTTAAAACTTTCAACCGGACCGATCTCACGATTCATGTCATGGGTTTTTGTGCTTTCTATTTTTATTACGTCTGCTCCCAATACCGCTAATTGATAAGTCGAAAAGGGGCCAGCAAGTACATGAGTCAAGTCTAAAACTCGAATTCCATCAAATGCTTTCATAGTAGCTATTTAAAAATTAATTTAAATTTTAGTCAATTTATAAAAAACGGAATACTATAAAGTTTTTGACGTTTCTTTTCTAATAGCTAGCACGGAGGAAATTGTTGAAACACAATAAGGAACTCCAAATGTCAGCACAACTTTTATCCAGTCAAGGTAGCGCATTTCTTGTAAGAGAATTCTGTCCCCATGATTTATTGCTGCAAGTATGCAGCCAACAATAAGTGCTATTCTAATCGCTCTGCTGACAACGTCGGCTCGTGTTGCAATAGCGAGTAATTTACTTTTTCCCGTTTGGGTGCTCAATTTAACCTCTATTAATTTGGTTCTAAAACTATATATAAATGGAGCCTTTACCAATATTTTTTTTAAAACTCTCGATTTAACTAGTTCGTAAGTTAAAACTCAGGATCGGAAAGACCACGAGATCTATAACATGAGGTTACGGTGTTCGCTAATAGACATGCAATTGTCATAGGCCCAACGCCTCCAGGAACCGGAGTTATTCCACCAGCTATCTCTTTAACAGCAGCAAAATTAACGTCTCCTACCAAGACATTTTTTTCTTCTCCGTCAACAGTCTTTTTTATTCTATTTATTCCAACATCGATGACTATAGCCCCTTCTTTAACCCAATTCTTATTCACCATTTCTGGTCTTCCGACAGCTGCGACTAGAATATCGGCGGTAGAACATAATTCTTCTATATTCTTAGTTCTGGAGTGAGCAATTGTTACAGTGCAGCTTTCCTTGAGTAAAAGACTAGCCATAGGTTTTCCTACTATGTTTGACCTTCCTATTATAACTGCGTTTTTTCCGGACAAACTTCCAAGCCTGTCTTTTAATAGCAAAAGACAACCCAGGGGAGTACAGGGAACCATGGATTTCTGTCCCGTATTTAAAAGGCCAACGTTAGAGATGTGAAACCCGTCAACATCTTTTTTTGGATCAATAGAATTAATTACTTCTTCTTCATTAAGATGATCTGGTAACGGAAGTTGGCACAAGATACCATGAACATTATCATCGGCATTTAATTTTTTAACTAGATTCAGTAGCGTTTCACGTGAAGTTGAAGCATCAAGTTTATGCTCATAAGAATTCATACCTGCTTCGATAGTTTGCTTTCCCTTATTCCTAACATAAACCTGACTAGCTGGATCTTCGCCAACCAAAATAACTGCTAAGCCAGGAGTTACATTTTCTTTCTTTGTGATTTCATCAACATAAACCTTTACTTTTGCTCTAAGACTAGCCGCAAATTCTTTTCCGTTTATAATGTTTGTCATATTTCATCCTCATAAAGAGAGTTTTAGAAAAGACCCTCTACATGCCCCTTTTTATTTAGCATTATTGCCTCTGCGCTAGGGACTTTTGGTAGTCCCGGCATAGTCATTATCTCTCCACATATCACGACAATAAAACCTGCTCCAGCAGATAGCCGAACTTCCCTAATAGGCGTGGCATGACCATTTGGAGCGCCACGTCTGTTTGGATCGGTAGTGAAACTATACTGTGTTTTTGCCATACAAATAGGTAGATCTCCATATCCTGCATCTTCCCACTGCTTAAGCTGATCTCTAATCGGTTTACTGGCTAAAACTTCATCCGCTCTATAGATATTTTTTGCCACTGTCTCTATTTTTTCGAATAGTGAAAGTTTGTCCTTATATAAAGGAGCGAAATTATTTTCACTCTTTTCTGACATCTCAACAACTCGCTGTGCAAGAGGTATTATACCTTGTGAGCCTTCACCCCAGTGCTTACACAGTATGGCTTCTGAGCCTTGCTCGGCGACATATTTCTTTACGGCTTCAATTTCAGCATCTGTATCTGTAATAAAGTGATTAATTGCTATAACCACAGGGACCCCAAAAGATTTCACGTTTTCTATATGGCGGCCTAAATTTGCGCATCCTAATTTCACCGCCTCTACATTTTCTTGCCCAAGATCATTTTTGGAAATAACTCCGCCATTCATTTTCATTGCTCTTACAGTAGCAACAATAACCGCTGCTGATGGAGTCAAGCCTGCCTTACGGCATTTAATGTTCATAAATTTTTCAGCTCCTAAATCAGCACCAAACCCTGCTTCAGTTACAACATAGTCAGCAAGTTTAAGAGCGGTCTTGGTGGCAATAACAGAGTTGCATCCATGCGCAATATTTGCAAATGGTCCTCCATGGACAAAGGCTGGGTTGTTTTCCAAAGTCTGTACAAGGTTAGGTTGCATGGCTTGCCGCAATAGAACAGTCATCGCGCCGTCTGCTTTTATGTCTCTACAAAATACAGGGCTTTTATCTCTTCTGTATGCAACTATTATATCACCTAGTCTCTTCCTCAAATCATCTAAATCATTGGCCAGGCACAGTATTGCCATAACTTCAGAGGCAACAGTAATGTCAAATCCTGCTTGCTTTGGGAAGCCATTCGCAACACCGCCTAAGCTCGTAACGATATCTCTTAAAGCTCTGTCATTCATATCCATGACACGTCGCCATACAACTCTTCTAAGATCAATGTTTTCAGCATTTCCCCAATATATATGATTGTCTATCATTGCTGACAGAAGATTATGCGCACTAGTTATAGCATGAAAATCACCGGTGAAATGTAGGTTCATATCTTCCATAGGAACAACTTGAGCTAATCCCCCTCCTGCTGCACCACCTTTCATCCCAAAGCAGGGTCCCAGGGAAGCCTCTCTGATGCAAACTGCAGTTTTTTTCCCAATTGCATTAAGCCCATCACCAAGACCTACAGTTGTTGTAGTCTTCCCTTCTCCTGCGGGGGTTGGGTTTATCGCCGTTACCAAAATTAACTTTCCATCTTTATAGCTCTTTAGAGATTTTATGAAGGTTTCAGAAATTTTTGCTTTATCGTGTCCAAAGGGTATTAAATCGGTCTCCTCAATACCTAGTTTTTGCCCTATCTCCTGTATTGGCAGCTTAATAGCTTCCCTTGCAATCTCTATGTCGGTTTTAATTTTTGGTTTTTTCTCTTTGCCCAAGGTTGATTTTTTTGTCATTTTTTTTCCTTTTTTTATAGATTTTTACAAGATGTCTCGACAGCATGCAGAAAGGACTTAGAAGATGAACTCGCAGAATATAAAAGAAATTCTTTTGGACTTTTCTTAAATATTATAACACCTAAATGTTCCATCGAGGTTCTTCTAACATCCAGAGTTTTGAATCTTTCTTCAGCTAGGTCAAGTGGACAAATTCTTTCCAACATATTTAATACGTTATTTCCGCTTACCTGAAGACAACACCAACCTCCACTTTGGTCGGTACTATAGAAGCTTCGTTTTAACAGATCAAATGTTGCTTTTGACAATTTTTTATTTGAATTTTCACATAGAAAAAGCAGATCACTAGCAAGTCTAAAAATAACGTTGCCTTGCGAAATAGATAATGATTTTTCTATTTCTGGCATTAATTTTTTAAAAATCTTTTTAAATTCCGAGGCGCATTTTTTTTCGCTAGTCAACGGAATAGCAAGGGAAGTTATTCTATGGTCGATGATTTCTTTTACAGAAACATTGTTTATGGTTTTAGAAAAACCTCCTAGAAAAGATTCTTTTTGCAATTTAAGTTTATGCACGAAGCTTTACTCCTTCTGGATCTATAAAGTGAGGAGAAACTATCTCTACTTCAACTTTTTTATTTTTAAGTGGGTTAACAGCTAAAACTTTTTCCCCAAGGCGTAGATCTCCTCTTTTTATAAACCCCAAAGCGATGGAATGGCCAAGAATGGGAGAAAAGGCAACGGACGAAAGCCAACCTTCATCGTTTTCTAGAACCGGTTTTGCCCCCATTTTTATTAGATGGGAGCCTGCTTCTATACTTTGAGATTTATTCGTTGGTTGAAATCCCATCATTATTTTTATGTCACTTTTATTAAACTCTGGTCTTTCAGATAGTTTGTTACCGATACAATCGCTTTTCTTAGAAATCAATTTACTCATTCCTAGGTTCTGTGCCGTTGTTTGCCCATTTAATTCATTTCCTGCTGCATGGCCTTTTTCTATCCGCATTACGCCTAAAGCTTCTGTCCCGTAAGGAATAGCGTTAAACTCTTTTCCAGCGACAAGGAGAGTTTTAAACAATGAATTTCCGTATTGAGTTGGGACAGCAATTTCGTAGGCTAATTCACCAGAAAATGAAATACGAAAAAGCCTCGCGCTGACGCCTCCGCAAATGGTTAGTTCCGTGCAGGCCATAAATGGAAATTTTTCGTTTGATAAGTCTTTCGGTTTATCAACCACTTTTTGTAAGAGTTTACGTGAGTTTGGCCCGGCTACAGCAAATTGAGCCCAAGAATCTGTTGTAGAAATCAGGTGAATGTCATGGTCTGGCATTAAGCACTGTCTAACAAATTCTAGATTCCTATATACTAGAACAGCGTTTGCTGTTGTTGTTGTCATAACAAAGTGGGTCTCACTGAACCTAGCAGTAGTTCCATCATCATAGGAAATGCCGTCTTCCCTTAACATAAGGCCATACCTTACCTTGTTGATTGGAAGTTTCGCAAACGCATTAGCATAAACCATATTTAAAAATTCTGCTGCATCTCTTCCTTGAATATCAATTTTTCCTAATGTTGTAACATCACAAATACCCACAGATCTCCTTGTTTGGAGGACTTCTCTATCAACGCTCTCACGCCAAGTTCTTTCTCCTTCTTTCGGAAACCATTGAGCTCTAAGCCAGTTACCAGCTTCCACAAATACTGCTCCCAGTTTTTGCGCAAAATTGTGGGATGGAGTTAAACGAATAGGTTTAAAATCTTTTCCTCTGGAACGGCCGGCTAATGCCCCAATGGCAACCGGCACATAGGGAGGTCGAAAAACTGTTGTGCCCAATTCAGAGATATGTTTTTTTTCTAGGTCGGACATAATTGCCAGACCTAAAACATTTGATGTTTTTCCTTGATCTGTAGCCATTCCAAGAGTGGTATAGCGCTTAAGATGCTCGACTGATCTGAAGCCTTCTTTGAAACTTAGTTCAATGTCTTTTTTTGTAACGTCATTTTGCAAATCAACCCAAGCGCTTTTCTTCCCAAAGCTAAAATACCAGTCGGGAGCACACGAATATTTTTCCTTGCTAGAAGTTATCGGGATAGTAGGAGATAATTTATATCCTAAGTCTTTAATGAGTTTTGAAATTGTTTTTTGAGTATCAACTATTAATTTGTCTAATGCGAAAATCCCTTTTGCAGCTCCAACAGGTGTTATGTTTTGTTTGCCGATATCTTTACTTGGAGCAAAGTTAAGGAGGTTTTCATCCCAACGAGGTTTATCTCCTTTATGGCAGGTAAGGTGTACATTAGAGCCCCAACCTCCAGATACGGCTAGCAAGTCGATTTTTAGGATTTTACCAGTTTTTAGTTTTATCCTAGTAATTCCTTTTCTGCCAAAGGTGTCTACTATTGAATTATTTGTGTAGGAGGGGTATTTATCTGAAGGAGGTTTAATATTTTTCCTAGTATCAATTACTCCGACTACTTTTACTCCGATATTAGATAGGTCATTAGCCGTTTTCCATCCGTCATCGTTATTTGTAAACACAGCAGCCGTTTTTCCAAAAGAGGATCCAAACCTATTTGCGTAAGTCCTGACAGCCCCAGAGAGCATTATGCCTGGACGATCGTTGTTTGGAAAGACTATTGAGCGTTCGACGGCACCTGAAGCCAAAACACAATGTTTCGCATAAATTTTCCAAAGAATTTGCCTTGGTTTGTCCTGATTTTTTGAAAGATGGTCAGTTTTTTTTTCTAAAGCTCCATATATTCCGTGATCAAATGAGCCATATAGAGATGTTCGCGTAAGAATTCTTACATTCTCTAATTTTTTTAACCTAGTAACACACTTTTCTGCCCACTCGGAGCATGGAATTTGATTTATTATTAGATCTTCTGAATTAAGGCGACCTCCTGTTTTAAAATCTTCTTCTAAAAACAGTACTCTGGCCCCAGAATTAGCAATCTGTTCCGCAGCAATCAGTCCTGACACCCCTGATCCAACTATAAGAAAGTCACAGTGTAGAAATCCTTTGTCATATCTACTTGGATCAGGTTTCATCGATAGCCTTCCTAAGCCAGCAGAAGATCTTATTGCAGGTTCATAAATTTTTTCCCAAAAGCTTTTGGGCCACATAAATGTTTTATAATAGAATCCTGCACCCAGAAACCTAGAGAATAAACCAATTATTGCCATCAAATCGAAATTTACGGTGCCACGGTAATTCTGACTATTAGCAACCAGACCATCAAATAATTCTACGGTAGTAGCCTTGGTATTAGGTTCTTGATATGCTCCTCTACCTATTTCCACAAGAGCGTTTGGCTCTTCAGAGCCTGCGCTAAATATCCCTCTAGGTCTATGATATTTAAAAGATCTCCCAACTACTTTCACATTATTCGCGATAAGTGCAGAAGCCAGTGTGTCGCCCTGGAATCCTCTCATCCTTTTACCATTAAAAGTAAAAGTGATTTTTTTTCCTCTTACTATCGGGTGTCTTATGTTTCTCATTTTGCTTTAGCTTTCTTTTTTCTAGCTATGTCTCTTGCAAGTTCTACTTTCTCTATCTCATGAGATATTGTGTTTCTTGTAACAACTAGCCAGGAGCGATCTCCTTGTTCGTGATACCAAAGTTCCCTATGGGAACCAGCAGGGTTCTTTCTCAAATATCCGTATTCATAAAATTTCTTCTCACTTTTTTGACCGTTCCACTTTGGTCTATCTAATAATGAGGCATCTCCTTTGTAAACGAATTCTGAAGAGTCTCTCGGTCCTAGTAGAGGGTGCTTTATAATCATAATCCTTAACTCTCTAATGCAAATTGGGTTGGTTGCCTTGGCCTTTTTCATCAATTATCAGGCCTTTCTCAAATCTCTTCAAAAGAAAGCTCTCCGCAGTTTTATGTGGTTTTCCTGTCGCTAACAAATGCGCATAACAATAGCCACTTGCTGGAGTGGCCTTAAAACCTCCATAACACCAACCTCCATTAAAAAATAAACCCTTTATATCAGTTTTGTCTATAAAGGGAGAGCCATCCATGGACATATCCATTATTCCTCCCCACATTCTCAACAATCTAGCTCTTCCTATCATCGGCATAATTGCCATTCCTCCTTCACAAACATCTTCGACAACTGGGAGATTTCCTCTTTGCGCATAAGAATTATATCCATCGATGTCACCTCCAAAAACAAGTCCTCCTTTGTTAGATTGGCTAACATAGAAGTGACCTGCACCAAAGGTTATGACCCCGGGTAAAACAGGCTTTAGTCCTTCAGACACAAATGCCTGTAATACATGGCTTTCGATCGGCAATTTAATTCCTGCCTTGCTCATGACTTTACTTGAAGACCCTGCTACACAGGAAGCGATCTTTGTTGATTTGATTGTCCCTTTATTTGTTTCAACACCCAGACAGCGCCCGTTTTTTATGATGAACCCAGTGACTTCACAGTTTTGAATAATGTCAACTCCTTTCGCGTCTGCACCTTTCGCGTATCCCCAAGCAACTGCGTCATGTCTTACAGATCCTCCTCTTGGTTGCCATAAAGCTCCTTTTATGGGGAATCGAGCATTATCAAAATCCAAAAAGGGCGTCATTTTTTTTAAATCTTTTTCATCCAAGATAACAGCATCTGCTCCAGACATAATCATAGCGTTTCCCCGCCTAACAAATGCGTCTCTTTGTGAGTCACTGTGGAAAATGTTCATTACCCCTCTTTGACTTACCATTGCGTTGTAATTGAAATCCTTTTCCAAATTCTCCCATAGCTTCATCGAGAATTCATAAAAGGGCTCATTTTCTGGAAGAAGATAGTTTGACCGTATGATAGTCGTGTTTCGACCAATGTTTCCTGATCCAAGCCATCCCTTCTCAATAACAGCCACGTTTTTTATATTAAAAGTATTCGATAAATAGTAGGCGGTAGCAAGCCCGTGACCTCCGCCACCAATAATTATGATATCGTACTTGGGCTTTGGTTCTGGATTGCGCCAAAGAGGTTTCCAGCCTTTATTACCCGTAAGACCTTCCAAAAAAATTTTCAATCCTGAGTATTTCATTTTCTTTGTTCTTGACTATTTCTTTAATTAGCTTTGAATAAAATGTTACATTACTGAGAAATCTAAATGGGATTTTTGAATATGGCAATACCATCCAGGATCGAAAACGTGATAATTGGCGCAGGTATTCACGGACTATCCACTGCCTGGCAACTAGCAAAAAAATATATTGAGCTAGACATTCCTGTTGATGGGAAAATTGCAATATTGGATAAAACTGGACTTGCCGCTGGGGCTTCTGGAATAGCGTGTGGTGTTATTAGGAATAATTATTTCCAACCTGCAATGAGAAAGTTAATGGCACATTCAGTGGGAATCTGGGAGTCAGATCCACGAGCTCTGCATTATCATCCTGTCGGTTATATGCAGGTCTCTTGTGAATCAATGAGGGGGGATATTCAAAAGATCCATCATGAACAACAATTGATAGCTTACGAAAGTGTACTTGTTGAGGGAGAAAAGAATTCAGAGAGGTACATGAAGGAAATATTTGATGATTGGCAAGCTAAAGGAATTACTTCCGTTCTTCACGAAAAGAGAGGGGGTTACTCTAATCAAACAAAAACTATTTTCTCTTTAGCCAACATCGTTGAAGGTTTAGGTGTAACAATCTATGGTGAAACAGAAGTATTAGGTTTTATTTCTGAAAATAATTCGACTGCTGTGAAGAGTGTTGAGACTAATAGAGGTTCAATTGAGTGCGATAGAGTGGTAATTGGAGCGGGCCCATGGATTAGAGATTTGTGGAGCATGTTGGAACTACCTCAGAAAATAAATATTAAAAATCCGAAAGAAAGTATTTTTCACGAAGAAAATATGTGGCGATATTGGCAGCTTGAAGAAGGTGTTTTAAAGGTTAACCCCGAAGTGCTTCGAACAAATAAAGGAGCCATTCCGCCAGTTATGCACGTTGATACCGATGCGACATTATATTCCGATATAGACGGATCAAAAATAACTGATGAGATATGGGGCATTTATTATAAACCTGACCCCCATTTTGGCGGTGTACAAGGAGGAGCATCTCCATATAAAGTAGAAACTCCGGTAGACGATGTTGCTGTAGATCCGTATGGGCCTTCTAGCACTGAGTTTATTTCCAGTAAAAAGTTTGCAAACATGTGGGTTTCAGCTCTTGCTCATTGCCATAAAAGGTTTGAAGGCACAATGTCAAGTTATCATAAAGAACCGTCTGGTGGGATAGGTTGTTTTACTCCAGATAGTTTTCCAATTTTTGATCACTTTAGAGAAAATGTCAGCATAATAGCAGATTCTAACCATGGATGGAAAATGATTGGTGTAGGACATTTAATGGTCGAAGAGATTTTAGGTAACAAGCAATCCTTACTCGATCCTTTTAGATACAACCGATTTGAAAAAGGTAATTTACATCCAGTTTCAAACAGTCCCTATCCTTGGAGTTAGGTAAAATCATTATTTAAAGGAAAACATTATCAAGAACTTAAAACAATATCCTTATTGGTGGGAAGGAAATAATTCTTTTTTTTCTGGGAAAAAAGAAGTGCCAACCCAAGTCGATGTTCTGATAATTGGAGGAGGTTATACAGGCTTGTGTGCCGCGTTAGCTACGAGCGAGATTGGAGCACACACTTTAGTTATTGATAAAGCTAATCCGGGAGAAGGCGCATCAACAAGAAATGGGGGAATGTTTGGAGCACATCCAAGAGTAAGTTGGGAAAAAGTCAAAAATACTTTTGGGGAAATTGTAGCTGATGCAATTTTTGAAGAAGCTCCGATTGCATTAACTTTTGTGAGGGACATAATTCAGAAAAATAAAATAAAATGTGATTTTCATAATTCTGGAAGAATTCAGCTGGCTTGGACAAAAGATCATTTTTCAACTCAGAAAAAAATGGCTGAAAATATTTCTCGAAAATCAGATGCAAAAGTTGATATCTTGGAAAAGAAAGATTTAACTGAATATATTTCAACGGAGAAATATTTTGGTGGCATTCATTTTTCTGAACATTGCTCTCTTAACCCTAAAATGTTTCACGATGGACTTATCAATTTTGCTTTGAGTAAAGGTGTACAGATAAACTCTAACATTGAGGCAAAAAGAATAGACAGAAACAATAAAAAATGGACTGTATTTCTTAGCAATGGAAAATCAATTAATGCAAGCAAGATTATTATGGCAACAAACGGTTACACTGGAAACAATTTTCCATGGTTTTTCAGAAGAGTTTTTCCTATTCCAAGTTATATAGTTGTTACTGAAGAATTGTCAGACAACTTTATTAGAAGCCTCATCCCATCAAATAAGATGTTGGTTGAGACAAGATCAAAGCACTCGTACTTTCGAAAATCACCTGATAATAAACGGATAATATTTGGAGGAAGGGCGTCTATGTTGAATATACCCAACGAAAAAGCTACTTCGAGGTTGAAAGAAACAATGATTGAGATCTGGCCCAAAATGAAAGAAATAAATATAGACTATAGCTGGTCTGGCAATACAGGATTTACCTTTAATCAGTTGCCTCATGTGGGTCGAATTAACAAAATTAATTATGCAATGGGTTTTTGTGGTTCAGGAACAGTTTTATCTCCCTATTTAGGATACAAAGTTGGATATCAGACCATGGGCGACAAAAGGGGCGCAACGGCGTATAGTTCGACAAATTTAAAGCTCAGCCCTCTTAACTTTTTTAGCAAACCGTATTTTTTAAACTTTTTAGATATTTGGACTCGGTTAAAATCTTGGTAGAGAGCCTAGTGTTTACTCCAGAGATTTGTAGACACTCAACTCAAGCCAAAGCTTCTCAGCCAAATCATTTGCGTCACCTATACGTAAAGACAGACCTCGTGTTATCGCAACCAAGACAGGATCTGCTTCGTCTAATTTTTTTTGCAGTTTCTTCCATTCAATTTCATATAAAATACAGTCTGTTTTTGCTTTAGCCGTTACTGTTCTGGGAGAACCAATGACACGACCAACCTCTCCAAATATTTCTCCTGGACCAAGTAATCCTAACTCTAACCCATGTTTTGATCTTATGCTCACATGACCGCTGTGGATCAGGTAGATGTTCTTTGCGTCAGCCCCTAAGGAGTATACAATCTCCCCTTCATCAAATTTTACCTGCTTGTGCTTAAATTTTGGCAACAATTTTATGTCTCTTCCTGTTTAATCTTAAACAATTCCCAATTACCATCCAATCCTTTCAAATTATACTCGCCCAAAGTCTCCGTTGCAAATTTCACATCGCCAAGTAAGTCCTTAAGATTTTTTGTTATGGTTATTTGGCCACTGTCACTTTGATCTAATACTCTGGCAGCAATATTAACAGCTATGCCGGTAACGTCTTCATTTCGCCAATGAACCTCTCCAAAGTGAAGACCGCATCTTATATTTAGTCCAATCCTTTTTAGCTTTTGAATACATACCGTTGCACATTCTATTGATCTTATGGGTCCGTCAAAAACTGATAACACCCCATCACCAGTATTTTTTAAAAACTTCCCTCCTAGTTCTTTAAGAGTGATTTTCATAACTTCGTCATGTAAATTCATAATTTCTGACCATTTTTTGTCTCCTAAATCGGCCATCTGTTTTGTAGAATTTTCAATGTCAGTAAACATTATAGTTGCCAGATTTCGGTCTCTATTACCAGATTCCTTGATATTTTTTAAATAGAAACTGGTTGAATCCTTAATGATTTCAGTTCTTGCTTCAAGCCATGGTAAGTGCCCTCCAATAGGATATTCAATATATTTTGCACCAGGTATTTTATCTGCCAGATATCTTCCATTATGCCTGGATATAGCCTTATCATCTCTGTTGTGCATAACTAAGACGGGAAGTTTTATATCAGGTAAGGTTGCTCTGATATCTATGCTAGCTAGTAGTTCAAGAATTGATTTCAATGTTCTAGGATTGCATACCATTCTTTCCATTTTTGCCATTTCATTCTTTCTCTCAGGCATTCTATGAGGAAAAAATAGATATCCTGAATTTCCTTGACCCCAGGAAGGAACAAATGCCTCAATCAGTTCTTCCTTTGAGGGTAAAAACTTATAGTCTTCTTTTCTAGTGAAGAGTGAGGTTCCACCAAATACTGCGACAGACTTTACCCTTTGGGGGAAAGTGGCTGCATAAAGTAAGGATATAGCAGCTCCTTCTGATAGTCCGAAAAGGTAAAATTTATCTAACCCTTCCGTTCTAACGATAGCCGAGATATCGTCCATCCTTTCTTCTATATTGGGAGCTGAAGAGTCTCTATCTGATAACCCCTGTCCTCTTTTATCAAAAATTATAACTTTAAACTTCTTACTCAGAGTTCTTATCCAATCGATATATTCTGGATCCTCAAGCGCTGCCTCTAGATGAGAAATCATCCCTGGAACATAAATCAGCGTTTCGTTAGAGTTTCCCCATATTTGATAAGCTATGGTTAATCCACCTACTTCCGTATATTTTGATTGATATTCTATGCTCACTCTTTAATTTCCCGCTAATATTTCTAAGTCAATTATATTTAAAATTTTTCAAATTGCTTAATTATTTTGTTGAAAGTTTCAATTTTAATTCCTAAAAGAGATTGAAAATAATTTGTTTGGTACAAATATTAATTACGGAGCTCTAAATTGACTTTGTATGCTCTTCTTGGATACGCGGTTGTGGCATTGGTAGTAACTCTCTTTCTTAGACCATTTATAAATTTAGAAAAATCAATAATAGCTTACTTTGCTCCGTTTGGAGTTGTATATATAATATTGCTATTTTTTGCGCCCACAGACAATTTTAGCAGTGGTTGGCACCGGTATATTGGGATGGCTGTAGGAGGGATCTTATTATTTTTTTTCTACATTAAGGTAAGAAATTACGTAAACAAGAAAAGGTTTGAGGAGGAAGCAGCTAGACTTGCTATGGAGGAAGCAGAGGCTGATTAAGTATGAAAAAACAAAAGGGTATCTCTTTAATTAAACAAGAGAAAATAAAATAAAAAATATCTGCAGAAAACGGTATCAAAGAAAGTTTTTAATTGAGTAAAATAATTGATATAAAACATTTAAACTTAAGGTCTGATTTGGCAGAAACAATAGAAGTTCTTTGTACTTGTGCCGCTTTGTTGTCCGAAGAAATATCTTTAAGTGGTCTGGGCAGAGACCATAAATCTACATCTGGTCAAAATACTGATGGTGATAAGCAAAAAAAACTGGACGTGATAGCCGATAACTTGTTCAAGTCAAATCTTGAGAAATCAGTGGTTGGTTTTTATGCCTCTGAAGAGCAAGAACATATTCAAAAGTTCACTAATGATGGGAAAATTGGTGTAGCTATTGATCCCTTGGATGGTTCTTCAAATATAGACTGTAACGTTTCTATAGGCACTATTTTCTCCATCAAAGATATTCAAGATAAAAACTCGCCCGAAATAGATTTTTTTCACTTGGGAAATTACTTAGGCACAGGGTATTTCATATATGGACCACAGACACTCCTTGTTTTTAGTTGTGGTTATGGTGTTTTAAAATACATTTACAACTCAAAAGATAAAGTGTTTGAAATTATTCCTGGGAAAGTTGAGATTCCTCATTCAACAAATGAATACGCGATCAACAGTTCCAATTACAGGCACTGGCCAATGCCCGTTAGAAATTATATAGATGAGTGTTTAGAAGGTGTCACTGGCCAAAGAAAGAAAAATTTCAATACTAGATGGGTCGCATCCCTAGTAGCCGAAACACATAGAATTTTGGAAAGAGGAGGCATATTTTTGTATCCAGGAGATGATCGGGAAGGCTATTCAGAAGGGCGATTGAGAATGGTTTATGAATGCGGACCAATTGCTTTTTTGATTGAACAAGCAAAAGGAATAGCAACAAATGGGACTGAGGACATTTTGGGAACAAATTCTAATCATCTTCATCAAAGAACCTCATTTATATTTGGTTCCTGGGAAGAGGTTGAAAGTATAAAGAAATCATATAATGATCCAAGGATAGTGACTTCACCATTATTCAAGACTAGAGGACTATTTAACAAATGAAACTTTTAAAATGAGTGTTAAGAATCCAATAATCTCGGTAACGGGCTCTTCGGGAGCTGGTACCTCCACAGTTAAGCACACTTTTCAGCAAATTTTTAGAAGAGAGAGTGTCTCCGCAGCAACTATAGAGGGAGATGCATTTCATAGATTTGATAGATCAAGTATGAAAAAGGAATTGGAAAAAAGAAGTGAACAGGGAGATCTCACTTTTTCTCATTTTTCATATGATGCAAATTTGTTAAAAGAATTAGAAAAATGCTTTATCGATTATAGCGAGTTTGGAAAGTGCAAATACAGGCATTATGTTCATAATGAGGACGAGGCTTCGGAGTATGGTGCTGCACCTGGAACATTTACTGATTGGAAGGAGTTCAATGAAAGCACTGATCTACTATTTTATGAAGGTCTCCATGGAGCGGTGGTCAATGAAGAGGTTAATATAGCTAAGCATGCAGACTTAAAAATTGGGGTAGTGCCAGTTATCAATCTTGAATGGATACAAAAAATTCACAGAGATAGAGATGCAAGAGGGTATAGCACAGAAGCGGTAACTGACACAATTCTCAGAAGAATGCATGCATATGTTCATTGTGTTTGTCCACAATTTACGGAAACGGATATTAATTTCCAAAGAGTGCCTGTAGTTGATACATCTAACCCTCTCGTAGCAAGGTGGATTCCCACAGCAGATGAAAGCCTTGTGGTAATTAGGTTTAAAGATCCTCACGGAATAGATTTTCCCTATCTTGTATCAATGATTCACGATAGTTGGATGAGCAGAGCCAATTCTATTGTTATTCCAGGTGGAAAATTGGATTTGGCTATGCAATTAATATTGACTCCCTTGATAGGTAGGTTAGTAAATCAATCAAGAAGAAGTATGTAAGCATATTGAATTAAGAGAAAAATGTGAGGTAAAATTTAATGGGAATAATAACTTTAAGACAATTATTAGATCATGCAGCAGAAAAGGGTTATGGAGTTCCAGCATTTAATATCAACAATATGGAACAGGGTTTAGCGATCTTAAAGGCGGCATATGAGACTGACTCCCCTGTAATCATGCAAGCAAGTAAAGGTGCTAGGGCTTACGCGGGAGACATTATGTTGTCTCATATCGTAATAGCACTTTCAAAAATGTATCCTTCGATCCCAATATGTATGCATCAAGATCATGGTAATAATGAGGCAACATGCATGTCAGCAATTGGGCATGGATTTACTTCAGTGATGATGGATGGATCACTCGAAAGCGATCAGAAAACACCTGCTTCCTATGACTATAACGTCAGTATTACAGCCAAAGTAGCAGAAATGGCACACTGGGTTGGAGCATCCGTAGAGGGAGAATTGGGTGTTTTGGGAAGTCTTGAAACTGGTGAGGCAGCAAAAGAAGATGATTCAGGAGCTGAGGGAAAATTAAGGCAAGATCAATTATTAACTGATCCTGACCAGGCACTAGATTTTGTTAAAAAAACTGATGTAGATGCATTAGCTATAGCTTGTGGTACCAGTCATGGTGCTTATAAATTTAGTAGAAAACCCGATGGTGAAATTTTGGCAATGGACGTAATTGAAAAAATTCATAAAAAAATACCTAAGACTCACTTAGTAATGCATGGATCTTCTTCTGTCCCTCAATATTTGCAAGATCTTATCAATGAAAATGGTGGACAGATGACACAAACTTATGGTGTGCCAGTCGAGGAAATTGAAAGAGGGATAAAGTCAGGTGTTAGAAAAATAAATATTGATACTGACTGTAGAATGGCGATTACAGGTCAATTCAGAAAAATCGCCAAAGAAAAACCAGCCGAGTTTGACCCAAGAAAATTCACTGCACCAGCGAGTGCAGAGATGGAAAAGTTGTGTAAGGATCGGTTTGAAAGATTTGGGACAGCAGGTAATGCCCAGCATATAAAGATAATCACTCTTGATGAGATGTCTAAGAGTTATGCAGCTGGAAAATTAAAACAATTTAATTAAAAGTAAGGAGATTGGAATGCCAGACGGAAACAAGAAACTAGACGCCAAAGCCAGATATTCTGCAGGTGTCCTAGAGTATAAAAAAATGGGTTATTGGGAACCTGATTATCAACCCAAAGAAACAGATGTAATAGCTTTATTTCGGATTACCCCACAAGAGGGTGTTGATCCTGTCGAGGCGGCTGCAGCGGTAGCAGGTGAGAGCTCTACTGCAACATGGACAGTCGTTTGGACTGATAGACTTACTGCGTGTGAAAAATATAGAGCAAAAGCCTATAGAGTTGATCCAACACCTAACAATCCCAATGAATATTTTGCATACATCGCTTACGAACTAGACCTTTTTGAGCCTGGTTCTATTGCTAATTTAACGGCGTCAATAATCGGTAATGTATTTGGTTTCAAGCCTTTAAAAGCTCTAAGGCTCGAGGATATGCGCATGCCAGTAGCGTATGTAAAAACGTTTCAGGGACCTGCCACCGGTATAGTGGTTGAAAGAGAGCGGTTAAATTGTTACGGGAGGCCGCTTTTAGGAGCTACAGTTAAACCAAAACTAGGTCTTTCAGGAAGAAATTATGGTAGGGTAGTTTATGAAGCTTTGAAGGGGGGGCTGGATTTCACTAAGGATGATGAAAATATAAATAGCCAGCCATTCATGCATTGGAGAGATAGGTTTTTATATTGTATGGAGGCAGTTAATAGAGCTAGTGCAGCGACCGGTGAGGTTAAGGGTACATATCTCAATGTTACTGCTGGAACGATGGAAGAAATGTATAAAAGAGCAGAGTTTGCTAAAGAACTCGGTTCGGTTATTGTAATGATAGATTTGGTTATAGGTTACACTGCTATTCAGTCTATGGCAAAATGGGCTCGCGACAATGATATGATCCTTCATTTGCATAGGGCAGGTCATGGTACTTACACTAGGCAAAAAAGCCATGGTGTCTCTTTTAGAGTAATAGCTAAATGGATGAGACTTGCAGGAGTAGATCACATACATGCTGGTACTGTTGTTGGCAAATTAGAGGGAGACCCCTCAACCACAAAAGGTTTCTATGACATATTAAGAGAGGAATACAATGAAGTAGCCTTAGAAAATGGTGTTTTCTTTGATCAAGATTGGGCATCTCTCAATAAGGTGATGCCTGTAGCATCAGGTGGCATCCACGCAGGACAAATGCACCAACTGGTTCATTACTTAGGAGAGGATGTAGTTCTTCAATTTGGTGGGGGAACTATAGGTCACCCTCAAGGCATAGAAGCTGGAGCAACAGCAAATAGGGTCGCGCTAGAAGCAATGGTGTATGCAAGAAATGCAGGAAGGGATTACTTAGCAGAAGGACCTACAATTCTTGCTGAAGCAGCAAGAACTTGTACTCCCTTAAAGCAGGCGCTGGATGTGTGGAAGGGAGTGACCTTTGATTATGCGTCAACTGATGCACCAGACTTTGTACCAACAACTTCAGTTTCTTAAGGAGGATAAATAAATGAGAATTACTCAAGGAACCTTTTCATTTTTACCCGATTTCACAGATCAACAGATTCATGAGCAAGTGCAATATTGTATTGATAATGGTTGGGCAGTAAGCATAGAGTATACTGACGACCCCCACCCTAGGAATACTTACTGGGAAATGTGGGGACATCCCATGTTTGATAATCCTGACGCCGCCGCAGTTGTTTTTGAACTAAATGAATGCAGAAAAGTGTATGGATCTTATTACATAAGAATTATAGCTTTTGATTCTAGCCCAGGTTGGGAGTCTATAAGGCTGTCATTCATAGTGAACAGACCCTCCAAAGAACCAGGTTTTAGGCTGAATAGGACCGAAACTAAAGGTAGAAATATTCAATACTCAATGTCTCCTTATTCAAGTGATAATCCACAGGGTTCTCGTTACAAATAATTTGGTTAGCAATTCAGGAAGATAATGGAAAAAGAATTGGAAGAAACAAAACCTAATTCTAAATTAGCTCAAGTGAACTTAAAAGAAGAGTTTGAGAGTAGCGGTGTAGATCAAATTCTATCTGAACTTGATGATACGCTAATTGGACTAAAACCGGTTAAAACCAGAATTAGAGAAACAGCTTCGCTACTTTTAGTTGACAAGGCCAGAGAAAAGATGGGTCTTATGACTGAGTCTCCCACTTTGCACATGAGCTTCTCAGGTAATCCTGGAACTGGAAAAACAACGGTTGCTTTAAAAATAGCAGACCTACTTTTTAGGCTTGGATATGTAAGAAAAGGGCATTTGGTTACCGTCACACGAGACGACTTAGTTGGGCAATATATAGGTCATACAGCTCCAAAAACTAAGGAAGTTTTAAAAAAAGCTATGGGTGGAGTCTTATTTATTGATGAAGCATATTATCTTTATAGACCAGAAAATGAAAGAGATTATGGACAAGAAGCGATAGAGATTCTTTTACAGGTAATGGAAAATAACCGTGATGACTTGGTTGTAGTATTGGCGGGATATAAAGATAGAATGGACAAGTTTTTTGAAAGCAATCCTGGCTTTAGGTCTCGTATAGCCCATCATATTAACTTTCCTGATTATTCAAATGACGAGCTACTTGAAATTGGCGAGATAATGATCTCGGATATGAATTATAAGTTAAATGAAAAAAGTAGGGAAGCTTTTGCGGAGTATATCAAATTACGAAGAAAACAACCTCATTTTGCTAATGCTCGATCGATCCGTAATGCAATAGATAGAATAAGACTGCGTCAAGCAAATAGGGTTTTTAAGACATCAAAAGGCCCAATTAATTCTGATGTACTAAGCATCATAGATGAGGTTGATGTAAGGAAAAGTAGGGTTTTTTCAGGAGGTATAGACAGTTAAGAAAGGGATATCATTCCTCATAAGGATCGAATACATCCATTTCAAAGTCGTCAACATCAAATTTTCTTCTTGTTTGAAAGAATATATTCCTCGACGCTAAATAACTATCAGCCGACTCGTATAGGGTACTATCTATTACGGTTCCATATTCATAACGTTTTTGGAATAGATTTGTAGCCTCTAATCCAACTAAAGCCACGCTATCTATCCCATCTGTGATAACTTTCGCTGGATTTAAAGAATAGTCAGCTATTAAGCCAAAAGTACTACGCCCAGAGTTTGGTCCAAAAAGAGGTAATTCGACATAAGGTCCGGAGGGAATATAGAAGGAGGAAAAAGTTTGGTCAAATCCTGTAGGCTTGGGATAAATTTCCCACAAAGAAGCAACATCAATAAGCCCAGCTAAACCAATAGTAGAGTTTATTAAAAAACGACTTAGATCGGTTCCCGCATCTAGCAAATTGCGTTGCAAAATATGATTAATAAATCTTTTTGGCTCACTTAAATTATTTCTAAAATTTTTTAATGGTATTCTAACTAATGCCGGTACATATTCTCCGTAAACATATGAAGTTGGTCTTATCGCATTCTTATCAATAGCTTTATTAAAGTTATGAGTATACCGATTTATGTTTTCAAGTGGATCATAGGGTTCAAAATTCCGTTCAACTTGGGAATATAAAGCCGAAGAGATAAAATAGAAAACAAATAAAAAAATAGTTACATGCTTGAATTTCATAAGAGGTATATTCCACTTTATTACTTAACTATGAGCTGATTATATAGAAAATGATTTAAATAAATCAAATCATAAGTTATGTATTACCTGAAATTTAATTTAAATTCATTAGTTAATAACCTATTCATATGGCAAACGATTTAATTTTATATAACTCTCTTTCCAGAAGAAAAGAAATATTCAAACCTATCCAAGAAGAGGACATTAGATTATATGTTTGCGGACCGACAGTTTACGATAGAGCTCATATTGGAAATGCTCGGCCGGTTCTTGTATTCGATTTATTATATAGGCTGCTACGCAATATTTATGGAAAAGAGAATGTTAATTATGTTCGAAACTTCACAGATGTTGACGATAAGATAAATGAAAAGGCTAGGGAAAAAAAAGTAAAGATAAATGAAATCACCGAGGAGACAATTAAATGGTTTCATGAAGACATGGATCAGTTAGAGGCTCTTAGACCAACAAGTGAACCTAGGGCAACCAATTATATTTCCCAAATGATCACTATGATAGTCGAACTGATATCCAAAGCATACGCATACCCTACTGAGGATGGCCATGTTTTTTTTTCTGTGGAAAAATTTGATGAATATGGAAGACTTTCCAATAAAGATTTAGATGAATTAGTGACTGGATCAAGGATTGAAAATGAAGAAAGTAAAAAAAATCCTCTAGATTTTGTTCTTTGGAAACCATCTAATTCTGAAGAACCTGGTTGGGACAGTCCTTGGGGCTTTGGTAGGCCAGGATGGCATATAGAATGCTCCGCCATGAGTAGGGACTTATTGGGTGAAAATTTTGATATTCATGGAGGAGGTATAGATTTGATATTTCCACACCATGAAAATGAAATAGCTCAAAGTGTTTGTGCAAGTAAAGGTAAGAATTTTGCAAATTTCTGGCTCCATAATGGATACCTAATGTTAGAGGGCGAGAAGATGTCAAAATCTCTAAATAATTTTATTACCGTTAAAGAGTTAATCGAAAATGACTTTTCAGGGCAAGCTATAAGGTATGTGATGTTGTCAACTCATTATAGACAGCCTATCAACTGGACATATAAAAGATTGAGAGAGGCTGAAAAAATTTTAGAGAAGTGGAGTTCTCTTAAGACTTTAGACGATCGATCAAATGTTATACCTCAACCTGTTTTTAGAGCCCTCCTCGATGATCTAAATTCACCTCTAGCAATATCTGAGATACATAAAATGTTTAATTCTGGAAATTTGATAGATGCTAATGAGAGCTGCACGTTTTTCGGCTTTAATTTGAATGGAAGTAAGAAAAAAAATAATGTTGGACCACAAATTGCAGGAAAAATAACTCATCTTTTAGAAAAACGGAAAGAAGCTAGGATAAAAAAAGACTTTGCCACTGCCGATAAAATCAGAGAGAATTTATTATTGGCAGGTGTAGAAATAAAAGATAATGAAGACAAGACTTCTTGGAAAATAAAAGACAATTTCATTAAGGAAAAGTTGGAAAATTTATGACTGCTACGGAACGACTATATATATATGATACAACGCTAAGGGATGGACAGCAAACTCAGGGTGTAACGTTTTCTCTGGAAGATAAAAACAGAATTTCTAATTTGTTGGATAATCTTGGGGTAGATTACATAGAAGGAGGTTGGCCAGGAGCAAACCCAACCGATAGTGATTTTTTTGATCAGAAAAACTCTTTTATAAATGCAAAACTCGTGGCTTTTGGTATGACAAAACGGTTTGGTAGGTCTGCTGAAAATGATGAAGTTTTATCAGAAATTGTTAATTCCAGAACTAGTGTGGTTTGTTTAGTAGGAAAATCTCATGAGTTTCATGTAAAGCAAGCTCTAGGTATTTCACTTGAGGAGAATATGGAACTTATAGTCTCTTCGATAAGTTATCTAAAATCATTGGGGAAGGAAGTTCACTTTGATGCTGAGCATTTTTTTGATGGCTTTTTGTCTGATCCTGAATACTCCACCAGAATAGTTCAAGAAGCCTTAAAAGCTGGTGCTAAATGGGTAATTTTATGTGATACAAACGGGGGGTGTATGCCCGACCAGATTTATTCTACTGTTCAAGAACTATCTAAAGCAGGATTAGACACAAATAAGCTAGGCATTCATGCCCATAATGATACTGAGAATGCAGTTGCTAACTCATTAGCTGCAGTCAGTGCAGGAGTAAGACAGATACAAGGAACACTGAATGGGCTTGGTGAAAGATGTGGTAATGCAAACCTGATATCAATTATTCCAACACTACTTTTAAAAAAACCCTTTGCTGATAAATTTCATACAGGGATAACTATAGCCAATCTAAAAGAGTTAACGAGAGCATCACGCTTAATGGACGATGTATTAAATAGAGTTCCAAACAGATTTGCGCCTTATGTGGGAAGCTCTGCTTTTGCCCACAAAGCCGGCTTACATGCAAGCGCAATATTAAAAAATACGGGTACCTATGAACATATATCCCCAGATATAGTCGGAAACGAAAGAATTATACCTGTCTCTAACCAGGCTGGACAATCTAACCTAAGAGAAAGGCTTCTTCAGGCAGGGATAGAGGTATCAAAAGACGATACTAGATTATCCGAGTTATTAAAACAAATTAAAGAAAAAGAAAATCAGGGATTCTCATTTGATTCAGCCTCAGCATCGTTCGAGATATTTGCTAGAAAAATTTTAAATCAAATGCCAAGTTTTTTTGAGGTTAAACGGTATAGGGTTACCACAGAACGTCGAATTGATGCCTTAGGAAATATGAACACATTGTCTGAGGCAGTCGTAGTAGTAAAGATTGGAGAAAATGAAACACTTTCTGTTTCGGAAAGCATGGATGAACGTTTGAACGATTTGGGGCCCGTTAACGCCCTTGCAAAAGCAATAGGAAAAGACCTAGGGAAATATCAAGATATTATCAATGATCTAAAGCTAGTTGATTTTAAGGTAAGGATAACCTCAGGGGGAACCTCAGCAGTGACCAGAGTTCTAATTGACAGTGAAGATTCAAAAGGCACAAGGTGGTCAACCGTGGGTGTTTCAGCAAATATTCTCGATGC
The DNA here is from genome assembly GCA_902586885.1 of uncultured Alphaproteobacteria bacterium. GTDB lineage: Bacteria > Pseudomonadota > Alphaproteobacteria > Rhodobacterales > Rhodobacteraceae > CACIJG01. The sequence goes on along the minus strand of CACIJG010000002.1, from coordinate 62,226 downwards.
AAGCTTTCAAGCCCTTTTGGATTCTATCAATTGGAAATTAATCAAGGAGGGAGCGACGCCAAATTGAGTAGCCAAATTTGGTTAAAGACTTTAAAAAAATTTGATTCGGAGAGATATGTTCCATTGGCGAGGATTGAGGAAAGTGTTTTAGAAAAAGTTGCCGCCTTGTATGTCTTAAATCTAGAATTAGCAAATATACCCTGGAAAACGGCTGATAAGGATATTGCTATTTTGAAACTAAAATGGTGGGAAGAATGCATAGACACCATTGAGTTAGATTATAGATATAAGGCACACCCATTTTTAAAAGTCCTGGGAGAAATGGTAAAAGAAAAAAAATTAGACAAGAAGCATCTGAAAAAGCTTGTAAATGCAAGATACACAAATGCTTGCAACGACCCATTTTTATCGGTTGATCAGCAAGCTGATTACATAGAACAAACGGCGGTGAATTTAACTTTGATGGCCTTGAATTGCTTTTCTTCAGGAGACGAAATAGGAGACAGGTATAGATTTGCCAAATATTTTGGAATGCCTTTCGGTACAGCTAGATTGTTGTTGGGAACACGTGCTTTAGCAGAGAGAGGCCTGTATTCCGTATTTTTGGAGAAAAAATCTGACTACGACGATCTCTTTTCACTAAAATTAAATGAAAATATAAGAAAAAGACTCAAGGCAGAGGCAGATATGGCTCTTAAATATCTTAAGAAAGGAATAACAGAATCTCGCAAATTTCGTAAGAGAGAAATTTTTTCAGTTTTGGAACCGGCACTTGGATATATCCCGGCTCTTATGTCAATTCGTAAAAATCCAGATATAGTTCTTGAGAGGAAGATTAATCTTAGTTTTTATAATAAAAATATAAATAAAATAATGTTTTCTCTGCAGAAATATTAAATATGATAAATAAAAAACTTATAAACAGTAGCCTTAAGAAAATTTATGCTATTGAAAAAAGATTTGAGGTAATTGAAGAGAGGGCAGGGTTGCCAGATTTTTTGCCAAGGGAGCAAGGGTATAAGGCGCTTCAAAAAACTATAGTTGGTCAACAACTCTCAATAGCTTCGGCATCCGCAATATGGAATAGATTTTTGGAGAGTGGGTTTAATGACGGCTATAATTTGAGATCAGCAAAAGATAGTGAATTAAGGGCTATAGGATTGTCTAGACAAAAAATCCACTATCTAAAAAGCTTGGCAAATAGCAATATTAAATATGAAGAGTTGGATAAATTTAGTAACGAAAAAATTATTAACTTATTGACTTCAATAAAAGGAATAGGGCAGTGGACTGCTGAAATTTATCTTATCTTTAGTTTGAAGAGAGAGGATGTTTTTCCTGCTGGTGACCTTGCGTTGCAAGAAGCATCGCGACTTTTACTTCAACTTAATACTAGACCAACTGAAAAAGAAATGAGAAACTTGTCTGAACACTGGAAACCTTTTAGGTCCATATGTGCGCTACTTTTGTGGCATTTTTATAAACATGATAAATCTCGGGAGTCAACGTTATGGTAGAAAAATTGGAAGTATCGGAGAAAATGCCGGCTTCTGGGAAAGTCAAAAAAATTGTAATTTTTCTTCATGGTTATGGAGCTGATGGAGCTGATTTAATATCTCTTTCTGATCCTTTAAGTCAACAATTACCAGACTGTTTCTTTTCTGCTCCTAATGCTCCAAGGAAATGTGGAGCTTCCCCTTTTGGGTTCGAGTGGTTCCCAATTCCAGAAGTTGATGGATCGACGGTTCCGGTAATGATGAAAGCTTTGGCAGACTCAGAAAAGCTCGTGAATAATCTAATTTATGAATACCTTGAAAAATTTAGGTTGAGTTTTGAAGATATAGCTCTAGTAGGATTCAGTCAGGGCACTATGATCTCGCTTAATATTGGATTAAGGCATAGAAATATTTTAGGAGGGATAGTAGGATTTTCTGGGCGACTGTTAATGCCAGACGTTTTGAAAGGCGAGAAGAAAGATAAATATCCTCCAGTAATTCTTGTTCATGGGGATGCAGACGAGGTAGTTCCGATATCTTTTCTGAACGAAGCTGAGAAAACTTTAAAAGATCTTGGTGTAAGTTTCTCCTCTCATATTAGCAAAAATGTAGGCCATGGCATCGCGCCAGACGGTCTTGAAAAGGCGATGACCTTTTTACGAAAAGTTTTAACTTAATAGTTTCTAAATTTTAAAAAATCCAATGTTGTTGAAATTTTCTTTCTTTCTAATAAAATATCATTAATGATGAGGCTTTGTAAAAACCGTTTATGTTAGATAGTCTAGGTGAAATATCAACAGATTATTCAAATAAGGCCCAGAACTGGCCTGCATTGATTTTAAATGCTGATTATAGACCTTTATCTTATTTTCCATTATCTCTCTGGTCCTGGCAAGATGCAATAAAGGCAGTTTATTTAGATAGGGTAGATGTTGTAGCTGAGTATAAAGAGGTGGTGCGCTCGGCAAGTTTGATACTGCCTATACCCTCTGTAATAGTTCTGAAGTCCTTTATTCAACCTTCCAGGAAGGTTCCTTTTTCTAGATTCAATTTATTTTTGAGAGATGAATTTAAATGCCAGTATTGTGGAAAAGAGAGTAATGACTTGACCTTTGATCACGTGATTCCAAAATGTAAGGGAGGAAAAACTAAATGGGAAAATGTGGTAGCTGCCTGTAATATGTGTAATTTAAAGAAAGCAGCGAAATCTGCGGGTCAAGTAGGGTTGAAATTAGCCGCTCTGCCTTCAAAACCTTCACCTGAGATATTGCTCAACAAAGGGAGAAAATTTCCTCCACAGAATCTCCATGCAACTTGGAGGGATTTTCTTTATTGGGACGTAGAGCTTGAGGAATAAGGTTTAATCAGCTGTCTTAAGGAGAATATCCAACAAAATAAAAGTATAACAGATAGGATTAAATTCCAAGATGCCATAGATAAATTCAAGAAAGACCAGCTCACTAAATTACAACTTATCATTGGCTTAGATAAAATTTCATTTAAAAGTACCTTAGGACTTTTATCCAAATTATTGGAGAGATCGTAAGGAGAACAAGATTCTGGTCCAACAAAAATATTATTTTCTACACCAACATGATAGAATGCGAGAATAACGCTTATGCCAATCAATAGAATATTTAAAGCATAAATAGTTGAGATTTTTTTTTGCCCGATAAAAATAATCAGACAAAGAGCAACAATGAGAACGTGAGGATACCTCTGTTGTATACAAAGAGCACAGGGTTGATATCCAAAAATATATTCTGAAACCAAAGCAAACATAAGCATTGCTAAGGATACTCCGCCCAAAAAGACATAGTTTAAAAAATTGATTTTCAAAGCTTTCCTGATAAGTAAAAAATTATAATCATAAAGATTATAAAAAAAAGAATAATAGCTCCTAATCTTTTTTCAATAAACTTTTTAGCCCAATCGCCAAAATAATATACTAATAAACCAACTAAGAAAAATCTTAACCCTCGAGACAAAATTGAAAAAATTAAAAAATAGAGAAAGTTCATTCCACTTATACCAGAAAGCAAGGTTACTAATTTGTATGGGATTGGTGAAACGCCTGCTACGAACACAGCCAAAGAACCATTTGTATTATATAGCTCTTTAAAATCATTCACATGAGTGGTTAACGCTAGGTATTCGGTTATATGAATTCCAATCTCCTCCCAGAAAACAAAACCAATATAGTAACCAGTAATACCTCCTAAAATGGAGGATATTGTGCACAAGGATATATAAAGAAGGAAGCTACTCCTGTTAACCAAAATCAGTGCAATTAAAAACGGGTCAGGGGGAATAGGAAATACAAACGCCTCAGTATAAGACCAAAGGCAAAGAATTATCAGTGAGAACCGGCTTTTGAGAGCGTTTTCTACTGTTTCACTTGTGTTTCTTAATTTTAAAAATTTCATTTATTTTATATAACTTACTATTGACTTTTTAATTGGTAAGAAGCGTAATGCAAGTAGAAAGATTGTTCTGATATTAAGCCCAAGTGGCGGAATGGTAGACGCAGCGGACTCAAAATCCGCCGGTAGTGATATCGTGAGAGTTCGAGTCTCTCCTTGGGCACCATTGAAAGCTAAAAAATTTATTTTTTTGAGTTGTGCCAAAAACCTTTGAAGGGGACCTTAAAAGATTTGATTGATTTAGTGCAGATAGATAAGTGTTCCATAGCTTTTATTGGTTTAGGAGAAGCGGCATCAGCAATTATTTCTGGCTTTGGAAGTAAAAGAAATAAGCAGGTACAAGCCTTTGACATTAAATTGCAATCAAACGATGCAAGGGAAGAAATAATTTCCAGGGGAAGAATGCTAAATATTTGCATTAAGTTAACTTTAGATGAAATGATAAAAGAAGCAGATATTATTTTTTCTACAGTTACTGCTGATCAAGCTTTTGCGGTGGCCAAAGAGGCGTCTTCATACTTAAAAAAAGGGGCTTATTTTTTTGATCTTAATTCGTGTGCACCCTCTTCAAAACAAAAGGCTTTTAAAATCATTCATTCTAGTGGTGGGTCTTATGTAGACGTTGCGGTTATGACGCCTGTTTATCCTAAAAAAAACCTTGTTCCTCTTCTTATCTCAGGGGATAATATAGCGCAAGCTAACTTAATTTTAGAAAAAATTCCAATGAATGCTAGGGTTATTGACGGACCTGTTGGTCGTGCGTCATCTATAAAGATGGTTCGTTCCATAATGGTTAAAGGATTAGAGGCATTAACCGCAGAGTGTGCTCTGGCAGCTGTTGAAGCCGATGTGTTGGACGAAGTTTTTACTTCACTATCGGAGGGGCATCCCTACTTTGATATTCTCACTCATTCAATTTACAATTTTGAGAGAAGTCTTGTTCATGGAAAGCGTCGAGCAGAAGAACTGAAAGAGGTATCAAAAATGCTTGAAGACTTGAAGCTTATAAACCAAATGTCAAAGGCAACATCTATTTGGCAAGAAAAAATGGGTTCATTAGAACTAAAGATTTCTTATCCGGAAATAAAAGAGAGGTTTAATGCTTTTGCCAAACAGGTATCCAAAGAGCTTAGAGGCACAATAGATTAATAAAAATTATTACTAACGAGATATCTTTAATTTTGTTTTTAAAAATATTATTTATTATTATTATTAAAACTTATGGTTAAGAGGAGTGTCCTGTTTAAATGACAAAGAAAGAGTATGATAATATTCCGGGTACAATTGTATTCGACGCAGACAGATCAAGAGAGGGATATCATTTAAATCAATTTTGTATCTCACTTAGGCTACAGAAAAATAGAGACGCTTTTAATGAAAATGAAGAGGTATATCTTGACTCCTATCCTATGTCTAGGCAGCAGCGTGAAGCTGTTTTGTTAAGGGACTGGAATCTTCTTTTGGAGTTGGGAGGAAATATCTATTACACCTCTAAACTAGCTGCTAATGATGGGATTAATTTCCAAAACCTTGCTGGTCGAATGACTGGTATGGGAGTAGATTCTTATCGAGAGATGATGATCAAAGGCGGACGTTCAATAGAGGGTAATAGAGATAAGTCTGAGTGGGGAGAAGATTAATGGCAAAAATAATGGCTGGAGTAGGGTGTTCACATGTGCCAGCAATTGGTGTTGCGATGGATACCGGTATAACTAATGATGACTATTGGAAACCAATTTTCGATGGATTTAATAGATCTAGGGAATGGATGAAAAAACAAAATCCCGATGTTATTTTTCTTGTTTATAATGATCATTGCACTGCCTTCGATGCGAGATGCATTCCCACTTTTGCACTAGGGTGTGGTGCTGAATTCCATCCAGCGGATGAAGGCTGGGGACCTAGGCCTGTCCCAGCAGTGAAAAACCATCAAAAGATGGCAAGTCATATAGCGCAGTATTTAGTTCTAAATGAATTTGACATTACAATAATGAACGAAATGGAAGTTGATCATGGTCTTACTGTACCTCTTTCAGTAATGTTTGGAAATATTAAGCAAAATGAAGAATGGCCTGCGCTGGTGATTCCTCTTTGTGTAAACGTAGTACAATATCCTGCGCCTACTGGAAATAGATGCTATAATTTGGGTAAAGCTATACGAAGTGCTATTGAAAGTTATGAAGAAGATTTAAAAGTTGTTATCTTTGGGACAGGGGGTATGAGCCATCAGTTACAATATAAAAGAGCTGGGCTTATTAATTCTGAATGGGACAAACGTTTTCTAGATCTAATGACAGAGGACCCTATTGCTGCTAGCCAAATCACACATCTTGAGTATTTAAGGGAAACCGGTAGTGAGGGTATTGAAATGGTTATGTGGTTAATTATGAGAGGTGCTTTAAACGAAAATGTGACTGAGGTTCATCGCCACTATCATGTCCCTGCTTCAAATACGGCTGTTGGGCATATAATTCTAGAAAATAATTGATAAGGATTAATAAATGAAAATTTGTGTTGCGGGTGCCTATGGTGCGTTTGGATTAAAGCATTTGGATGCTTTAAATAATATTGAGGACATAGAAGTAGTATCAGTGATGGGGCCGAATAAGGCTAAAATAGAATCTTTAGCCAATGAACGGCGCATTACGCATTTTAGCGACAACTTAGAGGAATGTATCTCTTTGCAAAATGTTGAGGCAGTTATTCTTTCAACTCCCACTCAGATGCATGCAGATCAAGCAATTAAGTGTATGAATGCAGGTAAACATGTTTTGGTAGAAATTCCTATGGCTGATACCTTAGCTGACAGCAATCGTATCGTTAATAAAAAAAGAGAAACTGGCCTCGTCTGCATGGCAGGTCATGTAAGGAGATTTAACCCGTCGCACCAATGGATAAATAACAAAATTAAGTTAGGCGAACTTAAAATTCAACAAATGGATGCCCAAACGTACTTCTTTCGCAGAACAAATACAAATGCAAAGGGTGAGCCTAGGTCTTGGACAGACCATTTACTTTGGCACCATGCTTGTCATACTGTTGATCTATTCCAGTATCAGACACAGAGTAAAATCGTAAAAGCATTTGGCCTACAAGGGCCTTTACATCCAGATCTCGGAATAGCTATGGATATGTCCATTGGATTGAAAACTGAAGACGAAGCCTTATGTACACTTTCTCTTAGTTTTAACAATAATGGTCCCTTGGGCACTTTTTTTCGTTATATTTGTGATAATGGCACTTATTTAGCAAGATATGACGACCTTTATGATGGAAATAATAACCAGATCGATTTAAAAGGGGTGGATGTCTCAAGCAATGGTATCGAACTAATCGATCGTGAATTTATTTCTGCCATAAGAGAAAATCGGTCACCAAATGCTTGTGTTACGGATGCTATTTCAGCGATGGAAACATTAGACAGAATAGAAAGAGATTTACATAGTGACTGAAAATAAAACGGCCTTGATACTATCAGCACATGCTGCAGATTTTGTTTGGCGTTGTGGAGGCGCCATCGCACTGCATCAAAAGCTTGGATACAATGTTACCATTGCCTGCATGTCATATGGTGAGAGAGGTGAGAGTGCTAAGCTGTGGAAACAAAATGGAATGACATTGGAAAAGGTAAAAGCTAACAGAAAGAGTGAAGCAGAAAAGGCAGCTAAGGCCTTAAATGCTCACGATATTAATTTTTTTGATCTTGGTGATTATCCCTTAGAAATTGATAAAGAGGCTAAGTTTGAAATAGTAGACCTTATTAGAAAAATTCAACCGAATTTCATGATGAGTCACTCTAATTATGACCAGTATAATACTGATCACATGTTGATGACCAAAGTAGCAATAGAGACGCGTATGATTGCACAAGCCTGGGGGCATAATCCAGGTGAAAAAATACTTGGGTCTCCACAACTGTATCTTTTTGAACCTCATCAAACAGAGCAAATGGGGTGGAAGCCTGATGTCTTCTTGGATATTACTGAAGTCTGGGATAATAAACGAAAAGCTATTGAGTGTATGGAAGGTCAACATCACTTGTGGAATTACTACACTAATTTAGCAGAAAACAGAGCAAATCATTTTCGACGTAATTCTGGTGGAATGGCTGGTGGTCGTATTGCAAAATACGCTGAGGCTTTTGAATCAGTTTACCCAATTTGTAAGGATGAACTTTAATGGGTGGAGTAGTCATACAAAATTTTGAGCGCGTACAAAAAGAGGTTATTGATGGATTGCAATCGTGTGGAGTATCTACTGTTCATGAAGCTCAAGGAAGAAAAGGCTTATTAGCAAGCTATATTTCGCCAGTGATTACCGGTCAAAGAATTGCAGGATCCGCTATAACGATATTAGCTGCACCAGCGGATAATTGGATGGTTCATGTCGCAATTGAACAAATAAAACCAGGCGATATCATGATACTGGGAACTACGTCTCCTTCAGATGCAGGATATTTTGGGGAATTGCTTGCTACGTCTGCAATTGCTAGAGGCTGTAGGGGTTTTGTAATTGATGGTGGGTGTCGAGATATTGCGGACTTAAGAAAAATTGGTTTTCCAGTCTGGTGTAAGGCCCATAATGCTCAGGGTACCGTCAAAGAGGTTGTTGGGTCAGTAAATATTCCTATTGTTTGTGCTGGGGCTTCCGTTGATGCAGGTGACATAATAGTAGCAGATGACGATGGAGTATGTATTGTAAAGAGAGAAGAATCTAAAACGGTTCTCGGTCTTGCGCAAGAGAGAGAAAAGTTAGAGGATGAAAAGCGAAAAAAACTGGCTTCAGGTGAGCTGGGACTGGACATTTATAATATGCGAGAAAAGTTAAAGAAATATGGTTTAAAATATGTCTGAGGGTACCCCTGCGATGTTGATGAGAGGAGGTACGTCAAAAGGCTTGTATTTCTTAAAGGAAGATATTCCCGCAAATAAGGCAAAAAGAGAAGAGTTTCTCTTTTCTGTTTTTGGAACTCCAGATAAATTACAAGTAAATGGTGTTGGAGGAGGAAACCCCTTAACATCAAAGGTTGCCGTTGTCTCAAAGTCGACACGGCCAAATATTGACGTTGATTATTTGTTCCTTCAGGTCTCTGTTGATGATTATGTAGTATCTTCTGCACAAAATTGTGGAAACATTCTTGCAGGGATAGCACCTTTCGCAATAGAAAGAGGATTGGTAAGACCAGAAAAAGGAAAGCAAAAGACATCGGTAAGAATTTTTATGGAAAATTCAAGAAAAGTCGCTATTGCAACAGTCCAAACACCGGGAAGTAATTTAACTTACAATGGACAAACCTACATAGATGGTGTTACTGTTCCAAGTGCACCCATCTCATTAGAGTTTCTCGATATAGAAGGGTCTCTTTGTGGTAAATTGCTGCCAACTGGTAATCCAAAAGACGAGGTAGATGGTTACTCTGTAACACTGATTGATAATGGTATGCCATGCGTAATTATTGAAGCAGGCCAATTAGGTGTCAAAGGCAATGAAAATGTAGAAGAGCTTGAAAAAAACAGTACCATGAGAGAAAGGCTCGAGAGTTTAAGATTGAAGTGTGGAAAAATAATGAAACTTGGTAATGTAAAAGAGAAAACGGTTCCAAAAATGACAATTGTGAGTAAGCCTTCATCTAATGGGATGATAAATACGCGAACTTTTATTCCCCATAAATGCCACCAGTCGATTGGTGTCTTCGGGGCAATATCTGTTGCAACAGCTTGTTTAATAGAAGATACACCAGTAAATAAGTTGTCAGTAATACCTAGTGGCGAAAAAAAATTATGCTCTATAGAACATCCATCAGGAAAAATGGAGGTTTTAGCGGAGTTGAGAAATAAGAAAATAATATCAACAGCTATTTTGAGAACAGCGCGAAAGCTTTTTGATGGAGTTGTATTTTCTAATGATGATGGAATAAAGGCTAGCTGAAATCATGGATCCAGATTGGTTGCCGTTCCACCCTAATCCAAGTAAGCCAAAGTTCAAAGTGCCGTTTGGTGCCATTGATTCTCATTGCCACGTTTTTGGGCCAGCTGCTAAATTCCCGTTCTCTCCCCAACGAAAATATACCCCCTGTGATGCTTCAAAAGAACAATTATTTCAACTCAGAGATTTTTTAGGATTTGAACGATGTGTGATAGTTCAGGCAACATGTCATGGTAATAACAATGATGCTCTGGAAAATGCCTTAATGCATTCAAAGGGCAAGGCAAGAGGTATTGTTTCAGTTGGACCGGAAATTGATCACAAAACGTTAAAACGTCTAAATAGTGCAGGCGTGCGTGGTGTACGATTTAACTTTGTGAAGAGACTAGTAGACGATACACCAAAAGATATTTTTGAAAATATATCTAGGACGATTGCAGAATATGGTTGGCATATTGTTGTTTATGTGGAGTCTCAAGAGTTAGAGGAACTAGTCCCATTTTTAAAACGACTTCCTACGAGTATAGTTTTTGATCATATGGCGCGTCCTGATGTCACCAAGGGCATTAATAGCAAAGAATTTAGTTTATTCATGAAACTAATGGAAAATGAAAAGTTTTGGTGCAAAACAACTTGCCCTGAAAGGCTGTCTAAAGTTGGACCGGAAGAAAGTTATTCCGATGTCTTGCCATTTATGGAGAAACTTGTAGAAAACTTTCCGGACAGGGTTTTGTGGGGTACGGATTGGCCTCATCCAAATATGAAATCCCATATGCCTGATGATGGCCAGCTAGTTGATATTATAGAACTCTTCGCATCAAAAGAGGAGACTCAGAGGAAACTTCTTGTTGATAATCCATCAACTTTATATTGGAATGATTGATGTAGGAGTGTCTTTTCTAAACTTTGCTTTGACAACCGTTATGCTAACAGCGGCAATCAAAGAACAATTCGTGGATAAGAAATAAAGTTAAATTATGGAGATCTGCTAATTTCAGTGGAGTTGACGGACAGCAAATTTAATTTTAAAATTGTACTAATTGTAAATTTAGGAGTTAGCAATGACAAGTTCCAGTAGAAAAAATAAAGTTGTAGTCGCAGGGGTAGGGATGGTTCCATTTACGAAACCAGGAGCCTCTGAAACATATGATGTTATGGGAGCGCAAGCTACAAAAATGGCCTTGAAAGATTGCGGACTAATTTACAATATGGTTAAACAGGCCTATGTTGGGTATGTTTTCGGAGATTCTACTTCCGGGCAGAGAGCCCTTTATCATGTAGGTATGAGTGGTATCCCAATAATTAACGTTAATAATAATTGCTCTACAGGATCAACTGCTTTGTATCTTGCTAGACAAGCTATTGAAACCGGTGTAACTGACTGTGTTCTTGCTTTAGGTTTTGAACAAATGCGACCTGGCGCTCTCGGAGATATATATACTGACAGACCAAGCCCCTTCGGGGAGTTTGATAAAAGCTGCAAACAGTTGGTTGGCAATTCAGATATTCCTCTGGCCTTAAGATATTTTGGAGGAGCTGGTAAGTCACATATGGATAAATATGGAACTGATATGCATGACTTTTCAAAAATAAGAGCAAAAGCTAGTAGGCATGCGTCTAAAAATCCTCTTGCGCTTTTTAGGAAAGAGTTAAGTGAAAACGAAGTATTAGAGTCTCCCGTAATGTGGCCGGGTGTAATGACAAGATTGATGGCCTGCCCTCCAACTTGTGGAGGAGCGGCGGCGATTTTGGTTTCAGAAGATTTTGCTGAGAAAAATAATATAGAGTCAAAAGTTAAAATTATTTCACAATCTATGACAACTGATTACGAATCTACCTTCGCAGAGAATGATATGATGCAGCTTGTTGGGTATGACATGTCTAAGGAAGCGGCAAGAAATGTATGTGAGGACTCAGGTATTGATGTCAAGGACATAGATGTTGTGGAGCTACACGATTGCTTTGCCCAAAACGAATTAATCACTTATGAAGCCTTGGGGTTATGCAAAGAAGGAGAAGCTAAAAAATTTATAAGGGATGGAGATAATACATATGGAGGAAAGTTTGTTACTAATCCATCAGGTGGGTTATTATCAAAGGGTCATCCTCTAGGTGCTACAGGGCTTGCTCAATGCTTCGAATTAACACAGCAATTAAGAGGTAATGCCGGAGAAAGGCAAGTTGAGGGTGCTAGAACAGCACTTCAGCATAACCTAGGCCTAGGTGGTGCATGCGTAGCTACAATATATCAGTCTTACTGATTAAGCTGTAAATTATTTCAGAGCAAGTCCCATAAACTTCGAGAGTCTTTTGTTGAATAGTGAGATATCAAGAGGTAATTCTCCCTCAACCATCTTTGCTTGATCAAACAAGAGATACGCAGCATCCTTTAAAGCATCATCTTCTTTATCTTTAATATCGTTTAACTTTTTGATGATGTCGTGATCAGGGTTTATTTCAAGAATTCTTGGCATGCCTTTAAAATCTTTATTTTGAATTTTCATTATTCGTTCCATTTGAACATCCATACCCGAATCTGGTGCAACCAAGCAACAAGGGCTATCTACGAGTTTGCTAGAAGTTTTAACATCTTGTACATTTTCACCAAGAATATCTTTTATCTTCTTAACAAGTCCATCTATTACGATATTATCTTTCTTCTCTTTTTTCTTTTTTTCATCTGAGAAAGCGGATAGGTCTATATCTCCCTTCGTGATGGAAGTGAATTTCTTTCCTTGAAACTCCCCTGCCATTGATAGCCAAAAAGTATCTATTGGGTCAGTAAAAAATAGCACATCAAGTTTCTTCTTCTTGAAGACTTCTAAATGAGGGCTCCCCTCCGCCATTTCTTTGCTTTCTGATGCTATATAAAAGATTTCTTTTTGTTCTGGATTCATTTCTTCTGAGTATTGTGAGAGAAAAACATCCTTATTTAGTTTCATAGAATGGAATTTAGATATTTCCAATATTTCGTTTTTTAGATCAAAATCTTCGTATATGCCTTCTTTCATGACGATACCGAATTCCTTCCAAAATGTGTTATATTTTTCGGTATCTTTATCTTTCATCTTTTTAAGTTCGTTAAGCACTCGCTTTTTCAGAGCCTTCGATATTTTATTTAGTGCACTATTATGTTGTAGCATTTCACGACTTACATTAAGGTCTACGTCGGATGTATCAACTACACCTTTAACAAACCTTAACCACCTAGGTAAAATATCCTCAGAATCATCACTTATTAGAACTCTGTTAGAATAAAGTTTAATTTTAGATTTTACATCCATTTGAAACAAATCAAATGGTCTGGAATCTGGAATAAATAATAGATTTGTATAGCTCAGTGTACCTTCAACCTTGTTATGGAGTGTTAATAATGGCTTATTGAAACCAGCGCCAATTTGTTTATAAAACTCTTCATACTGCTCACTCGATATATCCTTTTTTTCTCTGGTCCAAATAGCGGATGCTTTATTCAGAACCTCTGGATCTTTCCCATCATCTAAGTAATTGACGGCGTACATAAGGTGATCAGAATACTTTCGTGTGATAAACTCAATCCTTTCCTTATCGAGATATTCTTTTTCACTTTTTTTTATGTGTAGGATTATCTCCGTTCCTGGCTCCGATTTATCTGCCTTTTCAATCTCATAGCCTGAAACTCCATCTGAGATCCACTTATTAGCTTTTGTGTCTCCAACCTTTTTGCTAGTGACTTCAACTTTTTCAGAGACCATAAATGCTGAGTAGAAACCAACTCCAAATTGGCCGATAAGGTTAACTTCTTTACCCTTTTTGTCTTTTTTATTGTTTTTCTCCAATTCCGCTAAAAATTCTGTAGTTCCAGACTTAGCTATTGTACCAAGAGCTTGCTCTAAATCTTCTTGGTCCATACCAATTCCATTGTCATTTATGGTTAAGGTATGGTTTTTTTTGTCAGTACTTATTTCAATTTTTAGTTCGTCAGTACCGATTTTATCATGTTTGCTAGTTAATGATAGAAACCGCCTCTTATCTAAAGCATCACTGCTATTTGAAATTAGTTCTCTTAAAAATATTTCTTTTTCAGAATATAATGAGTTAATAACAATATTCAGAACTCTACCGGTATCTGCTTCAAAGGCTTTCTTCATTTTTATTTCCTCGATGATGTAAAAACTTTTGATTTATGTATGTGTTAAGGGCTCTATAGTCAATATGCTCACTAGAGTTTTTTAGTAAAAAGTTTAAAGTGGTAAAGACAGTTGTTATTTTTAGGTAAAAAATGTATGAGATTAGTGTAAATTATTTGAGTTTAGGAAAATACATATGTGGGAAAAAACTAATTGGAGAGATAAACCTAGGGTACAGATGCCGGTTTACCAAGACCAAAAGAAATTATCTTCTGTTGAAGAAACCTTAGGAAATTTTCCGCCATTGGTTTTTGCTGGTGAAGTTAGAAACTTAAAAGAAGAGTTTTCAAGGGTCTCCAGAGGAGAAGCGTTCATGCTGCAAGGAGGTGACTGTGCTGAAAGTTTTTCTGAGTTTTCAGCAAATTTATTAAGAGACACCTTTAAAGTGATGTTACAAATGGCGGTTGTTTTAACATTTGCTTCCAAAAAGCCTGTTGTGAAGATTGGCCGAATGGCGGGACAGTTTGCTAAACCTAGATCCGAACCTTTTGAGTTGATAAACGGCCAAAAGCTACCCTCATACAGAGGAGATATTATAAATGATATAGCTGCCGTTTTAGAAAGTAGAGATCCGGATCCTGAGAGAATGTTACAGGCATACACGCAATCAGCTGCATCTGTGAATCTCTTGAGGGCATTTTCTCAAGGAGGTTTCGCTGATATTAGGCAGGTACATTCGTGGACTCTCGAAAGCACGAGGGGAGGTACAAGATATAAACAATTTTCCAATTTAGCAGAGAAGATCTCGGAAGCTTTGGAGTTTATGGAAGCTGCAGGGGTATCATCGAATAATACTCAATCTTTAAAAAAAGTTGACTTTTATACGAGCCATGAGGCACTACTGCTGGAATATGAAGAGGCATTATGCCGTGTCGATAGCTTAACAGGAAAGCCAGTAGCTGGTTCCGGTCATATGCTTTGGGTTGGTGACAGAACCCGAGATCCTGAAGGGGCTCATGTTGAGTTCTGCAGAGGTGTAGAAAATCCAATTGGGATAAAGTGCGGACCAACTCTTGAAAAAGAGCAACTTCTGAAATTGGTTGACAAACTTAATCCGACCAATGAGGAAGGTAGATTGATTTTAATTTCTAGATATGGATCTGAAAAAGTTTTTGAACATTTGCCTAAGCTGATACGGATTGTGAAATCAGAGGGCTTAAAAGTGGTTTGGTGCTGTGATCCAATGCATGGAAATACAATAAAATCAAAAAATGGCTTTAAAACTCGACCTTTCGGAAAGGTACTCTCTGAGGTCAAGAGTTTTTTTGCAATACATAAAGCAGAGGATACTTATCCGGGAGGTGTGCATTTTGAAATGACTGGTAAGGATGTAACCGAATGTATAGGCGGTTCTCAGGAAATTCAAGAAGAGGATCTTTCTTCCCGATATCACACGGCTTGTGATCCAAGATTAAATGCTTCTCAATCCCTTGAGTTGGCCTTTCTTATAGCAGAAGAGTTACAAACATTTGAGAAATAGATGGAGTTGTTATGGTTAATTATTGTATTGTAACCTCTAGCCAACCCATTTCTGACAGTTTAATTCGTTCAATCGCTGAAAATATAACTTTTAATAAATTAATTAGGCTGGGGAGGTGTGGCATCGAACTTCAGACAAATGGAAGTCAGGACATAAAACTTCTTCGTCAAAAATTTTCTTCAAAATTAGATTTTAACGTAGTTACTAAGTCAGACAGAAAAAAATCTTTGTTATTAGCCGATATGGATGGAACAATTTTGAAGGAGGAGTGCATTGATCAGATAGCCTTTCTTGTAGGGAAAGGTCAGGAAGTGCAAGAAATAACTAGAAAAGCAATGACGGAAAATCTAAGTTTTAAATGCGCTTTAAGTCAGAGGTTACGAATGCTTAAAGGGACGAGTATTGATATTCTTTACAACTGTTTAAAGGATCAAATTAACATTAGGCCAGGAACAAAAACTTTATTCAGGACTTTCAAAAAGCTTTTAGGTGAAACGGCAATCGTTTCAGGAGGATTCACTTTTTTTACGGAGGCTATCGGCAAAGAGATCTCGGCAGACTTTAATTACGGAAATATACTTGAGTTTGAAGAAAATAGATTGACGGGAAATATAATTGGACCTGTATTAAATGCTGAAAGGAAAGGTCAGATTTTAACGAATTTATGTAAGAAGCTAAACATAGATCATAGTAAATCGCTTGCTGTGGGAGATGGTAATAATGATATTAATATGGTTTCTTTGGCAGGTTTGGGAGTAGCGTTCCACGGAAGTGAAAAGCTAAATAAAAGAGCAAAAATTATTTTAGAGAATTCCAGTTTATCAGCTATTCTTTATCTGCTTGGAATAAGGGAAGAACAATTCGTAAACTAAAAACATTAAATTTTTAAGGGAATTTATTCATTGGAAAAACAAGGTATTTTGATAATTTTGTCTTCTCCGTCAGGTGCAGGGAAAACAAGTCTTGCTCAAGCGTTGGTTAACGATAATAAAAACTTGTCCTTTTCTGTTTCTGCTACTACTCGTAAACCAAGGCCAGGAGAAAAAAATGGCCGTGAGTATCACTTTGTTACCAGTGAAACGTTTGAAATGAAAAAAAAACACAATGAATTTCTTGAATGGGCAGAGGTTTTTGGAAACCTTTACGGCACACCTATAGCCCCAGTAAATAATCTTTTAGAGGCAGGAAAGGATCTGATCTTTGATGTCGACTGGCAAGGAGGCAAACAAATACGAGAGTCAGTTTTGAAGAAGTCAGCTGTATCTATTTTTATTTTGCCACCATCGATTAAAGAGTTGAGAAGACGCTTGTTGGAGAGAGATCAAGACTCGAGAGACACCGTAAAATCTAGAATGGAAAAATCTATGAGTGAAATAATGCATTGGAACGAATATAATTATGTATTGATTAATAGGAGCTTTAAAGAAACATTAAAAGCAATAAAATCAATTATTTCTGTTGAGAAGACCAGGCTTTCTAGGAATATAGGAATGAAAGATTTTGTTACTTCTCTTAATAATGAGTTTTTGGAGATAAAATAATGAATCAAGTATTCGAATTGGAAGGCATCTGCCCTACTTTGCCAGAAAGTGGAGATTGTTGGATAGCGCCCGGAACCTTTGTTATTGGTAATGTAGTTTTAGGGGAAGGCACCTCTGTTTGGTTTGGGACAACTATTAGAGGAGATAATGAAATAGTAAACATTGGGACAGATTCAAATATTCAGGAAAACTCGGTTCTTCATACAGATCTAGGTTTCCCAATAAAGATTGGAAAGAATTGCACCATAGGGCATAAAGCGATGCTTCATGGGTGTATTGTTGAGGATAATAGCCTTATTGGAATGGGAGCTACAGTTTTAAATGGTGCTCGTATAAAAGAAAATTGTTTGGTTGGAGCAAACTCTTTGGTTACTGAAGGCAAAACATTTCCGGAAAACTCTTTGATAATGGGATCACCCGCAAAAGTTGTTAGAGAGCTAACTAAAAAAGAAATTTATGGAATAACTCAATCTTCTTTATGGTATCGTGAAAATATGAAGAGGTTCAAAAAATCCCTCAAAACTCTATCGTTAGAATAAAAAAAAGAAAAGAATGTCGTTTAACCTTTACAAAAGATTAATCTTTTTTCTTTTTTTAACTGTCTGTTTGCTCCCAATTTATCTTCCAGCTTTCTTGATCGGTAGATTAACTATCTCAAAATTGATAATGTTGTATACCAAAAAGATTTGGTCTCTATTGGTATTGAAAATTGTTGGAATAAAATTAAAAATTTCTGGTCAACGCCGAAAATGTCTGGTTTACGTATCCAATCACGTATCCTGGATAGATATTTTAGTTTTGAACGCATTACTGGATATTGTTTTCGTGTCAAAGATTGAGGTAAAGTCTTGGCCTGGTTTAGGCATTTTAGCAATTTTAGCTAAAACTATTTTTATAGAAAGAAGATCTCTGGGTGCACTTCAGCAAAAAAATCTATTAGAAAGCTATTTAACCAAGGGACAGAGCCTCTGTTTTTTTCCTGAAGGCACGAGTACCGATGGTTTAGATGTTAAGCCATTTAAGTCGTCACTTTTTTCAGTTTGTTTTCCAAAAGATAACCAGGATTTTTTTGATAGATCTATCCAGCCTATAACTTTAAAATATACTGCACCATTAGAAGAACAAGCTGGTTTTTATAGTTTTTGGAGTGAAGATGATACGATTTTTAGAAATATAAAAAAAATAATAAAGAACTCGAAGTCTGGTAGTGTTGAGATAATTTTTCATGAACCTTTGTTTTTAAAAAATTTTAAAGGTAGAAAAGACTTATCTTTGGCTTGTTTCAATATGATTAGAGAAAAATTGATTCTATAAAATTCTGTTGTTAATTGGAATATTATTTCCAATGTAATTTGATTTACCTCTTAACTCTTCTTCAATTCTTATAAGTTGATTATATTTAGCCAATCGGTCAGTTCTCGAAAGTGAGCCAGCTTTTATCTGACTACAATTTGTTGCCACAGCTAAATCTGCTATGAAAGTATCTTCTGTCTCACCTGATCTGTGTGACATTACACATTGGTAACCATTTTTTTTCGCGAGAGTTATTGTAGCTATGGTTTCCGTGAGCGTTCCTATTTGATTTGGTTTTATAAGAATTGCATTGGCTACTTTCTCATTGATACCTTTTTGAAGTCTTTCGACGTTTGTTACAAATAGGTCATCTCCCACAAGTTGGATTTTTTCACCAAGAGAATTAGTTAACAAGCTCCAACCTTTCCAGTCGTCCTCAGCCAGTCCATCTTCGATCGAAAATATTGGATACTTGTTGCAGAGTTTCTGGAGCTCAATCACTTTTTCTTCAGAGGATAAAATTTTATCTTCTCCTGTAAGTATATATTTTTTGTCTTTGTGGTATTCTGTTGCCGCACAATCCAATGCCAGTACAAAATCTTTCTCTGCGGTATACCCACAAGTATTTATTGCTTTTAAAATAAGCTCTATGGCTTCTTTTGAGCTTGATATCTCAGGAGCAAAACCTCCTTCGTCTCCAACATTTGTACTTAGACCTTTTGTGTTAAGACTTGTTTTTAGTTCATGAAAAACCTCACATGACATTTGCACCGCTTCTTTTAAAGATGAGGCTCCCACTGGCATAATCATAAATTCCTGAAAATCAATTGTGTTATCTGCATGCTGGCCTCCATTAAGTATATTCATTAGAGGTACAGGTAGGCTAAACTTATTGCTTTGGCTCAGATATCGGTAAAGGCTCTTGCCAGAAGAGCAAGCAGCTGCTCGAGAAACAGCAAGTGATACACCCAAGGTGGCATTGCCTCCTAACTTAGACTTATTAGCTGTGCCATCCAGTTCGATCATTAAGCTATCTATTCTCTGTTGATCCATAGAATTTTCATTAATTAGACATTCTTTGATATGCGTATTGATATTTTCGACAGCTTTCATCACTCCTTTCCCCGAAAATCTTTTTCCAGAGTCTCTTATTTCTATAGATTCGTAGCTTCCGGTGGAAGCACCAGAGGGAACGGACGCTCTACCAAAATAGCCATTCTGTAATATGACATCTACTTCAACAGTAGGATTGCCTCTACTATCAATAATTTCACGACCAATTATTTCCTTTATGTTATTTTTCATTCCTTTTCCCATATAACTCAAGTTTATGGCCAACTAAATGAAAGCCTAGTCTTTCAGCAATCTTATTTTGAATTGTTTCAATTTCATTATCCACGAACTCTATAACTTCACCAGAGTCTATATCAATTAAATGATCGTGGTGCTTTCTTACTGCATCTTCAAATCGAGATTTTCCATCATTAAATTCAAGCCTTGACAATATTCCAGTGTCTTGGAGCAACCTAACTGTTCTATACACTGTGGCTATCGAAACCTTGCTGTTAATTGCGTTTGCCCGCTTGAACAATTCTTCAACATCTGGGTGATCTTTAGATTTTTGGAGTACTTCTATGATCAGTTTTCTTTGGCCAGTAATCCTAATCCCCGCTTTTTTACATCTTTCTTCAATGGTTATATTACTCATTTTTTCTACCTTGCTCTCTTTTTACCAAATTCCAAATTTTATCTAATTCCTTGCTATCTAATTCAGTTTTGGTTAGATTTTCTTTTTTTATGTGAGCAAGAGCAGAGTTAATCCTAACCGCAAATTTATCTGTAGAAAGCCTAAGCGCTTTTTCGGGTTCTAAACTCAATTTACGTGACAGGTTTGCTAAACTGAACAAGATATCCCCTATCTCTTCTTCAATACGTCTAGAGTCTTTTATATTAAGTACCTCCTTTAACTCACTTATTTCTTCATGAATTTTGTTTAATGCATCTTCTATCGTTGGAAAGTCATATTCAAGTTCTGAGGCTCGTTGTTGCATCTTGGTAGCTCTTGAGAGAGCAGGCAAATTATTAGGAATATCAACAAATAAATTTTCCTTCTCGGAGAATGATGCGTTATCTCTTTCAATTTTCTTCAGTTTCTCCCAGTTTTTTTCAATCTCTTCAGAAGATAATTCTGATTGCCTATTCCCCATCTTATTAAAAACGTGTGGATGTCTGAAAATCATTTTGTCACATACTGTTTGAATTATGTCATCAAAAGAAAAGGTATTATTTTGTTCAGCTAAATTAGAATGAAATATCACTTGGAAAAGAATATCTCCGAGCTCCTTTTTTATAGAGTTTGTGTCCTCTTGAAGAATAGCGTCTTCCAGTTCATATGCTTCCTCAATACAATAGTGGGCAATGCTTTTATGATCTTGTGAAACATCCCAAGGGCATCCGGTTTTGGGGTCTCTTAGAACCTTAATAAGCTCTAGAAGTCTCTCAATCCCAATATCTTTATCATAAATTTTTGTCGAGTTTTTTGAATTCATTATCTTTCATCTCTTAAAAAAAGAGGTTTTCTAGCCTTCTCCTTTGAAAGGCGCCACGTATTGTAATGCCATATCCCAAGGAAAAAATATCCATGTATCTTGGCTTACTTCTGTGATAAAAGTATCTATTACCTCTTTGCCCTTTGGTTTTGCATAAACGGCGGCATAATGAGCTTTAGGATAATGGTTCCTGATTGTATGAAAAGTCTTTCCGGTATCCACCAAATCATCGATGATTAAAATATTCTCTCCGTTTCCTAGATACCTTTCACTTGGGAATTTAAGAATATTTGCATCAGTTTGTACTTGATGGTCGTATGACTTTACGCTTATTGTCTCGACGACTCTTATATCCAATTCTCTTGCTATGATCATGCTAGGAACCATACCTCCTCTTGTGACAGCGACAACAGTTTGCCAGGCACCAGCATCGGGAACTATATTTTCAAGTCTCCATGCTAGAGCTCTTGAGTCACGATGTATTTGTTCCCAAGAAATGTGAAAGCCTTTTTCGTGAGGTAACTTCTCCATTGAATACTATCCTTTTCTTCCTGTAACTACGTCTATATCAGGGGCATCTTCTGCCTTCATTCCTACTATGTTATAACCGGCATCAACGTGCAAATTTTCGCCCGTAATCCCTGAAGAAAGGTCAGATAAAATAAACATTGCAGCATTTCCAACTTCTGTTTGGGTTACATTTCGTCGCAAAGGCGAGTTTAACTCATTCCATTTCATAATATATCTAAAATCCCCAATGCCTGAAGCCGCTAGGGTTTTTACTGTTCCCGCAGAGATAGCATTAACCCTAATGTTTTTTTTCCCCAAATCCATTGCCATATATCTTACCGAAGCTTCAAGAGCTGCTTTTGCAACCCCCATAACATTGTAATGAGGTAAAACTTTTTCGGATCCATAATATGTAAGTGTTAATACCGAACCGCCATTAGTCATCAACTTTTCTGCTTCTTGAGTAACAGCAGTAAATGAATAAACAGAAATATCCATAGTAGTAAGAAAATTATCTTTTGATGTATCGAGATATCTGCCCCTCAATTCACTTTTATCAGAAAATCCAATTGCGTGGACAATAAAGTCAAGAGAGGTCCAGCTCTCCTTTAATTCTGCAAAAGCTTTTTTTATTGAAGTGCTTTTTGATACATCACACTCTAAAAGAATATTCGATCCAACTGTCTCTGCTAATGGTTTAACTCTTTTTTTTAGAGCCTCTCCTTGATATGTGAAAGCTAATTGAGCTCCTTGCTGTTTGCAGGCTTGAGCTATACCCCATGCTATAGATCTATCGTTTGCAACACCCATAATCAGTCCTTTTTTACCTGACATCAATGCCATTTACTCAACTCCCTTTAATTCTAAATAATATTTACTATAATATCGAAATATAGACTTCTTTTAAATAAAACTATATTTCTAATTACATTTAATTAGGGAATATCATGGATAATAATTTTGATAAAGAACTGTTTTCAGGAGATACTCCCTTTGATATTTTTAAAAGATGGCTGACTGAAGCTAAGGAGAAAGAGATATCTGATCCCGAAGCAATGGCATTGGCTTCTGTAGATGAAAATGGTATGCCAAATGTTAGGATAGTACTTTTAAGGATTATTGATAAAGAAAGTTTTGTGTTCTTTACAAATTACTCTTCAAACAAGGGTAACGAATTGTTGAATTCAAAAAAAGTAGCATTTAATATCCACTGGAAATCACTTAAAAGGCAGGTAAGAGTAAGAGGTTTGATTGAAAAAGAAAACGGCTCGCTTGCCGATAATTATTTTAATGATAGACCAGAAGGGTCAAAAATAGGAGCTTGGGCATCAAGGCAAAGTAGTGAATTGGAAAGCAGACAAGAACTACTAGATCGTTGGAAGAAATTTAAAGATCGATTTCAGAATGAAATTCCGAGGCCAGATTTTTGGGGGGGATTTCGTATTAAACCTACAGAATTTGAATTTTGGGCAGAGGGGCAATATCGATTGCATGACAGATTTTTATGGAAAAAATCGAAAAACCAAAGTGATTGGGAGTCTATGAGACTAAATCCATAATTCTTTACTGTCTTTTCTTTAAAATAGTGATACAATTTGCAAGCAAAATTTGAAGAGCTTTTAGGAGTTTTGGTTTGAGTTCTAATCTTAAAGGTCGAGTAAAGTGGTTTGACTCCTCTAAAGGTTTCGGTTTTCTATTAGTTGATGACGATAAAGGCGATGTACTGCTCCACGCTAACGTTTTACGTAATTTTGGTAGAGGTTCAGTTGTTGAGGGCACCATCGTTGAATTTGATGTACAGGAAACTGATAAGGGTAGGCAAGTCTCGATTATTCACAATCTAGAGACGCCTGCAGATATAGTTGACACAATTGAGGAAGGCGAAGAATTTGGAATACCTGACGTTTCTGGCAAAGAAATGGTTCCAGCAAGGGTAAAATGGTTTGATAAAGCTAAAGGATTCGGTTTTGCAAACGTTTTTAAATCACAAGAAGATATATTTCTCCATATGGAAGTAATTAGACATTTTGGATTTTCTGACCTTCAGGCTGGTGAGGCAATTGTTCTACAGGTAGTTGATGGGCCTAGAGGGAAGATGGCTGGATCAATATACGCATGGGATAATATTTCTTGATAAAAGTATCTATTTATTGTGGAAAACAATTAAGTGAAAATTTTCGTAGGTTGTTGTAGTCTAGGCAAAATTTGATGATTCGCGGGGCGTGGCGCAGCCTGGTAGCGCGACGGTTTTGGGTACCGTAGGTCGTGAGTTCGAATCTCGCCGCCCCGACCATAAATCTGATTCGCAAAAAATTATTATTATTAGATAAAATGTAGGGATATTTCTTATCAAGACAAAAAAATCTTGGAGTAACAGGGTGTCAATAAAAAAAAAAAGTTTTTTTTGAATTTTTTTTGTTGACCACAACTATATTTTTAGCGCAAGTTGTAGGTAAGTTAACTTCAACATCAAGATGTAGTAGCTCGAATTAATCTGCCAGGGGGTGTATTTTGAGGTCTTGTACTGTTGAAAGTTGCTTCGATAATATGAATTCTGGTGCTAAACGGGGACGAGTAGATGAAATTTGAGCGTAAATATACTAAAGAGGGGGAGGACATATATGAGAATATGGCCTTCAAAAAAACAAATTCTGAAATTAGGAATCCAGACGGTACTGTTGTTTTCAAACTTGAAAACATCGAGGTTCCTGAAAATTGGAGCCAAGTAGCTGCTGATGTTTTGGCGCAAAAGTATTTCAGAAAAGCAGGAATTCCTACTTGCTTGAAGAAAATTAAAGAAAATCAAGTTCCAGATTTTCTGCAACCAAGCATTGAGGATAGCCAAGCACTTTCTAAAGTTGAAAAGGGGAAACAATATGTCGGCGAAACATCAGCAAAGCAGGTTTTTAATAGGCTTGTAGGGACCTGGGCTTACTGGGGTTGGAAAGGAAACTACTTTGATAGTGAGAAAGATGCTGAAATATATTTTGACGAAATGCGTTTTATATTATCAAATCAAATGGGAGCTCCAAACTCACCTCAATGGTTTAACACTGGTTTACACTGGGCGTATGGCGTAGATGGGCCAAGCCAAGGGCATTTTTATGTTGATTATAAAACAGGGAAACTTGAAGCTTCAGAATCTGCATATGAACATCCTCAACCGCATGCTTGTTTTATACAATCCATAAATGATGACCTGGTTAATGATGGTGGGATAATGGATCTATGGAAAAGAGAGGCCAGATTATTTAAATATGGATCAGGTACAGGCACAAATTTTTCTTCACTAAGAGGCCAATCTGAAGAGCTTACCGGTGGAGGAAGATCCTCAGGGCTAATGTCTTTCTTGAAAATAGGAGATCGCTCTGCGGGAGCCATAAAATCGGGAGGGACTACAAGAAGAGCAGCTAAAATGGTTATCTGTGATGTTGATCATCCCGACATAGAGGAATTTATTAACTGGAAAGTGATAGAGGAACAGAAAGTTGCTGCTTTGGTTGCAGGATCCAAATTACACGAAAAAATGCTAAACAAGATTTTTTCAGCAGTAGAAAATGGTACAGGAAACAAAGACGAAAACACTAATCCAAAGCTAAATAACTCTCTTCACAAGGCAATAAAAGATGCGCGAGAGGTCATGATACCTGATTCGTACATAAATAGAATATTGGAGTATGCTAAGCAGGGTTACAAAGAAATAAACTTTCCTACATATGACACTGACTGGGACTCAGAGGCTTACTTGACAGTATCAGGTCAAAACTCAAACAATTCTGTTAGAGTAACAGACAGATTCTTGGAAGCAGTTAAAAACAACAAAGATTGGGAATTGCTAAAAAGAACTGATGGAAAGACTTTCAAGAGAATTAAAGCAAGAGAACTATGGTACCAAATATCTCATGCTGCCTGGTCATGTGCTGACCCTGGTATACAATTCCATGATACCATAAACGCCTGGCACACTTGTCCAGAAGGAGGAGAGATTAGAGCGTCGAACCCTTGCTCAGAGTATATGTTCTTGGATGACACAGCATGTAACTTGGCATCAATAAATTTACTTAAATATCTTAAACAAGGAGAATTTGACAGCAGTGGTTTTATACACTCAGTAGATTTGTGGACGTTGACCCTAGAGATTTCAGTCATGATGGCGCAATTTCCAAGTAAGGAAATTGCGATAGGATCTTATGACTATAGGACACTTGGTTTAGGATATGCAAACCTTGGAGGCCTATTAATGAATATGGGCCTTTCCTATGACAGTGAAAAGGGAAGAGCTCTTTGCGGAGCAATAACAGCAATAATGACAGGTGCTTCATATAAAACATCCGCACGTTTAGCCGCAGAACAGGGAGCTTTTAAGCAATACAGAAAAAATAGAAAACATATGTTACGAGTAATTGAGAACCATAAAATAGCAGCAGAAGGCAAAAATACAGGTTTCAACTCAATTAACGTAAAGCCTGTACCGCTGGATGTAAGAAATTGCCCAGATCAAAAGCTAGTGTCTATAGCAAAAAATATTTGGTCGGACGCTTTAGAGCTTGGAAAAAAGAATGGGTTTCGTAATGCACAAGTCACTGTAATAGCTCCAACTGGAACCATTGGATTAATAATGGATTGTGATACAACTGGTATAGAACCAGATTTTGCACTGGTAAAATTTAAAAAATTGGCTGGAGGCGGATATTTTAAAATAATAAATCAGTCGGTTCCAATGGGGCTTGATGTATTAGGTTATAACAAGCAGCAAAAAGCAAAGATCATTCAATACGCTGTGGGCAATGGAACTTTAAAAGGTTGTCCTCACATAAATTCTACATCCCTTTTAGGACATGGATTCTCAAAGAAAGAGATAGAAAAGATAGAAGAAGCCTTACCTACAGCATTTGATATAAAATTTGTCTTCAATCAGTGGACTCTTGGACAAGACTTTTGCCAAGAAACGCTAGGAATTCCAATAGAAAAATTAAATGATCCTGGTTTTAACCTTCTTGAACATTTAGGTTTCAACAGAGCTGAGATAGCAGAAGCAAATGATTTTGTGTGTGGAACCATGACTTTGGAAGGAGCTCCTCATCTAAAGGACACAGACCTTCCCGTTTTTGATTGTGCAAATCCTTGCGGTAAGAAAGGAAAAAGATTTTTATCAGTTGAGAGTCACATATATATGATGGCTTCAGCTCAATCGTTTATTTCTGGTGCAATATCCAAAACAATAAATATGCCTGGATCAGCTTCTATAGAAGAGTGTAAATCTGCATACGAGCTCAGTTGGTCTTTAGGGGTAAAAGCTAATGCTTTATATAGAGATGGATCTAAGCTCTCTCAACCACTGTCCTCCGCTTTAATAGATGATGAAGACAACGAATTAAATGGAGATACATCTGTTGATTCAATCCGGGAGAAGATAATAGAGAAGGTAGTTTTTAAGGAGATTGCAAAAGCGAGATTGAAATTACCTGAAAGGCGCAAGGGCTATACTCAAAAAGCAGTGGTAGGAGGCCATAAGGTTTATCTTAGAACTGGAGAGTACTCTGACGGAAATCTTGGTGAAATTTTTATTGATATGCATAAAGAGGGTGCAGCTTTCAGAGCTATGATGAATAACTTTGCTATTGCCGTTTCTGTTGGTCTCCAATATGGGGTTCCGTTGGATGAGTTTGTTGAGGCCTTCACATTTACTCGGTTTGAACCAGCAGGTCTTGTACAAGGTAATGACTCAATTCGGAATGCAACTTCTATTCTTGATTATATATTTAGAGAACTAGCTATATCTTATCTTGATAGAAGTGATTTGGCACATTCAATACCGGAAGATAATTTAGACACACTAGGAGGCAAGGTAGATACAGGCAAATATGCAACCGAAGATAAGAGCGATAAATCCCAGAAATCACTAAAAATGATCAGAGAAATTTCTAGTTCAGGATATTTGAGAAAACGTTTTCCCAGCGATATAAATGAAACTGGAAACACAAATACTCAAGAGCAAACTGGAGGAATTCAAGATGTTGAAGACACGATAGCAGATTCTGGCGCTATCAATCAGAGAGCAAAAGCAAAAATGCAAGGATTTGAAGGCGACTCCTGTAATGAATGTGGTAATTTCACCCTGGTTCGGAACGGAACTTGCCTCAAATGCAATACCTGTGGAAGTACATCAGGTTGCAGTTAGATAGCTTACCAGCTTAACTTGAATTATGGCCTCTCAATAAAGCCACAATACCTGTTCGTGCCATCTCGAGAAGGCCTAATGGCTCCATTAATTCAGCAAAAGCGTCAATCTTCTCGGAGTTGCCTGTTAGCTCAAAAGTAAAACTCTTTAATGTACTGTCTACTACTTTTGCTCTAAACACGTCTGCAAGCCTCAGTGCCTCAACTCTTTGATTGCCCGTTCCATTAACTTTGAAAATGGCTAACTCTCTTTGAACAGCCTTACCTTTTAAAGTCAGATCAATTACTTCGTGAACAGGAACCATCCTATTTAGCTGAGCTTTTATTTGATTTATTACTTTTGGAGTGCCTGATGTAACAATAGTTATCCTTGAGCGATGTCCAGAGTGATCGATTTCAGCAACAGTTAAACTATCAATATTATATCCTCTACCCGAAAATAAACCTATTACCCGAGCGAGAACCCCTGACTCATTATCTACTATTATCGATAATGTATGAGCCGCTTCATAATCTATGTTTGGGTCTCTCAAGTTATAGGCACTTTGACGATTAACACCTTTCTTTAGATTAAGAGACATCTTTTTCTCCATTTATTTTTTTCAAACTAGTACCGCTCCCTCATCGGAAATATTATCTGACTGTGTCTGTTCACCTAAAATCATTTCGTTATGAGCTTTGCCGGATGGAATCATTGGAAAGCAGTTTTCATGCTTTTCTACAAGACAATCAAAAATTACTGGGCCAGGATAATCCAGCATTGCCTGTATTGCATCGTCCAGTTTGACAGGGTCTTCACATCTTATACCCTTTATACCATAAGCTTCGGCAAGCTTTTCAAAATCCGGTAATGCATCAGACCAACTATGAGAGTATCTTTCCCCGTGTAACAATTCTTGCCATTGTCTTACCATACCTAGTCTTTCGTTATTCAATATAAATTGTTTTACTGGTAGTCTATATTGTACAGCAGTTCCCAATTCTTGCATGTTCATAAGCCAACTCGCTTCGCCGGCCACATTTATAACTAATGACTTAGGGTGAGCAACCTGGACTCCAAGTGAGGCAGGAAAGCCATATCCCATAGTTCCCAATCCACCAGAGGTCATCCATCTGTTTGGTTCTTCAAAGCCCATAAATTGCGCGGCCCACATTTGATGCTGACCAACTTCCGTAGATATATATCTGTCGTGACCTCGGGTATGCTCTTCAAGCCTTTGAATAGCATACTGTGGTTTGATAACACTAGAAGAATTTGTGTATTTCAATGATTTTACGTTTTTCCATTCACCTATTTCTTTCCACCATTGACCCAACTTTTGAGAGCTGACTTTTGAACCTCGCTTTTCCCATGTGGCGATTAATTCTTCCAATATGATTGCAACATCACCAATCAATGGTACGTCAACTGTAACATTTTTATTTACAGACGAGGGATCTATATCAATATGGACTTTGAAAGAATTTGGACTGAAAGCGTCTATCCTGCCAGTAATTCTGTCGTCAAATCTTGCCCCAACACATAACATAAAATCACAGTCATGCATTGACATGTTTGCTTCATAAGTCCCATGCATTCCGAGCATTCCAAGCCAGTTGTCACCAGATGCTGGGTAACTACCTAATCCCATCAGAGTGGATGTTATCGGGAAGTTTGTTTTGGATACTAATTTCCTTAATAAATTTACAGCCTTCTCTCCGGAATTTATTACACCACCTCCTGTGTATATGATAGGCTTGGAAGCTTTTTCTAGTCTTTGTACAGTTTCAGTTAAAAGATTTGGGTCTAGGGATAATTCAGGTTTGAAAAAGTCGGTGCTAACTTTTTTCTTCTTGGTATAGCAACCAGAGGCAAATTGAACATCCTTAGGAATATCTACCAATACAGGTCCTGGTCTTCCGGTCTTTGCTACATGAAAGGCTCTATGAATAGTTTCAGCTAGCTTATTTGTATCTTTTATTAACCAATTATGTTTCGTGCAGGGTCTTGTAATACCAACAGTATCAGCTTCTTGGAACGCATCGTTTCCTATCATAAAAGTTGGCACTTGCCCACTAATAACAACAATGGGCACACTATCCATCAACGCGTCTGTTAAACCTGTAACAGAGTTAGTAGCGCCTGGACCTGACGTAACAAAAACAACACCAATTTTTCCGGTAGATCTAGCATATCCCTCTGCTGCATGAGTCGCAGCTTGTTCATGCCTAACTAGTATGTGACGTATTTTTTTTTGTTGAAAAAGCTCGTCATAAACTGGGAGTATAGCTCCACCAGGGTAACCAAACACGGTGTCTACTCCTTGTTCTATCAGTGCCTTTATTACAATTTCTGCTCCAGTTATCTTTTCCTTTGAGGATTTCATCTCTCACATGCCTTTTTTTATTAATCTTAAGACTATAACAATAAGGTATATAACCAATTTTTTAAAGACTTATTTAAACCTCGTCTCCACTAGTAATTTTTGATTTTCTTATTCATCACAATTGCAAAGAGTAGTGTTCTGAACTTTTATGTTGTCAGAGGACTTAAAAGTAGCTTGAAATTTATACTTAAATATAATATTAATTGGGTTTGTTTAAACATGTACAAAATGTATCTAGTATATTGAAAAAAAAATAACCAAATTTGGAGGAAATATGAAACGTCGTGATTTTATAACAAAAGCGGGCTTGGGCACAGCTGCAGTAGCAGGGGCTACGTTAGCGGCACCAGCGATTGCTCAAGAGAGAAAAGTATTAACCTGCGTGTCGAGTTGGCCAAGGGACTTCCCTGGATTAGGAGTATCCTCTCAGCGTCTAATGGAAAGAATTACACAAATTTCTGAAGGCAGACTAACTATGGAATATTTCGCAGCTGGCGAAAAGGTCGGTGGTCTTGATGTTTTTGAAGAAGTTGCCTCAGGTAACTCCTCATGCTACATATCTGCCGACTATTACTTCACAGGAAAGCATCCAGGCCTAGCTTATTGGACATCAGTACCATTTGGAATGACGTGTGCTGAATGGTGTGCTTGGGTAAAATTTGGAGGAGGTCAAGCTCTTTGGGATGAAGTCTCTGGAGAGTTCGGATTGAAGGCTATAACTTGCGGATCAACAGGTACGCAGGCCGGAGGCTGGTTTAATAAAGAAATTAACAGCGCTGACGACTTGAAAGGTTTAAAAATGCGTATCCCAGGGTTGGGTGGAACTGTTATCTCTAAACTTGGAGGTACTACAGTTACTCTTCCTGGAGGCCAGATTTACGAAAACCTTGTTTCAGGTTCTATCGATGCTACTGAATGGGTTGGACCATACAACGACTATTTCATGAAGTTTCATGAAGCAGCAAAGTACTATTACACAGGTGGAATGCATGAGCCTGGTGGAGGACTTTCGTTTGCATTTAATGCTAGCTTGTGGGGTAGCTTAAGTGAGTGGGAAAAAGCTGTTCTTACGACTTGTGCTTATGAAGAGCAAGCAGCTCAATACGAAGAAGCTAT
Source organism: uncultured Alphaproteobacteria bacterium (assembly GCA_902586885.1). Lineage (GTDB taxonomy): Bacteria > Pseudomonadota > Alphaproteobacteria > Rhodobacterales > Rhodobacteraceae > CACIJG01. The sequence continues at coordinate 31,178 of CACIJG010000002.1, read as the reverse complement.
GGCAAAGAACGGTGAGTATTTAGCAAAACTGGTTAATGAGCATGGCGTAAAGGTCAGAGCTTTTAGTGATGAAGTTTGGGACTCTTTTGGAGAAGCTTCTGCGGAAGTTTACGAAGAGGTTAGAGATCATAGTGCTTTAGCTAAAAAGATAGATGATTCATTTCAGAAAGCCCTGAGAGAAATTGGTGGTTGTAAAGCTCAGTTCGAAGATACATTCGTGAGTCAAAGAAACAGAGTTCTAGGTCTAACTTAGTCGTAAATCAAATTTGAAGCGGGGTTCTTTATTAAGGATCCCGCTTTATATCAGAAATTGGAATTTTGATGGTGGCTTCTGAGGAAGAAAAAACCTTTTCAGACGGACATAGTATGTGGGCCAGAGCCCTCGGTTGGTGTTCCATCGGTCTGTTGGTAGCGTTTCTTATAAATAATATATTAGTAGTAGGGTTTGGATTTAACGAAGTAGAGACAATAACTACTGGAGTTAACGGACAGAATTTTTCACAAGTAATGATCTATCTAATTTTTTTGTTCGGTGGGGTGTATTATGCATCCCAAAATAAACATAATGGATTTAGAGTAGAGGCAAACAAGCTTCATTTATTCAATGTATATTTTTTGAGAGCATGCTTTTTCTCCGTTTTTCTAGTAGGGTTAGCAGACTTTAGTTTAGCTTTTTGCAGGGCGATAGGATTGCTTGAGATTTTTATGGAGGATCCGTGGGTAAAGGCACTCGGCAGGGGTAATTTTGTTGGACCTTGGATCCATATTCCTATAATTGTAATTAGTTTTGTTATCGCATTTTTCACAAGAACACTGGGTTTTACTTGGTTGGCAGTATTGATAGTGTTTGCTGAGTTATTTATTGTTATTTCTAGATATGTATTTTCATATGAACAGTCTTTTATGGCGGACCTGGTAAGATATTGGTACGCTGCACTCTTTCTTTTTGCGTCTGCCTATACTCTCTTTGAGGAGGGTCATGTTCGAGTAGACGTAATTTACGCCGGTTTGAGCGATAGATCTAAAGCATTAGTAAATGCGTGGGGTTCTTATTTGCTAGGCGTTATCACTGCTGCAACAATTGTGATAATAGGTTTTAATGGTAAGACTTCTGTGATCAACTCTCCTATCCTTGTCTTTGAGATAACCAATCAAGGAATAATGGGAATGTTTATAAAGTATCAGATGGCGCTTTTCCTGGGCATCTTTGGGGTGACAATGCTTATTCAATTTGTAAGTCAATTTTTTGAAAGCTTGGCCGACCTTAAAGGAGAGCCAGGTAAAAGAGACACAACAATAGAGATGGCTCACTAGAGGGTGTAAATGGAATTATTTTTCTTAGCAGTTTTAGTCTTAATAATGGCCTTTGCCTTAGGTTCTGGATATCCCGTGGCCTTTGCGCTTCCTGGCGCTGCTATATTGTCTATAATCCTTGCCGCAGCCACAGGTTTTATCCTTGAGGGCCAACCTGATGCTTATTTTCATAGCGGTGGTCCATACAAATGGTTGTCCTCTGGAGTAACAAATCTCCGTAGCGTTTATTGGGATGTAGAGAGAGATACCCTTATAGCTATACCTTTATTTATTTTCATGGGTATAATGTTACAAAAATCCAAAATTGCAGAAGATTTGCTTATTACAATGGCTAACCTTTTCGGACCGGTTCCAGGAGGATTGGGAATCTCAGTTGTGTTTGTAGGGGCGCTTCTTGCTGCCACTACTGGAATAGTAGGCGCGACAGTTGTTGCTATGGGTTTAATTTCGTTGCCTGTAATGTTGAGAGCCAAATATTCTCCTGCGCTTGCTACTGGCACAATTGCTGCGTCCGGCACGTTGGGACAAATAATACCTCCCTCTATAGTTTTGATCATATTGGCAGACCAATTAGGATCTGCAGCTGATCAGGCAAGTGCTTTAAGAAAGTCTTTACACAAGGAGTCAACTGGAGAATTGTCTATGCCTTCAGTTTTGGATGTTATGTCAACAAGTGCAGGTGAAATGTTTCTTGGGGCATTCGTTCCAGGATTAGTTTTAGTTCTTCTCTACATGGTATTCATTCTTATTCTTGCGCTTTTTGTACCAAAATTGGCTCCCTCCGTTCCTTATGAAGGCAAAATGGATGGCGCATTCTGGATAAGGGTAGGGTTTATTTTAATTCCACCCTTGACATTAATTTTTATAGTTTTGGGTTCTATAATATCTGGAATAGCAACAGTTAATCAGGCCGGTGCCATTGGGGCTGCTGGCGCACTAGTGATGGCAGGGTATAGATTATATCCCAAGCAAGACATATCAGCCTATTGGCCTGCAATAATCTTGTTGACATCAATTATCATCTTGGCCTTTGCACTAACCAACTATGACATGAATATTCAATTGATTCAAGACACCAGAGATTTGACGGGAATTCTTATTGGCTTATTTGGATCAGCCCTTTTTATAGTTGCATTAGTCTGGAGCGCTATCAGGCTATACAAGATACAAGATACATTAAATGACGTAATGTTAGAAACTGCAAAAACTACGTCACTAGTGTTTATCATTCTTTTGGGAGCTGCTGTTCTTACTTCAGCTTTCAGAGCATTTGGCGGTGAGGACCTTGTAAGAGAGTTTCTAAATTCATTGCCTGGTGGTTTTTGGTCAAAATTTATAATTGTGATGGCTGTGATTTTTATATTGGGCTTTTTCTTAGATTTCATTGAGATTGCAGTTGTAGTAGTTCCCATAGTTGCACCCATTCTTCTTGCAGACCCATCAGCAAACATTACTGCTGTTTGGCTTGGAGTAATGATTGGTCTTAATATTCAGACATCTTTTTTAACACCTCCTTTTGGCTTTGCGTTATTCTACCTTAGGGGTGTTGCACCCGCTATAGTCAAGACGATACAAATGTATAAAGGAGTAGTTCCGTTTATTTGCCTGCAATTGTTAGCCCTGGGAATTGTAGGTTACTACCCAGCCCTAGTGAATTATTTACCTAACCGAGCCAGTTATTTGTCTGATAATTCTCCTCCACCAAAAAACCCTAAGCTACAATATTGTTTGGACGAATACGTATCAACTAAGGTGTTCGATGGAAGTGACGTGGTACAGGCGTCTATACAAAAAGCGAGTCTTCTTGATTTATCCAGTTTGCCGAAGAAACAACAAAAGGATTTAAAAACAGCCTTTGGTAATGCATCTGCAGCAATAGAAAATTTGAGGGCTGCGTTAGATCAGGAGACCGTAAAAGAACAAGAGGCTGTAAGTTATAGGCCAATTTTAAGAAAAGTAAGACGTCTTGAAAGTCAAATAAGGACATTTGAGAAAGAAATTAAATCAATCAATAAAGAGATCCAAATAGAGAAAAAGATGTCTAACGAAAAAGAAGTAAAAAGTCTAGAAGATCTCAAGAGAGAAAAAGCTCTTGAAGTTGCAGAACTTAAAGAAAAAATACCAAGCAGTTGGGAAACTACTTACGGCAATTTTAGCAAGATCGTAAAGAAAGAAGTTAAATTAAGACAGGCCTACAGGAGGAATGGGGACCAAGCCTTTGAAACTGTCAATGAACTTTTGTTAGTTTTTGAGGATAGCGAAAAGATAACAGAGTTAAATAAGAAATTTAATACAATTGTTGCCGAGTTGAACTTGGAAAAAAAGGACGAAAGTATAAAGACACTGAAAGGGTTTTCCAAAGAGGTGAGCTTAGTAAATGGAACTGGAAAATTTAAGAGTAGTATATCAAAGATTGCCAGAGAAATTAAGAAGAAGAACCCGAAGAAGGACAAAATTTCAAAAAATATCGAAAATGCTACTAAAGAAATTAGCCAGCTGGATCAATGGGTTTCTGTATCAAAAAAATCGCTTCAAGCTCCACTTATCGAATTTAAAGAGGGTATAAGCAGAAACATAGGAGTTAGGTCAACGGAAAAATTTGAAAGAGAAACCGCCTTATATATCGCTGCATGTGATGCAGACCATAGGGATATGTCTTTAAGTTTTTGACGGCTATTCTTCAGGTAGATAAATGGGATCGGGAACTATCTGACTTTTAAAACACTTTTTGTCGGAAGATTGTTCCAAATTCAAATTCTTTGTTGATTTCCAAATGTTATCCTTGAATACTTCTAAAGGTTTATATTCTTTTTTATAATCCATCTTTGGGCTACCTGCTACCCAGTAACCTAAGTATACATATTCAAGTTTTAATTCCCTGGCTAGTTCAATCTGATCCAATATCATATATTTTCCTAAGCTTCTTTTCTCTATTCCAGGTTCAAAAATTGAATAAACCATAGAAATGCCATCATCTAAAATATCAATAAGAGAAAGACTTAGAAGCCTCTTCCCATTCTCATTCGGTTGGTGATATTCCACGACTTTTGAGTTAACATTAGTTTCTTCAATCATCGCGGAGAAATCGTCACAATCCATTTCAGACATACCACCATTTGCATGTCTTGCCTTTATATATTTCTTAAAAAGTAAAAACTGCTCATCAGATGCTAGAGGTTCTTTAACTGTCCGACTTAAATCAATGTTAGTCTTGAGGGTTCGTTTCTGAGATTTTGAAAGAAAAAAATCTGATACAGGGATTCTTGCAGAGAGACATGCGCAACAACTTGAACAAGATGGTCGGTACAAGACATTCTGAGACCTTCTAAACCCTTGTTTTGAAAGAGAATTATTAAGTTTTTCTGAATTGCTTCCATATAGAGCTGTAAAGAGCTTTCTTTCCATTTGGTTCTCTAGGTAAGGGCATTCCTGTGGAGCGGTTACGTAGAACTGAGGGTTTCTTGAAATTACATGGCGCATCGATATAAGGATAACCCCAATTAAGTCCTTATTTCAAGCCAATCTTTTCAATATTAAAAGGAGTGCCTTGATAAATCTGGTTTATCCAATTTCCATAAAGAAGATGTGCATGACTTCGCCACCTATTACTAGGGACACGATTAGGGTCATCATTGGGGAAATAGTCCTTTGGAACATCAAAATTTATATTCTTCTTTTTGTCTCTAATATACTCATCTTTAAGGGTTGTGCTATCATACTCAAGATGATTAAGCAAAAATAGGCGGTTGTGAACCTCGTCTTGGATTAGACAAGGACCCACCTCATCTGATTCTAGTAAAATTTCTAAACTAGGTTGTTTTTTTATGTCTTGGTTTGAAATCTCTGTCCATCTACTTACCGGCACGATTAAGTCATCAGAGAAACCTCTCAAATAGGGTGAGTGGGTCTTTTTATTTTTGTGCCTATAAAGTCCAAGAGCCTTTACTGAAAGTTGTTTCTTTTGTATTTGATTATGGAAAAAAAGCATCGCCATTGCTCCCCAACAAACACCAAAAACAGAATAAACAGATTTCTCTGACCAAGTTAAGATTTCTTGCATTTCAGGCCAATAGTCAACTGCGTCGTAATCAAGTAATTCTATAGGCGCGCCGGTAATGATCAATCCATCAAATTTTTTTTCAGAAATATCATGAAATGTTTTATAGAAGTTTTTTAAATGCTCATTCGATGTATTTTTTGAAACGTGACTAGACATTTTTAAAAGAGTCAGTTCAATTTGGAGAGGCGTAGCTCCTATCAATCTAGCAAATTGTGTCTCTGTTTTTATTTTTTCTGGCATTAGATTGAGTAAAGCAATTTGAAGAGGCCTTATATCTTGTTTTTCAGCAAGTTGACTTGACATAACCATTACACCCTCGTCTTGAAGTATTTCAAAAGCAGGTAGATTTCTAGGGATCTTGATAGGCATACTTATTTTACTTCTTTTTCTTTTAACTTAGATCTTACAATCTCAACAAATTCAGAACCAGTCTTGATTTTTTTTATATCGTTGAAATTTATTCTTATCCCCCACTTTTCTCCAATTTCTTCAAATAGTTTTTTTCTTCTAGCAACTAATGCCTTGTAACCGTATAAGATGAAATCATCAGGATCAACTTTTGTTTCATCTTTGTTAACTGTCTGCAAATAATCGTTCCAAAGTTCTACCAAAAACTCCTCCCGATAGAACATAGGCTTGGGACTTAACTTAAATCTTTGAATTAGCGTTTCATAAAAATCCTTATTGGCCTCTAAGCAAATAATTAAAAAATTCTTTGAGATTGCATTCAATATTTTATCGTTTGGGTTGTTTGGATCAACGATCTCACAGATAGAACCCGAGGTGTCACATATAAAATTCTCATAGCTGATGTTATTCGCTACTTTACAAGAGTTTAGAGTGGCAACTATCTCGGCTTCTTTATGTAACCTTTGTCTTTCTACGTATTCGGTAAATGTAATGCCTCCCTTTTTTTTGTTGCCCGGTTTGCCAAGAAAAACAGATAAATTTGAAAGATTATCAATTGAGAAGCCGTCTAAAAAGCTTCTATTATTTTCTGTGAATAAAATTTTACCAATTTCGTAGTCAACTGAATAATGTTTCCAGGTTTTTAACTTTTTAAGCTGGAGAGAGATAAAAGTTTTTCCAAGCCCCGACATCCCCAATATTGCATACTGGTTTGTTTTATTATCATTCCATTTAGAAAATAAATTTTGTTTCATCAGTTTAGGCTACCTGGCCTGTTATGATAACTTTGCCTTTGCCAATGCATTCTGAATATCATTTTTTAGGTCTACACGTTCATCTGGGCTGAGAAAAGAGCCTAACTCAATGTGGCGGCCTCTTTCTGTTAAGGTAAGGTAATTTTCAACTTTATCTGAATTGTTTTCCATTATGACTTTTGTCCAATATGGATTTCCTTCCCACGTGAGTTTTTTCTTATTTTTATCTTTATGAATTACTTCAATTTTTTTAGCTGAAATCTTAATTTCCTCATAAAGTTGACCAGACTGGAAGTTCCTTCCTAAAAAAAACAAAAATAAATAGAAAGTTAGCCCCGAAAATAACGTTAATGTAATGCCTATTTTGGTGCCCAAAAACGGAATTATTGGGACAACAAGTCCGATCGACAAAATAATAAACACAATAAGCGTTCCTTCACTACTCAATGACCTATTTGGCATCATCTTCATCCAAAGAATAGTTGAGTTACTTTTGTTTCCCTGACCACTTATCAATTTTTTTCATCTTGTATTAAGTTTAATCTAATGTTCTTGAGATTTAGATTCCCACATATCTCTTGTAGGAAGTATCTCAAATGTGTGCTCGGGTGGAGGGTTTGGTAAAGTCCATTCTAAGGTATCTGCATGTTCGCCCCAGTAAGCCTTCTCTTTTATTTTTTTACCCCAGATTAAGGTATAAAAGATAATGCCAAAGAAAAAAACAAAAGATCCAAAAGATATGAAAGCTCCTATTGAGGAGATATAATTCCAAAGAGCAAACTGCTCGGGGTAATCGATGTATCTCCTTGGCATTCCCTGCCTTCCTAAAAAATGCTGAGGGAAAAAAGTAATGTTTGACCCTATAAACATTGTCCAAAAATGCAATTTACCTGCCCACTCAGGATACTGTCTCCCACTCATCTTTCCTATCCAATAATATATGCCTGCGAAAATACAAAACACTGCTCCAAGAGACATAACATAGTGAAAATGTGCAACCACATAGTAAGTGTCATGATACTGCCTATCGAGTCCAGCTTGACTAAGTACTATTCCTGTTACCCCTCCAAACGTAAATAAAAATAGAAAACCCATAGCCCACAACATTGGGGTCTTGAACTCTATAGAGCCTCCCCACATGGTTGCGATCCACGAAAATATCTTTATACCTGTTGGAACAGCGATAACCATAGTCGCAAGCATAAAATACGCCTGTTGTGTCACAGACATTCCTACCGTATACATGTGATGAGCCCATACCACGAAGCCTAACGCTCCTATAGCTATCATAGCGTAAACCATTGGGAGATATCCAAAAACAGGCTTTTTGGAAAACGTAGCAATAACATGGCTGACAATCCCAAAACCTGGAATAACTATCATATACACCTCAGGGTGTCCAAAAAACCAAAGAAGATGTTGATAAAGTACTGGATCACCGCCTCCGGCTGGATCAAAGAATGTTGTTCCAAAGTTTCTATCTGTGAGAAGCATTGTAATAGCTCCCGCCAAAACTGGTAGAGATAGTAAAATAAGAAAAGCTGTTACTAATATCGACCAAGGGAATAAAGGCGTCTTGTGTAAAGTCATTCCTGGAGCACGCATGTTCAAAAACGTTGTAATCATATTTATGGCACTTAAAATAGACGACGCGCCTGACAAGTGAATTGCAAATATTGCTAAGTCCATAGACATTCCTTGCTCAGTTGTCGATAACGGAGCATACAAAACCCAACCAACACCTGATCCTAATTGGCCGTTTCCACCAGGTGCTAGCAAACTGCATACGGCTAAAGAGGCTCCGGCAACATACAGCCAGTACGACAGATTATTCATTCTTGGGAAAGCCATGTCTGGCGCTCCAATCATTAGAGGCATAAAATAATTACCAAAGCCACCAAACAAAGCAGGTATAACGATAAAAAACATCATTAGAATGCCGTGCCCTGTGATTAAAACATTCCACATGTGACCGTTGGGAAGCCCGTCCTCTGTTGTCATATATTGAACTCCAGGTTCCATTAGTTCCAAACGCATGTAAACAGTGAAAGCCACTGAGATAAAACCTAAGAGAGCAGCTGTAACTATATACAGGATCCCAATATCTTTGTGATTAGTTGACATGAACCAACGGGTAAAAAAGCTCCTACGTTCATGAGCATGCTCTATATCTTTTGTTACATCTACCATTGTGAGGCCCCCTATGAAACTATTTAATAAATGGAATAAAAAATTCTAATTCTCTATATATAATCCAGTATCTTTTCTTTTTCTAGCCTTAATTTAGCTACTCTTCGACGCATGTTTTTTATCGAAATCATTTAAAAATTTCTACGTATTTCTTTTGAAATAGTTCATCTATTTCTTTTGAATAGATTTTTCCAATAATTTTGTGAACGGAGGTTACTCCCTTGTCACGAACACCGCACGGTACAATATTCTCGAAATGTTTTAAATTAGGATTTAAATTTAAAGATAGACCATGATAGGTAACCCATTTTCTTATCCTTAAACCTATTGACGCTATCTTATGATGGAAAGAGCCATCTTTATTTTTTTTTGTTTTATCTTCCACCCAGACTCCAATTAATCCCTTTATCCTAAAACCTTTTATCCCAATTTCTTTCAAAACTGCGATTATCCATTCTTCAACTAACCATACAAATCTTCTTACATCTCTTTCTTTATCTCTTAAATCAATTAACAAATAAATAATCCTCTGCCCAGGTCCGTGGTAGGTTATTTGACCGCCTCTTTTTGTCACATGAGTAGGGATTTTACTTGGCATTAAAATATCAAGTTTATTTGAGGAGGTCCCGAGGGTGTAAATATCATTATGTTCTAACATCCATATGAGCTCGGATTTTTCATTCGATATGATATGGTTTACACGCTCGATCATAAATTCTTCGGCAACTACATAATCCACCAAATTTTCTGAAAATTTCCATTCTACCATTAACGTAATTCGACATATATAATCTGTTGCGTTAAGAATATTTTTATCATAATTATATAGATATTAGCAACTCTCTTTAAAGTGCGGCTGTGGCGGAATCGGTAGACGCGCAGCGTTGAGGTCGCTGTGGGGTAAAACCCGTGGAAGTTCAAGTCTTCTCAGCCGCACCATCTAAAAAGCTAACCTATTGATTTGTAAGCATTTTGTGTGGACATTCTCAAAGTTTGGGGTGACTGGACTGGCTTGGGATACAACTTAATCAACATTCTTATATTTATTCTCTTGCAGCCTATTCTAATTTTAATATTTTTCATACTCTGGAGATTAGAAGTTTCACGTAGGAAAAAACTAGAAAGAGAACTTTAATACAAATAAGACCCACTGACTCTGTATGACTCTTAAAATGGCTCTCAAGCTATGTTTCACCTCAAGGTTTCACTAATAGTGGTAACAACTTAAAACACCACCTCCAAAACACCCAATCTGCTGCACACTCCAAGATTTGAGTTTTAGTTTATCAATGTTATGGTAGTAGAATGAATAGCCCAAAACTAAATGAGACAAAAGCCGATAAAGAACCCTTGGGAAAGATATTCTGGTTTTTATGGTTACCTTGGTTTGTGTTATTATTATTAATCGTACTAATTGCCTTGTATCAAAAAGAAGGCATCGTTCATCAAGATGATCTTGGAAATACAGTATTTTCTAAAGTTAAAACTGGTGCTTTATTTGCTCTCGTTGGGGGACCTATATACTTTTTATTCTTTGCTGCCCTATTCGGTGCTTTATTAAAGAAAATAAATAAAGAACCTTTTTCAGGCTTTAATTATGTAGTTGTTTTACCTCTAACCGTACTATTTTGTGCTTATATAGGAATTTTTACGCCTTATTGGACCTCATTGAAGTTTGATAATGAAGCAAAAGTTCTCATTAAGACGGACTATTCCCTCAATAAGCCTAACCAGAAGCTTATGATTCCTTATAATGACTTAAGGTTTGATTATGAAAGAAGATATCAGTCAACCGATGGCGGAAATAATTCTTATATGGTATATTATATATATTTGGAAATTCCAAAAAAAACACCAAAGCCAATAACTGCACCAAGTGGTTCTTGGTATGAAAAAAGGTGGGTAATTTATTCATCGAGCTGGTTCAGATTTTGGGGTAGGGGGGAGCATTGGGATGACACGTATCGATTATTTCGCTCATTAACTGACACTTGAAACACCCCATCTGCTGCACACTCCAAGAATAGACTACGTGTACACCCATAGTGGTCCTGCATAGAGGTAGACAAATATGTGCATATTGAAAAATAAGAAACAACTTAATATTTTGTGTTATAATCTCACAGGATTAAGAAAATGACGATGGTAAATTGCATACGTTTTAAGCCAACAGAAGGTTGTGAAGAAGATGTCTTCAGAGAGACATATAGAATTTATAAAACCTTAGATGGTACTTTGGAAAAGAGGCTGGTGGCTCTTGAGGAAGGAGAATATGCTTCAGTAATCGTTTGGAAAAGCGTTGATCATTTTGTGGAGGTTTTAAACAGAGATATCAGGTTAATTGATGTATTAAAACCTTATGTGAAGCCATATGATGACGGTGAGTTTTTTCACGCATTCTCGGGACCAACTGTAGATTTGAGCGTTTATACCTGATTTTTCGTTTCTTTATAAACAGCGTGTTTTTTATTATTTTAACAAAATAGGTCATGAGAGGGTTTCCACATTTATTGATACTTCTTTTTTATTTAGCATAGATCTCCATAATTTCCCGTCCTTATATGCATCGTATACGGTAGATAACACTCTATTTCCTGATTCTGGAACATCAATTAGTGCCTGCCAAACCAGTGAGTCTTCATTTTCAAAAAGGCATTTTAACTCTAACACTATTATAGCCTTTTCTCCTTCCATTTCGTCTCTTACGTAACTCAGAAATTCATCTCTGGTTATAAGTCCTTCTTCTCTAATCCTCAAGAAATCACTATGTAAATTTTCTTCAAGTTTTTGATAATTTCTGTAATTCATGAAATCTTGAACCTCTTGAAACTTGCTCATTAAATATCCTATAGCACGTATTGTTGATAGAAAAGTATTACCCACAGATTGACTTAAAGCAATACCTTGGTTTTGGAATAAAACACTCCATCTGCTGCACACTCCAAGAATAGAGTACGTGGACACCCCATGTGGTCCTGCAGAGGGGTAGAGAAAACGGTAGACAAATATGTGCGTCTTGACATGAACTACACTTTACCTAACATATTGATATTGCTTACTTTGATGTAGTCATTGGTGCAGGTACAGAGCAATTAACTCTTCTCAGCCGCACCATAATCTGGATCTCATTTGACCTAAAGCACTGATTTATATACATTTTATTATGGTTATGCAATTAGGTGTGAAACAAAATGAGAAACAATTAGGCACCATCAATGTTGTTATATTTTTCCTATAAACACTTCTTACATTGCAATTTTGACCCTAGATCTTTAATTTGACAAAATTAGAAATGGATACTTAATTTAACATACAGATACATATATCAAAGGAGAGACTATGACATTTCTGAGATTGTTTATATTTACTGCTTTATTTTCTGTTGTAGCTTCTTTTGCTTCGGCACAATCCGATAAAAAATGGTCAACTAAGCAATGTTCCGATTTATTTAAAGCAATTGGGTTTTTCACGGCTCTTGCCGATAAACAGTGGAAAAAGAAGAGTGAGGAAAAGGGGGCGCTATACGCTTCAGTCGCAGCGGACTATTCTACTGTCTATCAAACTGTCTGTGACAAGTAAGTTTAAACACCCCATCTGCTTCACACTCCATGAATAGAATACGTGAGTACCCCAAGTGGTCTGGCGTAGGGGTAGACAAAAATGGTGCATCAAAAATCTATTAAGAGTATAATTCCTGAACTTAAGAATTAACCCTTATAAGGAGCAATTCAAATGTATGCTAGATATCATAAAATTGTGTTTAAGGACAAGCTATCAAAAGAAATGGTAATAAAATATACAAACACTACTTCAGATGCAGATGGAATAAAAAATGGTTTATTGCTAAAACTGATGTTTGATATATCTGACAACACAATAGGAACACTGCTATTATTTCCTGACTATGCGACTTGTAAAAAAGATTACAAGAATGTGGCAGAGCCAATGATTGAGTCATTTAAAAACCAGGGTTTAAAAGTTGAGACTTTAGAAGGACCTATTGGAGGCTCCATCGCTGTAAACATGAATTTTATTGATCACTTAAAAAAGACGGGAACCTTCTACAACCCCAATTAAGTTAAAAATGTAATTGTAAAATTAGTTTGAAATAGAAATAATTTTGGAGACCTGATTGGAAAAGTACAAAAAAGTTTTAAGGCTTGTAGAGGAACGAAATTGGCAAGAAATGGAGGAGTGGCTCCATGAAGACTTTATGTACATCAAAGAAACAGCTCTATCGGATCGCCATGAGCATGTTGAAAAGTTAAGGAGTCAGTTTACAGCCAAGGTTGCCATAAACGAACCTGAGTTATTATACGAAGATGAAGATATGATGGCTTTTAAGCATTTTGTAATTCAAAAAAATGGGAAAAAGCATAGAGTTACTCAAATTCAACTTTATAAAGATGGAAAAGTTTGGAGAGAGATAAGCAACGCAATTGAAGCAATGTAATTAAAAGCAAGTAATATACCCCATCTGCTGCACATTTCAAGAACATACTACGAGAGTACCCCCAGTGGTCCTGCCTAGGGGTAGACCAATTGGTAGACCAAAAGTGGTTAATTTATTCCTTTATATTGATAATTACTTGTAGAAATATCTCCATGCCAAACATAAATTGACATAAACGCATCCCTCTTTGTTTTATTTGCATGACCTACCATTGATGGATGGTTTGATCTATCACAAGGTTTTTTTAGTAGGTATGGTCTTGGATCTACTTTCCAAAAGACTGTTCCAGCTAGCATTATGTAGACCTCCTCTGCAGGATGAGTTCTAATTCCATACTCAGAGTTAGGAAGCATTCCATATAAACCAATACGTAAAGTTTCTGATTTCACAATGCCTTCAGGTCCAACCAATTCTACATGCGCTTTTGATAGACTGTGTTCTATATATAATTTATCCGTAGAAGTGGTTGGAGGAGACCATTCAAGTCCAACCTTAAGAATATTCTTGCAGACCTTATGAGCATCCTTTTTTTTCATAACTTCGATAAAAGGTTTTGATAAGCTACAAACTTTTTTAGGTCTATAATTTATAACATTTTTAGGGTTAAGGGCATCTATAGCAAGTGCTTCCAAGTCATTTTTTTTGTTAAAGACCTTAGTCAACTCAAAAAAAAGTTCCTTTAATAATTCCTGATCTCTCATAGTTAAAAATTTTGTTATTAACAGAACTCGATATTTTAGTTTTTTCTGATCTTCATATTAGCAAAAAAATCTTAATCTGTATTCTTCTTAAATATTAAAGTTTACTGATTTTTTTCCTTTTTAAGTTTTTGGTTCTTCTTTTCTTTATGGAAATCTCTTGGGAATGGAAGAACTGGTATTTAAGGGTATAAGCGACTAAAAAGATTTTGGGAATTGAAATAAGCTATTTTAAACATAACGGAGAAATATTAAAGGAAATGATTTTACCGTCTAATATTTTAAAATCTAATAAACTAGAACAACCATCTTCTGTCTTAGCAGTGCCTTTAAGGACAGTAACATTATTTTCCATAGATACTGATGAAAAGGATGTATCAACATAAGGCTTCGAATTTTTGAATCCATTCTCAAAAGATTCAATGGGAAAATCTTTTTTCAAAGCGTCATGCATTAGTTCGCTAGCTTCAACATATAAACCTTTGCTACTTAATAGTGTAAAAGTCTTAGCTATTTCTTTGTCTTCTTTTGCTAGGAACCAAACAAGAGAAAATACTATAGCAAAGATAACTATAAATATCAGAGTGCAAAAAAGAAAAATTTTAACAAATTTTTTAATATTTATACCCTTTCAGTCAAAAATATTGACTTATTATAAAGAAGGTAATTACTAATTTTTAACTTAATAAATTATACGTCCAACGAATAAAAAATAACATAATTGTAAAAATTATGACAACTTGTTTTCAAAGATATTAGAAAAGTTGATCGCTCCATCTGTTGCACACTCCAAGAATCTGAGGCATCATCAGCAAGTATGATTAGATTTATCAAGGGTATCTAGAACCTAAGAGATTTTCATTTATTTATTATTTTTTATATCTACATAAGGGAAGTAGTGTATTTTTAGCTTATGATGATCAAAAGGATTATAAAATACGGTATTTTAATCTTTATTTGGGCAGCTTTCCTATTAATGGTTATTGGTATTGCTTCCAGCGTTTTTGATCCAACATCTGAAGATTACAACGATTATCCTCTTATTTTATTCATGATAATACTTACATTTCCTGTAGCTTATATCTTTCATCTTTTACTTAATTATTTTCTACCTACAAATTCTGCCCAGGTTAGCCAATCATTCCCAAGCTTATGTAAAAGAATTTTTGAGGTCTTTGTAAAGGCCGTACTTTATTTTATAGCTGCAGCGTTTGCAGTAGGACACATAATTCATCCATATGATACGGGCACTGCTTTAATTTATAAAGTTAAAACTGCCTTGATCTTATGTCTAGGTATACTTTTTATCTCATTTATAGAGTGGTGGATATTAGGTACGATTATCGGCAGAAGATATAACCCCTTAAAGATTAATGAAAATGGTAATGCTACCATTTTACATATCGGGTGGCTAAGCATTTTTCTGTCTGTAGCATTTGCAACTATTTTCTTTGGACCTATAATTTCTTTGTTATTTTTTTACGACGACAATTTGCTTGTTCAAGATGAATTGATTTTTGCGGCTGAAATGTTTTTTGATATAGAGATATTTATTTTTTGGGCGATTTTTGTTTGTTGCCTTTTCGGTTTGACAATAAAGTTCCCGAACAGTTTAATCTATACACGGTTTGATTTAAAATCAGAAACGGTGCGTATCTTTTCAATAAAGATGCCGGGTATTTTCTTTAATTTGTTCCATAAGTTAGTTAGTTATAAAGAGATAACCTTTAAACAAATTGCTTCGGTTGACGCATGGGTCCAAAATGAGCGAATTTTTCTTGGACATGGTTATAGTTCTTCTCATTTATTGAAATTTCCAACCATCTCATTAAGTTATGAGCCCGATAATGAACGAGTTGACCTAGCTAGAGGACAGTATCTTGACTCTGAAAAGACAAAGAGCCAAATCGAAGATATTTTAAAAAACTCTATTTTGCACTCAATAGGAGAAATTTAAAGTATACCGTATTGTTTTACTTAAAATTTATGGGTTTTGATTAAATATACAATGAGGTGTGAAACAGAATGAGAAACAAAGGTGTGTATCGTAATTAGATTAATATATTAAAACTGTGTGGTTAATAAGAGAAATAAAATGAAAGCAATAGATTCAAAAAAATTAATGGAAATTTATTTGATAGAGGTTGGTCAGAATGGTCGACTAGATTTAATTGAGACTATTGCGCAACCAGATATGATTGATGAAGCAAATAGAGCGTTTGGCGGACCAGCTGGACGAGATGGACTTACAGCTCACGTCAAGACATTTCGTCGTCAGATAGGAGAGTTAAAACTTGAGATAAAGCAGATAGTGGGAAATGAAAATGAAGTTATGGCCCACTGGTTTTTTACTGGGATTCATAAGGGGCCTTGGCTAGGTCGTGAGGCAACTGGCAAAGAGATATCGGCACATGTATTTAGTTTTTTTACCTTAAAAGAGGGACTGATAAGTTATTATCGTCTTTGGCTACAGGCTATGTTAGATAAGCCAATAATTTTTGACTCCTCTAACTCAAAAATCAAAGTTTTATAGCTTAGTTCTCCGAATTTTTGTATTTCTATAATACCGTAGATTTTTAAAGAATTGGATCAGATAACTATGTTAAGTAAACTAGCCTTAGTATTTTTTTTAATTTTCACGCCCTTAGCGCCAATCTATGCAGCACAATACTGGCCAACTACAATATGGAAAACAGTTTCACCACAATCATTAGGTTTTAGTCCAAATCCGATAAAGAAAATGTTTCAATTTATTCAAAAGAAGCAATTTCCGATCGATAGCGTTGTAATCGTTAAAAATGGATATTTGATTGGAGAGTTTTATGCTGGTGATATGAATGAAAATTCTCTGAGTAATATTTATTCAGTAACAAAAAGTTTCACTTCAGCGCTTGTTGGTATAGCTATCGATAAAGGCTATATAAAAAATGAGAAACAGACCTTAGGATCAATTCTAACAAGGAATTTAACAATAAAAAAAGACCCAAGACTAAATAAAATACAACTTCAACATTTGTTGACAATGACCTCTGGGTTAAAAACAAGAGATAACTTTCTTTCAAACTGGTCTGGAATCAAAAAACTCAAAAATTCAAAGAATTGGGTGGATTTTATATTATCATTAGGAACGGAAAAAAAATCAGGCGAAAAGTTCAACTATAGTAATAGTGGATCTCATTTATTAGCTGCTATTGTTACTGAAAATACGGAAACTGCACTGGAAAAATTTGCGGAAAGACATTTATTTTCTCACATCGGCATAAAGAATTATAAATGGCAGAAGGATCCACAAGGTATTAATCATGGATATTCCAATTTAAAGCTATCTGCAAGAGATATGGCTAAATTAGGTATTCTTTACCTAAATGGGGGCCGATGGGGTGAGAAGCAAGTTATAAGCTCTTCTTGGGTCAAAAAATCTTTAAAGACGCATTCATATCCAAACAAAGGACAATTTAATCCCTTGAAGTTCTATGGTTTTAATGGATATGGATATCAATGGTGGAACAGTGAAACTGTTTGGAAAGCAGACCTCATTTATCGTAAGGCTTGGGGCATGGGAAAAAATTCTAAAAAGTACCCTGAATATTTTTTTGCGCTAGGATATCAAGGACAATACATTTTTATACTTCCTCAACTTGATATGGTGGTGGTGTTCAAGTCACGATTTAAAAAGTCTCGAGATAATATTATACCTAAAGCATTAATTGAGGAATTCCTCTTAAATTGAAAATATTTATATTACATTGATAGTTATTTGAAATCTTAAATTAGTAACAACAATGACCTTTAAATTATTTTGAGTCAGCAACTCATCTGCTGCAAAATCCAAGAATAGAATATCTGTACGCCCCCGTTGGTCCAGCATTGGGAGTAGACAAAAATGGTGTCTACAAACATTGAGGGCTTCCAAAATTTTTGAAGCTGATAAGGGTCAATTGAACCCTTATCAACTTAAAGCATTAGTTTTAACTAAATATTTTTGACTTATTTGCCGTGATTTTTTCACGATTACTCATCATTAATTGTCGTCTATCACCAATTCCTTTCTTATTTTCCATAAGCGATTCAGAATTTTTTTCTGAGGTAGATATTAATGACTCCATTTTCGCACGGTTAGAACTGACTCTTTCTTCCAGTTCTGTCATCATTTTTTGGTTGTTTTCTATAGTGGTTGCATTTGAGTCAGGAGTAGCTTTAGAAGTTTGTAGATCGCCTCCTAAAAGTGAACTATTTATATCTATTTGTTTCTGATTGAATTCAACAATCTCTTGATTAGACTCCATAATCCTCCTGTTGATATCTATTAATCTGGAGTTTATTTCTGCCATTTCCTCGCTGATTGATAGCACAGCGGAATTTAAAGCAGACCGATGATTTAAGAAATCAAGTGCTGCTTTATTTTTTTGAGAATTTATAAAATTTTCCTCTACCTCATTATTTGATTCAGCATTGTCTAAAATAGCCTGTCTATTTTCAAAAATCTCATCAGTATTGCTATTCGCTATTTGTCTATTGCCCATAAATGCCGCTGCATAGTTGCTAAGTATCATTAATCGATTTTCTTCTATCATTGATCTAGAAGCGTATATCATGGTCTTATTAGTCATAACTTGGGAATCTATCTCGAAGATTCTCTTTTTGTTTTTTTTTATCGCTTCTCTGTTTGCTGACACATCACTCATAATTCCCTCCATAGGTTTGTGTTATCAATTTTTTAATAAATCTTAAGACAAAGATGACGCAAGGTAAAGATAATAGGCGTTCTTAGAAAGTCAAAACACCCCATCTGCTACAAAACTCAAAAATACAATACGTTTACATCTCCAGTTAATCTAACAAAGCCGTTAAATTATTAGTGAATTAAAGTGGGTCCTCTTTTTCTAAATCACGAACACTGACAATATCTCTCCAAACCTTGTTGTCTTTCCATATTTGGACGTTAGTTGTTTCCCATTTTTTCCCGCCATGTTCAATCAAAACGTCCCTCCAGGCCAACAAATCCTTATTCTCAATTATAAGTTCGAGCTTTTCAAAAGTTAACCCCGCATCAAATCTCTTTTTTATGAATTCAACCATCTCATCTTTTGGAATTAAAGTGGTTTCTCTAAGATATAAATATTCATCATGCAAAATGTTTTCTAATTCTTCAAAATTTTTATTTTTAATTAGTTTAGTAATTGTTTCCCACTTATTCATTATATCCTCTCAATATCTTTTGATATTTCTGTTACATTAAGCATAGTACGCCACATCTGATTATCCTTGTAAGTTTCATGTTTGTTAGCAGAAACTTTTCGTTTCAGTTTTAATAAAGTAGCGATTTTTACATTTATAAAATGAACTTTATATTTTTGTTTTAACAATCCACCTACTATTTACCCCAAAAATATAATGCTTCTGTATAACCAAGTGTGTAGGCCAATTATATTAAAGCAAAAAATTATGTAATTAGTGATCAAGATAGGGGACATGTACTAAAGTTCACCTTTTTCCCTTAGTTCCTTCCTAATTTTTGTTGCACTAATGTCAGTTATGGATTTATCAAAAACTTCCTCTTCGAAGACATAACCAACGCCTCTTCCATAAGTAATATTTACGATGTTTGGAACTAACATTATTTCAAATTCTTCGCCACGCTTGAAGCCCTCTTTATGCAGATTTTCTTCTATATTCTTACAAACAGAAACCCAATTAAAGGGATTGTCATCTTGACCGACTCCTCCTGAAGAGCCCTCAACGTCTCTAACTTGAATTATGACTTGACCTGTTTTTACAACACATCTCTTAAACAGCTCTTTGTGACCATCGTGCCAAGGTTGCCATCTTCCTAACATTTGCACTGTGGGCTTTTTCCAATCAAACATTCTTCGGTGCTCCAAGTTTTTTATATTTGAATATTTTTTGCCTTATTAATTATTTACGCAAGGTATATAAACGGTGAATTTAGGCAATAACTACCTCAATCAAGATAGTAAATATAGTTTTTACAGATAGGTTGCAACTGATATAGATTTATCCCCTCAAAATTTTTTTGGCTATTGTTTTGTGATTGGTTTGATTCCATTCAGTAATATGAAAGTCAACATTTTTAGGTTCTTGGAATAGTTTATTAGTATCTTCAAATCGTCCTGCTCCAATCGTGTCCATCCAAATAATTATATCCGCATCAAATTTTTCCCTAGTTTCTTTTGTTGGGCATACAAAATCACAAATAACAAGGCGTCCATTTTGTTTCTCAAAATCTGCGATACACCGCATCCTATTTGCTTGCCGTATCCTTGCGCTTTCAGAGAAATCCCAATCATTTGCCATCTCTCTTACTTTATCAGCATTGTACCAAGCGGCTTGAAGGAGAGGAGCTAATCTTTCTGATAAATAGGTTTTACCGCTTCCTGGCAAGCCCATAACTAGGATTTTCATTTTACACTCGATTCTTGTATAAAAAAGTATTTAATATTATTATTTTATAAAAAACTAGTAAGCAATTTTTAAAATACTATTTTTAGTTTTCCCAATTAAAAAAATTCAGGAGATTTAATTCTGAAAAAATTCTACTATTCACAAAGTATCAATCACAGGTTTCTTTTTTGCAATAACTTCATCTAAAGAGTAAGATAGTTTTATGAAATTCCTTTTTAAAAGAACTTTACTAAGCATTTTTTCATTTATATTTTTGTTTTCAGTTCCTGTTTATTCCTCAGATATTAATAAAATGATAGATAATTTTACCGATAATCCTGGGATGAGATGGCAATTTTACACTGATCAGGTAATGGGGGGAGTTTCTACAGGTAAAGCAGGTATAAATTTAGACTCTGAGGGACCATACCTTAGATTAGAAGGCTCTGTAAGTACGGCTAATAATGGGGGATTTATCCAGGTCAGAACTTATGTCAGCGACGGACCGAAAAGTGCCAAAGGTATTTTGCTAAAAGTAAGAGGTAATGGTGAAAGATACTACATGCATATAAATACAAGTGAAACTATCTCTTTACCACAACAATATCGCTTTTATTATCAAGCAAATTTTCCTACTTATAAAGAGTGGAATGAAGTTAGACTACCTTTCTCATCTGCATTTAAAAGATCCAAATCACATATGCGTGAAAAGATAGATGGAAACAATATTAGAACTATAGGGCTACTTGCGTATGGTAAAGATCATAACGCTCTTTTGGAAATAAAATATCTGTCATTTTATTGAAGATTCAGATTTTCTTTTATTTGGGAAAAGAAATTTAAGCAATAGATTTTTTTAATAGATCGGTTATTGAGTAGAACCAAGAAATTCCCCTCATTAATTATTGCATGAATAAAATATTAGTATCATATAATTAGCTTTCACTACTACTGTAAAGCTGATATCGATGGTTGGTTAAAACTAGACAGGCTTATAATAAGAATGACAAAACCACCAAAAAATTTAACTCTTTCGCTAATGGCAGGAATCTATATTTTGGCTCAAATAATTGTTGTTCCAGCCTTACCTGAATTGCAGAAGATATTTTCATCTGATTATAAAACCATACAGCTAAGTGTTGCCGTTTTTTTATTAGGCGCCGCTATTGTAAACATCATAGCTGGCCCCTTGTCAGATAGGTTTGGAAGACGGCCGATTGCATTAATTTTTTATGTCATATTTTTTTTTTCATCTTTAGGAGCATTTCTTTCGGATAATATTTCTTTGTTTCTTTTCTTTAGATTTCTCCAGTCTAGTTCTGCAGCCGGGATGGTGCTTGCCAGAGTAATCGTGGGAGATATTTATTCAACCAAAGAAGCAACGGTAATGTTCGGTTACATTTCAATTGTTATGGCTTTGGGTCCTCTGGTAGGTCCTTTTCTTGGAGGCTTAATAACAGAGAGCTTTGGAGCTATAAACATATTTACTTTTTTGGCTATGTTGGGACTTACGATCTTTCTTTTAGCATTCTTTGATTTAAAAGAAACCAATTCAAAAAAATCAGCAAGCTTTTTTAAACAACTAAAAAACTATCCAACTCTTTTGACTTCTATTAGATTTTGGCCACCAACAATAGTTTCTTCTTTTAGCTTCTCAATTTTCAGTATTTTTTTTGTGGGAGGACCTTTTGTAGCGACTTATGAATACTCACTATCTCCAATATCGACCGGGCTATATTTTGCTGTTCCTCCAATAGGATTTATTATTGGCAATTTATTGATAAGTAAGTTTCCAAGTTTTTATTCAACAAAAGTATTTCTATTTTATGGGGCTTTTTTGGTGGCCCTGGGACCTGCTATTATATTAGTTTTGACTTCCTTCTCATCTAGTCCTATGGCGTTTTTTATTCCTGTAATAATTATAACTGCAGGAACCGGTATTATTTGGCCAATTGCAAATACTGAAATAGTTAAATCCGTACCTTCCTTAGGAGGTAGTGCTTCAGGAATAAGCTCTGCTTTGATGGTCATTATTTCTGCAATAGCAAGTGGAATAGTTGGAACTACAATTGAGTTTTATCAACCCATTCTGATTGTTGTGTCTGCATTAGTAATTGTTGGATTTATAACATTGATTGGATCATTCTTTATTAGAGAAGAGAAAAAAATTAAGTAGACGACCCAATATTCTAAAAAAAATCTAATATTAATTTTATACTCGCAAGAAATATCAAGGCATAAATGATATTATAAAAGAGATTTTCTTCAAGAATTTTAAGTAATTGGTATCCAATCAATATTCCCAGCAGTGATAATGGGAAAAGAGCAATGGATTGATAGAGTGTTTCAAAGTTGACCATAGAAAGATAAAGATAGAAAGGTAATTTTATTATATTTATGCTAGTAAAAAACATTATCCTAGTTCCAACATAAATTTCTTTTTTAAGTCTCAATGGCAATAAATAAACACTTGTTGGGGTTCCTCCGGAATGTGCACAAAAGGAGGTAAAACCTGCAATAGAGGAGCAAATAGCTCCCTTAAAAAAGTTTGGTTTTGCTGGCGTAGTAATGACTTTTCTATAAAGAAAATAATGACCCACAAATAAGATTCCCATTATACCTAAAAGTAACTTAAGAAATGTTTCAGAAAATAATGTAAATGTAAAAGATCCGACGATAACACCGGTTGCTGCAAAAGGTACTATTAGATTTAGAGTTTCTCTATCAAACTCTCTTCTAAATCTGTAGGCAGCTATAAAATCTGAGAAGATTAAAATTGGTAAAAGAATTGCCAACGCGTGATTCAATGGCATTACGATGGTCATCAAAGGAATTGAAACTAAAGAAACAGATCCTCCCAGTCCTGATTTAGCAATTCCAAAAAGAATTATTGCTGGGATTACTGTAAGACAGAATATTAAACTTATTTCCAAAACGATCGCCTTCAAAAATAACAATTACAAATTTAGGTGCTTGAGGATTTACATTATCCCTATTCTCATAGCAATAGTTTGCACGACATATAGGTCAGCAACAATTTCTAAATGTAAATTATTTACAAATTGTTGCTGTTATATCTACTCTTTATTTTTTTAGTCCCAATATCAATGCAGTTGCTTATACTAAGATTTTTATCGCTATCCCATTTATTTAAAAGATGAGAACAGAGATTTTCGTCTTAGTTAGCGTTTATTTTTTACTAAGACTTCTTTTATGACAAGTAAATTAAATATAGTTGAGCTGAAATGTCTATAGTGAGTTTATGAATTCTCAGACACCCTTGAGTCAAAAATTTTTACTCCAGAGTTCCATATTTCTGTCCACTCTACTTCACCAAGAATAGTATAATAAACCCAATTGCCGTGCTTTTTTCCTTTTTTATAAAAGCCTTTTGTATAAACCCATCCATCATAAGGATCTATGTATAACCAAGGTCCTTCTAAGTTACCGTTACTAAAGGTAGACCTTATAAAAAGTTGTCCACCACTACTATACTCCTCTCTTACTCCATGTAAAACACCAAGTTTATAATTTTCAACCTGCTTAGGTTTGCCATTATTATAATAATATTCCCAACTCCCGACTTTCTTTCCTTTTTCTATATTACCTTTTTCTTTTAAGTGACCATTTCTCCAGTAGATAATTATTTTCCCTTCGAATGGTGTATCTCTAAATTTCTCAAAGTATATTTTGTTTCTTTCTACTAGGTGACTCCAAGTAAAAGTTTTAGTTAATCCGTACTCAAAAAATGTTAAGTATATTGGAATTGTGAAAATAAATAGTAGCTGAGCTTTTTGCATTGAACTGACGATTGCTGATATATTGATAGAAATGTTAAACTGTTAAAAAGATTTCTTAATTTCATAATTAGTTCATTATCATAGTTTACGCAATAATCGAAAAGCTCTTTTATCGTATTGCAGATTCTCTGACTAAAATCCATGCATTAGTTTATTGTTGAAAAATAACCTTCCAACTTCTTTGGCTTAGAAAGTTATAATCCATCACTATCAATATTTAAAATGAAGTAATAGACAAAAAGTCTAAAGCAGAATACGATTAAATAGTTCAAGAAATAAACTAATAAGGAGAGCAGAATGAACATCGATCAAATATTAATTGCAGCAAATAATAGGATAGGTGACGTATACAAGACCCTTTATGTATCAATAGCAAGTTACCTTATTATTATTCTCGGTTTAACTAACTCAGATAGTGGAGAGGTTAATTTAATCTGTGCTGTTTTGGCTGTCGCAATAGGTATTGTTCAAATTGCAGCAGGAGACGGTGCTATTCGAGATATAGCAGCTTTACGCGAAGACATGCCTAAAGAAATGGAAAACTCTAATTTTGCAGATAGTTGGAGAGGTCAGCCCATTCCATTGTTCAGAGCATTAAATTTTCTTGTGCCAATTTTTATATCTGGATCAATTTTGTTGACTATATACATGTAGAGAGAAGCTTTTAACAAAGTGGCTTATTACAATTATATAAAACTAGTTTTATTATTTATTAATATGAGTCACTTTACATAGGTGTTATTATTGTTAATTTAATATCACCAAAAGTTGAACACACGGATTAGATAATGCTTTTAACGTTAATTATTAAAACATTCATTCAACTGTTTATACCCCTATTGCAATTCATTTTTCCTCAGACAAAAAAGATTGCTCAATTGACGTAAAATAAAGCATCCCTAAAATTAGCCCCTGAACTACAAAAAATACTGGCGATACAAGATAGAATATAATTAAGTAGAAAAGGTCTTTATTAACTTGCATAGGACTGATTAATTCTCCAATGAAGCCGATTACAATAAAGGATAAAACTAAAGGTAGGTAAGTTACTTTCCCAAACGGGATGAAGTGATAAAGAAGGTAAGAGTTAACAAAATACGCTACTGAAAATAACATAAATACTAAACCGCCTATGTCTATCACCGAAGGTGACATTGTAGACGGGTTAGAGGATGCTTGATAACCTCCCCAAACCATTATAGATAAAAATATTATTGCATTTGATACAACTAACTTCCGAAATACAATTTTCATAAAAACTCCCTTAAAGACGAACTATCTGCTACTAAGACTGCAATGAGGTGAACGTTTATACCGCCAATCAGCAAACTGATTATAGCAAATATTTAAAGCTTGATTGAGTATTGGTACAGAGGCTATTAAAGCGGCAAAGCGCCACCATTTAATGTTAGACCAAATTACAATAAATGCATTAAAGCCAACGGTAAGTTTCTTTCCACTATCCAAAACATGCAACCTCCTTAACGCGATTGATTGTGAAACATTTATTTCCTTTAGATATTTTGGCTCTGTAGCAATATCCCTCCACAAAAAAGTGTTTAGCGGTGCTATAGCTTTGTAATAGGCTATCTCTTTCTTGCACAAACTACATTTGCCGTCAAAATAAACGCTTATCACTTTGCTCTCCATCTATAGACTTCGTTTATACAAAAAAGCCTTCCGAATCTACAGTTGTTTTCATCTCTACAAACTCTTTCGTGTTTACTATTTTCCCAGCAATCTGTTGCAATAGGACTTCCATACTTGATAACAAATCTTTCCCAAGTATTGTCCATAGACAATAATGCGATAGAGGGTAAAACAAACATCAATAATACAATGCCCATGAAGGCCAAGCCTAGACCCTTATTGTTGTGCTCTTCTTCCATTTCCACACTCTTTGAACTTGTTCAGGAGGGATATAGTTTTATTGAGTGCAATGTCAAAATATTTGTCTATTCAATATAAAATATTTTTTGCCTATCATGAGATTTTTTCTCATTTATCTCCATACCTCAAAACTCTTTATCTGAATCATAGTAATCTGCTCTGTATTTTCAAAGCTGTAGATAAAAAATAGTGATTGTCTTACAGACAGTTACAACTTATTTTGTTACAGAATAACTTTAAACAAACCGTCCTTGGTAAGTTTTCAGTTCGAGTTTAGAGGCAGCAGGAGTACCAATAAAACCACCAGATTGACGTTGCCAATATCTGAAATAAAGTCCTTTTTTTGCTAACAGAGATTTATGCGTTCCCTCTTCTATAATGCAACCTTTATCCATAACAATAATTCTATCCATTGTACTTAGTGTCGATAGCCTATGGGCAATAGCCAAAACTGTTTTTCCTTTCATAACTTTTGCCAAGGCACTTTGAATAGAAGCCTCCACTTCACTATCGAGTGCGCTAGTTGCTTCATCTAGAACAAGGATAGGAGCGTTCTTTAAAATTGCTCTTGCAAGAGCAATCCTTTGTCTTTGACCTCCTGATAACTTAACTCCTTGCTCACCTAAATGAGCGTCGTATCCTTTTCTCCCTTTGTGATCTTGAAGTTGTAAAATAAAATCATGAGCCTCAGCTTTTTTAGCAGCATGGATTATATCTGCATTACTTGCTCTATACTGACCGTAAGCAATATTTTCCCTAGCAGAGCGATTGAACAGAGCCGTTTCTTGAGTTACCATTCCTATCTGTCGTCGGATACTTGCTTGCGTTACTTTTTTTACATCATGATTATCAATAAATACGGAACCAGATTCTGTATCATAAAGCCTAAGCAATAATGAAACTAAAGTGGATTTTCCTGCGCCGGAGGCACCTACTAAACCAATCTTTTCTTTTGGTGCTATTTGAATTGATACATTTTCTACGCCGTTGACATTGCGGCCATATGCGAAACAGACCTGATCAAATACTATACCACCACCACTAATTTTAAGTTTTTTCGCAATTGGTGAGTCTTTTAAGTCGTGGGGAGGCGATAATGTTTTAATCCCATCTTCTATTTCACCAAGATTAGCGTATAAAGCCATTAGAGTGTAGCTTACCCAGCCAGTCATCTGAGATAGTCTAAGAGATATTGCGCCTGCTGCTGCGATATCGCCAGCAGTAACATTACCTGTATTCCAAAACCACAGACTTCCCCCCACCATTACCACCGGTAATATTCCAGCCAAAGTGTTTAGACAAAAACGAAACCACGCAGCGATCAAGCCATAATCGATTGATCGGTCTCTAAATCCCTCCATTGCTAAAAGGGCAGCTCGGTCCTCATGTTTGTCATGAGCAAATAGCTTTACGGTTTTTATGTTTGTAACTGTATCAACAATTTGGCCAGTAACTAAGGCACGAGCACCTGCTTTTTTTAATGAGCGTTTTCTGATTTTTGGCATAAAATATCGAATGAGCAACAAGTAGAATACAAGCCAAAGACCAAGTGCAAAAGCTAGGTATATGTTAACGGAAGTTAACAGCAAGCAAGCGCCAACTACGGATGCTAGCGCCAATAAAACTGTAAAAAGTAACTCAACAACCACGTCAGTTACAGCACGAGCTGTCTGCATTTCCTTTTGAGCTATTCGACCAGCAAAATCATTATCAAAAAATTCGATTGAATGACCTAGAGTCCAACGGTGTATCCTAGATAATACGAGATTGAAAACATTAGGTGAAACCATTACTGTTTGCATAAAGGAAAACCCACCGAATATAATTGGGCGAAGAACTAGAAAAAAAATTAAGCCTGCAGTAAATAGCCAAATTTCTTCGCCAAGAGGGTTCTCTGGTGAAGATTGTAAGGCAGTGTCAATTAATGCACCCAAAATTAGAACAGCTGAAACTTCAAAAATTCCGGTAATAATGGCTATCAAACCTGAAAGTGTTAAGAGTGGAAAACAGCCTGATAAAGCCCAGAAAAGAAAAGAACCTATTGTACTAGGAGGTGGACTGAGCGCGGGTGTATTATAATTGATCCAGTTCCAAGGTTTCATTAGAAGGTAAACTATCTTTCTTTTGCTATTAGAGATGTTTTATAGCCAATATGTTGCTGTTAAAATAAGTAACCAAGTTCGGTCACTAGAGCTTGCTAACTAACTTATTAAAACATCTTAGTATAAATTATACTACTTTTAGATAATTCTTTTTCTAAAAAAAAAAGCGAGAGATTAAATATTTGCTAAACCTATTATATAATGACACTGTACTAAATCAATTTTCATGAAAAAATGATGCGAACCATAACTAAAATCCCTTGGATAACTCATCCAGATTACGATATACCTCTGCCTAGCGGGCATAGGTTTACCTCAACAAAATTTTCGGATTTGTTTAATGAAATGAAAAATTCTAGTGAACATGGGGCAGCAGAAATTTTTCAACCGAATAAAGCAAATGTGAAGCAGGTATCTATTGCCCACGACCCAGATTACATTCAGAGAGTGAAGTTAGGATCTCTAACGGATCATGAACTAAGAAGGTTAGGTCTTTCATGGAGCCCCGAATTAGCTAATAGGTCATTTTTAGCATTAAATGGTACCTTGCTCGCTGCTAGGCTGGCACTAGAAAACGGTATTGCATGCCATCTGGCAGGTGGTACTCATCACGCTCACTATGAATTTGGTTCTGGATTCTGTGTTTTTAACGATTTGGCATACACCTCCTTAACTTTGTTAAAAAATAAGGAATTGGAAAAGCTGTTGATTTTAGATTGCGATGTCCATCAAGGAGATGGAACTGCCAGAATATTGTGTTCTGAAAAAAATGTTTTCACGTGCTCTGTGCATTCAGAAAAAAATTTTCCTGCTCGAAAAGCAGAAAGTGATCTGGATATTGGTTTAGATGATGAAATTGAGTGGGATTCATACAGAGAACAGCTTATTTTTGCATTAAGAAAAAGTCTTGAGTTATTTATACCTGATCTTGTTTTATATGTTGCAGGTGTCGACGTGCATACTAATGATAAGTTAGGTAGACTAAATATTGATGACGATGGTTTGATGCAACGAGAATTATTAATTTTGGACTTTTTCAAGAAAGAGGAGATCCCAATAGCAACGGTCATAGGTGGCGGTTATTCGAATGATAAAACAGAGTTAGCTAGACGACATTCAAATGTTTTAAAAGCAGCTTACAAGATTTGGATTGCTAATAATTAAAACCAAATTATTCTCTGTGTTTAGGTTAGGTTGTTTACTTTTAGCAAATAAGGTATTTTTTTCTTAAAGGGGAAAAAGCCCTTGTTAGCGAAAGGGAAGGCATGTCTATCCCAATCTCTCATCAAAAAAAAGGGTGCTATTTGTGCTTCTTTAAGTTTTTCAATCAACTCTCTTTTATTAAGTATTTCGTTACCAGTAGTTTCATACGGAAAGATTAATTTATTCAATTTATAATTCCTTGCCCAATCGACCAACTGATTGTAGTTGTAAAACACCTTGACTCCTGGCGTCTTACTTATTGTTTCATCCATAATGCGATCTTCAAAACTATTGACTACTACACTTTTTGAACTTTTTTTACCCTCTTCAATATAAATACCACACTCAAATGGAATTTTTTTAGCTTCAAATGACTTGTTCAAAGATAGGTCATTTTTATTTAACACTAAGCCAACGTTATCATGATTTTCGAAATTTAAGGTTCTTGGTGGATTGAATTTTATTGCTTCTCGAGTTGATTCCTCGTTTTTAACTGACATCGGTTTTTCGTTTAATTGATTAATAGGGTGGAACCGATTTTTTGTGAATAATTTAATGTTATCTGCCTTCGCGATATAAGGTTTACCGATTGTTTGTATTCCTGCAACCCAACGCCAGCCCAGTGTATTAGATGCTGGACACCAGTCTAAAAGGTTTCGTTTAAAAAAATTCGCACCCGACTCCCACGGTTTATTAAGTGTAAAGATCCAAATGCTTGCATACCACATTCTTGCATGATTATGTAAATAGCCGGTTTCAATAAGCTCCTCTGTCCAGTGATCAAAACACTTAATACCAGTTTTTTTAGGGATAGTACCTTGACACGTCTCATCATTCACGTGCTTGTATACCCATGGATGTAATTCTAACCATCCTCTCCAGTAAGTTCTCCAAAAAACCTCTTGGATAAACTTTTCAATTTTACCTATTTTATGATTTTTAAGAG
Source organism: uncultured Alphaproteobacteria bacterium (assembly GCA_902586885.1). Lineage (GTDB taxonomy): Bacteria > Pseudomonadota > Alphaproteobacteria > Rhodobacterales > Rhodobacteraceae > CACIJG01. The sequence continues at coordinate 957 of CACIJG010000002.1, read as the reverse complement.
CAACCTTAATAACTTCATTTTCAGAAAGAATCCTTCTGTTTATGTAAGGAGATAATGCAGAAACGTTATTGTGAGGTTGTCCATAGTCAAAGTTTCTATTCTTTGCATAATAGGCTAATTTTTCTTCACAAAATGAATTTAACGCCAATAAAATATCATTTCTCATAATAGGAAAATGCATATTATTAAATTTTTTACTAAGCTTGTAATAGAATTGTTGTCATTTTAGCGCCATGCTAGTTCGATTAAGTTAGAAGCCTATAAGAATTATAATCATCACTAAACCAGCTGCTCCCCAGAGAAAAGGTGATAATTCATTTTCTAATATCCATTTTAACCACGACATATTGTTGTACCCTGATAATTAACTGATACTCTTTAGATAGGGCATTAATACTTTAAGTCCAGATTGAAAAAAATGTAAACAATGATTCAAAAAACTTTTCTTATGAGTAAGTTCTATTAATGATATTATTAATATTTTATTATATGAATATTAATAGAAAATAAGCTGAGATAATCAGAATGAAAAAAAAAGTTTATATCGCAGGGCCCTTGTTTAACCAACATGAAAGGCAGTATCTCGAAGATATGGCAAATCATTTAGAGAGTAATGGGTTCGAATGTTTCCTACCACACCGAGATTTAAAAGGAGTTGACGAATCTGAGTTGAAAACAACAGAAATGAGCCAAGAAACCAAAGATAAAATTTTCAGTATTGATTTAAATGCTCTTAAAAATGCTGATATTACTGTTGCGTTAATAACAGGTTGGGATATTGATTCTGGAACATCAGCAGAAATTGGATACACATATGCGAGGAACAAACCTATTATTGCAGTTGATGCCTCAGAGCGAAGGTTTAGAAATTTGTTTGTTGAAGGTATGATATATAAAAAGGTTCACAATATTGGTCAAATAATCACAGCAATTAAAGAGGCTACTTCTTAAATATTT
>CACIJG010000001.1 GCA_902586885.1 uncultured Alphaproteobacteria bacterium | reverse complement strand
AAGCACTAAAAACACTGCTGTAGAAAAAGACACCGCTCGGTAAAAAATTACTGTCCAGTTGTCAGCGGTTTCAATGTTTCTTAGAACTAAACCATTAAAGCTTATAATAACGGAACCTAACACCATTAAAATTATAGAAAGCGTTCTTTTGTTAAAATTTTGTAAAATAATCATTATTATCTTTGCTTTAAATTTGGATAGTAAAATAGTAACGTAACAAAACTTTTTGTTATTAATTACTAAGCATAATGTAGAAATACTTTCAACTTTTCGTTTCGCTGCAATCCAAATTGCTTAAATGTCAATAGATCTGCGGTTGTAGGTTTTTAGTCCATTGACGAAAAATAAGGACAAAAATTAAATTTATTTTGTCAACAAACTTGTTCAATAGACTAGCTGGAGAAAGGTTAAATTATTGTTTTTATTGGGAAATTTTTGGTGCGGGTGATAGGACTTGAACCTACACGCCCGAAGGCGCCAGAACCTAAATCTGGTGCGTCTACCAATTTCGCCACACCCGCAATGCAACTGATTATAGTGGTGAAAATTTAATATCTGTTACAAAAAAAAGCAAAACTTTATTTCAAAATTGTATAATTTATTGTCATATTTTAATTTCGGTGGAACAATTTTCATAATGCCTAAATCTTGTGCAATTGACATTAATTTCATCACAGCCAAGCATAAATCGCCATTTCATCTTCTTTTTCAGAAATAACATGTTGTTCTTTTAGAAAATAAATTGAGATAGTCAAATGGAGGAGAACTTCGACAATGAAAAAAATAGAAGCAATAATAAAACCCTTTAAACTAGATGAAGTTAAGGATGCACTGCAAGAGATTGGCGTACAAGGTTTAACAGTCATGGAGGCAAAGGGTTTTGGTAGGCAAAAAGGTCACACTGAGTTATATCGGGGCGCTGAATACGTAGTTGATTTTTTGCCAAAAATTAAAATTGAAATCGTAGTAAGTGAAGACCTCGCTCAAGAGGTTATTGATAGTATTGTTGAAAAAGCAAATACTGGAAAAATTGGTGATGGAAAAGTTTTTGTTTCTGATATTAGTGCAGCTATTAGAATCAGGACTGGAGAACAAGGAAGCGACGCGCTTTAAATCTTAAATATTAAACGAATTAGTAAGAAATCGAAGGGATAGATAATGAGCACTATTAAGAATGTTTTAAGCGAAATAAAGAAGGGTGAATTCGAATATGTCGATATGAGGTTTACTGACCCAAGAGGTAAGCTTCAGCATGTTACCGTTATGGCTTCAGAAGTTGATGAAAGCTTTCTAAAAAGTGGGTGGATGTTTGATGGATCATCAATTGCTGGATGGAAATCTATTAACGAGTCTGATATGAAGTTGATGCCTGACCTCAGCTCAGGCTACATGGACCCTTTTTACTCAGAAAAAACCTTCTGCCTCCATTGTAATGTAGTAGAACCTGAATCAGGAAAACTTTATGATCGAGACCCAAGATCCACTGCCGTTAAGGCAGAGGAGTTTTTAGTAAAATCTAAAATTGGAACAAAAGCTTTCTTTGGCCCCGAAGCAGAATTCTTTTTATTTGATAATGTAAAATTTTCAAACGCAATGAACAAAGTTAGTTTTGAGGTCGATGCTGCAGACGCATCTTGGAATACCGATACTGACTATGAAATGGGTAATATGGGACATCGGCCTGGAGTAAAGGGAGGGTATTTTCCTGTAAACCCAACAGACGCAGGCCAAGACATACGTTCAGAGATGCTATCAACTATGAAAAGAATGGGTATGAATGTTGACAAGCATCACCACGAAGTGGCCTCTTGCCAACATGAGTTAGGACTGGTTTTTGGTTCTCTGAAAAATCAAGCTGATGATCTGCTTAAATATAAATATGTTATCCAAAACGTAGCACACTCGTATGGGAAAACAGCTACTTTTATGCCAAAGCCAATAGCAAATGACAATGGAACTGGAATGCATGTTAACATGTCAATATGGAATGGAAATAATCCAGTATTTTCAGGTAAAGAATATGCCGGGTTATCAGAAACAGCTCTATACTACATTGGTGGACTGCTCAAGCACGCAAAAGCTTTGAATGCATTCACTAACCCTTCTACAAACTCATATAAAAGGCTAATACCTGGTTTTGAAGCTCCAGTTTTACTTGCTTATTCTGCAAAAAATAGGTCTGCAAGCGTAAGAATTCCTTATATTGAAACCTCAAAAGCCACAAGAGTTGAATGTAGATTTCCTGATCCTACAGCCAATCCTTACCTTGCTTTCTCTGCTTTATTAATGGCTGGATTAGACGGTATTAAAAATAAGATACATCCAGGAGATCCAGCAACAAAAGATCTTTATGACCTTCCCCCTGATGAATTAGCTTCAATACCCACAGTTTGCGGCAGCTTAAGAGAAGCTTTAGGAAGCTTAGAAGCTGATCACGGCTTTCTACTTGAAGGAGGAGTATTTAATGTAGACCAGATAGAAGGCTATATGGAGCTAAAATGGGAGGAAATATACGCAGTTGAACACACACCTCATCCCGTTGAGTATGGTCTTTATTATTCTTTGTAACTAGATTTTTTAAAAAAATATTAAAAGAAAGTAAGATCATAAGTAGATAAATATAAGGTTATGGAGAGCTTTTTTTCTTAAAAGGTTCTATGGGTAGATAACTAGGCAAGTATGATAGTACAATCTTATAAGTTATACTTAAAAAGATGTTCCCTAATCATTTATAATATGGTTATTGTATTAGTTGATAGGCCAATATTATATAAAAAATATTTAATCTAGAAATTATGCCTTTAAAAAAAAATGACCCTTTAAAATATGATGCCTCTTCCATTGAGATTCTAGAGGGCCTAGATCCCGTTAGGAAAAGACCTGGCATGTATATTGGAGGAACTGATAACAACAGCCTACATCACCTCGTATCAGAAGTTCTTGATAATGCTATGGATGAAGCCGTAGCTGGCTATGCATCGAATATTAAAATAAAGATAATTTCAGAAACAAAAATCTCCATTTTTGATAACGGAAGAGGTATACCAATTGACTTTCACCCTAAATTTCCAGAAAAAACTGCGTTAGAAATCATTCTTTGTACACTTCATGCCGGAGGTAAATTTTCAAACAAGAGTTATTCTACATCTGGAGGGCTTCATGGGGTAGGTATTTCAGTTGTTAATGCACTGTCGTCTGCATTAAAAGTAGAAATTTATAAAAATAAAAATATTTACTCACAGGATTTTTCTGAAGGTCATGCTGTAAATAAATTAAAGAAGATCGATAATGGCTCTATTAAAAGCGGTACTAAAATAACTTTTTCTCCTGATAAGAAAATCTTCTCAGAAAATTGCTATTTTAACCCAAAAAAAATATATGAATTAGCAAAATCTAAAGCTTTTCTACAAGCTGGAGTAACAATAAACTGGGAATTAGAGCATGGTCTAGCTGAGAAATACCCTACAGTACCACCTTCAGAAAAGTTACAATTTAAAGATGGGTTGAAAGATTTAATAGAGACTAATTTAAATGCAAAATATAATATAACAGACGATTTCTTTACCGGAAAAGTAGAGTTTCACGAAAAATTTGGAGAAGGCTCTATTGGGTCTGTTGAGTGGTGTGCAACTTTCAATTCATTTAATCCATTTATAAAATCATTTTGCAATACGATACCAACTTATGATGGTGGAACTCACCAGCTAGGTTTTATAAATGCTTTATTAAAAGGCATAAGAGCGTATATGGAAATACTAGGTGAAAAGCGAGTTAGCATATTAAATAAAGAGGACTTACAAGATATACTATGTAGCTCCATATCAATTTTTATTGAAGAACCTCAATTTGTTGGCCAAACTAAAGACAAGCTTTCTAATCCCGATATTCAAAGAAAGGTTGAAATATCTTTAAAAGATCATTTTGAAAACTGGCTTGCGCAAGATAAGCAAAGAGCAATTCTAATAATTGAAAATTTACTTGTCAGAGCAGAAAACAGACTTAAGAATAGACAAAAGAAAGAAACTTTAAGGAAAACTCCCTTAAAAAAACTTATGCTGCCTGGAAAACTAGCAGATTGCTCTCAGTCTGACAAAAAAGGAACTGAGTTATTTCTTGTAGAAGGTGACAGCGCTGGAGGGAGCGCAAAACAGGCAAGAGATAGAAAAACACAGGCTATACTTCCCCTAAAAGGAAAAATACTTAACGTGCTAGGGTCTAGCGCAAAGAAACTTCATGAAAATCAAGAAATAGATGATCTATGTAAAGCACTGGGTATTAAGCTGGGTAATAACCTAGATTTAGATGATATCCGTTATGAAAAAATAATTATTATGACCGATGCCGATGTTGACGGAGCGCATATTGCTAGTTTGCTAATCACCTTCTTCTATACTCACTTAATTAAAATAATAGATTCCGGATATCTTTACTTAGCCGTTCCTCCTCTTTACAAAATTGCTTATAATAATGAAACTATATATGCAAATACAGAGTTTGAAAAAGATAAGTATTTAAAAACTTTAAATAATAATAATTCAAAGGCTCAAATCAGTAGGTTCAAAGGTTTAGGAGAAATGAATCCTTCCCAATTGAAGGAAACGACAATGAGCAAGAAGAATAGACGCCTTGTCAGAATTGAAACTTCTGTTGAAAAAAAATATGAAACTGATGAATTAGTAAAAAATTTAATGGGTAAAAACCCTGAATACCGATTTAATTTTATTTCTAAAAACGCAAGCTCAATTGATAAAAATATTATATTTTAATAATATGGTTGATAATTCAATTAATAGATTTCTGAATAAAACACAAAAGCCTCCCGTAATGGAGGTAAGGAGTTGGCTAGAAAAAAATAAAGAAAGTAAATTGAAGATAATCAATTTGAGTCAAGCAGCCCCCCTATCGCCACCCCCCAAAATTTTGATTAAACACCTTTCAAAAGAGCTATTAAATACAGAAAGTCATCTTTATGGCCCAGTTCTTGGTGATTTTGAATTAAGATCAAAAATAGCTACAGCTTGGAGCTATGAGTATGAAAGTCAAATACAGGCAGAAAATGTCGGCGTTACCTCAGGATGCAATCAAGCTTTCTGCGCTGCAATATCCTCAATTGCAGCTTCTGGTGATAAAATTATTTTACCGGTTCCTTGGTATTTTAATCATGAAATGTGGCTGTCAATGCAAGGAATAACCCCTATACCCCTTCCCACTGATCAAAATTTATTGCCATGTGTTAAAAGCGCAAAGGCTTTAATTGACAAGAAAGTAAAAGCGATCGTTTTAGTTACTCCTAACAATCCTACTGGAGTAGAGTACCCAGATTATTTATTAAAAGAATTCAATAGTTTAGCACAAAAAAATAAAATTAAATTAATTCTTGATGAAACCTACAAAAATTTCAGGCAAGGAGTTGCCATCCCTCACAGTTTATTTAAAACAAAATGGGAAAACCACCTAATTCATCTTTATTCTTTTTCCAAGGTCTATAGATTGACAGGACATCGAGTTGGAATGTTGATAGCGTCTAAAAAACTGATTAAGGAAATAGAGAAGTTTCTTGATACTACTTCTATTTGCCCTAACAGATTAGGACAGAAAGCAGCATTATTCGGTTTGCAAAACTTAAACACTTTTATAAAGCAAGAAAAAACTAAGATAGAACACATAAAGACAATTTTTAAAAAAGGGATAAAAAAAATACCTGGTTGGACACTTTTAGGGATAGGCGGATATTTTGCCTATCTAAGTTATCAGTCAAAAATGAACTCTACTAATTTAGCAAAAAAGCTATTGTACGAACAATCAATCTTAACTATTCCAGGTTCAATGTTTTTTCCAAGAGAAAAAAATAGCTTTATTAAGGAAAAACAGTCAATTAGAATTGCATTTGCAAATTCTACCGAGAGAGAAATCAAGAGTGTTTTAGAAAGACTGTCTAAGTTTGTCTTGTAATAATTAAGTAACGGGAATTCATGGAGTGCTAATTGGCCACATTTAAAACAATTATTAGTAAGTTTTTTGCCTACATCGTGATTGGGATAGTTGTTGTAAGCTTAGCGGGATTTGGAATCCAAGATGTTATTTTGGGTTCTAATAGTCAAAATATAGCAAAAATTGGAACTCAAAAAATAGTTGTACGCGAATTTATTAACAATTTAGACAGCGAGATGAGAAATTTTTCTCAATCAAACAAAATCAATATAAATGTTGAACAAGCTAGAAGTTATGGTCTGGTCAATAAGGTCTTAAACGATTTAATTGCAAGGAAAATAATCGATAATGACCTATACAAAAAACAAATTTCACGGGGAGACGAAGCTGTAGCTTCATATATTTCAGAAATTCAACTTTTTAAGGGTTTAGATAATAAATTTGATGTAAAAAAATATACAGCTTTCTTAAAAAAAAATAATATTAAGATTAATGACTTTGAAAAAGATATTAAAAATCAACTAACTAGAGAAGTATTTCTGGAGGTTTTTGATAATTCTCAAACTGTAGATAATTTTCTGACTGAAAAGTCTTTGGATTATTACTTTGAAAGCCGAAGTGTAAACTTTTTTGAATTAGATAAAAATACTTTTCTTGGCCTTGCAAATGAACCTACTGACAATGATATCAGCGAATATTTCAATCAAAACTCTAAAGCTTTTAATGCGCCAAGCAAAAAAGAAATTACAGTCGGAATAATTGAACCAAATAAACTGGCCGAAAAAGAGAATATCAACAGGTTGAAAGCAAAGGAATATTATGAAAGTAACATCGAGGATTTTACAACAGAAGAAACTAGATTAATTGATGTATTGAGTTTTACAGATGATTTGAACAATAGAGAGCTTATAGAAAAAATTAAAAAATCCCCTGATTTATTTCTCAAAGAAGTTTCTGCACGAAAACTTTCATTAGATGATATCAGCTTAGGCAGGGTCAGCAGAACCAACTCTTCCGAAGAGGTAATATTGAAACTTTTTGAATTCAAGAAAACTGGAATATATGGCCCTTTCAACTCAGATTTGGGATTAACACTTTACAGAATCCGTGAGATTAATTCTGAAAAAACTCAGAAATTTGAAGATTTAGAACAAGAGATAAAGGATATTATCTCCTTTGAAAACGCTCTCAACTATATTGATGAGATTAGAGATGAAATTAACAATGAAATAGCATCAGGACAGCTATTAGAAGACCTTCAGAAAAATTACCCGTTTCAAATAGAAAAGTATGAAATAATTGGGGATAAATTACCACAAAAGTTTGAAAATTCTGAAACTTTCAAAAAATTATTGGGAACTGCTTCAAGCTTAGTTTCAGCTGCAGAGCAGTTGGAGGATAATACTCTTTTAACTTTAAGAATTGATAAAGAAGTCAAAGAAAGACCTCTGATATTAGATGAGGCTAAAGAAGAGATAACTAACATACTTTATGAAAAGAACGCATTAAAGTTAGCAGAAAAGTTTATAACTGAGAAAACAACCAATGCTTCCTCAAATTTTACCAGCAAAATGTTTCAGCTGAACAGAAAACGATCGACGTTTACTGAATTAGAAAATTTAAAGGTGTTTAGATTTAGCAATACCAACAAGCTTAACAATAAAGTATTGACGAAAATCTTCAAAGCTTCAAAAGATGGATTAGTGTTTTATTATCAATCTGGTAAGTTGATGCTTGCTCAAATAGAAAAGATTAAAGTTAGAGACGTTGAAGACGGTTTAAAAAAGCAATTTATCAGTCAGCGAAACAACTATTATTCCCAAAATTTAAAACGAGATTTTATTAATAGCTACTTAAACTATTCAAAGAAAAACATAAAAATAGATGTTAATGAAAAACTTATACAAAGTACATTAGCTAATTTAAAGATCAGCTATTGAAATGATTGATTGCCCTCTTCCAAAACTAGAAAATTTTAAGAAGCACAAGAATAAGAATCAATTAATTTACATAAAGATTATAGCTGATAAAGAGACTCCGGTTTCAATTTTTGATAAGCTATGCGCTGAACAACACAACAGTTTTTTGCTTGAATCTGTTACTGGGGGCGAAAACAAAGCTAGATATTCGATAATAGGACTTAAGCCAGATTTAATTTGGGAAAGCAAGGGTAATGAATGTTGGATTGCTGAATCACAAGATAATGTCAATAAAAGAAGTTTTAAAAAAGTTAGCGACACACCGTTAAAAGCTTTAAAGAAGTTAATAAACGCAAGTAAAATTAATATTCCAAATGAATTGCCTCCGATGGCTGCCGGTCTTTTTGGGTTTGTTGGCTATGATATTATTAGATTAAAAGAAACACTCCCGCTCAAAAATAAAGAGGCAATTGAAGTCCCTGACTCTCGACTTATACGACCCACTGTCTTGATAATTTTAGATGGAATAAAAAATGAGCTTATAATTGCGAGCCCAATTTGGAAAAATCCCCAAGCAGATAATAATTTGCTTGAAATAAATTATACGAGAGCACTCGAAAAAATAAAAAATACTATTTCTATCGTAAGAAATAATAACAAAAAAAAGAAACAAAAAAAGATTGATAAAAGTTACTTGGGGAAACCGGTTTCTAACTTTTCTAAAAAAGAGTATAAATCCATAGTTAACAAGGCAAAAAAATATATAAAGAATGGAGATATTTTCCAGGTAGTTCCAAGTCAGCGTTGGAAAATGGACTTCAAATTACCAGGTTTTTCTTTGTATAGATCATTAAGAAGAACAAACCCCTCACCTTATATGTTTTATTTCAATTTTCAAGATTTTGAGGTTATTGGTTCTAGCCCCGAAATATTGGTGAAAGTAGAGGATAAAACTGTAACTATAAGACCAATTGCTGGTACTAGACCAAGAGGAATTAATACTTCAAAAGATGCGGCGCTTGAAAAAGAATTGCTTAATGATGAGAAAGAGCTATCAGAACACCTTATGTTACTTGATTTAGGTAGAAACGATGTAGGAAGAGTATCGCAAATTAATACTGTAAATGTTACTGAAAGCTTTATTGTAGAAAAGTATAGTCATGTTATGCATATTGTATCGAATGTTGAAGGGACTCTTTCAAAGGGTATAGATACTGTTTCTGCGTTATTGTCTGGTTTACCAGCGGGTACCGTGTCCGGCGCTCCCAAAATTAGAGCCATGGAAATCATTGATGAATTAGAAACCGAAAAAAGAGGTATTTTTGGCGGGGGAATAGGCTATTTTGCTGCCTCAGGACAAATGGATTTTTGTATAGCAATACGTACAGCAATTCTTAAAGATAAAATTTTATATCTTCAAGCTGGGGGAGGTATCGTTTTCGACAGCAACCCTGAAGATGAGTATCAAGAAACTTTAAATAAAGCTAAGGCATTAATTAGAGCAGCAGAAGATGCTATCCATTTTTTAGAAAATTGAATAAAAATGCTAATTATAATCGATAACTATGACAGTTTTACATATAACGTTTTCCACTATTTTGGCGAATTGGGTACGACCGCTAAAGTTTTTCGCAATGATAAGATTAGTGTAGATGAAGTGTTTAGCTTGAAACCTGATGGAATAGTAATTTCACCAGGACCTTGCGGCCCAGAAAAAGCTGGCATTTCAATTAATATTGTCAAAAAAGCAGCCGAAAAAAAATTGAGAACACCAGTACTTGGAATATGCCTTGGTCATCAAACAATAGGAGCTGCTTTTGGAGCAAAGATTATTAGAGCAAATAATATAATGCACGGCAAAATTGACAAAATTATGCACCAAGACAATAGTGATATTTTTAAAGATATTCCTACCACTTTTGACGCAACAAGATATCATTCCTTAATAATAAAAGATGACTCCCTACCACCAACTCTTTCTATTTTAGCTCGGTCTTCAGACAATTGCATTATGGCAATAAAGCATAAATACTGTCCAATATTTGGTGTACAATTCCATCCCGAATCCATAAAAACAAATAATGGAAAGAAAATTCTTTCCAACTTTTTAAGAATTATTGAAGATAATGGAAAAAGAAAAAACTGATAAACTACTGACTGAGGCAATGCTGAATCCTCTTTCTTTTGAAAGAGCTGAAATTATGTTTGAACTTATAATGGACGGCAAGGTTTCCAATATACAAATATCAGCTTTTCTCACGGCTTTAAAAGTTAGAGGTGAAAGTATCGACGAGATTACAGCCGCTGCTTCAATAATGCGAAAAAAATCGTTAAAAGTTAAAGGAGCAACAGATGCAGTTGATATTGTAGGTACAGGTGGAGACGGCAAAAAGACTTTAAATATTTCAACCTCAAGCGCTTTAACAGTTGCTTCAAGCAGTATACCAGTTGCTAAACATGGAAATCGCGCAATTTCTTCTCTTTCAGGTTCATCTGATGCTTTACAGTTTTTAGGAATAGACACAAAAATGGACTCAGATAAGGCTGAAGAATGCTTCAATAAGTATAATTTTTGCTTTATGATGGCACCAGTTTACCACCCTGCGATGAAGAATGTAATGCCTGTTAGGCAGGAGTTGGGAACAAGAACTATTTTTAATATATTGGGTCCTTTGACAAACCCTGCTTCTGTAAATTACCAATTAATAGGTGTATATAATAGCCAAGTATCAAAAAAAATAGCTGAAGTGCTTAAGAATTTAAATATCAATAGGGCATGGATTGTTCATGGTGATGACGGGACCGATGAAATTTCCATCAGTGGCCCCACTAGAGTAACCGAAATAGATAGAGGAAAAATTAAAAGTTTTCAAATAAATCCCACTGACGCTGATCTAAAAGTACATGCGTTTGAAGAAATAAAAGGGGGATCAGCTGAATTTAATGCTACAAAAATAACTGAATTATCCGATGGTATAAACAATGGCTTTTTAGACTCAGTGCTTTTTAATAGCGCTGCGGCAATTTATATAGCAGGAAAAACAGATACCCTTAAAAGTGGTGTTAAATTAGCAAGAGGCGCTATACTAGAGGGAAAGACAAAGAAGCTTATTAGTAACCTAAAAGAATTCAGTTCTGATATAAAATGATGTCTATCCTGCAAAAAATAAAATCTATAAAACAAAAAGAATTAATACACCTAAGGAAAGAGATTTCCCTTAGTGATAAAAATCAAATTATAAAAGAGAGTAAAGAACCAAGAGGATTTGAAAAAGCTCTACTTGAAAAAAAAAACCAAATGTATACCTTAATAACAGAAATAAAAAAGGCGTCACCATCCAAGGGTATTATCAGAAAAAAATTCAATCCAGTTGAGATAGCATTATCATACGAAAAAGGTGGAGGCTCGTGCATTTCCGTACTAACAGATAAAGAAAATTTCTTGGGATCAAACAGTTATCTAAAGGATGTGAAAAAAAATTCCAGTTTACCAATTCTAAGAAAAGATTTTATTATCGACCCTCTACAAGTTTTGGAGTCTAAAAAACTAGGAGCTGATTGTATTCTAATAATCATTGGGATGAATTCAGTTGAACAAAATAGAAAGATAGAAAGTTTAGCACTCGATCTAGGATTGGAGTGTATACTAGAGGTTCACTCACTCGAGGAATTAGAGGCCACAAAAAGTTTCTTCTCTAACATGATTGGGATAAATAATAGAAATTTGAATACATTTGAGACAAAAATATCCACGACAGTTGAACTTATTCCTAAGATTTCCTCAAACAAAACAATAATTTCAGAATCAGGCTTTTCAGAAAAAAAAGATCTAGATAATCTATCTAATTTAGGAGTTTCCTCTTTTTTAATAGGCGAAAGCCTTATGAGGCAAAGTAATATCGAAATTGCAACCAAAAAATTGATAGGAGCCTAAACTTTGACTGGTTTTAATCATTTAAATAAAGATGGTGAAGCAAGAATAGTTGACATCTCAAAAAAAAAGAGCACTCCTAGAGAAGCGACAGCTATAGCTTCTATAGTCCTCTCAAAAAAATTAGTTAAAATGATAAAAGAAGACAAATTTAAAAAGGGAGACGTTTTAAACGTTTCCAGAATTGCAGGTATAAATGCATCAAAGAAAACCTCTTCATTAATTCCTCTATGCCACAATATTTTGATAGATCATTGTGAAGTAAAATTTGTACTATTTGAAAATCGGATAGAGGTCATCAGTACTGTAAAATCTGAGCAAAAAACTGGTGTTGAAATGGAAGCGCTTACAGCAGTTTCTGTTGCAGCTCTTACTATCTATGATATGGTTAAAGGAGTAGATAAATCTGTGCTAATTGAAAAAATGGGGCTACTTACGAAAGAGGGTGGAAAATCAGGCCACTTCAGAAATAAAAATTTTATTTAAAAGAAAATGAATACTAGAGAAGCTCTTAATATTTTGTTCAAAGAAGAAATGAGTTTATCTAGCGAAATAATAAATCTAAAAAACTCTAATAATCGTATTCTTTCAAAGGATGTTAAATCAAAAATGGACATACCTCCATTTTCTGTATCTGCAATGGACGGTTTTGCTGTCAGAAAAAAAGATTTGGATAAGACTAATTATTTAAAACTGATAGGAACATCTCCAGCTGGTGATAATAAAAATTTTTGTTTAGGCAAAAATGAATGTGTAAAAATTTTTACTGGGTCAAAGATACCTTCAAACTGTAATTATATCCTTTTAAAGGAAAATGCCAAACAGATAGAAGCTTTGGTTTATCCAAACCCAAACTGCAAACAGAATTTTAGTTATATCAGAAAAAAAGGTATGGATCTCAAAAAAAACTTCTCATTAAAGGCTCCCTTGAACCTTAACTATAAAAATATACCTTTGTTAGCATCAATTAATGCTGAATGTATCTCAGTATATAAAAAACCCCTTATAACGATCATCCCAACAGGAAATGAAATACTTAACCTAGGTGACCGAGTTGAGAAAAATAAAATATACTCTTCCAGCGCTTCTGGAATAAAAAGTTTGTTAGAAAAAGAAGGTTCAATAACCTCAATTCTTCCAATTTGCAGAGATAATATTGACGAAATTTCACATGCCCTATCATTAGCAAAAAATTCAGACATTATAATTACCCTTGGAGGTGTTTCTAGAGGCGACTATGATTTGATCAGAAAAAATTACCGAAAGCTAGGCATAAGAATTATTGCTGATCAAATTTCTATACGCCCAGGCAAACCTTTGATAATTGGAAAGTTTAAGAAAAAAATCATTTTTTGCCTTCCTGGAAATCCTATTTCTAGTATTATTTGCTCAAGAATTTTTATTGTACCTTTTATACAAAAGTGTTTTGGCTTAATTTCTGAGCCTGTGAAATTTAAAAGAGCAATACTAGCAAATAATATTGAAGGAACTGGACCACGTGAACATTATATGCGAGGTGTGGCCTACCAGAAAGGTACAACACAATATGTTAGGGCCTTTTTACAACAAGACAGTTCCATGCATTCTGTTCTATCACAATCAAATGCCTTAGTAGTACAACCCGCTAATACTACACAGAAAAAAAGAGGAGATTTAGTAAACTTTATAGATTTATAGAGTTTAACTTGACAAAAAAAATAAGAACATATATAGAACATAATATGAACATTAAAGGTCATTAACAATGCTGACAAAAAAGCAATTAGAGCTACTTTTACTAATAGATAAGAAAATAAAGAAAACTGGCGTTCCTCCGTCTTTTGATGAAATGAAAGAAAAATTGGGATTGAGATCAAAGTCAGGAATCCACAGATTGATAGCGGCACTCGAAGAAAGAGGGTTTATAAAAAAACTTGCCTTCAAAGCACGGGCTATACAGGTAATTAAGTTACCAGAGCTTAATGACCAACATATGAACAACATTCAACAAAAAACAAAAAAATATACAGAGAACCCAACGATAGAACTTCCGATCATCGGAAGAATAGCAGCTGGACTTCCAATAGAGGCAATTGAAGATAAATCAAACACATTTCACGTGCCTAAATCTTTAATCAAAGGAAAAGATAATTTTATCCTAGAGGTCAAAGGAGATTCTATGATTGACGCGGGTATATATGATAAAGATTTAGTTATTATAAAAAAACAATCATATGCAAATAACGGAGATATCGTCGTGGCGCTTATAAATCGAGAAGAAGCTACTTTAAAAAGGTTCCGGAAAAAGGGTAATACTATAGCATTGGAAGCAGCAAATGATAATTTTGAGACAAGAATATATTCTGGAAATCAAGTAAATATTCAAGGGGTTCTAGCCGGATTAATCAGATTATATAAATAAGCTTTTTCCTTTTACTTAATTCTGTAATCATTGTAAAAAAAACTCATGTCAGTAAGAACAAGATTTGCGCCCTCACCAACAGGAGAACTTCATCTTGGGGGAGCTAGGACAGCATTATTTAATTGGCTATTCGCGAAAAGTCAAAAAGGAGAATTCCTGCTCAGAATTGAAGATACCGATGGTAAGCGTTCTAATGATCAAACTACAAAAAATATTATTAGAGATTTAAAATGGCTGAAATTAAACTGGGATGAAGACATTGTGTACCAGAAAGAAAATATTGATCAACACCAAGAAGTTATTAATAACCTTTTAAGATCTGGCAATGCCTACCATTGCTATTGCACTGAAGAAGAAATTAATGAGCTTAAGTATGCAAGCCAAGCCAATGGTTTAAAAGCGCTAAGATCACCATGGAGAAATGAAGATAAACCAAAAACTGATAGTGAATCTTCTGTTATTCGTTTCAAGACACCTGAAAATATAATCTTAAGCTTTAATGACAAAGTAAGAGGACTATTGAGCTGGAAATCAGATGAAATTGAAGACTTTGTTATTGCGAGAACCGATGGAACACCAACATATAATTTGGCGGTGGTCACTGATGATAAAAATATGAAAATTTCCCACGTAATTCGCGGTGAAGATCATATCACTAATACTATTAAACAGACCCTGATTTATAGAGCTATGAATTGGCGTTTACCAATTTTTGCCCATATACCCTTAATACAAAATCAATCAGGGCAAAAATTGTCTAAAAGGGATGGAAAAAATAACTTGGTAGATTTCAAACAGGAAGGAATATTACCGATTGCAATGCTGAATTATCTAGCTCGACTCGGATGGAGTTATAATAACGAAGAATTCTTCTCTGAAAAACAGGCCATTTCATGGTTTTCAATAAAGGGAATAGGGAAAAGCCCTTCAAAATACGATGAAAAAAAGTTATTAAATATATGTGGGAAGCATTTAAAAACCTTGAATAGTAAAGAATTATTTCAAAAGTTTCTTTGTTATCTAAATGATTACAAAACTTTGAATATCGATAAAAAGTATATAAAAAAACTGAAACTATTAACGTTTCTATTACGAGATAGGTGTAACACTTTGGGAGATATGTACGAAAGCTCAAAGTTTCTTTTTTCCTCTCCAGATTATTCAATTTTTGAAAAATATAATGAGGTATTATCAAATGAAACAATTATGATCATAAAAAGTTTTATTGACGCTTTAAATACAGAAAAAATGTTGTGGAAATCTGAAACCATAGATAAATTTATAAAAGATTTTTGTGAACTAAATAACCTCTCTTTTCGCCAAATAGGTATACCTTTAAGGGTTTTGATAACAGGATCCACTCACTCAGCCAGTATAACCGATATATTACAAATTATTGGCAAAGAGGATACGATCTGTAGGTTAAAAACGATGTTTGAAAAGCAAAAATAAATGTTATGCAAAAAATATTAATTGGTATATCTTTAGATCTAAGGGGATTTTTAAATTGTTAGAGAAAACAAGTAAAACTGCAAAAATAACAATAGATGGAACAACTGTAGAGGTACCTGTTAATAAAGGTAGCTTGGGGCCAGACGTTCTAGATATAAGAAGCTTATACAAGCAAACGGGATTGTTTACTTTTGATCCAGGATTTACCTCAACTGCATCATGTGAGAGCGATATCACTTTCATTGATGGAGATAAAGGAGAGCTACTATATAGAGGCTATCCAATCGAACAGCTTGCAGATAAGTCTAACTTTTTAGAGGTATCCTATCTCTTACTCTATGGAGAGTTACCTACAAAATCACAATATGAGGATTTTTCAGGTAAAGTTACACGTCATACAATGCTGCATGAGCAGATGTTAAATTTTTTTAGAGGTTTCAGACGGGACGCACATCCTATGGCGATCGTTTGTGGTGTTCAAGCCGCTATGTCTGCTTTTTATCACGACAGTACTGACATAAATGATCCATGGCAACGAGAAGTGGCAACTATAAGAATGATTGCTAAGCTCCCGACAATAGTTTCTTGGGCTTACAAGTATTCTATTGGACAACCTTTCGCATATCCCAAAAATAATCTTCAATATGCCCAGAATTTCCTTCAGATGTGCTTCTCGGTACCTGCAGAGGAGTACGTTGTTGATCCAATATTAAGTTCGGCAATGGATAAAATATTTATTCTTCATGCTGACCATGAACAAAACGCTTCAACGTCAACTGTGAGGTTGGCTGCATCATCTGGAGCAAATCCCTTCGCCTGTATTGCAGCTGGAATTGCATGTTTATGGGGACCAGCCCATGGCGGAGCAAATGAAGCGGCATTAAATATGCTTAAAGAAATCGGATCTCCAGACAGAATATCTGAGTTTATTTCTAAAGCTAAAGATAAGAATGACCCTTTTCGTTTAATGGGATTTGGACATAGAGTTTATAAAAACTTTGACCCTCGTTCTAGAGTTATGAAACAAAGTGCAGATGAAGTGCTTGAGTTAATGGGCATAACGAATAACCCAACCTTACAAGTGGCTAAAGAACTAGAAAAAATTGCTCTTGAAGATGAGTACTTTATAGAAAAGAAACTTTATCCAAATGTTGATTTCTATTCTGGAATAATACTTGAGGCAATGGGTTTTCCAACTTCTATGTTCACACCAATATTTGCATTAGCGAGAACAGTCGGGTGGTTATCCCAGTGGCAGGAGATGATTTCTGATCCTAATATAAAAATTGGTAGACCACGTCAACTATTTACAGGCAAAACACATAGAGATTATTTGCCTTATGAAAAAAGATAGTTTAATTACGTTTCAGATAACTTAATATCGACTTTGCTGCTCTAGTAGCAGGATGTAAGGCTCCGTATCCCAAGGATCTAATAGCTTCTCTGGAAGCCATTAACTGTTTTTCGGAATGAGCTCTATTAGCTAAAATTTTTTTCGATTCTTTAAAAATATTTAAAGGTGTACATCGTTCAAAAAGAAACTCTGGAACGTCTTCCCTATTGGTGATTATATTTATTAGATTAGCTGACTTCACATTTACAAATAATTTATAAAGAAACGTTGTAAAAAAACCTGTTTTGTAACAAATGATCATGGGCACTCCACCTCTGGCAAGCTCAAGAGAGACTGTTCCAGAAGTTGCAATGGCCATGTCTGAGCAGGCATATAAGGATTTTTTCATAACTTCAAAGTCTTGTGAGTTTAGCATAGAAGAGTCCATATGAGTAATTTTAACATTGTATTTACTTTTAAGATAATTGAATGTCGGAACTACCAGTTTTGGCGTTGGACATACAAATTCAATATTTGGAAACTCTTTTTTTAGTAACCTAATGACTTTAAAAAATATTGGGAGCATTCTTTTAACTTCTCCTATGCGTGACCCAGGAAGAATAGTAACAATTCTAGCTGAACTTTTAAATTCTAAACCTTTCTTAAAGGATATAACATCTCTAGTTCTTGGTAAATTGTCAGCACAAATTGGGTGCCCAACGAAATCACAGCTTATCCCATATCTCTTCAAAAAACCTGGTTCAAAAGGTAATAATGCAAGAATATGATCTAAATTTTTTTTCATTTTTTTAGTTCTGCCCTCACGCCAAGCCCAGACGGACGGTACTACATAGTGAATTATTTTAGCTGTTTTCCATTTTCTTTTAATTTGTGAGGAAAGTCTTAGATTGAATTCAGGAGCATCAATCGTAATAACCACGTCTGGCTTCCAAGCTAAAATATATAAAACAGTCTTATTCAAAATTGAAAGAATACTTACAATATTAGTAAATATATCTTTTAAGCCCATAACTGATAGCCTTGATAAGTCGAAAATAGGTATTAACCCTTCTTTTTCCATAAGGTTACCACCTATACCCTGAAAAATTATAGAACCGCTATCTCCTACCTCTTTGGAAATTGCCTTTATAAGCTCAGACCCTAAAAAATCACCAGAATGCTCACCAGCACAAATGAATATCTTGTATTTTTTCATTAAGTGCCTAAAAAGTTTTTTACAATCAAGAACATTTTGTTTCTTCGAATAAAATTTAAGACTTCTTCTTTTTCAGTAATAAAAACTTTATTACTTTGTAAAACCATTCCATCTAATTTTGCTCTTTTCATTAAATACACTGTATGCGGTCCAATAGTAGGAACATCAATTTCTAGTATCTGTCCAACCTTGGGGGCTTTTATCAGAAACCCTCCTGTTTTTAAATCTTCGTTTTCAATTTTAGAATTCTTTCTAAAATTAATTAATCCTTTTAGCATCAGATCAGTACCTAATAAAGTTTCTAAACCCAAACAATAGCCCTTTTGAAAAATAATTGACTGGCCTAAATCTAAAAGTGAATATTCTTTGAACAAAGAAAAACCTTTTTCAATTTCTTCTTCTAATAAGCTATCGGGTGGATTAAATCCGTAATTGCCTTCGGAAAGAGTCAAAGTATTTAAAAGCTCATGCACTTTTAATATAATTAATCCTTGATTTTCAAACACATTCTTTACCGCTAGGAATAAAGAATTATCTCCTTTTGAAATATGAGGAATTATTTGTTCGATAATTTTAAGAGATTTTGGATTGAAATCATTAAGATTGAAGTCAGGCCGAGTCGCATGTCCGATCAGAGCAATTTTATTAATTGATTTTTCTTTTAGCCTAAGAAATATTTCATCAATTCTTTCGTACTTTAAATCCCAATGATTTAAATCTTGACTAACTTCTATATTCGAACAAGGTAACTTAATAATTTGTAGTTTAAACCCTTTTAATCGCAACAGGTTGATACAAGATTTTGCTAAATCTCCACTTCCCAAAACCAGCGCTATAGTCTTACTATCATTCACTATTTTTCCCACTAATTAATTAATTGGGGTTACAAATGATCGAACGCTATCACTTTTTATGAAACTTAAAACCTTTAATGTCTCTAAACAATTCTTATCCTCTTTTTTTAGCAAAAGGTCTACTCTCTCATTAAAAGGCTCTTTATTATTTTTATCAAAGAGATCCAAAAATAATTTTTTTAACTTTTTCAAACTTTCTTTTTTATGACCACGCCTTTTTAATCCTATCAAGTTAACACCCGATAAAGACGCTCTCTGCCCTGCTATCATAGAGAAGGGGATTACATCCTTGGAAACCATCGAGTGCGCCCCGATAATTGAACCTTCACCAACTCTACAAAATTGGTGGATTCCTACCAGTCCTCCAATGTTTACATCATTCTCTATTACCACATGCCCAGCTATGGCTGAATTATTGGCAACTATAATGTTATTCCCTAAAATACAGTCGTGCCCGACGTGACTACCAAGCATAAATAGACAATTATCTCCAATTTTTGTTAAACCGCCACCACCTTTTGTTCCGGGGCTAATGCTAACGCATTCGCGAATAAGATTATTTTTTCCTATTTCAAGTCTAGTCATTTCTCCATCATATTTTAAATCTTGCGGTTGATTCCCTATCGAAGAAAAAGGCCAAACCCTAGTACCTGACCCAACAAAAGTTGCCCCAGATAGTGATACATGACTATCTAGAATTACCCCGTCACTCAATTCGACTTTGGATCCTAAAAAACAAAAAGGTCCTATTTTACAATTACTACCAATTTTCGCGCCATCCTCAATTATAGCAGATGGATGAATTATACTTGATGTATCCATTTTCATAACGACAACCAATAAAGTTAAAAATCACAAAGTCAACTAATTAGGCAACACAAGAATTATGTCAAATTACTTCAATGGCTCTGTAATTCGGTTTGCATCATTGCGGTAAATTCACACTCAGAAACTTTTTTTTCTTCAACATAAACTTCGCCCTTAAACTTCCATATTTTTTGTCTTTTCTTAATAACCGTAACTTTCAAACGCATAATATCCCCTGGAACTACTAATCGCCGGAATTTTGTATTTTCAATCGTAGTTAAATAAACAAGGGATCCTGAGTTTTCTAAATCAAGGCTTTTTATTACTAATACAGCAGCTGTCTGAGCGAGAGACTCTACTTGTAACACACCTGGTACAACCGGCGATATAGGGAAATGGCCTTCAAAATATGGTTCATTTACAGTTACATTTTTAATTCCAATCGCTTCAACGTTAGCTTGAATATCAACAACTTTATCAATCAGTAAAAAGGGGTATCTGTGAGGGATAAGCCGCTTAATTTCATTTATATCACATGAGTTTTTTTCCATAATAGCAAAGACTCCTATTCTTCTATTATCAATTTTAGGCTTGTAGGATCTTTACTATAAAGATCATCCAGTTGGGTTATCACCTGGTTTGTGATATCAATTCTATTATCAAAAAATAGATCTTGCTGATTAACATCCAAAACGATAAAAGCCTTATAACTTATCATTATGGGTTGTATTATTCTACGCGAAAACTCAAAAAAATTTTTCTTCCACATTTCCATTTTTGTTTTTAACTGACTATCCTTTATATCATACAAGCTTCTAGTTTTTTGAACCCTTGTATCAAAGTCCTCGGCTAATTTGTTGAATTCCTTTTTGTTTATTTTGTCTCTCTTCTTTGTCAACTCGAGTTCTTCTTTTTCAAACTTCTTTACGTTAATATTTGCTTCCTTCTCTAACTGATTTGCTGACTTTTGAAATGTTGAAATTATATCTTTTCCCAAATTGGATTTTTCAAAAACTTTTAAACTATTAATTACTAAAACAGTACTTGAGACCTCGTTATTTTCTTGAGAATTCACCAATGTCGAAAAAAATAACGAAAAAACTGCAAGGAGCTTCAAAATTTTGATCAAAAATAATAGCAAAAATCTAAAACCTTGTGGCTAAATTTAAACTAAAATATTCCAAGTCGTCTATATCTGTACCATCTGCTTTAGTAACATAACGTTGTGGCCTCGACCAATTAAATTGCAATGGACCTATCGGTGTTTCCCAATTCATTGCAAAACCAATGGATGTACGATAATTCATGTCAGTCAATGTAATTTTATCTGACAGTCCTGCAACGGAAGTATCATGCTTTAAACCCCATAAAGCTCCAGACTCAGCAAAAATGCTTCCATAGAGGCCTAGTTCACGAGGCAATCCAAGTGGAAATGATGTTGCAAGCCTTGCAATTGCATACTTTTCACCTCCTAGAGCCAGCCCATAATTATTATCTGAGACAAGCTCACGTGGGCCTATACCATTAAATTGAAACCCTCTGAATGAACGACCTCCCAAAGTAAAACGATCTACAATCTTTGAATATCCTTTACCCATAGACAGCAATCCACCTTCAATTTCTGAGGAAAAAATGACATTATTATTAAAAAACCCCTTATATATTTTACCTTTTGCTGACGATTTAATATAACTTGCATCTCCCCCAAGTCCTGCAGCTTCAGAAGAAAGTCTTATGTTATATCCATCGGTAGGTTTTATTATAGAATTTCGCCTATCAATATTAAGGTTAAAGTCAATGATTGACCGCGTTGATTTACCTAAATCCTGCTGAAGAACGGTAGAATTTCCAACAGCAGTAACGTCAAGGTCCTCATATCTATAAGTTAAATTAAGCCTTGTGTCGGAAGTTAAGTTAAAACCAAATGAAGGTTTAAAACTAAATAGATTTGCTGTATAACCCGATGATTTGGGCTCAGATTTAGTATAATCGAAATCAATTGATGCTAGTACATCTCTCCCAAGAAACCCTCTCTCATCAAAGCCAAAGCCTATCGATGTGGCATTTTTAGATGTAGAAGTACTCAGCCTTAAACCTTGACCAGCTCCTCTATAGTTACTCTCACTGAGTGCAAATGTTGCGCTAACATCTGTGTCTGTTGAATAACCTAAACCTAAGGTAAGTGAACCGGTTGGCGCTTCTTTTACTCTAACAGATACAATTGCATTTTGATCGCTAGATCCTCTTGACACATTTATTTTGACATCTTCAAAATAACCTAAAGATTTTAATTTTTCTTCAGTTCTTTTCAACATTCGGGGATCAAATGCATCACCCTCTTCGACTTTAAACTCCCGTCGGATAACATTATCTCTTGTGTGACTATTCCCTATTAAGTTTATCCGTTCAACGAACATTTTTGGACCTTGAACTACTTCAAAAACTGGGCTTACAGTCTGATCTTTGAAATTCTTATTTATTTTAACCTGCCCAGTCAAGAATGGGTACCCATTAGAAACCGATATCTGTTTTATTTCTTCAATGGTTTCATCTATTTTCGATCTGTTAAAATATTCTCCAGCTTTTATTTTAATAACTTTATTAAAAATTTTACTATCAACCCCTTTTACTTTAGAAAAAAGTTCAACATTCTTTATTTTAAACCTTTTTCCTTCATAAATGGAGTATGTCAAAAATGCTGATTGCCCATCTTCGCTTAAACCACCTATGGAAGAAACAACTCTGGCGTCCGGAAACCCTTCGTTTTTATAAAATTTCTCTAATTGAAATTTGTCTATCTCTTGGTTATCTTCGGTATAATTATCGCTTTTAAAAAAGGACGAAAACATACCTGCACGCTTAGACTTTATAACCTTAACAAGCTGTGAATCTGAAAAAGATTTGTTGCCTGTAAAATTAATTTGTCCTATTTGTAGTATCTTGCCTTCATCGATCTCAAATACTAAATCAACAAGACCTGAATCACGAACAATCATTTTCGGAACAACTGTGGCTGAATATCTTGATTTGAATCTATAATAATCGGATATTAACCTTGTATCTTTCGTAACCTGGTTTTTATTAAATGGCATTCTTTCTTTGGACGTAATAATCGATTCTAACTCATCATCTTTGACTTTTTTATTTCCTTCGAAAGCTAATCTACCTATTTTCTTATTTTCAATAACCTTTATTATAAGTATGTTATTTCTTGGATTAAGTTCAACTTTCTCAAATAGACCGCTTTGATATAGTTTCTTAAGAGCAGAATTTAAGTCTTGAGATTTGAAATTTTTATTAGCCGTTAACCCAGAAATCCCTTTTATTGTTGAATCTTGAGTTAAAGAATTTCCCTCAACAATAACATTAGAAAATCGAATTTGTGCGTTTAGCGGCTCTAAACATCCGATTATGATAAAGGTAAAAACAAAAACGAATTTATTGTAAGAACTTCTCAAAACTTATCTCCTCATGTGTAAGGTTTATAAGAATACCCTTAAAATATCATTAAGGGTTGTATAAATTATGAGGAATAATATCAAAAATAGTCCGGCTATCATAGCAAATCTTAGAAATTTTTCAGAAGGTCTCTTTTTCATTATGGCTTCATAACCTAACAAAACTATATGTCCACCATCTAGAACAGGTATTGGTAAAAGATTTACTATTCCTATTCCCGTTGAAATAATAGATATAAGTGTAAAAAATGATATTAAACCTGATTTTACTGAATCAGAAACCGCATGAGCTACACCGATTGGTCCAGAAAGATGTTTTGGATCAACTTCTCCTAACATCATAGCTCTAATACCTCTAATTGTTCCAGTAAAAACACTTAACACCGCAGTTGAACCCATACTCAAAGATTCTGATATACTTGGCGTACTTCTTTCAGCCTGAAATATCGGTCCACCTAAAACACCTATTCTGTATTTTTCTGTAAATGTTCCATTTTTCTCTTCGAAAGGAGTAAGAGTAGGTTGGATTATTTTCTGAATTTCCCTGTTTTCTCTAAATATTAGTACCTTCAATTCTCTACCTTCTGAGTTAACAACAAAATTTCTGAGGTCAGAAAATCTATATAACCTTTCCCCATTTACAGACAAAAACACATCCCCTACCTTAAGGTTAGCCCGTGCAGCAGATGACAAAGGCTCAATCCCCATAACAACTGGTTGAAAGATATAAGGTAAAACTATTTCTTTTTTTAAACCGTTTCTTTCTATCAAAAAGCTATTTTGAGAGCTTTCAATTTTTGACAATTCGTTGAATATATCTCCAAATTTTAAAATATCCCTATTTTCAACTTTTAAAATCTTATCTCCTGGTCTCAGATCATATCTCTCTTGATAAAATTGGTTCACTTTTCCAACAATAGGTGCATTACTAGCAACCCCGTTTACTAAAATTATTATAGAGAATGTAATAATTGAAAATAAGAAATTAGCGAAGGGTCCTGCAGCAACGGTTAAAAATCTACTAAAGACTGAAGCATCCGCAAATGATTTTGAGGATAAATTTCTAGAGACAGCTATTTGAGAAACGTTGATAGAAGCAGGATTTTCATCTCCAAAAAATTTAACATAACCCCCTAATGGTATTGCAGAGATTTTCCACTCAGTCCCGAGTTTATCGTGAAAAGAAAATATCTTAGGACCAAAGCCTATACTGAAAACCAAAACTCCGATTTTATTGATTCTTCCAACAATAAAGTGACCAAACTCGTGCACAAAAATGACGATGCTAAAAGCGAATATAATAGAAAATACTTGTAATAAAAAAATAATACCCTCAATTATTAAAAATTAATATTTCTTGAAAAATCTCTTGCAGCTAAATCTATTTCCACAAGAGATAAAAATGTTCGTTTTCCTGATTTTGTTAAATCCAGCAATGACTTCTCATTTATTGCTTTTTCAACAATCAATGCCATGTCTAAAAAATTTATTTCCCCAGAAATAAATTTTTCCACAGCTACTTCTTTAGCTGCGTTAAAAATTACTCCTAAATTTAAATTTCTACCTACTTTTTCAACGATTTTCAACGAGTGAAATTTTTCATAGTCAGGTTCAAAAAACTCTAATTGTCCCACCTCAGTAAAATTAATATTTTCTAAACCTATTGTATCTCGTTCTGGGTAGTTTAGAGCATATCCTATAGGTCCTTTCATATCTGGCACAGCAAGTTGAGCAATGGTAGTACCATCTTTAAAATTAACCATTGAGTGTATAATAGATTGAGGGTGAATTACGACCTCGATTTCATGAAAGGAGACGTTAAATAAATGCATTGCTTCAATTAATTCAAGTGATTTATTAAACATTGAAGCGCTATCAATTGTTATTTTGTCTCCCATATCCCAGTTTGGGTGCTCTAAGGCATCTTTCAAAGTAGCTTTTTTTATGTCATTCATAGTCCAATTTCTAAAAGGCCCTCCACTTGCTGTTAAAATTATTTCCTTAAGCCCCTTTCTATTCTCGCCCTGTAAACATTGATAAATGGCACTATGCTCACTATCAACTGGAATAAGTTTGTTTTTGTGATAATTGATTTTTGATAATAATAGTTCTCCAGCACAAACCAATGCTTCCTTATTTGCCAAGGCTAAAACATCTGAAAACTCAGCACATCTTAATGCCACCTCTACGCCGGCAAACCCAATTATAGCCGACATTGACCAGTTTACTCTTTCAGAGGCTAACTCAAGCAAAGCTTTTTTTCCCGAACTGGGTTGAATATCTGTACCAGATAGTCCTTTTTTTAATATATTATATTTGCTTTCATTAGCTATAACAGCATGTCTAGGTTTGAACTCAAGACAATCTTTTAACAGCTGATCAACATTTTCGTTTGCAGAAAACACAAAAGGTTGATATTTGTCTTTAATTTTTTCTTCCCTCAAAACTTGAAGAGTGCTTTTACCGATAGACCCTGTCACCCCAAATATGTTAATTTTTTTTTTATTCATACCCTAAAATATCAAATCAAATATTTTAACAAAATATATTGAGAAAATCATACCATCAAACCTATCTAAAGCACCACCATGACCAGGTATAATTTGGCCGCTATCTTTAACATCAAAATATCTTTTTGTATAACTCTCAATAAAATCACCTATTTGAGAAGATAAAGCAATTCCCAAAAATAAAAATAAATATAAATAGGACTCAAAAAAACCAACAAGAAAAAGAAAATAATAAAATATGCCAGCTAGTAGCCAACCCACAATAACGCCAGCCCATGTCTTATTAGGACTTACTTTTTCAAAAACCTTTTTGCCTCCTATAATTTGCCCGCCAAAATAACCTCCAATATCTGAAAGAGCTACACAGACAACAAAAAAAACAAAAAAATTCAGTCCCCCTACTGGCGGGTCAGAAATAATCAGATCCAAAAGAAGTATAAGTGAACCCACAATATAAAGTTGCCCCAGACCAATAAAAATGGATCGATAAAAGAATATAGTTACTAACGCAAGGGGAATAGCTATAAAAAGCGCTAGAATTGGGCTGCTCTGAGAAAAAATCAATGGGAAAGTATTAACTATACCAATAATTATAAAAACAAAATCTCCTGGTTTCGCTACGCCACTCAGAAGATAAAGCTCTCTTAACATAATAAATGCAAGGATAAAAATTAATGGTTTTATCAGAACTGGGAAAATAAAAACAATAATAATAAAGCTTGTAAATAAAGCTATACCTGAAAAAAATCTAAGCTTTAAATCTTTAAACAATTTCTATACATATTAGGGAACAAAAAAATACCTCAAAAATTTATGATTTCTGCTTGCTTTTCTTTTTGTAATTCCTCAATCTCCTTGATCATGGAGTCTGTTAGATTTTGAATCTCTTCGCTCCATAACTGAGACTCATCCTCTGACATTCCATCAGATTTAAATTTTTTTATTTTGTCCATTCCATCTTTGCGCACATTTCTTACAGCTATCTTCGCATTCTCTGAATAATTGGCAGCTAATTTTGCTAACTCTTTTCTACGCTCTTCATTTAGTTCTGGAAGAATAAGTCTAACCAAATTACCCTCTGTCTGAGGGTTAAGGCCCAACCCTGAATTCATTATTGCCTTTTCAACTAATACAATATTAGAAGAGTCCCAAACATTAAGTTGAATCATCCTTGGTTCTGGAACGGTTATAGTAGCACATTGATTTAAAGGTATTTTTGATCCATAAACCTCTAAAGATATGGGGTCAAGCATGTTAGAAGAAGCACGGCCAGTCCTTAAAGTTAAGAAGTCACTCTTTAAGGAAGTTATAGCCCCCGCCATTCTTTTAGTAATAGAGTTTATTTCTGAATCAAAATCTTCCATGTCACTTATTAGCTTACCAGAGAGAATTTTCCCTTTCCTTCTACAATACTTAAAAAACTATTTGTTTCAAACAAAGAAAAAACAACTATTGGCAATTGATTGTCTCTGGCTAAAGCGATAGCGCTAGCATCCATAACCTCTAGGTTATCTGCTAAAGCTTGCTGATATGAAATATTTCTTAGAAATCTCGCATCTTTATTTTTAACCGGGTCCTTATCGTAAATTCCGTCAACTTTTGTAGCTTTAAAAATTACCTCACATTTCATTTCAGTAGCACGAAGCGTAGCTGCTGTATCAGTCGTGAAATAGGGGTTTCCTGTTCCAGCAGCAAAAATGCAAACTCTGTCTTTCTCTAAATGTCTTACTGCCCTTCTTCTTATGTAAGGCTCGCAAATTTGGTCCATAGGGATTGCTGAAATAACTCTTGTATAAATATCTAGCTTCTCTAGTTCTGATTGCATTGCAAGCGAATTCATCACTGTTGCCAACATACCCATATAGTCAGCAGTTGTTCTCTCCATACCCTGAGCACTACCCTGCAACCCTCTATAAATGTTGCCACCACCTATAACAAGACAAACTTCTATTTCTTTCTCATGAACTTTTTTTATTTCTTGAGCGATTTTTTTTACTGTGGGTGGATCTAAACCAAGTTTTTGCTCACCCATAAGAGCCTCTCCAGAGATCTTTAAAAGTATTCTCTTATATTTTTTATTTTCTATCAAAACAACATTAACCTAAGAGACTATTCCTTTGACTTCTGCAGCGAAATCAGTTTCCTCTTTTTCTATACCCTCACCAACTTTAAATCTTTTAAATTCTATTATCTTCTGATTATTTTTTTCTAAAAATTCAGACACCTTTAAATCTGGGTCCATTACAAACTTTTGCTGTAAAAGAGTATTTTCCTCAAAATATTTCTTCAACTTCCCTTTAATGATTTTGTCTATAATCTCCGAGGGTTTGCCTTCCTCAATCAATTGATCTCTAATTACCTTTGTCTCCCTATCGACAAGAGATTTGTCTATTTCGCTTTCAGAAAGCGCCAAGGGAGCAGTTGCAGCAATGTGCATAGAGATTTGTTTTCCTATCTCGTTATTATGAGTACCATCAAGTGAAACTAAAACACCAATTTTTCCCAAATATTTATCAACCGAGTTGTGGATATAGGAATATACGTTTCCCCCTGCTAGTTTTTCAATCCTTCTTAGACTAATATTTTCTCCTATTGTAGAAATTTTTTCTGTTACAATATCTCTAAGTAACTTTCCTTCTACTTTCTTATCTAACGCTTCCTCTATACTTTCACAATGATAACATTCTGAAAGAACTAATTTTACAAGTGATTTAAATTCTTCATTTGTAGCCACAAAATCTGTTTCAGAATTAACCTCTACAATCATTCCAGACTCTTTTTCAACTGATACTCCAACCAATCCCTCAGCGGCCACGCGGGACGATTTTTTTTCTGCTTTAAGGAGGCCTTTTGTTCGCAACCAATCCCGTGCCGCCTCCATGTCTCCTTTTGTTTCCACGAGTGCTTTTTTGGCATCCATCATACCTGCACCTGAAATTTCTCTAAGCTCTTTAACCATTGTAGCAGAAACCACTATTATTCTCCTTTTATATCCACATTAAAATTTAGATCACTATTATTTCAATCAATCATTTTCTTTCTCATTATTTGCATGTTCATGGTTAGAGCTTTCAGGCTTTTCATTTTCTTCATCCAAAACCGTTTTGTCCTCTTTCTTTGATTGATTTTCTTTTACATCTGATTTTTTGGAATTTGTTTTCTTTGTTTTAACTTCTGATTTTTCTTTTTTTTCGGGCTCTGAATTGCTCTTTTCTTGATCCTTTTTTTCAATCACTTCTACCGTCTCTGAGTTAGCATCAGCCTCTCTTGGTTCATCTGAGTCATCTAAATTTTCATTAACTACCTGGTCTGAACTACCTATATCTATGCCTGCTGAACCCAATTGAGACTCCAACCCATCCAAAATTGTTTGACTAGCCAAATCGCAATAAAGAGCTATCGCTCTTGCTGCATCATCATTACCCGGTATTGGATAATCAACTCCATCGGTTGAAGAATTAGAATCCAATATTGCAACAACAGGTATCCCAATTTTTTTTGCTTCTTTTATAGCTATTGATTCTTTATTAGTATCTATAACAAAAAGCATGTCAGGCAAGCTTTTCATATCCTTAATGCCCCCTAAAGATAATTTCAGCTTTCCATGCTCTTTTTCAATGTTAAGCCTTTCCTTCTTAGTAAAACCATCCAATTCTTCTAATCCAATTTGATCTAACTCTTTAAGTCTCATAATAGAATTAGAAACAGTCTTCCAATTAGTTAAAGTGCCGCCTAGCCAACGATAATTTATATAATATTGAGCACATTTCTGAGCTGCTTCAGAAACAGGAGATTGTGCTTGACGTTTTGTCCCTACAAACAAAACACTACCTCCTTTTGATACCATCTTATGGATAGCATCTAACGCAACACTCAACAAAGTCATCGTTTGAGTTAAATCAATTATATGAATTCCATTTCTAGATCCATAAATATACTGGTCCATAAGAGGATTCCATCTATGGGTTTGGTGTCCAAAATGAACACCAGCTTCTAATAGCTTCCTTAAAGAATAATTAGGTAATGTCATGTTATATTTCCTTTACGGTTTTAACCTGAGTACGAATTTTTTTGCAACCGCACTATATCTTCTTCGCACCTGTGAATTTTTGATTATAATTAGGCCAATCTTGATAAGAATTCAAGAAAATATTATCCTTAGACTAAATTTACATTTTTTACGCTTTATTTGATGGTATCAGAACATAAAAAACATGAAATTTTCATATTTGGAGGTCTTATGTGGGATATAATATGCAGACCAAATACAGATCCAAATATTGGAGAGGATCATGCAGGAACCATAACAGAGAGACCAGGAGGTGTAGCTTTTAATATTGCCTTAGGGCTAAGTGATGAACTGGATAATGCACTCTTTTCTATCCATTTAGTGTCAGTTACTGGGCTGTCCTATCAAACCGAAAAACAGCTAGAAAAATTAAATAATTGTCGGATAAAAACAAACAATTTAATCTTTAAAGGTGAGCATGTTGATAAATACGTATCTATAGAAACCGAGAACGGGGAAATATTCAGTGCTATTAATAGCTGTAATGTTTTTTCTGATAATGAACCTCTCATTTACGGTCAATTTTCTAAAATTCTTGCCAATTTGAAAACCAAAAATCATCAATCTACATTTATCTTTGACGGAAATTTATCAAAGAATTTTTTTTCAAAAATTGTGAAAAAAAGAGAGTTAGGAAATTTCAATAATTATTTCGTTCCAGCTAATTTTAATAAACTCCATGTTTTTTCTGAAAAGCTAATCTATTTCAATAATTTTTCCCTGTTATTGAATTTAAAAGAGGCTAGCGCACTTGGTAAACGGAATTTTGATGACGCGGTTGAAGCCTGCAAATACTTGTCTAAGCTCCTAAACAATAAATTCCAATCAATAATAGTTACTAATGGCTCAAAGATTGCATGTGGGATTGAAAAGAAAAAGTTGTTCATGCTAAAACCTAAAGAACTTATAAAAAAAACTTCTAGATCTGGTGCAGGGGACTTCTTTTTTGCAAGCTATATTGCAGCTAATTTAAAAAAACCCAACGATTCCAATAAAGAAAAGCTAAGATACGCTGATGTGCGTACCCACAAATATTTAAACAAATAAAATTAAACAAATGAAAAAAAACAAGATTGGCGAATTAATAACCTATTCTAAAGAAATTAAGGAAGCGATAAAAAAAGGAATACCAATCGTTGCTCTTGAGAGTTCAATAATCTCTCATGGCATGCCTTATCCTCATTCTCTAGAAATGGCAAAAGAAATAGAAGATCTAATAAGGAGCCATGGAGCTAGGCCAGCAACTTTAGCGATTTTAGATGGTAAAATAAATGTAGGGTTAGACGCCGAGTTATTGGACGCATTCGCTAAAGCCAAAAACATTGTGAAGGTTTCATCGAATAATTTTGAGGCAACAATGTTTTCAAAACAACCTGGAGGAACTACAGTTGCCGGATCATTAAAGATTTGTGATCTACTATCGATAAAAACATTTGTAACTGGTGGTATCGGTGGTGTTCATAGAGACTTTAATCAAAATTTTGATGTATCTCCAGATTTGCATGAAATCAAGTCATCTAACGTTATAACAATATCTGCTGGCCCCAAATCAATACTAGATGTAAAAAAAACTTTTGAAGCAATAGAGACATTGGGAGTTCAAGTATTTTCAATAGGTCAAAAGAACCTGCCCGCATTTTGGTACAAAGACTCTGGTATACAAGCACCATACAGAGTAGAAAGTCCTTTGGCAGTTTCAGAGATTTTTCAAATTAAAGAGAACCTTAATAATAAAAATGGAATATTGGTTTGCAATCCAATTCCAAAAAATTATGCTTTGAAAAAGTCTGAATTAGAACCCTTAATAGAAAATGGATTAAAAAAGCTTCAAGGAAACCTTTTTTCAGGAAAAAAGTTAACACCGGCAATTTTAGATCACCTTTTCAAAGAAACAAAAGGTAAAACACTTAAGTCTAATATAGCGCTAGTAAAGAACAACGCAACATTTGGTGCAAAAGTAGCTCTAGGATTGAATTGAATTAAAAAACAGTTTAACTTATCAGGCAGAGATTAAATAATGAGCAAAATTTTCAAAAAAATACAAAGAGACTTTTTAACGGGGCTAGCTGTATTAATACCATTAGTCTTGACCGGTTATCTAGCTTGGTCAGTTATCAGCTTTATCGATAATGTTGTTATTCCTTTAATACCCCCAAAATATAATCCATTAGAAATTTATCAGATTTATATTCCTGGTTTAGGTGTGATTTTGTTTCTAATTGTTACCACCTTCATAGGTTCAGTAGCATCAGGCTTTTTAGGGAGACAAACTCTTTTATTAGGAGAAAAAATACTCTCAAGAATGCCTATTATTAGTACAGTTTACAACTCTATAAAACAAATTATCCAGGCAATATTCAAAACGAATGGCAGTAGTTTTAAACAACCCTGTTTAGTTGAATATCCCAAAAAAGGTGTTTGGGCAGTTGCATTTATTTCAACAACTACAGAGGGTGAGATCAAAAAAAAGATAGATTTAGGATCTTTGGTAACGGTTTTTTTACCGACTACTCCTAACCCGACTTCTGGTTTCATGTTATTTATTCCAAAGAAAGACATAAAACTACTTGATATGACAGTAGAAGATGCAGCAAAATTAATAATATCGGCTGGTCTGGTAATGCCAGAAAAAAAATAAAAAAAATATTGGACTCTATGTAACTTTTTAGTAGACTTATAAAACTGCTCGATAGGTTTCTTGCCTGTATGAAACCTGCCTCAATAACTAGCGCCTTCAATAGAAGGCGCTTTTTTTTTAAATGTAAATTTGTATATTTTTCAAGACTTTAAAACAAGTATTTATCATTGTATTTTTGTCTTTAGATACTGTTTTAACCAAGAGTTTATTATTTTTTATTGAAATATTTCTTCGATCTGATTCTATAAAATCGATTAAACCTTTTGTATTATGAAATTTTCCTTCTTTAAAACTGATTATTATTCCCTTTGCTCCTACTTCAAATAGATCGATTTGGAGGTTTTTACATTTTTCACGAATTTTGATTATACTGACTAAAGTCTCAACCTCATTAGGCAAACTTCCAAACCTATCTACCATCTCAGCTAACAATGACTCTATATCAATATCTTGCTGCAAAGCAGAGAGACGCCGATAGAAACTTAATCTTAGAGAGTTTTCTTGGATATATTCTTCTGGAATACGAGCGGATATAGGTATCTTAATTGTAGGCGACCAATGGTCCTCAACAGAGCGTGAAGATTCGCTTTCTTGGATTTCTTTTAGATTTTTTACAGTCTTTTCAAGCATATCCTGGTAAAGGAAAGCGCCTACCTCTTCTATTTGACCTGTTTGTTCCTCTCCAAGCATATTTCCTGAACCTCTAATTTCTAAATCCTGCGATGAAAGACTAAAACCAGAAACCATCGAGTTTAAGCTTGCCAATAGCTTTAACCTTCTCGAAGCCCCTTCACTCAAATTTTTTCCTTTTTTTGTTACTAAAAACGCAAAAGCTCTTCTGTTTGATCGGCCAACTCTTCCTCTTATTTGATACAGTTGGCTCAAACCAAACATATCTGGCTTGTAAATTATTATTGTGTTAGCTCTTGGAACATCTAAACCACTACCAACTATATTAGTCGAAACGAGTAAATCAAAAGTACCATCATAAAAAGCGGTTATTATTTTTTCCAGATTGTTGTTACTGAGCTTACCGCTTGCTATTTTAAATTTTATTTCTGATAAATTTTTGATTAAAAATTCTTCGATAAAGCTAATATCTTTAATTCTAGGAACCACAAAAAATACTTGTCCACCTCTGTATACTTCTCTCAGGATTGCTGACCTAATGCTACCAGTATCAAATTCCATTAAAGTAGTTTCAATTGATGTTCTATTTTTTGGCGGGGTATTTATTAAAGATAAATCTCTAATACCTGAAAATGCCATCTGTAGAGTACGAGGAATTGGAGTGGCGGTAAGCGTAAGAATATTTAATTCGGGAGAGATTAATTTTAGTTTTTCTTTTTGATCAACGCCAAAACTCTGTTCCTCGTCAATGACAGCGAGGCCTAGATCTTTAAATTCAACTTTGTTACTAAGCACACTATGCGTGCCAATCAATATATCAACGCTTCCTAAAGAAACATTTTCAAGAATATTTACAGACTTTTTTTTTGGAGTTAACCTAGAAAGCATTTCAATTTCTACAGGATAACTATCAAAGCGTTTCTTAAATGTGTCCAAATGCTGCTTTGCTAATAGCGTAGTAGGCACAACAATAACTACTTGTTTGCCACTTGAAACCATTAGGAAGCTAGCTCTCATAGCTACCTCTGTTTTTCCAAAACCTACATCACCGCATATCAGGCGATCCATTGGAATGCCACTCGAAAGATCTTTTTTTACTTCAGAAATAGCTTCCAGCTGATCATAAGTCTCCACATAGGGAAATCTATCGGAGAATTCTTTCCAGATATCTTCCTGAATCGAAATTATTTGTGTTTTGACTAACATTCTCTTTGCAGCAACATCAATTAATTGCTGAGCAATTACTTTAATTCGTTTTTTTACACTTGCTTTCCTGTGCTGCCAACTCGCAGCGCCCAGCCTATCAAGTTTTGAAGTATGACTGCCATACAATGAAATCAATTCAATATTTTCTATAGGAACAAATATTTTATCAGAGTTATCGTACTCTATTTCCAAAAAATCATTTTTTATTTTATTTATCTCAATATTTTTTAAGCCTAAAAAACGACCTATACCAAAATCTATATGAACTACTAAATCACCCTCTCTTATGGATTTAAGGTCCTCAAAAATGGAAGTCGGTTTTTTTGATTTTTTTTCTTTTTTCCTTAACTCTCCGCCTAATATATCTTGTTCAGTAATAATCAAAAAGTTATTCATTTCGAAACCATCATCAAAGTTAGCAAATGAATAAAAAACTTTGTTTTTTACCTGAAAAACTTGATTGAAATTTTTTAGCTCCTCAATCGACTCTAGTCCATATTCTTTAAGTATTGAAATTAGTCTTTCAATAGAGCCAACTGAAAACCCAGTTACGATAATATTTAAATCAACTCTTTTATAGTTTATATAGTCAATTACTGAGCTGAATAGAAATTTTTTTCTATTGTTGCGCTCTGCAACAAAATTTTTGCCAGGCGAGTAATTTATTTCGTCCCTTTTATTCTCAAAAAGATTTACAGTTTTAAGATTATTATTTTTTAATTCTTCCCAAAAGTCTAAGGGTGACAAATAAAGAGAATTTGGTTCTAAAAGAGCAAGTCTATGCTTATTACCTGTACTTTGATTCAAATCAAATTCTCTGGCATCCACAATGCTCTGCCATTTTTTTTTAAGGGAATAATCAAAGTTAATGTCAAAACTAATTGTAAACCCTTTTAGATAACAGAATAGTGAGTCAACTTTGTCATAGAAAAAAGAAAGCCAGTGTTCTATACCTTCGGGCAAAATATTTTGTGAAACTAAGTTATAAATAGAGTCTTCTAAACCAATCTTTCCAATCTTTTTTCTGTAGTTTTTTCGAAAACTTTCTATTCTCTCCTCGGACAAGGTGACTTCAGAAGCTAATAAAAGTTGTACCCTCTCCAACGTTTCAAATGTAATTTGAGTGTTCGGGTCGAACGCCCTTATTTTTTCTAATATATTTCCAAAAAACTCTAATCTAACAGGAAACTCTAACCCTGTAGGAAAGATGTCTATAATACCTCCTCTTAGTGAATACTCCCCGGGAGAATAAACGCTTGTTTCTCTTAAATAGCCTAATTGGATTAAACTATTTTTGATTTCTTCCATATTACAGTTTTTGCCAATTGATAGGTCAAGTACACCTTTTAGCAAATTGTCTTTGGGAAGAGTTTTTTGCAAAATACTATCTGATGAAGCTAAAAAAATTTTAGGTCTTTGAGAAGAAGATATTGTTTTTAATAGGGCAGAAAATCTTTTTGATATTATAGATTTTCCAGGAGAAATATGTCCGTAAGGAAGACAATCCCAAGAAGGAAAATCAATGATTTCTATTTCTTTGTTAAAAAAACTTATTAAATCCTTAAATTGAATTATATCACTTTCCCTTTCCAATAAATGGACATGATTAATTGCTCCTTCTTTTTCAACAAAATTTGCTACGAGAAAAGCGTTACATCCTATATTTTCAGACTTAAAAACATTCTCAGACATTAATAATTCCTATATAAAGCTATTGATGATTATTATATTTGAAACTAAACTGAACAATAACATATAAACTATTTGCAGGAAATTTACATGAGTATATTTCTAAAGGATTTTCCAATAAGAAGAGGTAGAAGACTTCGTCAAAATCAAGTCATTAGATCACTCGTTAAAGAAAATAATCTTAATTGTAATGATCTAATTGCTCCAATATTTATTCGAGAGGGAACAGAAATTATAGAAGCAATTCCTTCGTTGCCTGGCGTAAACAGATACTCTTTGGATCGTCTACTGGAATATATAGAATTGCTACTTAAATTTGATATTAGAACCATTGCATTATTTCCATATACACCTATAGGGAAAAAGAGTTCAAGCTGTGAAGAAGCGTGGAACCCAGATAACCTTGTAAATAAAGCTACTCGTTTAATAAAATCATCGTATCCAGAAT
The DNA here is from genome assembly GCA_902586885.1 of uncultured Alphaproteobacteria bacterium. Classification (GTDB taxonomy): domain Bacteria; phylum Pseudomonadota; class Alphaproteobacteria; order Rhodobacterales; family Rhodobacteraceae; genus CACIJG01. Next base: position 100,646 of record CACIJG010000001.1, on the reverse strand, counting down.
TGGTAATTATGCTAGATGTAGCGTTAGATCCGTATAATTCAGATGGGCACGATGGACTATTAGTCGAAAATAAAATTCTAAATGATGAAACACTAATAGCACTAGAAAAACAAGCACTGATACAAGCAGAGTCAGGTGCAGACATTCTTGGGCCCTCCGATATGATGGATGGCAGAGTCGCTGTTATTAGGAAATCTTTAGAAAAGAACGGATTTAAGGATGTTTTAATCATGTCGTATGCCGCTAAATTTGCTTCTTCATATTATGGTCCTTTCAGGGAAGCGGTAGGCGCTAAAGGGCTTTTAAACGGAGACAAGAAGACCTATCAAATAGACTCATCAAATCTTGAAGAAGCAATAAGAGAAGTAAGAGAAGACATTTCTGAAGGTGCTGATATGGTTATGGTAAAACCGGGCATGCCCTATTTAGATGTGATATCTGAAGTAAAAAAAAGACTACAGTTCCCAACTTTTGCGTATCAAGTTTCAGGTGAATATGCCATGATTAAAGGAGCAATAGATAACGGCTGGTTGGATAGAGATAAAACTATTTTAGAAACTTTATTATGTTTTAAGAGAGCTGGATGTGACGGTATTCTTACCTACTTCGCGTTGGAAGCTGGAAAATTAATTAAAAAAGACAACACTCATTAATTTTAAAATACGGGCTAAAAGAAGGAAACAAATGATGATTAAAGCTAGGTTTTTTTTACTAAATTTTTTTCTAATATTTTTCTTTTCTTTAATAAGTTGCAATAATATTTCAGAAGAAAGCACTGGGAACATTATCAATAGAGATGCTGAAATAGCTCTCCAAAAACTCTTCGAACTAGATCCTGATACTATTAGTATTTACAAAAACTCAGCAGGAACAATTATCATTCCCAGAATTACCAAAGCTGGGTTTGTATTAGGGGGCTCATACGGAGAAGGTGTTTTGAGGATTAACGAAGCTCCTATTGATTATTACTCTATTGCATCTGCCTCTTACGGACTTCAAGTTGGGGCTCAAAGATACTCGAATATAATATTTTTTATGACTCAAGAAGCTTTAAGGAGTTTTAGAGTTAAGGATGGATGGGAGCTGGGAGTGGACGCAGAAGTTGTATTCAGAGACAAGGGATATTCTCTTGGTGTAAGCTCAAATACCATCACAAAACCAATTTATGCAATTGTCTTTGATCAAAAAGGATTACTTGCAGGAACTTCTCTAGAAGGTGCTAAGTTTTCAAGACTAGTTCGCTAATATTTATTTATTGAGTCTAGTTATTAAACTTGATGTATCAAATCTCGCACCTCCGCTGTTTTGTACTTCGGCATAAAATTGATTAACTATAGCTGTAATAGGCAATGATATATTTAGCTTCTCAGCCTGATCTAAGCAAATTCTGAGATCTTTTCTCATTAACTCAACCGCAAAACCAAAATCGAATTTACCCTCTACCATAGTTTTACCACGATTCTCCAGCTGCCAACTCCCTGCAGCACCCTTCGAAATAGAGTCTAAGACCTTTTTGGTATCCAAATCATTCTTTTCTGCAAAACTAATTCCCTCAGATAAAGCCTGAACTAATCCAGCAATACAGATCTGATTAACCATTTTCGCTAATTGGCCTGCTCCCGAGTTACCGATGAGGGTACAACTTTGAGAATATTTTTGCATTAGGGGTAATGCTCTTTTATAAATTGATTCTCTACCTCCACACATAATGGTCAGCTTTCCATTTATAGCGCCAATTTCGCCTCCAGACACCGGAGCATCAATAAAACCGATATCTAATTCGTTCGCTTTCATCTGCAGTTCGTTTGCTATAGTTGATGAAGCTGTGGTGTGGTCTATAAAGCATGATCCTTTTTTCATATTCTTAAAAGCACCTTCTTCACCATAAATAATCTCTCTTAAATCATTGTCATTGCCTACACATGAAAAAACAAAATCGCTTTCTTTCACTGCGTTTGAGACATCTGGCTCGAAGGAACACCCAAATTCTTCTTTCCATCTTTTAGCTTTCTCAATAGTTCTATTAAAAACTGTAACCCTTAATCCTGCTCTTGCCAGATGCCCAGCAATGGGATATCCCATTACTCCTAAACCTAAAAAACTAACATTAGACATTATTTCACCTTAAATTTTTGAAGTTTGGCTTAGATCATATTATAATCTATCATTTCAGAATAGAAGGTAAAATGAATATTTTTTTTAAATTACTACCCCGTATTTTAATAATTGCATTAATTACCTTGCTGATATCCTTTTCATTATTGTACTTTTTAGCCTATCAATCTCTTCCAAAGTACAATAACTCAATATTTTCAGATGATGTTTCTTCAAAGATAGAAATAATTCGTGACGTAAATGCTGTGCCTCATATATTTGGAAAAAGTAAAAAAGATATTATTTTTGGACTAGGTTACGCACATGCCCAAGAAAGATTTTGGCAAATGAATTTTCTCAAACGTATCGCTCAAGGAAGACTTTCTGAAATTGTAGGACAGCAGTCTATTGATCTTGATATTCTTATGAAAACATTGGACTTGCAATCAATATCAGACAAAATTTATTTAAATCAAAGCATAGAAGTGAAGGAGCTGCTACAATCATACTCAAATGGAATTAATTTGCGAATTGCAGAGATACAAGAAAATGGTGATGGAAGAGGCGCACCAGAATTATTTTTCTTCCCACCTCAAATGAAACCATGGAGTCCTACTGACTCTATTTCCATTTTAAAGCTGGTAGAATTTTTATCTACAGATAAAGCATCTAATGAAATTTTCTTGACCAAATTATTGCTTTCAAAAGTTGAGAATAAGAAATTGAATCATTTAATAGATGATGTAAAAAAATTAAGAGAAAGTTTAAAGCCTATTAAGTCAAAAAAGAACTTTTATCAGCTAGAGAATGGTAAGAGTAAAAAATTAGCAAGCTTCTTTACAGGTTTTCAACCAAGCGAAAGCGGTTTCTTATCAAATACATATGCTGTGGATGCAACAAGGACAGCTGCTAAAAAATCAATATTAGCAACGGATTCATTTCTTCCATTATCAACTCCCTCAATTTGGATGTTAGCTCATTTGAATTTCAATTCTGGTTCAGTGATTGGAGCCTCTATTCCTGGCATTCCTGTAATATTTTCAGGAAAAAATAAAAATATTGCATGGGCATCTTCTTATTCCTCAATAGATGACCAAGATCTATTTTATGAAAAACTAAACCCTGAAAATTATCAGGAGTATTTAACAATAAATGGCTATAAAAAATTTCAAATTGAAGAAAAATTGATTCGTATAAAAGACTATCCAACAAGAAAAATTATGTTACGAAAAACAGTAAATGGTATCGTCTTACCACCAAATACCTTTGATATAAGTTCAATAAAACCAGTAGATCACGAAATATCACTTTCATGGACGGGATATAATGGGAAGGACACCACTTTAGCTTCACTCTTAAATGTAATGACCTCAGAAAGCATCTCTGATCTAAAAAATAATATTTTTGATAATAACGCATTTAATTTAAACCTGATAGTGGCAGATAAAAATATAATTGACTTGATATTTATTGGAAAAGCTCCTATCCGGCCTATTAATAGTGAAAGTAAAGGACGTGTAGTTTCCATAGGATGGAGAAATACCAACCAATGGCAAAAAAAATTTTCAGACATAAATAAAGATGTTGAAATCAGCTCTTTAAAAGGAGTGATCATAAACACAAATAATAGATTTTTTTATGGGAATTTTCCAAACCACTTGAGTTTTGATTGGGGAGAAACACAGAGATTGACAAGGGCCACTAAATTGATAAATAGCAGACAGTATCATACAATTGAAAGCCTTAAGGAACTCCAAAATGACACAATTTCTGAAACAGCAAGAACTTTATTACCATTATTGGGGAAAGAGTTATGGTACCAATATCAAGGTGAAGCTAATATTGATTTAAATAGGCTTAAAACTGAAAGCCTCACTCTTTTATCTAATTGGAATGGAGATATGAATTCTCATAGTCCAGAGCCACTAATTTACCAAACATGGATCAGTTCATTCCAAAGGATGGCGGTGGAAGACGAACTAGGTCTTCTAGCTAAAGATTTTTATAAAATTCAACCATTATTTTTAGAGAAAATCTTAAGGGATTATGAAGATGCCAGTGATTGGTGTGACATAATTTATTCAAAAAATAAAGAAAGTTGTTCATTATTAGCAAAGGAGTCACTTGAGGAAAGTTTGCTGTTTCTTAAAGACCTATATGGACCAGACATAAACGATTGGAGGTGGGGCGAGTCGAATACACTTAGGCATGCTTCATTTTCTTCTCCTAATATACTTATACCGAGGTTTCTAAGAGATATATCTCATGAAATGCCAGGAGGCAGTTATACACTTAATTCTAGTTGGTCAGAAAAAAATGGAGAAATAAGTGAAAAACCTAAAGCAAGCGGCTTTAGGATGATTATTGATTTTTCTGAACCAGATAAGTCCATGTTTATAATTTCTACAGGACAGAGTGGACACTTTTTGTCAAAAAATTATGATAATTTAACAAATCTATGGAAACAAGGTGATTACATTAGCATATCAACTAATATACCAATAATATTGGGTGGATCGAAAGGAAAAGTAATTATCTCTCCCTCTTTAATTAAATAATCTATTGCACTTTTTTAAGGAAGAAATTAAAGCGTCAACATCCTCTTCGTTATTATATAAAGCAAAACTAGCGCGACAGGTTGCTGAAACACCAAGAAAATCCATTAAAGGCTGAGCACAATGATGCCCAGATCTCACAGCGACCCCGTTAGCATCCAGTATTGTTGCAATATCATGTGGATGACCTTTCCCTTTTACAGAAAAAGAAAATATAGCAATATTGGGATCAGAAAAACTGTATCTTACTAACCAATCTAATTTCTTTAATTCTTGTCTAGCATAATCTGATAATTTGATTTCATATTCTAGAACAGCTTTTTGATCTAAACTTTCTATAAAATCGAATGCTGCTCCTAGCCCTATGATCTCTGCTATATTTGGAGTTCCCGCCTCAAATATATGGGGAGAGTCATTATACAAAACGTTTTCTTTAGTTACGCTTTTTATCATGGACCCACCCCCGTTGAAAGGGATCATTTCTCTTAATCTATCTTCTCTTATATATAATATACCAGTACCGGTTGGGCCAAAAATTTTATGACCAGTGATTACATAAAAGTCACAACTAATGTCCCTTACATCTATATTCAAGTGAGCCGCAGCTTGAGAGCCATCTACAACAGACACAATTTCTTTTGATCTCAAAAATTCACATATTTCTCTGGCATTCAATATGGAACCAAAAACATTTGACATATGAGTAAAGCAAACCATTTTAGTATTTTTTGTAATCTTTTCTTTGATCTGACTTAACGAAATATTGCCATATTCATCGGGATTAACCCAAGACAATGTTATGTTCTTTCTGTCTCTAAGAAAGTGCCACGGAACAATATTAGCGTGGTGCTCTAAGGTAGTAAGAATAATTTCATCACCTTCAACTAAATTCTCATTTGCCCATGAATAGGAGATTAAGTTTAGTCCTTCAGTTGAACCAGAAGTGAATATTATCTCTTTTTCAAATGAAGCGCCTAAGAATTTCTTAGCTTTTTTTCTCACTGCTTCAAAATTCTCAGTAGCCAAATTAGAAAGGAAATGGAGACCTCTATGGACATTAGAATACTCGTTGAGGTAACAATTTTTTACTGCTTCAATCACGCCTATCGGTTTCTGGGAAGAGGCCCCATTGTCGAGATAATGCAAATTCTGTCCATTAACACTTCTTTTAAGAATAGGGAATTCTTTCTTTATTTCTTTCGCATTAAACATTCATAGAACCATTGTTAATAAAGGATTGCATCATCGCAAGTATCACAATCATAAAAACTACCATTACAAAAGAAACAACTATTAAACCAGTAACAGCTGTCATTATTACACTCTTATAACCATATATTACACAAACTACAGAAGACAATGCCCAAACAAACCAAATCATCTCTAGCACTCTAAATATTAAGTAAAAATTTGTAGAGCTCGCTGCCACCACAAGCTGTGCAAGTTTGAAACTCAGAGCAACAAAACAAACCCAGGCAACAAGTTTTCCAACTTCTTCAATATCTCTTTTATTTCTTGATAAATTCCCAAAATTGAAAATTGTAACAATCAAGACAAAAATAAAAAGCAATTCAAGTAAGAAAGCTGCAAAAGGATTAAATAGGAATATGCCTGAGTTATTAGAAAATATTTCATTAACTTTTTCTGTTGAACCAAAAACAAATTTTTCCATCACAGAATTTAACAGAGCGCTCAAGCAGGCTACAAAAACAGTACCCTCTAAAATATTTTGTCTGGATAGACTAAAGGACCTAATTTCATCACATATAGAAGCAGGTTTGAATAACGTATTAACATATAATTTGTATATATCCATATTTCAATAATAGATCATTAATTCAAATAAGGTAGCACCATATTTAAAAAAATATATATAGATACAAGTGACATTAATACAATGTGCCAGTGTTTAAAATGTGCAGCGTAGGACAAGATTCTTGCAAAAATATATATTACAATTAGCTCTGAAAGAGATATACAAAAAAATTTTAATTTATCATCAGCAATAAAAACTGTTATTAAGCTTACTATAACAATGAGGGAACTTCCCAGTGACAAACTCCACAAAAAAGCAAGTCTTGTTGAAAAATATGGTGAGGATGACCCAAATAAAAGTAAAAACCAATGAGTAATAAAAGATAAAACGTAAATAAAGATAGGAACAAAGAAAATGTGAACGACTACTATTGATCCTAATTTAGCATACTGTAAATCTTGGTTAGGATAGTAACTGTTAAAAACAAATAAATTTGGAATTTTTGCGATCAGTAGAGCAAAAGAAACGTAATAAACTAAGGGTAGAAGCTGTCTTTCAAGTTTGCGGGTTTGCAGCTGATAATCTATAGACTTATCCAGATCAAAGTAACCCTTAATTAACAATAAAAAAAAACTTTTCTTATTAGCAAGCTGTTTATTCATTAGAGGAACGTTTAACTCTTTCAGAAAAAACTCCTCTCACAGTCTCTCTAATATCAGTATTTTCAATTTCTTCCAATGCTTCAGAAATAAAGGCCATTATTAGTATCTGCTCACTCTCCTGCTTTGACACGCCACGACTTAATAAATAAAAAAGTGATTCTTGATCCAAGGAGCCTGAGGTAGAACCATGAGAACAAGCAACATCATCAGCATAAATTTCTAGTTCGGGTTTACAATAAAACTTAGCATTATTGTCAAGTAAAAGGGATCTACTCGATTGGTAGCCATCTGTTTTTTGCGCTTTAGCATCGACAAAAATTTTACCTCTAACTAATGAATTGCAATCACCTGCCAAAACAGATTTCAATACTTGCCTGCTAACACAATCAGGTGCAAGGTGATTAATTAGTATATTCTCATCATTGCTATGGTTGTCTTTATTAATGAAACAAATATTTGAGATAGAGACAGAACTACTTTTTCCACTCATATGTACCTCAATTTCAGATCTAGAAGCTTTTGGATTTAAATTCAAACTGAAGTGGTTAAATATAGCTCCCGTTTCCAAATCACAAAAAACATGATTTATCTTTGGGTTTTTATTATAAAAGTTTGTAAGATTTATATAATTTAATTTAGCACCTTGACTGATATAAAACTCGGTCATGATATTTTTTGTGAATGATTGGCTCCCAGTTTCTACAATCGTTAAAGAAGAGCCCTTCTCAAGCTTCACGAAATTTCTTAAGAATTTATTCTCTTCGGATATGTCAATTTGGTTTTCTATATATACTGGGTCTTTAATTAACCCCTTTACCTTTAAAACTATTCCATTGCCAGCCTTCAGCGCGTTCTCCAACGCCAAAGGTCTATGAATTAATTTTTGTGACTTTTTTTCTATAGTTCCAATATATTTCTTAAATTCTGACTCTTCATCGGATATTACACTTTTAAGTTGAAAAGCCTCAAGACCAACATTCTTCACTCCTGTAACTTTATTCTCTAACACTTCTTTTCCAGTCATTATTATAGACGGCTTTTCAACAGAAACAAAATCTGACTGAGCATCTTTTGGCAAAGTATTTAGTTCAAGATCTCTTTCTATGATCTCCAAACTACTTTTCCGCCAATACTCAGAACGCCGTGAGACGGGATCAATCTTGTTTTTAAACTTTGATCTCTCCTCCTTTAGAGCCTTGAACCAATGACTTTCTTTGTGGGGTGACATTTCCATTAAACAAGAGTTAATTTAGAAAGCTTTTATAGCCCGTTTCTTCGACCCTCAGAGCAAGACTACTATTACCTGTTTGAACTATTTTCCCATCTACCATAATATGTACATAATCTGGTTTTATATAATTTAATAGTCTCTGATAATGAGTTATAACTAAAAACGATCGGTCTTTAGAGCTAAAGTTATTTACTCCTTTGGAAACGAGTTTCATTGCATCTACATCTAAACCACTATCTGTTTCATCCAAAATGACCAACTTTGGTTCCAAGAGACACATCTGCAAAATTTCATTTCTTTTTTTCTCTCCACCTGAAGCACCAACGTTTACTGGTCGACGCAACATTTCCTCACTAATCTGAAGTTCTGATGCAATACCCCTAACTTGCTTTAGAAATTCGGCAGCATTAAGTTCTTTTTCACCTCTGATTTTTTTTTGAGAGTTTAATGCCGTTCTCAAAAAGTTCATATTTCCAACCCCAGGTATTTCTAAAGGATACTGAAAAGCTAAAAATAATCCTAAAGCAGCCCTTTCCTCAACCTCCAAAGATAATAAATCTTTACCTAAGCATTCCACATCACCTGCATCGACCTGATACCCGTGTTTACCAGCAAGCACATTAGACAAAGTTGACTTTCCTGATCCATTTGGACCCATAATGGCGTGAACTTCTCCTGGATTGATTGTGAGTGAAAGTCCCTTTAATATTTGTTTTTCATCTTCCTCAAGAGAGACTTTTAAATTTTTAATTTCCAACATTTTATCCAACCGAGCCTTCTAGGGATATGGCAACTAGCTTTTGTGCTTCCATAGCAAACTCCATAGGTAAAGCTTGTAATACCTCCTTACAAAAGCCGTTTACAATTAATGCCACAGCATCTTCCTCACCTATACCTCTTTGCATGCAGTAAAAAAGTTGTTCTTCATCAACTTTTGATGTTGTTGCTTCATGTTCGGCCCTTGATGAGTTATTATTGACATCAATATAAGGAACCGTATGAGCTCCACAAGAACTACCAATGAGTAAACTATCGCATTGGGTAAAATTCCTCGACTTTTCAGCGTTTTTTGAAATCTGGACAAGACCTCTATAAGTATTTTGAGCCTTTCCTGCACTTATACCTTTTGAGACAATCCTACTTTTTGTGTTTTTCCCAAGATGGATCATCTTAGTACCAGTGTCTGCTTGCTGGTAGTTGTTGGTAATCGCAATTGAATAAAATTCACCCGATGAGTTTTCTCCTTTTAAAACGCATGATGGATATTTCCATGTAATTGCTGAACCAGTTTCAACCTGGGTCCACATAACCTTGGAGTTTTTACCCCTACAATCTGCTCTTTTCGTAACAAAATTGTATATTCCTCCTTTACCAGACTCATCTCCAGGGAACCAATTTTGTACCGTGGAATATTTTATTTCAGATTCCTCTAACAAAACTAACTCAACTACCGCAGCATGAAGTTGATTCTCATCTCTCTGAGGTGCTGTGCAACCCTCTAAGTAACTCACATAAGATCCTTTATCTGCAATGATAAGTGTTCTTTCAAACTGACCCGTGTTTTCGGCATTTATCCTAAAATAGGTAGATAATTCCATAGGGCATCTGACACCTTCTGGTACATAAACAAATGATCCATCAGAAAATACTGCTGCATTCAAGCAAGAAAAATAGTTATCGCTCTGAGGAACAACCGTTCCCAAATACTTCCTAACTAGTTCGGGATACTCTAAAATTGCTTCGGAAATTGAGCAGAAAATGACACCTGCAGCTTTGAGTTCATCCTTAAAAGTAGTTCCAACTGAAACACTATCAAAAACTGCGTCAACTGCGACTTTTCGAGGCTGATATTCTTCTGTATCTATATCTTCTATTACTCCAGCTAGTTTTTTTTGCTCAGCCAACGGAATTCCCAGTTTTGAATAAGTTTCAAGAAGTTTTGGGTCAACCTCATCTAAGCTTTTTGGTTTCTCTTTCATCGCCGTGGGTCTTGCATAGTAATACTGGTTCTGAAAATCAATTTCAGGGATCTTAAGAAGCGCCCAGTTTGGTTGTTCTAACTTTTTCCACCTCTTAAAAGCTTTCAATCGCCAGTCTAGCATCCAGCTTGGTTCATTATTCTTTTGTGATATTAATGAGACAATTTCTTCATTAATACCAAGAGGTGCGTATTCAGTTTCTATATCAGTAGAAAACCCATACTTGTAATTTTCAGCAACTGATCTTACTCTTTCTATTGTCTCTTTATCGATTGCCTCTCGAGCTTCGTAAGTCTCTGGCATTATGTTACCTTAAATAATTTCTTTTATGCTTTATATATAAGCTTTTCCACGCAGAAATAAAGGATTCTATCTCACTTTTTTTTGTATTTGGCCCAAGAGAGATCCGCAAGCCATTTTTTGCAGTCGTTTCATCAATTCCCATAGCTAATAATGTATCGCTAGCAGATATTTTTCCGCTAGTACATGCTGAACCCGATGACACAGAAAAACCCATCAGGTCTAATTCGATAACTTGATTTTCTCCGCTCCAGCCTGGCGTAACAATGCATGATGTATTTGGCAATCTATTGCTTTCTATCCCTGCAACATTTGTGTCTTTAGCTACACTCTGGATTTCGGTCTCTAAATAATTTCGTAGTTCCTTAACTTTTTCCCAAATACCCTCAGATAAAAGTTTTTTAGAATATTTTATTGCCTCAGAGAAAGCAGCTATCAATATGAAATTTTCTGTTCCTGCCCTGTAACCCATTTCTTGCATACCTCCTTTGATCAAAGGGGCAATTTTTACTTCATCTCCTAAAAAAGCTGCACCTACACCCTTTGGACCACCAATCTTGTGAGAAGACATTATAACTGTTTTTGGTGCAAGTTCTTGAAAATCACAATTCACTTTCCCAATTGCTTGAACAGCATCTGTGCAATATAAAGATTTAGGGAGATTTTGTAAAACTCCTGTTTCAGAATTAGCGATTTGAAGAACATCAAGTTTCGTACTCTCTCTTTCATCTACTTGCCCAGCTCCATTTACTGGAATTGATATATTACACCATTTTTTTACACATTCATGTTCAATTGGAGAACAGCTAAAGTTTGTATTATGTAAAATAAGAGCTGCTGCCTCGGTAGCTCCCGAGGTGAACACCAACTTTCCATCAGCAAAACCCAATAATTCCAGTATTTGATCTCTCGAGGACTCCACTATAATGCGTGCTTTACGTCCCTCAAGGTGAATAGAGCTCGGGTTTCCAACTTCATTAATCAAATCCAGAAAAGCTGTTCTAGCCGGATTACAAATTAATGACGTAGCATTCCAATCTAAATAAATTCTACCATTGGACAAAAGTGTCATTAATTTTTTACGAAATTAATAACAGCTTGGCAAGGTTCCATAGAATCAGATGCTATGTCCTGCAGAGTGATTTTATGCATAAACAGGTAGATTTGAGAGGAAAACTGTTCCCAAAACTTTTCTGAAAGTATGTATTCATTGGTTTTAATTTGGTTTTTAAAAGTAGATTGACTTCTTTCTACTGCCTCAAAGTTTTCATCCACTGCTTTCATAATGTCATGCACCCTAATTTTGTTAGGGTGCACATTTAATGTAAAGCCTCCGCCAGCTCCTCTAACGGATTTCAAAAGCTTCGCTTTTCGTAATCTCATGAAAAGCTGTTCAAGATAGGTTTGAGAAATTCCTTGTGACTCAGAAATCTCTGAAACAGAACTCTTTTCAAAAAGTCCTTTCCGGGCCATATATGCCATAGCTATAAGAGCGTATCTACCTTTTGTACTTAAAATCATAATTTATCACAAATTTGTCAAAGCTTTGTGCTTATTGTATTAATTTAATTATATTTTTTAAAATAGCTTGACTTCTTGGTCAAGCAATTAGTAACTGTAGTGCACAGTTTTTAAGGGGTATAAATGCCAGAAGTAAATTTTTCAGGTCCTTCAGGACGAATTGAAGGTCGATATCATCCACAGTCAGATAATGAGGCCCCAATAGCAATAATATTGCACCCTCATCCTAAATATGGTGGTACAATGAATAATAGAGTAGTGTATAATCTTCACTATTGTTTCTATAACTTGGGCTTTTCTTGTTTAAGATTTAATTTCAGGGGAGTTGGAAAGAGTGAGGGTGAGTTCGATGAAGGCTTAGGGGAATTATCTGATGCAGCTTCAGCTCTAGACTTTCTTCAAATGCAGGCGCCAAATGCTCCCTCATGTTGGGTAGCAGGATTTTCTTTTGGATCTTGGATAGGCATGCAGTTATTAATGAGAAGACCAGAAATAAATGGATTTATTGCAGTGTCTCCTCCTGCAAATACTCAAGATTTTAGTTTTCTGGCTCCGTGTCCATCATCAGGACTAATAATAAATGGCAATTTAGACCGTTTAGTGCCACCTTCAGAAGTAAGAAACTTGTCCGAAAAATTAAAACTACAAAAAGGAATTAAGGTGGCTCACGAAGAAATTGAAGGGGCCGACCATTTCTTTACTAATTTTGAGCAAGAGTTATCAAGTACTGTTAACAAATATTTAGAAAGTAGATTATAAGACTTTATGTTCTCAAAACTGATTAAATAATTGAAATGTTTAAAAGCAAATTGATCAAATGCCTTCATGATAGAGGTTTCATTAATGATTGTACCGATCTAAAGGGATTAGATGAATTATTAGAAAATAATAAAATAACAAGTTATATAGGATATGACGCGACTGCATCATCTTTACATGTTGGACACTTGGTAAATATAATGATGCTGCGTTGGTTCCAGAAAGAGGGCCATAGAGTAATAACTTTGTTAGGAGGCGGTACCACTAAAATAGGAGATCCTTCTCAAAGAAGCTCTCAAAGACCTCTGCTAGAAGATGGAGTAATCAAGAATAACTTAGACCAACTCAAGCAAATATTTTCAAAATATCTAACTTTTTCTAAACAGTTTCCAGATGCGCTGATGGTAAACAACAATGATTGGCTTAGCAAATTGAATTACCTTGATTTTCTGAGAGATATAGGAAAGCACTTTTCAATAAATAGAATGTTAACTTTCGATACGGTAAAATCAAGGATTGAAAAAAACGAACCCTTAAGCTTTTTGGAATTTAATTATATGATACTGCAAGGATATGATTTTTATAAATTACACGAAGATTTTCAATGCGTGCTTCAGATGGGGGGATCAGACCAATGGGGGAACATAATAAATGGTATGGAACTAACAAGAAGACTAACAAATAATAAGGTCTTTGGTCTTACATCACCTCTTTTAACTAGTGCAAGTGGACAAAAAATGGGCAAGTCAGCGTCTGGGGCTATTTGGCTAAATGCAGAAAACCTTTCTCCTTATGAGTTTTGGCAATTTTGGCGCAATTGTGATGATGCAGATGTTCAAAAATTTTTACTTCTTTTCACCGAAATACCGACAGATGAATGCAAGAAAATGACCGAAAAGAAAGGTGAGATGTTAAATCAAGCAAAAATTCAACTAGCCAACCAAATTACAGAATTGTGCCACGGTAAAGCAGAGTCAGAAAAAGCATTTTCTACCTCCAGAGTTATATTTGGAAGTAGCCAAGGGGAAGAAAACCTTCCTTTAATCGAACTAGCCATAGAGATTTTTGATGGGGAAATAAATATTATTAAAATTTTGACTCACACTAAACTGGCAAAATCTGGCAAAGAAGCTAGACGCTTAATTAGTGAAAAAGCTATAAAGTTACAAGATGAGGATATTAAAGATATATCAACAAAATTTGATGAAAAATATTTTAGGAAGCCCAAAATAATATCAATAGGGCGAAAAAAACATTATAAAATCAAAATAAATAGCCTTTAATTTTCAACAAAGACCTTTTCCATATAATCTGGTTTTTCTACAGAACCATTTTTCTTCAAATCACCTTTTTTTATATTTAACAAAACATCCATTCCCTCTACTACCTTACCAACAATAGTATATTTATTATCCAGATGTGGAGCGTCTTTGAAGGTTATGAAGAATTGACTGTTAGCTGAGTTAGGATTACTTGACCTAGCCATCCCCAAAGTCCCAGCTAAAAACTTTTGTTTACTAAATTCAGCTTTTAAATCTGGTAATGTTGACCCCCCTTGACCTACTTGCTCAGGATAATATTTATTTTTATTTCCATATTTCACATCTCCAGTCTGAGCCATGAAACCATCTATAACTCTATGAAATACAACATTGTCATAAAGACCTTTTCCCGCAAGATATTTTATCCTCTTAACATGATTGGGTGCTATCTCAGAATGTAGCTCTAATTTAATCAATCCTCGAACTTGCCCAGAGACAAGTATGTTTAATTTTTCTCCAGGTAATACCGTTGTAGCTTGAGAAAAAAAAGATATAAGAATGAAAGAGAAAAATAATTTTCTTGTCTCAAACACTACTTTCCCCTCATCTTTACTATAAAATCAGGGTTATTAACTTTTCCATTATCAAAACCGTCTCCTTTTTTTATTTTATCAATTATTTCCATTCCCTTTAACACTTTCCCAAAAACTGTATACTGATTGTTAAGATGAGGCCCATCTTCTAACATTATAAAGAATTGACTGTTAGCCGAATTAGGATCTTGCGATCTTGCCATGCCTAAAATACCTCTTTTAAATGGCTCAGATGAAAACTCAGACTCTAAATCGGGTTCATTTGATCCACCTGTTCCAATTCTATTTTCTATGTAATCTTTTTTTAAACATCCAAACTGCACATCTCCAGTTTGAGCCATAAAACCATCAATCACTCGATGAAATACCACGTTGTCATAATGTCCTTTGTTGGCAAGGAGTAAAATTCTTTCTACGTGTTTAGGGGCCAATTTTTCAAAAAGCTCAATAGTAACTTTCCCAATATTAGTCTCTAAATTTAGTTTTTTAACTTGAGAATTTTTAGCCGTAGTAGTATTTTTGTTTTTTGGTTTTGCCTTTTTTTCAACTTCATTTTTACTTTTTTTAGCCATTTATGATCCTTATTTATTTTGATTAAATTTCATATTTATGGCTTCAGCAATATTGTCCGAAACAAAACTTTCAATATTACCTCCCAATTTTGCAATTTCTTTTACAAGTCTTGATGCAATTGATTGGTAATTGGCGTCTGCCATTAAAAAAACTGTTTCTACATTATTACTTAAAACTCTATTCATTCCCACCATTTGATATTCATATTCAAAATCAGATACTGCTCTTAGACCTCTTATTAGAATCGAGGCTCCCACATCTTTTGCACAATCGATTAGTAAGTTTTTAAACGGATGAACTTTTATATCTACTGATGGCAGCTTTAACCTATCTACCTCTTTTTCTATAAGATGAACTCTCTCATCCAATGTAAATAATGGGTTTTTATCATTGTTAATCGCCACACCGATTATAAGTCGATCGACCAAGGTAGAAGCTCTTGTTATTATATCAATATGCCCCAAAGTTAAAGGATCAAAAGTACCAGGATATAGTCCAATACGCATTTTTCATGTTTCCTAAAAGTTTATTGTTAAGCCTCAAAATATAAAAAATCAAGGTTATATTAACAATTCAAAATTTTCTATATCTCAAGTATTGGTTTTATAAAGTTTCCCGTATAACTCCCTTCAACTTGCGCAACCTCTTCTGGAGTGCCTTGACAAACAATCATACCACCTTTATCTCCGCCTTCAGGTCCAATATCTATAATGTGATCAGCAGTTTTAATAACGTCGAGATTATGCTCAATAACCACTACAGTGTTACCACTATCCACAAGCTCATGTAAAATATCAAGGAGCTTTCTAACATCATCGAAATGTAACCCTGTGGTAGGTTCATCCAAAATATATAGAGTAGAGCCAGTGCTTTTTCGAGCCAATTCCTTTGCTAGTTTGACCCTTTGTGCTTCTCCTCCTGATAGGGTAGTCGCTTGCTGACCAACCTTTATGTAACCCAAGCCTACTCTTTTTAATGTACTCATTTTATCTCTTATTGAGGGAACCGCCTTAAAAAATTCTTCAGCTTCCTCTACAGTCATCTCTAAGACATCTGATATATTTTTTTGCCTAAACAGGATCTCTAACGTTTCTCTATTATATCTTTTTCCTTTACATTGATCACATTCCACATAGACATCAGCAAGAAAATGCATCTCAATTTTTATTAAACCGTCGCCTTGACAAGCCTCACATCTCCCTCCCTTAACATTGAAGGAAAACCGTCCGGGTTGATAACCTCTTGCTTTAGAACCCGGAAGTCCTGAGAACCAATCTCTTATATGAGTAAAAGCCCCAGTGTAAGTTGCAGGATTAGATCTTGGCGTCCTGCCTATAGGAGATTGATCTATATCAATCACCTTGTCAAAGTTTTCTAATCCCTCAATCTTTTTGAAGGTTGCTGACTTTTGTTTAGATCCATGAAGTTTTGCAGACGCTGCTTTATATAAAGTTTCTATAATCAAAGTAGATTTTCCTCCACCTGAAACACCAGTTACGGTAATAAAATTTTTTACAGGAAAGCTAACATCAATATTGTTAAGATTATTTCCATCAGCTCCATAGATGGTTAATTTTTGTCCATTACCTTTTCTCCTATTTAGTGGGATAGCTATCCTTTTTTTCTTAGAAAGATATAATCCCGTTAATGACTGGGAATTTGAACTTATTTCTGCTGGAGTTCCCTCAGCAACGATATTTCCTCCCTTTACACCGGCGCCGGGTCCAAGATCTATGACGTGATCAGCATCTCTAATTGCTTCTTCATCATGCTCAACAACTAACACCGAATTCCCCTGAGCTTTAAGCTCCTTCAATGTCTTAATTAACCTTTTATTATCCCTCTGATGTAATCCTATCGATGGTTCATCCAAGACGTAAAGTACTCCTGTTAAACCAGAGCCAATTTGACTTGCAAGCCTTATTCTTTGACTTTCACCTCCGGAGAGTGATCCCGAGCTTCGATTCAATGTCAGATACTCTAAACCAACGTTATTTAAAAAAGTAAGCCGACTTGAAATTTCATTTATGATTGGTTGGCCTATTTCTCTATCTTTTTGGGATAAGGTTGAATTTAGCTCTTGCGTCCAAACCAGCAACTCTTTAATTGAAAATTGACACGTTTCCCCAATATTTATTTCATTTAATTTAACGCACAATGCTTCTTCTCTTAATCTAAAACCATTGCAATGCGAACATGGCCTTTCTCTTCTATACTTTTTAAACTCTTCTAAAAGCCATGGCTCAACTGTTTCTTCAAACCTTCTTTTTAGATTAGGAATGACTCCTTCAAAAGACTTTTGCACAGTGTATACTCTTCCTCCATCATCAAATCTAAAATCAATTTTTTCGCCTTTATTTCCATAAAGCAATATATCTTGAATATATTTGCTTAACTGACCCCAAGGTAAATGTGGGTCAAACTTGTAATACGTTGAAAGCCCTTCAACAGTTTGCCGATAATATGGGTTAGAGCTTTTAGCCCAAGGAATAATAGCCCCATTATAAACTGAAATAGACTCATCAAAAATTATTAAATTCTCATCGAAATGATCCTCTTTTCCCAGACCATCACAATGTTGGCACGCCCCAGAGGGCGCATTAAACGAGAAAAGCCTAGGTTCAATTTCACTGATAGTAAAACCAGAGACAGGACAGGCAAATTTTTCTGAGAATAGAATCTCATTAATTTTATTATCAGTCTCGTAAACATCTAGCTTAGCTACACCTTCAGCCAGATCAAGCGCAGTCCTAAGGCTATCAGCCAACCTCTCTTCGATCCCATCGCTAACAATTAAACGGTCAACAAGAACATCAATATTATATCGAAATTTTTTATCCAAATCAGGAAGTTCTTCTACATCATAGAGAATCCCATTAATTCTTATTCTTTGGAATCCTCTTTTAACGATCTCATTAATTTCTTTTTTGAATTCTCCTTTTCTATCTTTCACAATCGGAGAATATAAAAAAACTCGTAAATCACTCCTCAACTTCATTACTATGTCAACCATGTCAGAAACTTGTTGTACTTCGATAGGTTTGCCTGTCTCAGGGCTAAAAGGGGTTCCCACTCTTGCGAATAATAACCTCAGGTAATCATAAATTTCTGTTACAGTCCCAACTGTAGACCTGGGGTTTTTGCTGGTTGTTTTTTGTTCAATAGAAATTGCAGGAGATAGACCTGAAATATGATCGACGTCAGGCTTTTGCATCATATTTAAAAATTGACGCGCATAAGCTGAAAGGCTTTCGACGTAACGCCTTTGCCCCTCCGCGTATATTGTGTCAAAAGCAAGACTAGACTTTCCAGAACCGGATAATCCAGTAATCACTACCAACTTGTCTCTGGGAATATCGACATCCACCGACTTAAGATTGTGCTCTCTGGCAGATCTGACTTTTATATATGAAATATTATCCAAAAAAAACCTCTTAATGTTCAATTAAAGCAAATTTTATTATTTTAAAGAGTTTTTTACCATTCATCTTGATAGTTTATTGAAAATACTATAGTTCGATGTTAACTTGTTTTTATTGGAAGGTAAAAATGGCAGGAAGTTTGAACAAAGTATTGCTTATTGGAAGATTGGGGAACGACCCAGAAACCCGAGAATTTCCAAACGGAGGGAAAGTTTGTAATTTTTCTTTAGCAACAAGTGAATCCTGGAAGGATAATAACACCGGAGAGAGGCAAGAAAGGACTAGTTGGCACAACATAGCAATTTTTAATGAACGACTTGCCGAAATAGCAGAACAATATTTGAAAAAAGGATCCCAAATTTACGTGGAAGGTCAATTAGAAACTAGAAAATGGCAGGATCAGGCAGGAAATGATAGATATACTACTGAAGTCGTTTTAAGAAAATACCGAGGCGAGCTAACTATGTTAGGAGGTAGGAACGATGACTTGTCTAGAGAATCGGGATACAGTAAAATAGAGTCTTCAGGAAATATTGATGGAATAAAAAATAAGGACCCAGAAAATATTAGTTCGGACGATCTTGATGATGAAATTCCTTTTTAGGAATTAAACTTCTCACAAGGAAATTATATTGACAGACGAAAACGAGTCTCAAGAAGAAGAAAACGCCCTTCATAGGGACTCTACGGACGCTGGAATAAGCATGGTGTCCATAGAATCAGAAATGAAAACCGCTTATCTCGATTACGCAATGAGTGTAATCGTTAGTAGAGCTATTCCTGATTTGAGGGATGGTCTCAAGCCCGTACATAGGCGAATTTTGTACTCAATGCATGAGACAAATAATTCACACGATCGTCCATATAGGAAATCCGCACGACCAGTAGGGGATGTAATGGGGAAATATCACCCCCACGGCGATCAAGCAATTTATGACGCACTTGTCAGGATGGCACAGGATTTTTCAATGTCACTCATGCTCCTAGATGGACAGGGCAATTTTGGCTCAGTTGATGGAGACTCTGCCGCAGCCATGAGGTACACAGAGGTTCGAATGGCAAAATCAACCGGAGTTATCTTACAAGATATAGAAAAAGGAACGGTTGATTTTCAAGATAACTACGACGGTAAAGACACTGAACCAAAGGTTCTTCCCGCACAATTCCCAAATTTATTAGTAAACGGTGCAGGTGGCATCGCTGTTGGAATGGCCACAAATATTCCTCCTCATAATCTAGGAGAGGTAATCGATGTGGCTCTAGCATTTATTGAAAACCCAGAAATCGATACAATAGAAATGATGAAATTAATGCCTGCACCAGACTTTCCAACAGGTGGATTAATTCTTGGAAGCACTGGCTCAAAGCAAGCCTATTTGACTGGCAAAGGGTCCATCATTACAAGAGCTAAACACGAGATAGAACAAACCAGAAAGGATAGAATTGCCATTGTCGTTACTGAAATACCTTATCAGGTTAATAAATCTAGCCTTGTAGAAAAGATAGCAGAATTAGCAAAAGATAAGAAGATTGAAGGCATATCACACGTACAAGACGAGTCTGACAGGCATGGGATAAGAGTAGTAATTGAACTAAAGCGAGATGCTACTGCAGAAGTAGTTCTCAATCAGCTTTACAGGTTTTCACCAATGCAAACTAGTTTTGGATTTAATATGCTTGCTTTAGATAAAGGAAAACCTGAGCTTTTAAATTTAAAAACGTTTGTTCAAAAGTTTATTAACTTCCGAGAAGAAGTTGTTTCTAGAAGAACCGCCTTCGAACTTGCAAAAGCAAGGGAAAGGAGCCATATGCTTTGTGGGTTAGCTGTAGCCGTATCAAATGTTGATGAAGTGATAAAAATTATTAGAAGTTCAGAAACACCCTCTGAAGCAAAGGCATCCCTAAAGATAATTGAGTGGAAAGTCGAAAATCTAAGGCAATATCTCGATTTGATTGATGATCCACTATACAAGATATCATCACGAGGCACGTATGTCTTGTCCGAAAACCAGGCTAAGGCAATTCTTGAGCTAAGATTGCAAAGATTAACAGCTTTGGGAGTTAATGAAATAACAGATGAACTTGAAGAACTATCAGAAAAGATAAGAACATGTCTAGAGGTTCTCAAATCGCAGACAAAAATAAAAGAAATAATTGCAGATGAGTTAATAAATGTTAAAGCTACTTTTTCTGTTCCCAGACGAACAGAAATAGTTGAATTCGAAGGTGACTTTGAAGATGAGGATTTAATTGAAAAAGAAGAAATGGTAGTTACAGTAACTAGAGAAGGTTACATTAAAAGGACTGCCCTAACGGAATATCGTGAACAAAGAAGAGGAGGGAAAGGAACTCAAGGAATGAACACAAAAGAGGCCGACGTGGTAACAAACTTGTTTGTGGCCAATACCCATACACCTCTTTTATTTTTCTCTTCTAACGGTTTTGTATATAAACTTAAAACTTGGAGACTCCCACAAAGCGGAAGAAACTCAAAAGGTAAAGCAATAGTTAATCTTTTACCTATATCTCAAAATGCAAGAATAACTACGATCTTGCCCGTGGACGCAGATGAGTCTGATTGGAACAAACTACAAATATTTTTTGCCACCTCCACTGGAAATGTGCGAAGAAACGCCCTGTCTGATTTCACAAATGTTAAGGCAAATGGGAAGATCGCTATGAAGCTACCGGAAAGTACGACTTTGATCGGAGTGCAGATCTGCTCAGATGATAATGACGTTTTTCTAACCACTGCACTAGGGAAAGCAATTCGTTTTAATATAAATGACGTGAGAATATTTAAAGGAAGAGATTCTGTTGGTGTGAAAGGCATAAAACTAAAGAATAACGATTCTGTGATATCTATGGCTATAATCAAACACGTTAACGCATCCACGGAAGAAAGAGTGGCATACTTTAAAATGAGAAAAGCAATCACAGGAGAAGATACCGACTTGGAAGAAACAGAGAATATGAACCTAACAATTTCGCAAGAGAGGTATGTAGAGCTTGGAGCACTAGAAGAGTGGATTTTGACATTAACGTCTCAAGGGTTTGGAAAGAGAACATCTGCTCATGAGTTTAGAATTTCAGGAAGAGGCGGCCAAGGAATTGCAGCAGCAAATCTTGAGCGAAGAAATGACAATATCATAGCATCTTTCACCGTAGAGGATGATGATCAAATTATGCTTGTAACTTCCACTGGTCAAAGCATAAGGTGTTCTGTGAGTGAGATATCTAGGCAATCTAGATCAGCATCAGGTGTTAAAGTTTTCAATACAAATGGCGACGAAAAAGTGGCGTCAGTCGCGTGGATTGCAGATACAGCAGAAGACACTAAGTAAATGAATAGAAGAGTTGCTATTATTGGAGGAGGTCTTGCTGGTGCTGAGGCTGCCTGGCAATTGGCTATTTTAGGTATTCCTTCTTCCTTATTTGAAATGAGACCTAAGGTAAAAACGGCTGCTCATAAAACCTCTGACCTTGCTGAATTGGTATGCTCAAACTCTTTTAGATCTGATGACGACGAATATAATGCCGTTGGCCAACTTCATTGGGAAATGAGAAAATCAAAGGGCCTGATAATTTCTGTTGGAGACAAAACTAGAATAGCTGCTGGAAGCGCGATGGCAGTAGATAGAGAAAAATTTTCTTCAAAAGTTACGGAAATGATTAAAAATAACCCCTTAATTGATTTAATTAATCAAGAAGTTTGTGATTTAAACTTATTAGATTTTGATGAAATTATTATAGCAACTGGTCCACTTACATCTAAGAACCTGCTTAATTCTATTGGAAAATTAACTGATTCAGAGAATTTATTTTTTTATGACGCAATAGCTCCAACGGTATATGCAGAGTCGATAGATTTTGACAAGGTTTGGTTTCAATCTCGTTATGACAAAGGGTCTACAAAGGAAGAAAAAGAAGCTTACCTAAACTGCCCTATGACAAAAGAGCAATACAATAAATTTATCGATGACCTTTTGAGTAGCAATCAATCTGACTTCAAAGAGTGGGAAAAGGATGTACCTTTCTTTTCGGGATGTCTACCAATCGAAGAAATGGCAAAAAGAGGTAAAGAAACGTTAAGATTTGGCCCTATGAAGCCAGTGGGGCTAACTAACCCCAAGAGTAAAGAAAGGTTGCACGCTGTTGTACAATTAAGAAAAGAGAATTCTGAAGGAACTCTTTATAACCTCGTAGGATTTCAAACTAAAATAAAATATTCTAGGCAGGCAGAAATATTTAAAGCCATCTCAGGCCTTGAAAACGCTAGATTTGCCAGATTAGGTGGTATTCATAAAAACACTTACTTTAATTCACCAAAGATTCTTAATCATTCTTTTCAGCTGAAAACTCAAAGAAAGATAAGTCTGGCAGGACAAATAACAGGTGTAGAAGGTTATATTGAAAGCGCTGCTATAGGTCTTTTGGTTGGGCGTTTAGTTGGTTCAAGAATTTTAGGCAAAAAATGCTTGTTACCAAAACCCTCAACCGCTCTTGGCGCACTCGCTTCCCATATCTTAACCGAAAATAAGGATTTTCAGCCAATGAATATAAATTTTGGTCTTTTCAAGCAGGATATTAGTAATTTAAAAGGTAGAAGAAATAGAGAGAAAAGGTACTCTTTTTACACGAATTGTGCCAAAAATGAATTCATAAAATGGCTAGAAAATTTTCGGGAACTCTCATTTATGAAAGCATCATGAATAGTTAGTTTAATCGATTAAAGAAACAAGACCACTCTCCAGTATGACAAGCTACACCTTTTTGATCTACCTTAAGCAAAACACAATCTTTATCACAATCTATCATAATCTCGTTAACCTTTTGCTTATTTCCAGAAGATTGACCCTTTATCCAAATCTCTCCTCTACTTCTTGACCAATAAGTTGCGTACCCTGACTCAACAGTCATAATAAGGGTTTCTTTAGACATCCATGCTAACATCAAAACATCATTATTACCTGAACTTTGCACAATGCATGGTAGTAACCCTTTTTCATTAAACACTATATTTTCTATTTCTTGTATTAACTCTTTTTTCTTCAAAATATATTCCTTATATTGTAACTCAGGACTTTATTATATATGGATATTTATACAAAAACTATTTTACGATTTGCATCCAATATTCCGAATGCAGAACGATTAAAGAGCCCAGATATCTCGATTACTAGGAGAACTGCTGTATGCGGGTCTAGTATGACAGTGGACTTAAATATTAAAAATGGAAAAATAGAACAAATAGGGCTAGATATTAAAGCTTGCGCCCTAGGTCAAGCATCTGCATCAATTTTTGCCAAAAATGCGATTGGTCTCACCCTCAAAGAAGTTCAAAAACTTAAAAACGAACTAATAAACTTTTTAAAAACAGGTGATTTTCGAATCAAAAAACCTTTTGAAGATTACAAATACTTGGATCCAGCAAGATCAGTACCTTATAGACATGACTCCATATTACTTGTTCTTGATTCTACAGAAGAAGGCTTAAATAAGTGGATTCATTAGCTACAGTGACATTGAAAAAATTGAATACCCCACAATAAACACAAATAATAAGCTGCAATTTCCTATATCCTCTGAAACCGCCTTCCATTTACCTTTTATTCTAAAAAAATCTCTTTTCATATCAAATATCCTTCTACAATAGTTAGAATATAGAACAAAATTAGAACATGTAAAGAACATTATAAGAACATTTATAAAAACCGCCTCAATTGATAAAACTCTTCTGAAGAAATTTTATCCTTACTCTCTAACTCCATAAGCAGGCTTATGGCTTGCTCTTGAAGATATTTGTTTTCTTTCAAATTAGCTAATCGAAATATTTGATCTCCAGATTGCATAGTACCAAAAAAATCTCCAAAACCTCTAAGGTACAGATCTTTTTCGGCAATCTGAAAACCATCGTTAGTATCCTTCATAATCTTTAGTCTTTCAATGGCGTTCTCAGAAATTGGTAAGTCATATATTAAAAAGCAATATGATTTTTCTTTTCCTCTTCCAACTCTTCCTCGCAATTGATGCAACTGAGACAAACCAAATCTATTAGCGCATTCAATAACAATCGAAACTGCATTTGGATTGTCTATACCTACCTCTATTACTGTTGTAGAAACTAGAACCTCAGTTATTCCTTCATTAAATTTAGCTAACTCATTTTCTTTTTCTTCAGGAGACATTTTACCATGTATTAAGCCCACATTTACATTTATTAACGCTCGCTTAAGATAATCAAACCGATCCATTGAGTTAGAAAGATCAATTTTTTCGCTCTGTTCAACCAATGGACAAATCCAATAAGCTTGAAAGCCTAAATCTAAATCTCTCTTTATTTTTATTAATAAGTTATCTATTTTGTTGCTCTGCAAAATGAGAGTTTCTATTGATGGCCTATCCTTAGGTTTTTGGTAAAGTACTGTCAGATCTTTATCACCATAAACAGTTAAGGCTAGAGACCGAGGGATCGGCGTGGCGCTCATTATAATTGTATTAAGCTTGCCTTTCCTCTCCAAACTTTGGCGTTGAACAACTCCAAATTTGTGCTGCTCATCAATCACGGCAAGCTTCAAATTTTTAAACTGCACTTTTTTTTGGAAAAGAGAATGGGTACCGATAATTATAGCCGCTTGTCCACTTTCAATAGATTTTAATTTCTCCTCTCTTTCTTTACCTTTATCGCTACCTGTGAACAAAACAATATTAAATGCGAATGAACTTAATAATTCTTTAAAAGACTTAAAATGTTGTATGGCTAAAACCTCTGTGGGAACCATTAATGTAGCTTGGGCTCCCGCTGAAACAATAAATACAACCGCTATTAAAATTACGATAGTTTTTCCTGAACCTACATCTCCTTGTAGCAATCTATTCATTCTATGAGGAGATTGTATATCCTTAATTATTTCGAAAACTGCCTTCTCTTGGCCTTTTGTCAACGAAAAAGGGAGGCTTCCTATAAATTCTGCAACTATTTTACAATTTCCATCAACGGAATAACCTTTTCTATTTCTTACAATTCTTTTCATTTCACTTATTTTTAATTGGTGAGAAAAAAACTCATCAAAAATTAGTCTATTTTTTGCAAGTTCAAGCTTACTAAGTTCAATTTCGTTTTGAGGATTATGGATTAACTTGATCGCCTCTACAAAACCTGGCCATTCTTTTCTTTTCATGAACTCGCTTGGATACCATTCAGGGATAACTTTCAATTTTTCTATCTCACTACCTATAAATTTGTGAATTACCTTACTACTTAAACCATAAGTGCTTTGATAAATTGGTTCGATAGTTGGTATATAACCATTATTCTTAGATACATAGTCAGGGTGTACCATTCGATAAGTTCTACCGCTGGCTTCAATCTTTCCAGATATTTTAACCTCTTGAAAAACTGGATAACTCTGTTTTAAAAATGACGAGTTTTTTGAGAAAAAAAGAATTTCTATTTTATTACCATCAAACCCCACAATAATTTTATACGGACTACGCTTGAAAGAAGGTATATGCTTTAACACTTTTACCTTTAAAGTTACCAAGCTGGGGATTTCCAAATTCCTTAAACTAGATATCTCCACCCTTTTCAAATAAGTTTTTGGAATAAAAAAATATAAATCCAAAACTGTTTTTAAAGATAGTTGATGGAACTTTTGAGATAGCTTTTCACCTACACCTTTCATAGAAATAATTGGTCTGGTTAAAGACTGGAGCTCCGACATTTTCTAAACTTGATCTTTATTTCCAACTGATACGAGGCTAAGAAATTCTTCTTCACTAACAATCTTAATTCCTAAATCAGATGCTTTTTTCAATTTAGAACCAGGTCCTTCACCGACCACGAGAACCTCAACACTGCCTGAGAGGGACGTTAAAACTTTTGCCCCATTCTTTTCTGCGATTTCTTTCATTTCTGCTCTAGACGCATTTTTAAAAGTTCCAGTAAAAACAAGCTTGATGTTGGTCACTGCGCTACTTAAGTTTTGTTTGGTTTTTATATTTGTTATTTCAATTTGCTTAAGTAGATTACGTACTTTAATGATTGCTTTTTCATTTTTAAAATATTCAACAAGCGAGTTTACCATTAAAGGCCCAATGCCCTCTATCTGACTTAAGCTACTCGAAACCGATTTTTTTTCAATTATCTCAAATACATCAATTTCAAACTGCTCCCAGTCCTCATAATATTTTGCTAATATGTTGGATACTGTTTCCCCTATATGACGAATACCTAAAGCAAATAAAAACTTATCAAATTTTACAACTCGTCTAGCCTCAATAGATGAAAGAAGTTTGTCAACAGACTTCTTGCCCCAACCTTTACCAAGAATGTTTTCGATATCTGAAAGATTAGAGAGTTTGTTCTTAAGCTTAAAGAAGTCTGCTGGCTCAGTTACTAACCCTATTTTAAGAAATACTTCTACAATCCTTTCTCCCAAACCATCAATATTGAGAGCCTTTTTTGAAACAAAATGCTTTAGTTGTGCAATTATTTGCGCTTCACATTTATTGAAAGCAGGACACCTAACGGTAGAGTCACTTCCGTCAACAGAAACTTTTTCTCCACAAGATGGACAAATAGTTGGAAAAACATAAGGAACAGAGTTCTTTGACCTCTTTAAAAGGTCTACATTTTCTATTTTTGGTATGACATCTCCTGCCCGATAAATTGTAACCCAATCCCCTACTCTAATATCTGCACCAGATCTTATGAAGTTTCCTTTATTGTCAACACCTCTAATAAAATCTCTATTATGAAGGGTAGCACTCGATACAATAACACCCCCTACATTTACCGGTTCCAACTTTGCCACGGGGGAAAGAGCTCCTGTTCTTCCGATCTGAATCTCAATATCATTTATTTTTGTAATTGATAATTCAGAAGGAAATTTGTGAGCTATAGCCCATCTAGGAGAAGCGGAACGGAACCCCAATCTTTTTTGAAAATTAAAATCATTAATCTTGTAAACTATTCCATCTATATCATAGTCCAGTAAAGCTCTTTCAGAAAAAATTTTTTCATAATATTTAAATAATTCAATTGGATCATAAAACAATTTTGATAAAGGATTTGTTTTAAATCCTAAACGACCTAATTCAGTCAATAATTCAAATTGAGTAGATGGCATCTCATTTGTGCTTTGACCAACAGAATAAGCAAAAAAACTAAGTTTTTCATTTCGTTGCACGTTAGTCTTAAATTGTCTGATAGTTCCAGAGGCAACATTTCTAGGGTTTGAAAATATTTTGGCTCCATTTTTTTCTTGTTCTGCATTCAGATCCCTGAATTTAGAATTAGTAAGATAAACTTCACCTTTAACTTCAAGAATGTCAAAATCATATAATATTTTTTCAGGAATATCAGGAATTAATCTAGCGTTATTAAGGACATCTTCTCCCACAATACCATCACCTCTAGTTAAAGCTTGTACTAACATGCCGTTCTGATATGTAAGAGCCAAAGAAAGGCCATCAATTTTTGGTTCAAATACTAATGCTATTTTCTCGTTTTCGGGTAAATCTAGAAACGATTTCACCTGTTTCAAAAATACCAAAATATCATCATTAGAAAAACCGTTGCTGAGCGAGTACATAGGGCTTCTATGTTTCACTTTTTTAAACTTGGATTGTGGGAAAGCTCCTACTTGATTAGTCAATTCATCTGTAGAACTCAAAGAAGGGTCGGCGACAAGTAAGTTACGATACTCATCTATTAATCTGTCATATTCCTGGTCCGTTATGTCCGATTTATTCTTGTTAAAATAATTTTCTCTTGCTCTACTAATTTCCTTTTTAAGTTTTTTGAACCTTTCAAGTGTTTTATTTTTAGGCAATTATAAATCCTCTAGAACAGTTACCAAAATTTAAAGGATTTTAATTGAAAAGTAATTACTAAATTATGCATAATCAAAGATATTTATTTTAATGAATTAAAAATTTGAAAATTTAATTGATTGAACTGAACATCTAAGTTAGAGATTCTATTATGAACAGCTTGGGAATAAATAAGGAAAAAAAATCTACTAGAGTAATCGTTGCAATGTCTGGCGGAGTAGATAGTTCTGTTGTAGCTGCTCTATTGAAAGCCCAGGGATATGAAGTAATTGGTCTGACAATGCAACTGTATGACAACAAGGCCTTCAACCATAAAGGTAAGACTTGCTGTGCTGGAACAGATATAATGGATGCAAGAAAAGTGGCAGACAAGCTCAACATTCCTCATTATGTGATAAATTTTGAGAAAGAATTCAAACAGAAGGTTATCGATGATTTCATAAATAGTTATGAAGGAGGTACTACCCCGATACCTTGTATAAGATGTAATGAAAAAATAAAATTTCAGGATTTAATTGTGAAAGCCAAGGAGTTATCCGCTGACTGTTTGGCTACTGGACATTATGTAAAGAGAATAGAAAAAAATGGGCATTCACAACTGCATATTGCAGAAGATATCAATAAAGATCAAAGCTATTTCTTATTCACTATCACAGAAGAGCAGCTAGATTTTTTAAGATTCCCCCTGGGGGACATAAAAAGTAAAAATGAAACCCGCAAACTTGCCAGTAAATACGGTCTCAATGTTGCTAATAAAAAAGATAGTCAAGATATTTGCTTTATACCTAATGGATCTTACGCAGAAACCATTAAAAAACTAAGACCCAACACAGCTAAGCCGGGCTCAATTCTAAATGATAAAAACATTGTTATTGGAAAGCATCAGGGAATTATTAATTACACTGTTGGTCAAAGAAAGGGAATTGGTGTAAATTCGGAATACCCTCTATTTGTAACAAGAATAAACGCTAATGAAAACACTATTACTGTAGGACCAAGAGAATCTTTGAAACAAAAAGAGTTATTTTTAAAGGATATAAACTGGCTAGGTGAAAATTGTTTCTACCATAACTCAAAAGTATTTCACGAGCTAAAAGTTAAAACAAGATATCAAAGACCCTCTTCTCTAGCAAAAGTATTTCCAATTTCGGAAAAAAAGGCAAAAGTTGTGATTTCTTCGGAAGAAGATAGCATTTCTCCAGGACAGGCTTGTGTATTTTATAGCAGTGACAGTCGAAGAATACTTGGGGGTGGATGGATTACAAATGAAAATTACGTGGAGCTAGAAAGATGATAATCGTTATATCCCCAGCAAAAAAAATTATCCCAGAGAACAACAGTTTTGGACTCAAAACAACTGAATTTTTATTCCAAAGAGAAACAAAAGAAATACTAAATGTCACTAAATCAATGTCTATAAGTGAACTTCAATCACTTATGGGTATAAGCGATAAACTCGCAAAACTTAATCATGAAAGATATCAAGATTTTGATATTGAACATGGAGAAAACAAGGTAGTACAAGCAATTTTCACATTCAAAGGAGACACTTATGTTGGGCTTAATGCTAACAAGTTCACAAAAGACGACATTACCTTTGCCCAAAAAAACTTAAGAATACTTTCAGGTTTATATGGCATATTGAGGCCACTAGATGGAATACAGCCCTATAGGCTGGAGATGGGAACAAAAATAGGGATTAATGGTAAACCTGACTTATATGATTTTTGGAACGAATCCGTAACCAAAAGATTAAAAAAAGAGCTAGAGATTAATAAAAAGAACCTCATCAATTTAGCTTCAGAAGAGTATTTCAAAGTGATAGACCAGAGCAAGCTAAAATCAAAAGTTATCACTCCTATTTTCAAAACACATAAGAACGGCCATCTAAAAACAATTGGGATTTTGTCAAAGCGGGCAAGAGGCATGATGGCAAATTTCATAATAAAAAATCGAATTGAAAACCCACAGTATCTAAAAGAGTTTTCAAACGATGGTTACTCATTCCAAGAAAAACTGAGCTCTGAGAACAAACTGATTTTCACAAGGTAATCGAAGAAGGCTTTTTTCTTCTTTTCCTCCTCCCTTTTTCTTCAAGTGTCTTTAAGCCTGATAAAAGCAAGATTGTCATGGGATGAGATGGATATTTAGAGCCATATTCGCCCAAAAGCTGGGCTATTGCATGCTTTTGATCTGCTTCCATTTCAAGATCTATTGCCCAGTCGAAAAATATTGTCTTACATGATTTTGTATCAATGCCTTTTATATTGTACGCTTCGAAAATTAAACCTTTTTTATCGAAGGATAAATTGCCTTTGTTAACTTTAGAAGTTTTATCTTTCATGTATTAGTTTCCCCTTTTTTTTGAAACAAAAAGTAAAAACAACGTTAAAACACCGATAATAAACAACAACGGGCCTATAAGATATAATATAATATTGTATTCTTTAAAAGGTGGCCTGAGGATTATAAAGTCACCATATTTAGACACCAAATACGATTTGATTTCTGAATCCGTTAAACCTTCTTGTAATTTTTTTCTTACAAAAATTCGTAGGTCAGTTGCAAATTCAGAGCTTGAACTATCGATATTTTCATTTTGACAAACTAGGCACCTCAACTCTGAAGAAATTAATCTAGCTCTTCTTTCTAAACCTTCATTATCTAATTTCTCATTTGGCTCAACCGCAAAAGCTTCAAAATTAGTAAATATTACAAATAATAATAAGAAAAATATTTTCAATTTGTGTGTCCATCACAGTAATCTAATTAGCGTGTTTTAGCTTTCCTCTATTACTTGTCAAGTTCATTATAGAACCCAACGAAATTAATATTACCCCTAGCCAAATAAAAGAGATAAAGGGTTTTACGTAAACTCTTACAACCCACTCATCACTGTTAAGTTTATTTCCTAAAACTATATAGACGTCATCAAAAAAGTTTGGTTTTATAGAAGCTTCCGTGGTCACCTCTTGTCTTGATATATAAAAACGTTTTTCTGGGTATAGATTTCCTACAAGCCTGTTTCCTTTTGTTATATTAAATTCACCAACCACTTTTTTGAAATTACTTTGTGATTGAAATTCTATTTCTTTAAACAAAATTGTATATCCGCTGATTTTAAATTCTTCTCCAATTTTCATATATCTGACATCCTCTGTTTCCCAAGTTGAAACAGCTGTAGCTCCAAACATAAGCGCACCAAAACCTGCGTGAGCTAACGACTTACCAACTAAAATTCTATTCATTTTGACAGTTTTAAAAAAATCAAAGCCCTCACGAGTACGTTTACTTAGTAGCTTACAGATTTCCCACACACTACTTAATACTACCCATAACGATAGAAAAATTCCTAAAAAGGTTAGTAAAGAGATTGATCCCCAGAGTAAAAAAGTTAGCGTGCAGATTAAACAAATGACAAAAAGAGAAATAAAATATGGTAGGTTACTTACCTTTTTCCCATTCCATTTAAGGCTAGAGGCTATAGGCAAAAGAAAAGCAAATATGATGACAAAAGGGGTTAAAGACAAATCATAAAAAGGCTTACCAACTGAAACTTGGTCTCCAGAAAAAGCTTCAACCAAGAAAGGCCATATCGTTCCTAAAAAAACAATTGATGTTATAACTAGAAGAATAACATTATTTAATAAAATCCAAAATTCCTTGCTAAACAAATTAAATTTTGTTTGGTTTAAAACTATTGGTTTTCTCACCATAAAAATGGATAAACCCAAGCCGATAGCTAAGAATATTAGTAGCAAAATAAACAGTCCTCTTGATGGGTCATTAGCGAATGCATGTACTGAAGTAAGAAGTCCTGACCTTACGATAAAAGTTCCAATTAGAGAAAAAGAGAAAGCCATAATCGATAGCAATAAAACCCAACTAATCAAATGACCTCTACGTTCCAAAACCAAAAGAGAATGAATAAGTGCCAAAGTTAGAAGCCATGGCAAAAGCGAAGCGTTTTCTACAGGATCCCAAAACCACCATCCCCCCCAACCCAACTCATAATAAGCCCATATACTTCCTAACAAAATTCCTACTGAGAGGAAGAAAAACGAAAGTAGCGCCCAAGATCTGATTACTTTCGCTAAATCAACATTTTTATCATTTGAAAGTAAAAAGCCCAAAGCTATAGAAAAGGGGATTGATAATCCAAGATAACCCAGATAGAGAGTTGGCGGGTGGAATGCCAACAAAATATCTTGTAGAATTGGATTGAGCCCCTCCCCTTCAGCAGGTGGATTGTCCAAGCGCTCAAAAGGATTAGATACGAGTACTAAATATAGTAAAAAGAGAGAAATTACAGAAAGTTGAATAAAAATAGTTTTGTTTACTAATTCACTCGGTAATTTTTTTGAAAAAACTTGAAACAACAATAAATAAAGAGCCAAGATCCATACCCATAACAACATTGAGCCCTCGTGATTACCCCAAGCACCAGAAACTTTATAAATTAGTGGTTTTAGAGTGTGAGAATTGTTTGCCACCAACTTGACACTGAAATCGGAATTTACGAAAGTCAACGAGAGAGAGAAAAATGAAATACCTATAAAGATAAAAATAAGTGAAGGCATAAATTTCGTTACGTCTTCAAAATAAGTACCTGTAAAGCCTGGGATGCTATGTCTCAAAAAAAGAAGAAGAGAGAGACAAAGCGCAGAAATACAAAAAAAATGTCCAAGTTCAGCTTCCATTAATATGATTTCAAATAAATCTTATTAACAAAAAAGCAACTGAAAGTTTTCTAATTTTCTATTTTTTTCGTTTCTTTGAAGGCTTTTCTATATTTCTTGTTTAAGTCCAAGGCGAATTTAAGGTCCTGACTTTCTACTTGAATAGCAATCTGACTCAATATGCCCGCTAAAGCCTCTTCACGTGTTAAATCTACTGCTGCCAAATTTTGGATAGCTATTTCTACTATTTCAGCAATAGCTTTTGCTTTAATGGCCGTTTCATTGACTTCTTCGTCTAACATTGTTTTCCCTCATAAAAATTTAATAAAATGCAAGTATCGGACCAATTATTAAATTTTATAAAAGTCCTTTAAGTTTTGAGGGCAAATTGATTAAATCTTTATGTTCTAAAATGACAATTTTGTTCTTTGAAGTGAGAAATTCTACTATATCTTTCTTTAGCAGGGGAGTTACAAAAACAGAAAAGTCAATCGAACCTGTGTCGATATAATGCTCGTGTTGCTTCAAGCTTTCTTTATCTAAACTAAGCTCTGTTGAAATAGTTAGACCTACAATTAACCCACTCCTCTCAACAACACCCGAAAAGAAATTTTCCAACGGATAGTCAACTTTAAGAATATGCCAACCCAAAAGAACAAGAGACCTTTTTATCCAATCAATATAACTCTTTGACTCTTTGGGAAAAAATTTTGGGTCAAAAAGAAAGTCTATATTTTTACTTTCCAAGTCATTAAAAAGAGCTGAAAGCAAGTCTTTCAACTCTTGTTTTGTTGTTAGCTCATATTTAATGGTTAAGGTATTTATAAAGTCTTTGATAATTTCAGATTTTATTTGTTTCAAGTTTGAAAAATCTTGGTTCGCATAAACTCTTGATTTAAGGTCAGCCAAAAGTTTTGTTTGTTCTTGTCTGAGACATTCTGTTGCCGCTAAAATTTCTTCATTCTGCTGGTCAATTCTTTCAACGCTAAAGTCCTTAATTTCACTTTTGTTATTATTCTCTACTGAAGAAATTTCATCAAGCCTATGAAAAATGACCGATATTATCAAAGAAGCAATGAATATAACCATGTATGTTATATTAGCCTCTAAAACGCCGTAAATCAGCGCTATCAAGCTAACTATTGTGAAAAACCATATTAAGAACTTGTAAAATCCTAACATCATTATTCTGTTTAAATATTGCCTTATGTAAATATAGAACTAACATTAGTAAGGCATAAGTCAATAACTCAGGAACATACGGTTGAAAAAACTTAAGTATAGTGATATCACACCAGAGAATTATTATATTAACAGACGCAATTTCATTGCTGGCTCTGCAGTCTTTTCATCTATGATTGCATCCGGATTGACTCAAAATGAAGCAGAAGCCTCTATTTCTCAGCTGAGTCCAAACTCTCTCCAGGAAATTACTAATTACAATAACTTTTACGAATTTGGGACTTCAAAAACAGATCCCGCGAAGTACTCAAAGAAGCTTACAACTATACCCTGGCAACTTGAGGTTGATGGATTGACGAATAAAAAAGGCATATTCGACTTAGAAAAAATTCTTAATAACAAGCAATTGGAAGAAAGAATTTATCGTCTTAGATGTGTAGAAGGCTGGTCTATGGTTATACCATGGATTGGCTTTCCATTAAAAAAACTGATAGATCAAATGGACCCAAAAAATGAAGCTCGATATGTTGCCTTCGAAACCTTGTATAGACCTGACGAAATGCGTGGTCAGAGATATAAGATACTTGACTGGCCCTACGTAGAAGGTTTGACAATAGAGGAAGCTATGAACCCTTTAACTTTTCTAGCAACAGGTCTTTATGGAAAAGAGTTGCCAAATCAAAACGGAGCCCCTTTAAGACTAGTGGTTCCATGGAAATATGGCTTCAAATCAATTAAGTCAATTGTGAAAATTTCTTTCACCTCAGAACAACCAAAAACTACATGGAGCGCAGCGAATCCAAGAGAATACGGTTTTTTCTCTAATGTAAACCCAAATGTAGATCATCCAAGATGGTCTCAGGCAACTGAAAGAGTTATAGGAGAGGGTTTATTTGGTCAACGTAGAAAAACAGAAATGTTTAATGGATATGAGAAAGAAGTCGGACACTTATATAAAGGTATGGATTTAAAAAAACATTATTGATAGTTAAACATGATTTTTTCTAGATCGATAAAAAATTATAGAATCTTGGGCCTATATATCATTCTACTTACCCCAATACCAGTTTATTTCTATTTAGGCCTCAAGAATAGGCTTGGACCAGACCCAGTAAAATTCTTAGAGCATAAATATGGAGAGTTGGCGCTTATCTTTCTGATTTTAACTTTGAGCATCACACCACTCTTAAAAATATTTAAAGTTAATTTAATAAAGTATAGACGTTGCTTTGGTTTAGTTACATTTTATTATGTTTTTTCTCATATATTAATCTATTTGATATTCGATATAGGTTTATCTTTGGATTTATTAGTCTCCGACTTAAAAAAAAGATATTACATCATAGCAGGATTTATTTCTTTTATGCTCTTGGTACCCCTAGCAGTCACTTCTTCAGACAAAGCAGTCAAACGATTGTCACCCAAAACATGGAAGAGACTTCATAAGTTAGTATTTATTGCTTTATCGCTCTCAATAATTCACTTCATCTTGCTATCTAAAACATGGACTATTGAACTTTTGACATACACATTAGCTACAATGATAATTCTTTTACTTAGAATAAAATATAAAAAATATCGTTTAATTTTTTTCAATATATTCAACAGCTGACATTTTAAAGTAACTAGCATTTTTATAACTAATTTCAATCGGTTTAGGGTCGACAATTTCTATTGAAATGCCCTTTGAAATTGCAACTTCTAAGGCCATTGAAGTAACGTTAACACTAAAAGATGTGCCCATAAATACCATTTTCTCTGCGAGAAGCATTCTTCTCTGAGCCTCATTAATACGATAAAGATCAGTATAGAACTCATCAAAGAGGAGTACAAAGGGCTTCAAAGAAATATTTCTTTGCGGAAAGTATTTACCATCACTTTGTTTTTTAATTTTAAAAAAACTTAAGAGTGCTTCTACTAAAGAATCTTCATCTTTAGTATGCTCTTCGTGATCAAAACCCAAACCTTCAATCTCACCCCATGGTGCGTCTATTTCTGGTGTTATCACTCCCTCTTCAACAAATTTAGTGACCTTGTCTAATCTTCCGTGTATCGGTATATATGTTTTATTACCTGCTTTGCCATCCAAACCATCAATATTTTGGGTAATTAAATTCTTTGTAGAAAGCCATTTATGAACTGAGTTAGGTTTTGCATTTCTATATTTGGCGAATCTTTTAAAATACCATAACAAAAATTGTGCTGGCTCATTTTTATACATTGCTCTAGTAGCCATTTCTTGAGGTGTATAATTTTTACTTCCGACAGTCCAGAACCCATCCTTACCGCGGAATGTAGGGATACCGCTCTCTGCGCTTACCCCTGCACCAGTAATATATAGTATTTCCATTTATTCTTTTTATTTCTATAATGCAATATAAATTAAGTTATCAGGATAAGATATAAGCGATCAAATGAAAAAAACTTTTAAATTAATATTTACGTTATTACCTTTTTTATTTTTTTCTTCTATTTTAGTAGGAGAGGAATTTCTGCCAAAAAAATCCTACCGAGACTGGTCTGTTTTTGCTTCAAACAATGGGTCTTGTTTTCTAGGTTCGAATGCAAAAACAACAAAATCCTTAGTTAATGCAAATGAGATCATAGGAA
Organism: uncultured Alphaproteobacteria bacterium; assembly: GCA_902586885.1. Lineage (GTDB taxonomy): Bacteria > Pseudomonadota > Alphaproteobacteria > Rhodobacterales > Rhodobacteraceae > CACIJG01. The sequence goes on along the minus strand of CACIJG010000001.1, from coordinate 63,631 downwards.
GAAACCGAGATAATGTTTTTCTATATTTTTTGTATGATAGATCAAAAAACTTATATTCAATGTCATATTTTTCTGACTTTCCTTTGCAAAAAAATGGGAATGGGATTCTCCGTATCGACAATAAAAAAGAAATACCTCTTAGAGTACTAGGATCTGAAACTTCAATTAATTTTAAAAATGCTGGGATATTCTCTATTTCAAACAATGACGTTAACCTGTTGATATCTGGAACAAAAATTACAGCTGTATTTATTGCTGCAGACAACTCTACTTTGATTGATGAATTTAGTTTAATTGGTTTCACTAAATCTTTGAGATATTTATCTTCGAATTGCATTTAATTTTTGATGAAAAATAAAATAAATAACGCATCTTTATTAATTATTGACGTTCAAAATGATTTCTGCCCAGGTGGAGCACTGGAAGTTACGAACGGGGATCAGATTGTTGAGCCAATAAATAATTTTCAATCAGATTTTGATAATATTGTAATTACTCAGGATTGGCACCCTAAAGACCACAAATGCTTTGCTTCTAATCACAAATTAAAAGAATACTCAATGATAGAATTTCCCTATGGCAATCAAATATTATGGCCTAAACACTGTATTCAAAATACTATTGGGGCAGCTATTCATGACAAATTAGATACTACTAGATCAAGCCTTATATTAAGAAAGGGCCTTAACAAAAATATTGATAGCTACTCTGCTTTCTTTGAAAATGACAGAGAAACATCAACTGGATTAGATGGATATTTTAAATCTAAAAATATTCAGAATTTATACATTTGTGGACTCGCTTTTGATTTTTGCGTTTTTTATACCGCAATGGATGGAATTGAGTTAGGATATGAAGTTTTTGTTATTGAACCTCTTACCAAAGCAATCAATTTAAACTCCTCAAAAACTCAAGCAAAAAAAGCAATGTTAGAAAACAATGTTAAACTGATTACTAATTATGTTAATTAATTTTTTTTTACGTTCAAAATAAAAGCTTACTATGCAACCTGAAGCTTTATATCAGTATCTCAATAAATTAGATATCAAATACGAATTGTTCGAACACGAACCTTTTTTGACCGTTTCTCAGTCAAAAAGAAATCGAAAAAATATGAAAGGGTTTCATATAAAAAATCTTTTTCTAAGAGATAAGAAAAAACAAAATTTTTTAATTGTTGTTCAAGAAGATCTAGAAGTTGACTTAAAAGACCTGCAAAAAAAAATAGGTTCATCTCGTGTGTCTTTTGGTTCTCCTGACAGACTTTTTGAAAAGCTCGGAGTACGTCCAGGTTCTGTAACGCCTTTAAGCCTTATAAATAATGTAGAAGGAGACGTCAGCCTCTTTGTTGATGAAAGAGTAAAAAATGAAGTAAAGATATTTTGTCATCCATTAGTAAATGATAAAACAATAGCAATTAGTTACCTAGGATTAACAAAATTTTTTGAGTCTCTCAAAGTAAAAGTAAACTTCTTGACTTTTGTTTAGTAAAAATTCACGGAAATTTACTTTAAATATGATCTTAGTTTTGTAACTTCCTCTGAAGACATTTGATAACTGTGATCATTATCAGGAAATTTTCTTTTTCTTACGTCATCAGCGTAATTCTTAAATGAAGAAACAGCGATTTCGCTAATGTTTGCATACCGTTTTGCAAACTTTGGTTTAAAACTGTCAAAGCCTCCTAAGAGATCATAACCATTTAGGAGCTGGCAATTTCCTGAAGAACCTGAACCTATGGAAAAAGTGAAAATAGAAATTGCATCATCAATAGCTTTAGCGACCTCATCGGGAACTGCTTCAATCTCTATCCCGATAGCTCCTGCCCTCTCGATTGCTTTTGCATTTTCTATTATACGGATCGCTTCTTCAGCCGTTTTTCCCTGCATTTTAAACCCTCCAAAACCATGAACAAAATGAGGCGTTAATCCAACATGGCTCATCACGGGCACACCAGAATCAGCTACAGCTTTGATTATTTCAAACATTTCCTTTCCACCTTGCATCTTTACGGCGTCTGCCCCACTCTCCTTCATCATCCTTACGGCGTTTTTTACTGCTATTTTTTTAGTTGCATATGATCCATATGGCATAGCTAAAATACAAAATGTGTTAGGTGCTCCATTTTTAACTGCTTGACAATGATTTATCATTTGTCCAACTGTCATTTTAATAGTGTTTTCATGACCGTATAAAGTCATTCCAAGGCTGTCACCAACGCCTATTATATCTACTCCAGCTGTCTCTGCCCACTTTGCAGAAAGGTACTCACCCACTGCTACCATTACTAATCTTTCCTTGTTAATTTTCTTTTCCTTTAACTCAGGAATAGTTAATTTTTTTTTGAGCATTAAATTGACCAAGATTATTATAAATAAATTCCGATTCTATTTTATCTTCATGGATAGCATAAATTACAAAACATCTGTGACTAAATTTTATTCTTATAAAGAAAAAGTATTTTAATATAGATTAAGTAAATTAGGTTGGCGCGGTTGACGGGGTTCGAACCCGCGACCTCCGGCGTGACAGGCCGGCACTCTAACCAGCTGAGCTACAACCGCGCACAAATTGAACATAACGTTCAAAATGGTGGGTGATGAGAGACTCGAACTCCCGACATCTTCGGTGTAAACGAAGCGCTCTACCAGCTGAGCTAATCACCCTCCTTGCTCTCATTATCGAATTTAAACTATAACATCAAGAAATAAATATCATAAGAAGATTTTTTTAGTTCTAGTTAGGTAATTCTGCCCCTTCGGCAGGATGCACCTTTATTTTATCATTATTTTCATGATCATTAAAATCCCAATCAATACTTACCAGTTTTTTAATTAGCGCCACTTTAAGGACTTCTGAAACATGAGAAACAGGGATGATTTCTAACGAATTCTTTACATTCTCTGGAATATCTACGAGATCTTTTACATTCTCTTTAGGTATTATTACAGTCTTAATACCACCCCTTAAAGCAGCCAACAGTTTCTCTTTCAAGCCACCAATAGCCAAAACATTTCCACGCAAAGTGACTTCCCCAGTCATCGCAACATCTCTTTTTATAGGAACACTTGTTAGCATAGACACAATAGATGTTACCATGGCTATCCCAGCAGAGGGCCCGTCTTTGGGTGTCGCACCTTCAGGAACATGAACATGTATGTCCGACCTCTCAAAGACAGTTGGCTTTATACCAAAATCTGGTGATTTGGATCTCACAAAGCTCGATGCTGCATCTATACTCTCCTTCATAACATCTCCTAGCTTTCCAGTTGCTTTCATTCTGCCTTTTCCTGGAAGCTTTATTGCCTCGATTGACAACAGGTCACCACCAACTTCTGTCCATGCTAATCCTGTTGCTACTCCAATTTGATTTTGTTCCTCGGCAAGACCAAATTTATATTTTTTTACGCCTAACAATTCGTTGATATTTTTTTTATCAACTTTAACTGAAGTTTTTTCCTTTTTAATTATAAGGGTAAGCACCTTTCTACAAAGTTTTGCGATTTCTCTTTCAAGGTTTCTTACTCCAGCTTCACGGGTGTATCGCCTGATAATTTCAAGTAAACCGCTATCCTGAAGACCAAATTCCTTTTCAGTTAAACCATGATTATCAATTTGTTTTTTTATCAGATGTCTTTTCGCAATTTCAGCCTTTTCATCCTCTGTGTAACCTGCAAGTTGTATAATCTCCATTCTATCAAGTAAGGGCCGAGGCATATTGAACGTATTAGCAGTCGTAATAAACATTACGTCAGACAAATCATACTCGACTTCTAAATAATGATCAGTGAAGGTATTATTTTGCTCAGGATCCAAAACCTCAAGCATCGCACTGGCAGGGTCACCTCTATAGTCAAAGCCCATCTTGTCTATCTCATCGAGGAGTATAAGAGGGTTAGAGGTCTTTGCTTTTTTCATACTTTGAATAATTTTACCTGGCATCGAACCGATGTATGTTCTCCTATGGCCTCTTATCTCACTCTCGTCACGTACACCTCCAAGCGAAACTCTTATAAACTCTCTTCCCGTAGCTCTTGCTATGGACTTACCTAACGACGTTTTTCCTACTCCTGGAGGGCCAACGAGACACAATATAGGTCCCTTCAATTTTTTACTTCTATGCTGAACCGCTAGGTATTCTACGATCCGCTCTTTAACTTTTTTTAAACCAAAGTGATCACTGTCCAATATACCTTGAGCGATGTTTAAGTCTGACTTGATTCTTGATTTTTTCTTCCAGGGAATTGAAAGAAGCCAATCAAGATAATTTCTAACGACTGCTGACTCAGCTGACATTGGAGACATTGATTTTAGTTTCTTTAACTCAGCGACAGCTTTTTCTCTAGCCTCTTTACTAAGCTTTATTTTCTCTATTTTTGCCTTGATTTCAGCAATTTCATCTGGACCCTCTGAGTTGTCTCCTAGTTCTTTTTGGATCGCCTTCATCTGCTCGTTCAGATAATACTCCCTTTGCGTTTTTTCCATCTGATTTTTTACTCGGGTCTTTATCTTTTTCTCTACTCTCAAAACACTAAGTTCCGACTGTATAAATTCCAAAATCTTTTCTAGTCTTTTTGCAACATCTGTCGTTTCCAACAGTTCTTGCTTTTTCTCAACAGTTAGAGTTAGGTGCCCGGCTACAGTATCGGATAGCTTTATTGGATCCTCTGCTTTTTTAATAGCAGCTAAGGATTCTTCAGAAATATTCTTGTTAAGCTTTGAATAACGGTCAAAGTCCTGCGTTACGGTTCTCCTTAATGCTTCTAGCTCTTCTCCCGAATTTTCGTTTTCAGGAAGGTCTTGATAATAAGCCTCAAAAAACTTTTTTTTGTTAAGGAATTCAGTTATTTCTACTCTCTGCTTGCCTTCAATTAAGATTTTTACAGCGCCATCCGGAAGCTTGAGAACTTGTAATACATTAGCTACAACACCAACTTTATAGATACTTTCCTCAACAGGATTATCATCACCAGCGTCTTTCTGAGATACGAGTAAAATTTGTTGCTCAGTTTTCATAACTTCTTCTAGAGCTAAAACAGACTTCTCTCTCCCAACAAACAATCTAACGATCATATTTGGAAATACAACAATATCTCTTAAGGGCAATACGGGAATTGGGTTTTTTTTATCATTCATATGGTTGTACTCCGAAGTTTTCTACACAATATAATATGAGCACTCTTGGTGAAAATTCAAGGCTTGGTCACGAAGTTAAAATTTTTTGCATCTCAAATTTCACTATTTGACACTATTTTAAAATTTTTTTGCAAAATCTGTAAAAGTTCCCTCTGCTATTTTTGATCTAATATCTTTCATTAAATTAAGGTAAAAGGAAAGATTGTGCCAAGTAACCAGAATGGATCCTAAGATCTCATTTGAACGAACTAAGTGACTTAAATACCCCTTTGAATAATTGTTACAGCAGTAACAATTGCAAGTTGGGTCAAGAGCTAGATCGTCATTTTTATATTTGGCATTCTTTAAATTGATTGTTCCTTCTTCTACAAATGCTTGACCGTTTCTACCTGATCTTGTTGGAATTACACAATCAAACATATCGACTCCTCGTAATACTGCTCCAACTATATCACTCGGCTTACCAACACCCATTAAGTATCTGGGTCGGTTATAAGGAAATAAATCTATAGAAAAATCAATAACTTCAAACATTTTCTCCTGAGTTTCCCCAACCGCTAACCCTCCTAATGCATACCCGTCAAAACCAATATCAGTTAAACCTATGGCACTAGATTTTCTCAAATCTTTAAACATGCTGCCTTGCTGAATACCAAAAAGTAAACTATCCGAATTTCTACCAAAGGAGTTTTTTGATCTTTTCCCCCACCTCAAAGAAAGTTTCATACTCTTTTCAGCTTCACTTTTATCAATTGGATAAGGCGTACACTCGTCGAAGCTCATAATTATAGTACTTTGCAATTTCTTTTGAATCGAAATTGAAGTTTCTGGAGAAAGAGAAAACTTTTTCCCATCAACATGAGACTTAAAAATAACTCCTTCTTCTGAAATTGTTCTAAGATTAGCAAGGCTCATAACTTGAAACCCTCCACTATCGGTCAATATTGGTCCTTTCCAATTCATAAACTTATTTAATCCCCCTAATTTATTAACTATTTCCTCTCCCGGTCTCAACATTAGGTGATATGTATTACAGAGCAAAACATCTGCTCCTATTGTTCTAAGATTTTCTGGAAGCATTGCTTTAACCGTTCCTGCTGTGCCTACAGGCATGAATGCTGGTGTGTTGATTATGCCTCTACTAGTTTTTAAGGTACCTACCCGGGATTTCCCTTCAATATGTTTTATGGAAAACCCGTTTTGAGACATATTTTAATTCCTCTTGAATTTATCTATGCAAATAAATATATTTATAGTAAGGGTCCATATACAATGAACAAGAATAAAGAAAACTCAAGAGCTGATTACATGGAAGAGGGGCAAATAATAAAACCGTCTACTACTGACCATCCTCTATATGAAAAAGTTGTATCAGCTTGTAAGACAGTATTTGACCCTGAGATTTCCGTAAATATTTATGATTTAGGACTCATTTATACCATTGAAATAAACGATAAAAATGACGTGAAAATACAGATGTCTTTAACAGCACCGGGCTGTCCTGTAGCTGATGAAATGCCTGGATGGGTTTCAGACGCTATTAAACCTACGCAAGAAGTCAATAACGTTGATGTGGAAATTGTTTGGGAGCCTCAGTGGGGAATGGAAATGATGTCAGATGAAGCTAGATTAGAACTTGGATTTATGTAGGTATAGAAATGAGTAATTTTTTGTCAATAAGCGACTCAGCTGCTAAGCATATAAAGAAAATAATTGATGATAATAGCTCCTGTAAAGCCCTAAGAATTGGCCTGAAAAAAGGTGGCTGCGCAGGTATGGAATATACTATGGATCTTGTAGAAGAGATAAAGGAGAATGATGAAGTTATTGAATCAAATGGGGCTCAAATAATTGTTGCCCCAACAGCACAGATGTTTTTATTTGGGACCACAATAGATTATGAAGAAGGGTTAATTGAATCAGGTTTTAAATTCTCAAATCCCAATGTTACCGAGGCTTGCGGCTGCGGTGAGTCCATAAAATTTGGAAACAGTTAATTTTTTTCTAAAGTTGTTATGTCAGAAAAATCCCAGAAAGTTATAGCAGCTAATTGGAAAATGAATGGATCTTTAGAATTATTACATTCTTTATCTTCACTCCCTTCTTCAAAAAATAAAATCATCATTTGCCCGCCTACCACTCTTATCTGTAAGAGTAAAGAGATCTTACCTCGAGAAGTTTTTATTGGAGGACAAAACTGTAACGAAAATGCCTCAGGCCCCTACACCGGTGAAATCTCTGCAGCGATGTTATACGAATCCGGGGCTAGGTATGTTATTTTAGGTCACTCTGAAAGAAGATCTATATTCAAAGAAAGTAACAAGTTAATATTTAATAAGCTGTTGTGTGCCACAAAATTTAAATTAGTGCCAATATTATGCGTGGGTGAAGACTTAGAGGAAAAGAACCAAGGTAAAGCAAAGGAAATTATAGAGAGTCAACTTGGACAATGTATTCCGAAGGATATAGATTTTGATGATTTAATTATTGCCTATGAACCTGTATGGGCAATAGGAACAGGTCTTACCCCAAAAATCGAAGATATTGCGGAAATTCACAGATTTATAAGAGACTTTCTAATTGAGAATTTTGGCTCAAAAGCTAGTCAAGTGCCTATACTTTATGGTGGATCAGCGAACGAAAAAAATTGCGCCGAAATAATGTCCATAAGTGATGTAGGCGGTCTACTTGTAGGAGGAGCATCTCTCAAAAAAAAAGAATTCATAGAGATTTCTAAGGCCTGATCAAACAAAGGCATCAGGCATAGAGTCTTTTTTTTGCTTAACAAATGCGTCCAACTCCTCTTTTTTGCTTATATCAAGCTCCGGTTTCACATAAGACTTCAAAAGCTGATTAACCCTCTTATTAGCATTCTCGGTCAGATCAATCTCTCCTTCTTCTAACCAGGTTTCAAAAGGTTTGTAATTAAGTATTTCAGAACGCCAGAATGCATTCTTAAAATTTGATTGCGTATGACTACACCCCAAAAAATGTCCCCCAGGGCCAACTTCCTTTATAGCTTCAAATGCTAGAGATTCTGCTGACAGATCTATACCAGAAGCTATTGAGTGAAGTATCCCGAGTTGGTCCGCATCCATAATAAACTTTTCTAGACTTGCAACTAGACCCCCCTCTAGCCAACCACAAGCATGAAGCATAAAGTTTACTCCACCTAAAAGACCTGCCTGCATACTATTTGAAGACTCGTATGCAGCTTGCGCATCTGTTATTTTTGAGCCACAAAGACCTCCTCCTGATCTAAAGGGAAGATTTAGTCTTCGAGCTAATTGACCTGCACCAAACAATACTTTAGAGGACTCAGGCGTGCCAAATGTTGGGGCTCCTGAATTCATGTCGATCGAGGCAACAAAAGTTCCAAAAATCACTGGAGCTCCAATTTTTATTAGCTGAGTGTACGCAACTGCTGCCAATACCTCTGCCAAAATTTGAGTTAAAGTCCCTGCAACCGTCACAGGTGCCATTGCACCTCCAACTATAAATGGTGATACTATACAAGCTTGGTTGGACTTTGCGTAAACTTCTAACGCGCCCATCATAGTTTCATCAAGCACTAACGGAGAGTTAATGTTTATTAAAGACGTCAAAACTGAATTTTTTTCGACAAAATTTTTACCAAAAACAATCTCGCACATTTTGACAGAATCCTTAGCCCTTTCAGGAGCGGTTACTGATCCCATAAAAGGTTTATCAGAAAGGGTAATATGAGCATAGATCATATCTAGATGCCTTTTGTTTACAGGCACATCCGTCGGTTCACAAAGGGTTCCTCCAGAATGATGTAACCATTTAGACATATAACCTAACTTTACGAATTTCTCGAAATCTGACATTTCAGCGTACCGCCTACCCTTTTCCAAATCTCGAACAAATGGAGGCCCATAAACAGGAGCGCAAACCAAGTTTTTTCCACCTATTGTAACATTTTTATCAGGAGACCGGGCATGCTGCGTAAACTCACTAGGAGCGGTAGAGCATAACTTTCTTGCTAACCCTTTTGGTATGCGCACAAGATCTCCCTTTACATCAGCACCTGCGTCTCTCCAAAGTTTTTGCGCAAATTCATTGTCTGGGAATTTTACACCAATTTCTGATAGAATCCGTTCTGCACCCTCCTCAATAATCTCTAGAGCTTCATCGTTAAGCAATTCAAAATTTGGTATCTTTCTTTCAATAAATTTTGAAAACTCTAATTGTTGAGAGGTTCTCTCTTCTCTTCTTGCCGACCTTCCACCTGAGCTTCTTCTACTCACTTTCCACCTTTCTTTCTTGGTTAAATTTAATAATTTTCTTGTTTATTTTCCAAATAATAATAAATCATTAAATTTTTTTAATATGTTCCATATGATCAAGTTGTATAATATATATGATTATATGTTTTTAGTCGAAAAAATTAGCATCTAAAAGAAATATGTTACTTATAATAGATTTCGGTAGTCAAGTTACTCAGTTAATCGCAAGAAGAGTAAGAGAGCTAAACGTTTATTGCGAAATAATATCATGGGAAAACGATTTATTAAAAAATATTGAGCAACTAAAACCAGTGGCTCTAATTTTATCCGGTGGACCAGAGTCGACCTCATCCGATAATAGTCCTACAATACCAAGAGAGATTTTTGATCTGAAAATTCCTATTTTAGGCATATGCTACGGCCATCAATTATTGTGTAAACTAATGGGCGGTAAGGTACAAAAACAATCCAAGAGAGAATTTGGAAGAACATTAATCACTAAAACTATCGAGCAAAAAAGCCCCCTTCTAAACGGACTCTTTAAGAAGGGGTTTGAAAAGGTTTGGATGAGCCACGGAGATGCTGTCTCTCAATTACCTAAAAATTTTGTTTCTTTAGCAAAGTCAGATAGTTCAGATTTTGCGATTGTAGGAGATTTCAAGAACAAGTTCTTTGGTGTGCAGTTTCATCCAGAAGTTTTTCATACTAAAAATGGCTCTCTATTGTTTAAAAACTTTTTAAAAATTGCAAATATTAAACCTAATTGGACTGCATCTAAGATTACCGAAGACATAATATATAAATTAAAGAATAAAATAGGGGAAGAGAAAGTATTATGCGCTTTGTCTGGAGGAGTAGACAGCTCTGTTACAGCCTTACTTTTAAACAAAGCTATTGGAAGTAATCTTACCTGTATTTTTGTTGACAATGGACTTTTAAGAAAAAATGAACCCGCACAAATCACAAAACTATTCAAAAAACATTACAAAATTAAGTTGATATCGATAAATGCCAAAAATTTATTCCTAAGAAGGCTTAAAGGAATATCTGAGCCAGAAAAAAAACGTAAAATTATCGGAAAAACATTTATTGAAGTTTTCGAGTCTCAGTCAGAAAAATTAAAGGGCATAAAATATTTAGCCCAAGGTACATTATATCCGGATGTAATTGAGTCGATTTCTATTCATGGCAAATCCTCACATACAATTAAAAGCCATCATAACGTGGGAGGTCTTCCAAAAAATATGAACCTAAAACTTGTTGAACCTTTAAGAGCTCTTTTCAAAGATGAGGTAAGAAAAATTGGTGTTAACCTTGGTCTTGATAAAACATTTATACAAAGACACCCTTTCCCAGGACCCGGCCTGGCAATACGATGCCCTGGAGTAATTTCGAATAAGAGGCTCAAACTTTTAAGAGAGGTGGATAATATATTTGTTAGCCAACTAATCAAATATAAACTTTATAATAAGATTTGGCAGGCTTTAGCTATAATTTTGCCTGTGAAAAGCGTTGGTGTCATGGGCGACGCAAGAACCCACGAATACGCCTGCATATTAAGAGCTGTAAATAGTACAGATGGGATGACTGCCGATTTTTTTTATTTTAGCAAGGCTTTTCTAAGCGAAACAAGTAATAAAATAATAAATGAAATAGAAGGTGTTAATAGAGTTTTATTTGACATTACATCAAAACCTCCCGGAACTATTGAGTGGGAGTAACTTGGTTTATAAAAAGTCAATTAAAACAATTACTTATATGATTTTATTTTTTTAAAAACATTATTTTTATAAACCTAAGCCATTGATATTAAATCATTTAATTTTTACGGCTTCAAACTTTTCGGCAAACTTTTAGACTTTATGAGACATCGTAAAGATTTACTTTGTTTTTGACGTTTTGCTATCACTAGTTGCTAAGCAAATGAACATATGCAGAAATAGTGTGTAAAAAATTTAAAGAAAGTAGCTTGATATGAATTATTTCGATAAAATGGTGAGAGACATGAGCAACAAGGATTTGGATGCTATTAAGGCATGGTTACATCCTGATTTTTTATTTGTTGCTGATTTTGAATTGCTTACGAGAGACGATTGGCTTGACGCGTCAAAAAAAGAGTTCGATGATGGCGAAGTAACCCTTCATGATAATGCCAAATGTCTTTTAGAAACTGAACACCTGGTAGTTTTTGAACAAAAGTACGTTCTTGATGGACAATTTGTTTTATCGGTAAATACTACACACTTTAGAGATGGAAAACCATGGAGAACTATAATTAATAGAATTCCTATCAAAGAATGAAAAAAAAGGGAAATTTAAAATGACACCTACTAACGTTGTATCAATGGATTTTGAAACAAAAGAGGCTATGCAAGATTTTCTGGATATGTATGAAAGAGATAGCCCTACTCTATACCCTGATGCTGAAATGCTATTGATGATTAAAACCACTGAAACAAGCTGTGTGGGCGTTTCAGTTTATCCCAACGAAGAAGCTCGCAATCTCGCTGAAAGTCGTACTTCGGGAGAATTAAAACATCTTGTTAAGGAGAATTTCAGGCTATCTGGAGATATGGTTGTGAAGCATGTCTTTTCAAGTAAAGTAAAGGCAGGGGAAAGGTGATAATGGCAGTTTACATTAAGAAAGACGGAGTGGTTTGGCGACATGATACTGGCGCAACCCCTGTTTCTTAAAAAAATGATTTAAGGTGAAATAAAGAATTTTAAAGCTGCTATTATTGTTAACACGCTGATAAAGGAGTATTAATTGTCAGAAAAAGTGAATTTATTTATAGTTCAAGTTATTGGCAAATATTATCAGTTTATTGATATGCTCAAAGAGTTTTGTAATATCTAAGAGCTAAAAGAAAATGGCTAGATATGGGAGAAAGATTTGAAAAATTTAATACTGATATGGAGAAAATCATGAATGATGATGAGGTGACTATGTCCATAAGGAAGTTCCTAAAGAAAGTAGGGATTACTTCTCAACAAGAGATAGAAAAAGTTTATAGTGGTACAGGTATGGTGAAAGTAAAAATGGTTTTATCTTGTGAGGAACTAAATCTTGAACATGTGGTAGAGGGTGAGATAGGCACAGATTAGATTACAACCTCAAACCCTTCAAATTCAGGATGCCCCATGTAAACTCCTTTGGCAGAGCCCGAGTTTTTGTGAGCTAATCTAAACGCATATAAAAGCAAACAAAGTCTGTCAATTTTGGTGACAGAGTCTTACCAAGTGACAATTAACTAATGTTTAAGTATGATTGAGCATAATAAGGATTTACTAAAAGATAAAAGCAATAATTCTTCAAAAGTCTAAAAGGGTAAAAAGTGACAAAGTAGTGACAAACTTTTAAAAAATTTAATTAAATCAATGACTTACAGACGTGAAACAATTGAGTGGGAGTGATTAAAAAGTCAATAAAATCAATATTTTACAGTAATAGTATTATTGAGTGGACGTAAAAAGAAATTCTGGATTATCTTTCTTTCTTAACAGCAACCAACTTTTCACGCTTTGCTTCACGTATAAAAATATAAACTCCACTTAAGATGATAAAAACTATCCCTAGAAAAGATAGAAAATCGGGAACATCTCCAAAAATAAAAAAGCCCAAAACTAAAGAATAAAATAGAAGGACGTATTCCATGGGGGCATTAGATTGAGGAGAACCTATGTTATATGCATAAACTAATAGAAAAATTCCAATTGTACCAGTAATAGTAATTATTAATAACATACCTAATATATATATTTCACCAAATTCCCAGGGCATAAAGAGGAATTTAGTTTGATCATTTTCATATTGAGGGAAGCCATATTTTGCTACCATTGTAACTAAAGGAGATAAAATCACTCCTCCAAGGTATATATGAAAAGATTGTTGAAAAGCATTATCTTTATCACTTGTCTTCTTAGCCAATAACATTCCAATAGAGTAGCTTATTGCAGTGATCAATGGTAAAACCATATACCAATTAATATTATTCAAAGATGGCTTGATAATTAACAAAGCCCCTAAAAAACCAAAAAAAACAGCGAAAAACCGATGAATTCCTATTGAGATTTTTAAAAAGAATACAGAAAAAATTGTTACAAAAATAGGATTGGAGAAAAACAAGCTATTTGCCTCCGCTAATGAGATCTTTGAAATAGAAACATAAAATAACGTAAAACCAATGAAAAAGGTGACACCTCTAAACATGGCAGTTTTGGGGTAAAAAGAGCCCAATTTTATTGGCTTGCCACTAACCCACAAAAAACAGATTAGTAAAAGAGTGCCTAAGCTAGCTCTAAAAAACAGAATTTGCATTAAAGAAACACGATCTGCGATTAGTTTAATAATAACATCTTGTATCGAGAATAAGCCCATTCCCAATAAAACAAGAATTAACCCTAACTTTTCTGATTTCATAAAACTGCAACCTCAACAGTGATTTTGTCTCTTGAAAGAATTCTGTTAATTTGTCAACATTAAATCACTGTTACGATAAATTTATTGTTAGAGTCTGTCACTTTTGGTGACAGAGTCTCACCAAGTGACAATTAACTAATGTTTAAGTATGATTGAGCGTAATAAGGATTTAGAAAAGGATAAAAGCAATAGTTCTTCGAAAGTCTGAAAGTGTAAAAAATGACAAAGTAGTGACAAACTTTTTAAAAAGGCAACAAAAACATTGGCTTACAGACGTGGAACAATTGAGTGGGAATAAGGCTGAAAGCTAGTTTGTTGAGCAATATATACAAAAATAATAAAAAAACTAAAAATGGAATGCCTTCTAAAGAGAAAATAAAAAGATTAATAGAGCATTACCGAAAAGGACGATATGAGGAAGCAGAAGAACAAGCAGTGTTAATGACGCAACAATTTCCTTCTTTTATGATAGGTTGGAAGGCTCTCGGCGCTGTGTTAGCACAAAAAGGTAGGATTTCAGATGCGCTTTTTGCTAATGAAAAAGCAGTTGCGTTATCTCCTCAAGATGCAGAAAACCATAATAGCTTAGGGTTCATTCTCAGAAGAATGGGTAAATTAGATTTAGCTGAGAAAAGTTTCACCCAAGCAATAGTTTTGAACCCTAACTTTGTTGCAGCACACAATAACCTAGGCATCACGCTCAAAGAACTAGGTAGACTAAATGCAGCTGAAGTAAGATTTAGACACGCAATAGCAATAAAGCCTCTTTACCCTAACGCTCACAATAATTTGGGTGCTACGCTTGAGGAACTGGGGAGACTAGATGAAGCCGAAGTAATTTTCAAGAAAGCTATAGCACTTGAACCAAACTCTGCTGCAGCTTATAACAACTTAGGTAACACACTAAAAAAACTTGGTAGGGTAGAAGCTGCCGAAGCTTGCTGTAAGAAAGCGATCTCGTTGAATCCTGATAACCCCTTAGCCCGAAATAACTTGGGCTTGATACTCCAGGAACTAGGGAAATTGGACGAGGCTACAGCCTGCTTCATCAAAGCATTAGCCTTGAAGCCTGATTATGCTGAAGCTCATAGAAACCTCACATTGATAAAAAAATTTGACAGACGTGACAAACAGTTTTCAAAAATGCTAGAACTATATCTTAATGGAGATATATCAGAGGAGCAGCGTTGCCAGATTAACTTTGGCTTAGCCAAGGCATGTGATGATTTAAAAGATTTTGAACAAGCTTTTGCTCACTATAGAGAAGGTAATACCCTACGTAAAAAATTGTTGAACTATGATATCAGTAAAGATATTGAATTGTTTAGGCAAATCAAATCTAGTTATTCGGCGATAGAGTACAATTCGTTAGATCCAGAAAAATTGCCAAAGGATGTGAGGCCTATTTTTATCGTTGGCATGCCTCGTTCTGGCACAACTTTAGTTGAACAAATTATTTCTTCTCATTCGCAAGTTACAGGTGCAGGGGAGTTATCTTATGCAGCTAAGTTTGGATCAACTATTGCAAATGGTAGTTCTAAAGTAGATCGTGAAGTTTTGCTTGATTTTCGGCACAAATACCTAGGAGAACTTAAGAAAATTTCCTACAGAAAATTACTTGTTACAGACAAAATGCCTCAAAACTTCCGTTACATAGGACTGCTTGCTGCAGCTTTTCCTGAGGCTAAAATAATACATGTTAAAAGAAACCCCGCAGCAGTATGTTGGGCAAATTATAAACAGTATTTTGTCTCAAGAGATCTGGGCTACTGTTACGCTCTCGATGATATCGTCAGTTATCATAAGCTGTATGTAAATCTTATGGAGTTTTGGACAAACACACTACACAATAGAATTTACAATCTTGATTATGAAACTTTAACTGTTAATCAGGAAAATGAAACTCGGCAGCTTATTAATCATCTTGACTTAGATTGGGATGAAAAATGTCTCTCACCACAAAATAACAAAAGAAGAGTAGCAACAGCATCCAATCTTCAAGTTAGAGAAAAACTATACCAGGGCAGCTCTCAACAATGGAAAAAATATCAACCATTCCTAAATGGGGCGTTCGATGTTTTCCTATCACCATAAGTTGGAAACCAAACTTCAATAAAATATGTGAGCATAACTTGAACAAAGTCACAGTATATCATTTTTAATATAATGAAATATTGAGATTTAATATTTACAAAGTATTAGGTTTACTCATTCCTTTTCGGTTTAATAATATTCTTGAATGTCGTTTTGATGCTCTGGATATATAGTTTCTGTTTAGCATTATTTTGTGTCAAAGTCTGCCACTTTTCATTACAGTCTCTTGTTAAGTGACAATGACTTAACATTCAAGTATAGTTGAGCTCAATTTAAATTTAATAAAGGGTAAAATCTATAGTTCTGTTAATTTCAAAAAGCTTAAAGTGTTAAAGGCTTATGGCAGACTTTTTGTAAGTTATTGATTTTAAATAACAAAAAATGTTTAGAACTATTGAATGGGAATCATGGGTGTCAAAACAATAAATAAATGCAAGAAAATAAAAGTTAGAGTCTTTTAAATGTATTTGCCAAATCACTTTAAGGAAAATGACAAAAAAGAAATAGAAAAGCTAATTAAACAATTTCCTTTGGCGACCTTAATTTGCTATTTGGATGGTAATTTCATAGCAAATCATATTCCAATTATACACCACAAAAATAATGAATACATCGGACATATAGCTAGGGCAAACTATCTACATGAGACGTTTCCAAATGGGACAAATGCAATAGCTATATTTAGAGCGGAAGATTCCTACATATCTCCTAATTGGTATCCCACAAAGCCAGAGACACATCGACATGTACCTACATGGAATTATCAAGTTGTACATCTTCATGGACACTTATCCTTCTATAAATCAAAAAAGGACAAGCTCTCCACTGTCGGCAAATTAACTAAAACGTATGAACTCGCTTTCTCTGGAAAAAAAGCATGGAAAATGTCTGATGCCCCAAAAGATTTTATGGAGCAAATGCTAGAAAATATCGTGGCGTTTAAACTCAAAGTTGAAAGGATTTCAGCAAAATCGAAGATCAGCCAGAATAGAGAGAAGGTAGATTATGAGTCTGTTCAAAGTGTTATGAAAGATTTAGATAAAACGTCTCTCTATAACTCCATGAAACGTTCAGTTTAGAGTGGGAGTAAATATTGCCAAAATCTAATATTGAAGACGCACTAGCGCATTACAGACTAGGAGTTGCGTTTCAAAAATTAGGCAAAGTAAAGGAAGCAGTAACTAGTTACATTCACACATTAAAACTTAAGCCTGACTTTGCTGAAGCACATTGCAACTTGGGGACCGTTATTAAAAAGCTTGGCAAACTAAGAGAGGCTGAAGCAAGTTACAGATTGGCTATAAAATATAAGCCAGAATTGGTAGAAGCACATTTAAACTTGGGCATTTTACTTGACGGTCTAGGCAGATTAAAGGAATCAGTCGCTAGTTATAGAGAGGTAACAATATATAAACCTGACCATGAACAAGCCTTTTATAACTTGGGTCTTGTACTTCATAAAATAGATAATTTAGATGAAGCTGTAGCAAGCTACAGGCAAGCGATAACATTAAAACCGGAATATTTTCAAGCGCACAATAATTTAGGAGTGACTCTTCACGCATTAGGCAGATTAGAAGAAGCTAAAGCAAGTTATAGGAAAGCCATAAAATTAAAACCGGAATATTTTCAAGCGCACAATAATTTAGGAGTGACTCTTCATGCACTGGGCAAATTAAAAGAAGCTAAAGCAAGTTATAGGAAAGCCATCGCATTAAAACCCAGTTACTCTGTGGCCTACCGATTTCTTACACAAGTAAAAACTTTTGAAAAAAAGGATGAAGAATTTTCGAAAATGGAGCAACTATATTTCGATAAAACAATCTCAGATGAAGACCGCTGTGACATTAATTTTGCTTTAGCAAAGGCTTGCGAAGATATAGGAGACTTAGCAAAATCGTTTAAACATTATCGCGAAGGTAATCTATTACGCAAAAAACTTTTGAAGTATGATATCAGGCTGGATATTCAGTTTTTTAAGCTGCTTAAATCCAGCTATGCTAAAGTAGAAAGAAACTCATTAAAAATTGAAAAAAATGTAAACAATTCAATTCCAATTTTTATTGTTGGAATGCCGCGTTCTGGAACCACTTTAGTTGAACAAATTATTTCATCACACTCTCAAGTAACCGGTGCGGGAGAACTACCTTTTGTTGCTCGATTTGGCCATCTTATCGCAACAGGTTTACATGAAGCAAATACAAATACGTTACTTGATTTCAGAGAAAAATACTTGTTCCAATTACAAAAACTCTCCAACGAGAGTCCGTTTGTTACCGATAAGCTGCCTCAAAACTTTCGGTTCCTGGGTTTACTCGCGGCAGCGTTCCCTGAAGCTAAAATAGTGCATGTTAAAAGAGATCCCGCCGCACTATGTTGGGCTAATTACAAACAATATTTTACAACAAAATCTTTGGGTTATTCTTACTCTATCGATGACATTACTAAATATTACTCATTGTACAAAAACCTTATGAAATTTTGGCAGGAGAAACTTGGTAATAAAATTTATCATCTTGACTATGAATTGCTGACGACTAGCCAAGAAAGTGAGACACAGAAACTGATTAAGCATCTGAATTTAAAATGGGAAAAAGAGTGTTTATCACCTCAAGAAAACAAAAGAGCTGTAACCACAGCATCTAAGTCACAAGTTAGGAAAAAAGTTTATCAGGGTAGCTCTGAAAAATGGAAAAAATTTAAGCCCTTTCTTAATGAGGCATTTGACTTCATTTAGAGTTGAATTTTGTGAAAACTATTGTTCTCATTATTTTATATTTTCACTAAGGTTTGCTGCACTTTTGTCGGCAACAGATATTTTAAAACCTCTTTCTCCGTTGCAACCAATTGATTGCATTTTGCCTCCCGAACAAAAATATACACACCACTTGAGATAATAGAAAATTTAGGATTGCTTACCATTTTGCGTTTTTATTGCATTCTATAATTGGTTCCTCAGCTCGAATACAATTGTGAAAGGGAGAAATAGCCTTGTAAAACATACTTCCTGTTACGTAGAACAAAATAAGACTTATTATTAAACGAACATAAAATTTTCTTTCTTTAGAATCGATTACCTTTGTGTCAATCATAAATTAAACCTCATATTTTTAACGTTTTTTCTAATTTATTTTTTTAACAGTTTTATAACCTGTTCAACAGTAAATTGATCTGATTCATTACTGCAAATATATAATAGAAACATAAAAAAAGTGATCATATACTAAATATTTTTAAAACTGTCCTTCTTTTCCTCTTTGAAATTAATCTTTTTCATTTTCAAAGGCTTAAAAATCAGAAAAGAAGATCAAAAAATCTAAAGATGTTGTAATATATTGATTTAATAGCTTTAAAACTTTAAGAAATTTTCAAATAATCAGCTTTCATGATAAAAAAAATCTATAAAATATGCTCAAAAGATGAGTGGAGCGAAGCGAAAAAGATGACAGTCTTTTTGGGTTCTAAAATTGATAAAAGAGATGGCTACATTCACTTGTCCTCCGGCGATCAAGTTCATGAAACAGCTAAGATTCATTTTAAAGGGAAAGAAGGTTTAGTTTTGCTTGAAATAAAGACCGATAAATTGCAGATAAATTGGGAAAAAAGTAGAAATGATAATTTTTTTCCCCATCTTTACGGTGTCTTACCAATAGCAGAAGTCACTAGAGAATTCACTTTAGTTTTAGATCAAAATAACACTCATATTTTACCAAGTTGGTTAGATGTCAAATAGAAAAGATAGTTTCGCTCATTGGGATAATATTTACGTAACAAAAGAGAAATTATATGGATTATGATGGCTGTAGTTGTATTTATTCATTTAATTCTCATACCGATTTGGCTATATTACAGTAAGAATGCTGGGTAAATGTCATATAAGGATATAAAGAGCGTTTTAACTTTTTGGTTTGACGAATGCGAACCAAAAGACTGGTTCAAGAAAAACGATCATTTCGACAATACAATTAGAACTAGGTTTAAAAATTTAATAGAGCAAGCATTGAACAATGTATTGGATTTATGGGCAACCAACCCTGAAGGCTCCCTAGCATTGATACTTTTGTTGGATCAATTCACTAGAAACATATATAGAGAAGATAAAAAGTCATTCGCCGGTGACAAAAAAGCACTGCAGATCAGTTCCAAATGTGTTCAAGAAAATTATCTAAGTCTTTCACCCCAAGAGTGGTGTCACTTTATGCTAATCCCAATGATGCATAGTGAAAATCTTAATATTCAAGATCAAGCTCTTCCTTTATTCAAACAATATACCTCAAATCACACCTATAACTTTGCATTGAAACATCAAAAAATTATTAAGAAATTTGGAAGATTCCCCCATAGAAACAATATTTTAGGCAGACTGTCTACAGAAGAAGAATTAAGTTTTCTTAAGAAGCCCGGGTCATCTTTTTAAAGTCTAAAACGCCCGATTTCCCTTTTTTGGTTTTAAATTTTTTTACTTTATAGGCTGAGCGGTTTCTACTAATTTCGCTAAAAAACTTGCCCCTATAGGAGATAAGTCATCATTAAAATCATATTGCGGATTATGTAAAGATGGACCCACTCCTTGACCTACAGCCAAGTAAGATCCTGGACGTTTCTCAATCATATAAGAAAAATCTTCTGAAGCCATTATAGGGTCAGCATTGGCATTGACCTTGTCATCCCCAACTATTTGAGCCGCTACACTTGCAGCAAAATCTGTCTCTTTTGGATGATTTATCGTAGGAGGGTATCCGTATTGATAATCCAACCTAACGTCTCCTTTAAAAACGATTGAATGGCCCTTACAAACTTCCTCCAACCTTTTTACTACTATTTTTTGGGTTTCTTTTGTTAATGTACGAACGGTTCCATTTATAAAAGCATTATTCGGAACAATGTTATGGGTAGTTCCTGAGTGTATTTGCGTGATAGAAATAACCACAGGGTCCAATGCAGACAAATTTCTAGAAGAAATAGTTTGAATAGCTTGCGCTATTTGTACAGCAGTCATTAATGGGTCGATGGTTTCTTCAGGGTTAGCACCGTGGCCCCCTTTTCCTTCAATAAAAATTGAAAATTCATCTGCTGCAGCCATTGTCGGGCCTTTACAAGTTTTAAAATAACCCAATGGCAAGCTTGGGTCATTATGAATTCCGTAGACCTGATTTATTGCAAATCTTTCCATTATACCCTCTTTACACATCACCTCTGCACCCCCTCCTCCTTCTTCTGCTGGTTGAAAAATTAATGCTACATTTCCAGAAAAATTTCGGGTTTCAGTTAGATATTTAGCGGCACCTAAAAGCATTGCAGTATGCCCATCATGCCCACATGCATGCATTACACCAGTAACCTTTGACTTGTAAGAATGATTAACTGTCTCTGATAGAGGCAGAGCATCCATATCTGCTCTCAACCCAATGGTTTGTCCTGGCGACTTTCCTTTTATAATTGCGACCACGCCACTCTTTGCTATTTTTGTATATATTGCATCTACGCCAAACTCCTTCAGTTTTGAAACAACAAAATCTGCAGTCTTGTAGCATTCAAACCCTAGTTCAGGGTTTGAGTGAATATGCTGTCTCCAATCTTGCATATCATTAAAAAAATCTGCTATTCTGTTAATTACAGGCATTAACTATCTCCTTTATGTTTCAAATACTTTGACTCAAAATATTTGAAAAATAAAGCCCACGTATTATAAATAAAAATAATTTTTTAACAGCAATTTAATGAAAGCAATAAAGCAACCTCCTACCGACCCAAGGTTTGTTCAAAATCCTTATGAATTCTATCAGAGAATTTTAGAATTTAATGAAGTATGTTTTTGGGAAGATTATAAATTCAAAGCCTTTTTTGACTTTGAAACAATCAATAAAATTTTTCGAGACAAGAGATTTGGAAGAGAGGTTCCAAGTGGACTGGTTAAAACAACCCCTGAACATTTGAATGATTTTTATAGGATTGAGAAAAATTCCATGCTTGAATTAGAGCCTCCGAGACATACGCGATTGCGTTCTTTAGTACTTCGAGCTTTTACAACTAAAAATATTAAAAGTCTAGAGCCTCAGATAGAAGAACTTTGTTTTAAACTTTTAAATAAAATGAACTCTAATGAAGTGGATTTAATTGAGGAATACGCTAAAAAAGTACCTGTAGTTACCATAGCAAATTTATTGGGTGTTCCAGAAGAAATGTCAGACCAATTGGTAGACTGGTCAAATAAAATGGTTGCCATGTATCAAGCAAGACTTTCTCCGAACCTAGAGAAGATAGCAAATAAGGCAGCAAAAGATTTCTTTAATTATATAGAAGGCTACGCATACAAAAGAAAAGCCACCCCAGAAAATGATTTAATAACTCATTTGCTAAATGCCAAACAAGACGGATTAAAACTCAATTTCAAAGAATTGGTTTCTACCTGCATATTACTCCTAAATGCAGGTCATGAGGCTACAGTGCACACAATAGGAAATGGCATTAAGACCCTTTTAGAGCAAAATATTGACACTAAACACTTCCTAAAAAAACATACCCAGTCAGTTGTTGAAGAAATTTTGAGGTTTGATCCTCCACTGCATATTTTTACTAGGTACGCTTACGAAAATGTTAAAATTAATAATACCGAGATAAAAAAAGGGGAAAAAGTTGGTTTAATTATAGGAGCCTCTGGGTACGATAAAAAAAAATGGGACCAGCCAGATAAATTTATTCCTGATCGAAAAATTTTAAATAATAATTCCTTTGGAGCAGGAATACACTTTTGTATAGGTGCTCCATTGGCAAGGCTTGAGATAAATATAGCAATAAAATGCTTCTTTGAAGCGTTTCCAAGAAGTTGGTTGAGTGAGAAACCTCAATACGCAGATATTTATCATTTTCATGGCCTTGAAAACCTAAAAATTAAATTAAATTCAACATAAAATTTTACCAGGAATGTTACTATCAAAAAATATTCTTTAACGTAAAGAAGGTTTTATATTAGAATTAGCCATGCAATTAAAATGTTTATTAATATTGCCATTTCTTTTCTCTTTAAACTTAGGTTTATTAGAAAACTTTATATCTTTGAATGATCTGCTGAGAGAAAATAGAATTTATTATTATAAGAAAACCAGCAACCCTGTGTCCGGCCTTGTTAAAACTTTTTGGGCCAATGGTTTTGTTGAAAATAAGGGGGAATTAAAAGTTGGAAAGAAAGAAGGAAAATGGGAATATTTCCATCAAAATGGGAAGTTAAGGGCCTCAGGTTCATACATAGAGGGGGAAAAAACAGGCAGTTGGGTTACTCATTACAGCAATGGTAATAAGAGGTCATCAGAAAATTATGAGAAGGGTAAAAAAACTGGGATTTGGGAACTAAATTACAGGTCAGGAAAGATAAGAACGAAGGAAGAATACAAAAATGGTAAACTTCAAGGTATTTGGCAATTCTACTTAGAAACAGGTGAGTTAATTGAAAGTGGATTCCAAAAGGATGGTGTTCGAGACGGATTGTTAGAAATATTTGATAAGGCAGGAGAACTTGTAAAGAGGGAAACCTGGTCAATGGGTGCTTTGATTAGTACAGAGGAATATTAGTGCCATCCACCTATAAAAATAAAGATATTATAAACGGAAAGCATGTTTTTGGTACCAGTTTTCAAATTTCAGTTTGGAAACAAATATCTATAATTCCCGCAGGCCAAACGATTACCTACTCAGAGATAGCAAAATCAATTGGAAAGCCAAAGTCATTCAGAGCTGTAGCTAATGCCTGCAGTAAGAATCCTTTCCCTATCACAATTCCATGTCACAGGGTTGTTAGATCGGATGGAGGCTTAGGCGGTTATAGTGGTACTGGTGGGATAAAGACAAAATCAGCCCTTTTAGAAAGTGAAAAATTATTTAAAAAAGCCAAATGATCCATGGATAAAAGATCATTTAAAAATGCACTTATTCTTTCTATAGCTCAAGCTATTCTTGGGTCACAAATGCCTATTTACATTATTTTAGGAGGCCTGGTTGGACAGTCACTTTCTCAAAACATTTGCTTTTCTACGTTACCAATTTCTCTCTTAATCATTGGCTCAATGACTAGCGCTCCAATACTCTCAAAATTAATGCAGGATCACGGTAGAAGAACAGGTCTGATTCTTGGCAATATTGGTGGTCTAATGGGGTCATTAATATCGCTTTTTGCTATTTACAATCAATCATTTAGTTTTTTTATGTTAGGTTCTTTCATTTGCGGCAGTTATATGTCGTCACAGGGTTTTTATAGATTTGCAGCAGCGGATACTTGTGAACAAAAATTTAAAGCAAGAGCTATCTCTTTTGTTCTTACAGGAGGGCTCATAGCCGCAGTATTGGGTCCAAGTATAGTAAAAATTTCTTTAACTATTCATAATCCAGTACCATTTTTTTACCCTTACATGGCAATCGTTTTACTAAACTTGATAGGCCCAGCTCTTTTTGTGTTCTTAGATATTCCCAAAACGGAAGAATCAGAAAGTAGTGTTAACAAATTTGACATAGTCAATAATGATACATCAAACAGATCTTTATTTCAGATGTTAGAAAATCCAATTATTGGAATTTCAATATTGTGTGCAATGATAACTTATGGGCTGATGAATTTGGTGATGACTGCGACGCCCATGGCAATAGTAGGCTGTGGTTTTACTGCAGGAGATGCTGCAAGTGTTGTCTCTGCTCATGCTTTGGCTATGTATCTGCCTTCTTTTTTTACAGGAAGACTTATCGAAAAAATTGGAGAAAAAAAAGTAATATTGTCTGGCATGCTTTTGCTCATACTCGCAGTAATTATAGCTTTAATTAATAACTCTTTATCAAACTTCTACTTATCTTTGATTTTAGTTGGGTTAGGCTGGAATTTTGGATTTATAGGCTCTACAAGTCTACTTACTAAAAACCATTCTTTCCTCGAAAAAGGCAAAATTCAGGGGTTAAATGATTTTTGTATTTTTGGTTTTGTTGCTTTGGCATCTTTAGTTTCAGGCTTTTTAATGAATTGCAGCTCCAGTTCAGCAGAATTAGGCTGGCAACTTATAAACTTAGTAGCAACACCATTTATCGCTTTAGCTATATTTAGTGTTTTGTTTCTTTACTTCCTTAATAGGCCATTCAAAGCCTAATAATTCATGTCTTAAAAAGATATGGCGTAAAATTTGCATTAATATAAAGATTTGCCAATTAAGAAAGATGAATGATTTGATAGAAAAATTTAAAAGCATTGCTTGCGCTTGCGTTTTTATTATTATCTCAAGTTTCTCATTAGCATTACCTGAAGATAAAGACAGAAATGAGCCGTGTGCTGAAGATAATATCGCTTTGCTATATCAATTGATTTATGGAAACTATCTTCCTTTTGAGCCTCCTGTCGATGATGAAGGTAACGTTACTTTATCAGAGGAACAATTATTTGTTATGAAATCAAAACATTTTTTTAATCAAATAAAATCAAAAGAGCCGGTGAAGATTTCTCTAGCTACTTACGCATCTCTATCAGGCGAAGTTCCGGATGCACTAAGCGATTTTGAAACAAAAATAAAAATTCTACTTCCTGATTGCCAAATGATATCGTTGTATAAAGGTTCTCCAATTGAAAGACTGAACGCAGAATTTTCGGTAATTCAGGAAATAACCAAAATAGCATTAGATGCGGAGTTAGACACTTTTGTTTCTTTTGCTGCTAACAAATTAAAGCCTAATAATTTAACTTTTAAAGAAATCTTAAAAATCTTAGAGAACGATTATGCTTTTGACCCGAAAGTTATTGGCAATCTAATGCCTAAACCGATAGCAGACAGGTATTTTCCTGGAAGAGATATTCCAGTTGCTAATCTGGCAGAGGCTACAATTTTAACCTTCATATCCAGAGGTGGAAGCGTTACCGACTACCCAGATGAAGTTTTCTTCATTACCCCAAGAAGCTTTTCAGGAGTATCAGAGAATTTTTCAGCAATTATGATCAGTGACAAGGGTCAAGTTGAAACTTTCGCTGCTCTAAACACAGACCTGATAGTCCAATTATTTACACGCTACGGAATCAAAACAGAGGTTTTATCGCTAAAGGAGGTTTTTACTGAAGAAAAAGGAAGCTGCAACCTAGATCCAGCTGGAAGATGGTTTCAGCTTATAGGAGGTAGAAAAATAAGAAATTGTCCTTTTTTCAGTTTATCATTGGAAATGCTCAAGAAGCGGAGTTATGTCAATATAATTGACTACATTGAGCAAAGCACCAATTTCAATAAACTTGATTTAATCATAAAGGAATTTGTTCTTAAAAATAGCGTTGATGGTTGATAATTTGAATTAGTTTACTTTTCTTCACTTTACAAAGCGGCAATTTTTAGTTATTTGCCTCTTCAAGGAATAAATTTAAGAAGGAAAGTTTAATGTTGTTTAATCCGCTAATACCTATTTGCTTTGGCATTTTTGGTTTATTTTGCTCTTATTTGGTTTACTTACAGGTAAGAGGTGCTAATGAAGGTTCAGGCAAGGTCAAAGAAATTGGAGACGAAATTCATTTAGGAGCCATGGTATTCATGGCAGCAGAATATAAAATACTTAGCATTTTCTGCGTTATCTGCCTGGCAGCCCTTTATCAATTCCTTGGGTGGGAAACAGCCTTGGCTTTCTTCCTTGGGGCTCTTTGCTCAGGATCTGCTGGCTACATAGGAATGTATACTGCGACAAAGGCCAATGTGCGAACTGCTGTTGCTGCAAGTGAAAAAGGTGCAGGTGCTGCATTAAATATTGCTTTTTTTGGTGGTTCCATAATGGGATTAACTGTAGCTGCAATGGGGCTCCTTGGAATAGGAATTCTATTCTATAATTTTGCTGGGGATATGGAAAAAATACATGCAATTGAGGGTTTCGCTATGGGTGCTTCCTCAGTGGCTCTTTTTTCAAGAGTGGGTGGTGGTATTTTTACCAAAAGTGCTGATGTAGGAGCAGATTTGGTAGGAAAAGTAGAAGCAGGCATACCAGAAGATGACCCCAGAAACCCTGGAGTGATTGCAGACAATGTTGGTGACAATGTTGGTGATGTGGCAGGAATGGGTTCTGACATATTTGAGTCCTATTGTGGGTCTATAATAGCCTCCATAATACTCGCTACAACAATGTCAGCAGCATCAGTTAATCTTCTAGGCGGAAATGTTGATTTACTTATTATGATGCCACTAATACTTGCGTCCGTTGGGTTGATATGCTCTGTTCTTGGAATTTTGACCGTTAGAATTTTTTCAAATAGTAGTCCTGAAATGGCGCTTCGCTTCGGAACAATCGGATCGGCTGTCTTATTTATTGTTGCAGCATACCTTACAATTACAAGTTCTGGCGTCTCTTCTAATGTTTGGATAGCCGTTTTAGTAGGAGCAATAGGCGGAATTGTAGTGGGCCTTACTACAGAGTATTACACAGGGGGTGCACCCGTTAGGAAGATTGCTGAAGGCGGTGATACTGGGCCCGCGACCATTATGATTACAGGCTTAGCTGTAGGAATGCAGTCAGTAGCAATTCCTGTTTTGGCAATAGTTGTGATTATTTTCACTGCTAATGCCTTTGCAGGACTATATGGAGTAGGAATGGCGGCCGTTGGAATGTTAAGTACCGTTGGGATAACCATGGCTATAGACGCTTATGGACCAGTGGCAGATAATGCTGGAGGAATAGCTGAAATGGCTGAAATGGGCAAAGACACTAGAGAGATAACAGACTCTTTAGACGAAGTAGGAAATACTACCGCTGCAATCGGTAAAGGGTTTGCTATCAGTGCAGCAGCTCTCGCTGCCCTAGCACTTATCAGCGCATATATTGAAAAAATAAGCATGGATGATGAAAACTTTGTTTTAGCAATCAACGACCCTTTGGTGCTTGCCGGAATGTTTCTCGGAGGGATATTTCCATTTTTAGTTAGTTCAATGACCATGACGGCTGTTGGCGATGCAGCATTTGATATGATTAAAGAAATTAGACGTCAATTTAAAGAGATCCCTGGTCTCTTAGAGGGAAAGGCAAAGCCAGATACCGCAAAGTGCGTCGACATAGCCACAAAAGCCGCTTTACGAAAAATGATTGCCCCGGGAGCGCTAGCAGTATTAGCTCCAGTGATTGTAGGTTTTTTACCCTTTCTAGGTCCAAAAGCCCTAGGAGGTATGTTAGGAGGAGCACTTATTTGTTGTGTAATGATGGCATTAATGATGGCAAACGCAGGAGGAGCTTGGGACAATGCAAAAAAATACGTTGAAAAGGGCAACCTAGGAGGAAAAGGCTCTGAAGTCCATAAGGCAGCTGTTGTGGGAGATACTGTCGGTGATCCAATGAAAGATACGTCTGGACCGTCAATGAACATTCTTATCAATGTTATGGCGATAGTTAGTTTAGTGATAGCACCATTACTAGTATAATTAATTTTACTATGTTAAGGCTTTATTTAGTCAATAAAGCCTTAACAACTGATGATGCCTTAGAAAAGTCCATTCTTCCATTAAAGTTTTTCTTAAGTTCTGCCATTACCTTACCGATATCTCGAATGTTGTAATCTTCATTTGCATTTATAATTTTATTAATCTCTAAATGTGTTTCTTCTTCTGTCAACTGGACAGGTAAAAAATCTTCGATTATTCGTATTTCTTCTCTTTCTCTCTCAGCTAGTTCAATACGACCACCTTCTTCATACTGAGTGATACTATGTTTTCGTTGTTTTACCATATTTGACAATATTACAAGGATTTCTTGATCACTCACGCCTTCAGTATTTTCTTCCGATCTCACAGCTATATCTCTGTCCTTAATGGCGGCATTAATTAGTCTCAAAGTTGATATTCGAGGCTTATCTTGTGATTTAATTGCTTTTTTAAGATTTTCGTTTAATTCATTTCTCATGTAATTTTTCCAAATTTTGCAGAAGGTAAAAATCCTTAGATATATTAATACGACAGTTGCTTTAACAATTTAATCTTTTATTTGCAATGAAAAAGAATTAAATCTAATTTGATTTAAAACTCCTACGTTAAAAAGATTTAGTGAGCTTATGAGAAAATTTACAGGTATATTAATATTAGATGATGGTTCTGAATGGCCAGCTCATGGTTATGGGTTTCAAGGTGCACGAATTGGTGAGCTTTGCTTCAATACTGCCATGACTGGCTATCAAGAGATTATCTCTGATCCCTCTTACGCTGAACAAATTATCGTCTTTACTTTTCCACATATTGGAAATACCGGAACTAATAATGAAGACAATGAATCCGATTATCCTGTTGCTAAAGGAGTTATAACCAGAACAATTCCTACCCAACCCTCTAACTGGAGAAGCGAATATTCGCTAGAGAGCTGGCTAAAAAAACATAAAATTGTTGGTTTGTATGGCTTAGACACCCGATCTATAACAAAAAAAATAAGAGAATTTGGAGCATGTAAGGCAGTTATACAATACAAAAAGGATGGAGCCCATGACATTCCAGCACTTAGAAAAAAGTTAAGCTTATGGCCGGGAATTATAAACCAAGATCTAACCAAAAAGGTTTCTATAAAAAAAACTACTGCAATGCCAGCGCAAAGAACTATTAAGAACTTTCTCCCTAAGGTAGCAGTGCTTCATTTTGGCGCGAAATCAAATATTTTGAGATGCTTAAACATGTTTGATTTAAGAGTAGACTTGTTACCAGCAACTACTACGTTTGAAGAGTTGATACATACAAAACCCAATGGAGTTTTATTATCAAATGGTCCAGGCGATCCTTTCGCTACAAGTAAATTTACAAAAAAAGTTTTAAAGAAATTAATTTTTGAAACGAAAATACCTATATTTGGTATTTGCCTTGGCCACCAATTATTAGGACATGCTTTAGGGGCCAAAACAATAAAAATGAACCATGGACATCATGGAGCAAATCACCCAGTAAAAAACTTAAAAACGGGAAAAGTAGAGATCACTTCAATGAACCATGGTTTCTCTATTGATGCTAATACATTACCGAGTTCCATAAATGAAACTCACATTTCGCTATTTGATGGCTCAAATTGCGGTATTGATTATCCGGATCGAAAATTATTTTCTGTTCAATACCATCCTGAGGCAAGCCCAGGTCCTCACGATAGCAAACACCTTTTTGAAAAATTTTACAAATTAATTGGAAGTTCTGTAAATGATTAAAAAAGGATTTAGCGAAGCGGGTAATTCCATTATGATTGCAGGTTTGGGAATATCCGGGCTTATTACAGCTTGCTTACTAGCAAAACATGACTTTTCTATAAAGTGCTTCGAACCAACATCAAAAAGCTCAAAAAAGCAAGTGGTGGATAGACGTACAACAGCATTTCTAAATCCAGCGATAGAAGTGTTTAAAGAAATAGGAGTATGGACCGAGTTAGAAAAGTTTGCACAACCTTTATCAACAATGGAGATAATTGACGTCAGCAATGCTCAAAGCAGCGAACCAGCTAAAACTCTATTCAATGCGAAAGAAATCTCAGTTAGTCAATTCGGTTTTAATATACCTAATAAAGAGGTAGTAACCATATTATCAAAGTATTTGAAAACTAAAAAGAATATCGAATGCAAATTTGGAACAAAAATAGTTTCCCATTATGGATACGATGATTTTATTTCTGTTAAAACAGAGGTTGGCTCCAATTATAATGGCAAGTTATTGATTGCATGTGATGGCAGGAATAGTTCAATAAGAGAAAGAGAAAAAATTAAGTCTTTTAGCACTTCATATAATCAATTAGGTTTAGTCTTTGAAGTTGCTCACAAGTTTAGTCATAATAACACCACTACCGAGATATTGGATAACGGTGGCCCATTCACAATTATTCCACTAAAACGAAATGTGAATTGTAATTATTCAACTATCGTTTGGATGGATTATACAAAAAATATAAAAGAAATTTGTGATTTGGATCAATCGGCGTTTAATAAAACCCTTCAGGAAAAAAGTTATAATGTAAGAGGAACTATAAAGTTGAATGGTGCAAAACAAGTTTATCCGATTATTACACAGTTTGCTAAGAAACTCTATGGAAAACGCGTGGTTCTATTAGCAGAAAGCGCGCATGTTATGCCCCCCACTGGGGCCCAAGGTTTAAACACCTCAATAGAAGACATAAGAACTTTGAGTAATATTTTAGTTAAAGCAAGGTCTGAAGATAAGGATATTGGGGGTAATAGTGTATTAATGAAGTATAATAAATCTCGATTAAATTCTATTGGGTTGAAAACTGCTGGGATGCATTTTCTAAACAAAATATCGATGACAAACTACCCTATCTCTCAAAAATTTAGAAAAATAGCTCTAAACACAATTTCTAAAAACTTAACTATTAAAAGTTTTCTTATGAATGTCGGCCTTAAAAGTGAATCATAGTAAAATTTTAAATTTATACTGGAGAATTCAAAAAAATAGGTTAAAAGAGTTTAACTTAGGAAAGGAACAGTAAATATGAAAGTATATTACGACCACGATTGTGATATAAATCTTTTAAAGAAAAAAAATATCGTCATTCTTGGATATGGTAGCCAAGGCCACGCTCACGCATTGAACCTAAGAGACTCTGGAGTTGATAATGTAGTAGTTGCATTGAGAAAAGGTTCTCCGTCTACAAAAAAAGCAGAGAGCGAAAAGTTTAAAGTGATGGACCTACCAGACGCGGCAAAATGGGCTGACTTGATCATGTTTACAATGCCTGATGAGCTTCAGGCAGATACCTACAATAGATTTATCAAAGATAACCTTAAAGATGGTGCAGCAATTGCATTTGCTCATGGGCTTAATATTCATTTTGGCCTGATTGAACCAAAAGAATCAATAGACGTGATTATGATGGCCCCAAAAGGACCTGGGCATACTGTAAGAGGTGAGTATTTAAAAGGTGGCGGAGTTCCATGTTTGGTTGCAGTTAATAATAATGCCACAGGCAAAGCAATGGATATAGGTTTAGCATACTGCTCTGCTATTGGTGGCGGCAGATCAGGAATAATCGAAACAGATTTCAAACAAGAGTGTGAGACAGATCTATTCGGAGAACAAGCTGTTCTATGCGGAGGCCTAATAGAGCTTATAAGAGCAGGTTTTGAAACCCTGGTTGAGGCGGGGTATGATCCGGAAATGGCTTACTTTGAGTGTCTTCACGAAGTTAAGCTTATTGTCGATCTTGTATATGAGGGAGGAATAGCAAACATGAATTATTCCATTTCTAATACAGCTGAATATGGAGAATATGTGTCCGGAAAAAGAGTTCTTCCTTATGACGAAACTAAGAAGAGAATGAAGTTAATTTTAGACGATATACAATCTGGAAAATTTGTTAGAGACTTCATGCAAGAAAATTCTGTGGGGCAACCTTTTTTTAAAGCAACTAGAAAAATAAATGATGGACACCAAATTGAGGAAGTTGGAAAGAAATTAAGAGCTATGATGCCGTGGATACAGAAGGAAAAAATGGTTGATAAAGATAAGAACTGATAATGTCTAATATTTTGCTTATAAGTCATTTAATTGTTACTTTATTGCTAATCTTAGTAGTTCTGTTTCAGAAATCGGAAGGTGGTGGATTGGGAATGGGTTCTGACAATCAGGGCTTTGGAACTGGATCTACTTCTAAAAATCCTCTCTCTAGTTTAACTTGGATTCTTACGGCTCTATTTTTTATTATTGCAATACTTCTGACTATACTTTCAGTGAACGAGGGAAAAAATAAATCTGTATTCCAAAACCAACAAATAAAGGAGGAAGTTAATGAAGAAAACAAGGCTCCAGAACTTCCTAACCTGAATAAATTTAAGAAAAATAATGGGGTGCTAACCCCTCCATCAGAATAAAGTTTTTTTAGTATGATCTTGTTAGTTTTTGTAAACTCAAATATTATCTAAATTAAATTATTACTTTCTTACTTGGGTTACAGTTGACAAAATTTATTTTCATCACCGGGGGTGTAGTTTCTTCTTTAGGAAAAGGGCTTACTTCGGCATCACTGGGAGCTTTACTTCAGTCAAGAGGTTTTACTGTAAGGTTAAGAAAGTTAGACCCCTATCTAAACGTAGACCCTGGTACCATGTCTCCATTTGAGCATGGGGAAGTATTCGTTACTGACGATGGAGCAGAAACAGACTTGGACTTAGGTCACTACGAGCGATTTACAGGCGTAGCAGCAAAAAGTACAGACTCGATTTCTTCTGGAAGAATATACTCAACAGTCTTAGAAAAAGAAAGAAAAGGAGATTATTTAGGGGAAACTATTCAAGTTATCCCTCATGTCACCAATGAGATTAAGTCTTTCTTGGAAAAAAAAGAAGAAGAGGTTGATTTTATGCTTTGTGAAATCGGGGGAACAATAGGAGACATAGAAGGATTGCCTTTTTTTGAAGCTATTAGACAATTTTCTCAAGAAAGAGAAAGAGGGAACTGTATATTTGTTCATTTAACTCTGCTCCCCTTCCTGTCGTCTTCAGGAGAGCTTAAAACTAAACCAACTCAACACTCCGTAAAAGAATTAAGGTCAATTGGTATAGCCCCGGATATACTTGTTTGTCGCTCTGAACAACCAATTCCTACAAAGGAAAAAGAAAAAATCGCTCTTTTCTGTAATGTTAATAAGAAGAATATCATATCTGCTACAAACTTAGATTCTATATATTACGCTCCGCTGGCGTATTTTGATGAAGGATTAGATACCGCAGTATTGAAAGTCCTTAACCTAGACACGCGGAAAGAACCTGACTTAACAAGATGGAATGATGTATGTTCAAGAGTAAAAAATTCAGAAGGCCTTGTTCGAATTGCTGTGGTAGGAAAGTATACCCAGCTTGAAGACGCTTATAAATCTTTGTCAGAAGCTCTTATCCATGGAGGAATGGCAAACAAAACTAAAGTTGAGACAGTTTGGTTTGACTCTGGGACTTTTGAAAAAAAATCAAAAACGGAAACCTTAAACAAATTTGATGGTATACTGATCCCTGGTGGTTTTGGAAAAAGAGGAACAGAAGGAAAAATAAATGTAATCAATTTTGCAAGAAAAACAAAAATCCCTTTCTTGGGTATTTGCCTCGGGATGCAACTAATGGTTATAGAGTATGCTAGGAATGTGGCAGGTATAATTGATGCTAATTCAGAAGAATTCGAAGAAGAAGATCTCAAGAAATCGGGAGAGAAAATAATTTATCACTTAAGTCACTGGTTTAAAGGTCAGAATCTTGAGGTTAGAGAAAAGATTCAAGATAAGGGCGGTACCATGCGACTAGGCGCTTACCCAGCTAAAATAAAAAAAGGCTCATTTGCACACTCAATCTATAAGACTGATAGAATCTCTGAAAGACATAGACATAGATATGAAGTCAATATAAAATTCGTAAAAAATTTAGAAAATAAAGGGTTACACTTTTCAGGTTTTTCTATAGATGGCCAGCTTCCAGAGATAATTGAAATTACTAACCATCCATTTTTTATTGGTGTACAATTTCACCCAGAACTAAAATCGAAACCTTTTGAACCTCACCCCCTTTTTTCAAGTTTTATAAAAGCAGCTTTAGAGCAAACAAGGTTAGTGTAAAGGATTTAAAAAATGAGTTTAATGCATTTTGATTGGGCAACACATCAAGCAGTGATGCGACCTAATAAGATAGCGATTAAGGATTATACTCTTAAAGAAGAAATATCTTATCTTGAACTAAATTCAAGAGCCTCAAAAATTGCTAATTATCTTGAAAGTCAAAATATAAAAGCTGGAGATAGAGTAGCATTATTAGCCAAGAATCACAGTATTTTCTTTGAGTTACAGTTTGCATGCGCAAAAACAGGTGTTATTCTTGTGCCTCTTAATTGGAGACTAACAGCTCCAGAATTGTCTTATATCTTAGGAGACTGTAGCCCTGAATTATTGTTTTTCGACTGTTCTTTTGAAAACATCATAAAAGAAATATTAGACGTATTACCAAGTTTAAGAGTCATGGAATTTGACCCCTTTAATAGTAAGGATGAATTAGCGCTTGCCATAAGTAATCAATCACCAGAGTTTTCCTCAGTTGATAGAAGTTTAGACGATTTAATAATGATTATGTATACCTCCGGAACAACTGGGCACCCAAAAGGAGCAAAGATTAATCACAAAATGCATTTGTTTAATACTATTAATTTGTCTGGCCTCGGAGGTATTACTAGTAAAACTATCCAGTTGGTTGTTCTGCCTCTTTTTCATACTGGCGGTTTAAATTGTTATGCTAATCCTATCCTTCATCAAGGAGGACAATTAGTAATCATGAGAGAATTTAATCCTTCAGATGCTTTACAAGCAATAGATGATCCAAATTTATCAATAACACATTTGTTTGCAGTTCCAGCTCCTTTACAATTCATGATGCAAGATCCAAAATTTGACAAAATTAACTTTAGCCGATTAGAGAACGTTGGAGTTGGAGGTGCTCCTTGCGCAGAAATAATTATTAAGAAATGGCAAGAAAAAGGAATTGATGTTATTCAAGGTTGGGGAATGACCGAAACAAGCCCTGCTGGAATTTTTCTAGCTGCTGAGGACTCAGCTAGAAAAATTGGATCAGCAGGTAAACCGGTCTTACATACTTCGGTAAAAATTATCGATAAGGAAAGTAACTTAGTAAAGGCAAATGAAGTAGGTGAATTGCTGATTAGAGGGCCTAATATTTCGCCCGGTTATTGGAAGAATGAGAAAGCAACTAATGAGTCATTTGTTGACGACTGGTTAAAAACAGGTGATTTGGCTAAAGCGGACGATGAAGGTTTTATTTATATAGTAGACCGTGAGAAAGATATGTATATATCGGGAGGAGAAAACGTTTATCCTGCAGAAGTAGAAAACGTACTATACCAATTGGAAGAAGTAGCAGAATTAGCAGTTATCGGGGTTCCTGATAAAAGATGGGGGGAAACAGGTAAACTCTTTGTGGTTTTGAAGAAAAATAGAAGTCTAAAGAAGGAACGGATCATAGAACATTGTATAAAAAACCTTGCCAAATTTAAAGTTCCGACTGAAATTGAGTTTATTGACATATTGCCCAGAAATGCAACCGGCAAAGTGCTTAAAAGAAATTTAAAAGAGATGAAAGCAGATAATTGAATGTTTAACAATTTATTGAGGATTTTTAAAGCAAAGGAAAATAGAGAGTCGGTTCAATTTTTTAAAGAAGGTGTTATTGAAGTCGCGTGCATATTCATAAGAGTGGGTAAACTTGATAATCACCTAGCAACCATTGAGAAAGAAAAAATAAAAGCTCTCTTAATAAAAAGGTTTGATCTGGACAGAGATATCTTGAATTCAATTCTAACCAAAGCGGAAGCAATAGAAGTTTCAATTAATGACAATGTCCAATTAACAAAAAAGATAAAACAGCATATCAATTTTGAAGAAAGGTTTGAGCTATTAAAAGATATATGGGAAATCATTTTAGCAGATAAAATAAAAACAGATGAAGAAGAATCTTATATGAGACTTTTATGTAATTTGCTTGGCTTATCAGATAAAGATAATGCGTTAGCTAGAAAAGATGTTCTTAAAGCTCATGAAAAAAAATAAAGGTAGCGAAAAAGAATTAAGCTTACAAACAGTATTTGCTCATGGGTTATCTGTAGACGAATATCAAAAAATCACTCATCTTATCGGTCGTACTCCAAATATTACTGAACTTGGCATTTTTTCAGCGATGTGGAATGAGCACTGCTCTTATAAATCTTCAAAGAAGTGGCTAAAGGAGCTATATAGTCAAGGGAATGACGTAATTTGTGGACCAGGAGAAAATGCTGGAATAATCGCGATAGACGAAAAAATGGCGCTAGCCTTTAAAATGGAAAGCCATAATCACCCAAGTTTCATTGAACCATTTAATGGCGCAGCAACAGGGGTGGGAGGTATTCTAAGAGATGTGTTTACTATGGGGGCAAGACCGATAGCTGTTATGAACTCATTATCAATGGGATCTGTTAACTGCTCTGCTACAAAAGACATTCTTAAGGGGGTTGTCAAGGGTATTAGTCATTACGGAAATTCCTTTGGCGTCCCTAATATTGGAGGTGAGCTAAGGTTTCACAAAAGCTACAATTCAAACTGTCTAGTAAATGCTTTTGCAGCGGGTTTAGTTGAACGGGATAAAATATTTTACTCTAAAGCCACTGGCATTGATGCTCCTATTATTTACATGGGTGCAAAGACAGGTAAAGACGGGGTTGGTGGTGCTACTATGGCTTCTGAGAGCTTCTCTGAAGACCATGAAGACAAAAAGAAAAAACGGCCTAATGTACAAATAGGAGACCCTTTTTTGGAGAAGAAACTTATGGAGGCATGTTTAGAACTCATGAGAGAGGACTGTGTTATAGCTATTCAAGACATGGGAGCTGCTGGTTTAACTTGTTCATCAGTTGAGATGGGAGACAAAGGAAATTTGGGTATAAGAATTAATTTAGATTATGTTCCTAAGCGAGAGTCAAATATGACTGCATATGAAATAATGCTTTCAGAAAGCCAAGAAAGAATGCTTGCGGTTATAAAGCCTGGCACAGTAGATATTGCCCAGCATATTTTTGAAAAATGGGATTTAGATTTTGCTGAGATAGGAAAGACTATAGCCAAAGATGAGCTAATAATTGAATATAAAAATAAGATTGAAGCTAGATTACCTCTAAAATGCCTATCTGCTGACGCCCCGCAATATGACAGAAAATGGTCAAAAACTAAGTTAACCCCGGTAGCTCTGCCTAATGTAAACTATAATGTTATTGAAGCAATATCATTAATGGTCTCTTCTCCTAATCACTGCTCAAAGAGATGGGTATGGGAACAATATGACCACATGATACTAAATTCTACGCTTAGAGTGCCTGGCATCGACGCTGGGGTTGTTAAAGCTAGAGATACCCAAAAGGCTCTAGCATTTACTTCAGATTGCAATCCTCTTTTTTGTAAAATAAACCCTAGAGAAGGCGGAAAGCAAGCAGTGGCTGAGGCATATAGAAACCTCATTTCAGTTGGAGCAAAACCGATAGCTGTAACCGATAATTTGAACTTTGGGAATCCAGAAGACCCTAAAGTAATGGGTCAATTTGTTGAATGTATTCAAGGGATTACCCAAGCTTGTCGGACATTAAATTTCCCTGTTGTCTCTGGTAATGTTAGTTTCTACAACCAAACAGATGGAAAATCTATTTTGCCAACACCTACTATAGGAGGGGTGGGTTTGATAGAAAAACCCAGGTCGGCAAAAGATACAAAAATTCACAACAACGAACTCATTTATTTAGTTGGTTTTAATGACAACAACATCACTCCATTATCTCTTCTTAACGAGGTAAATCGAGAGCCTATAACTTATGCAAACATTAGTGTAGATCTTAAGCAAGAGGCAAAAACTGGCAATTTTATTTTAAAGTTAATTAGCAGAGAATTAGTCTCCTTTGTTCATGATGTTAGCGATGGTGGTATCGGGCTAGCACTAGCTGAGATGTCTATAAATAATAATATTGGACTGGAGACTGATATTGACGACCTTCTGTTTTTCTTTAATGAAACTCAAGGGCGTTACCTGATTGCATTAAACGAAGTAAATGAGAAGTTGCTAGCTAAATTAGCTCTAAAAGAAAGAGTAAATATTGAAAAAATAGGTGTATTCACAGGAACTAGTTTAAAATTTGGCAAAAAAAATATATGTCTTAGCGAAATTAAAAACTTATACTTAAATAAACTGGAAGATATCTTTGAAAGACACTAGAAATATTATGAATATTAACTATAATACTTTATTAAA
Source organism: uncultured Alphaproteobacteria bacterium (assembly GCA_902586885.1). GTDB lineage: Bacteria > Pseudomonadota > Alphaproteobacteria > Rhodobacterales > Rhodobacteraceae > CACIJG01. Next base: position 24,966 of record CACIJG010000001.1, on the reverse strand, counting down.
TATTTATATTCATGTTGGTAATGGCAATTTCAGCTAACGAAATAAGTGATTTAATAAAAAAACGCTTTCCTAACTCTCATGTAGAGGTCGTGGACCTAGCCGGTGATGGAAACCATTATTCTGCAAAGGTAATATCAGAGGAGTTTTCCGGGAAAACACGCATTCAGCAACACAAAATGGTATACAAAGCTTTAAGGGGAGCTATGGATGGCAAAGATGGAATTTTGCATGCTTTGGCACTGCAAACATCACCGAAATAAGGAGTTAACTAATGGATCAAAAAACAAAAACGCAAATAGAAACAATAGTAAAAAATAATGAGGTTGTGCTTTTTATGAAAGGTACCGCTAACATGCCACAGTGTGGTTTCTCAAGCAGAGTAGCAGGAATTCTCAACTTTCTGGAAGTAAAATTTAAAGACATAAACGTGCTGCAGGATGATGATATAAGACAGGGTATAAAAGACTTCTCCGACTGGCCAACTATTCCTCAATTATACGTAAACCAAGATTTTATTGGTGGTTCAGATATTATAACAGAAATGACAATGTCTGGAGAGTTAGACCAGCTATTTTCAGAAAAAGGTATAAGCTACAGTAAAGACGCTGCAACAAAAATAAGGGAGGAGAACGCCTAAGGTGTTAAAATAATTTTGGTTGATCTGAACTATTCGGATCATTAATCGGTTGATCCTTTTCTATATTATTAGTTAAAGAAGCCTGACTAATAAAAGCCTCAAGATTTGAAAGTATCTTTTCTACTAAGCCCTCCATCTTTAAATTTTTAATTTTTTCAACAGAATTTTTGTCTTCGCCCTCTTTGTAGTTATTTAACGAAAGCTCTAGATTTTCAACACTCCTGTTTAATGCCTTTATCTCAACTTCAAGATCAATTAATCTATCTGAGATCATTAAAGCTGAAAGTAAGAGCATTTTAGATTCAGGAAGTCTTCCTAGTTTAGACTGAATCTCTTCTGCTTCAGTATTTATCAGTTCTGCGGCCTCTTTTACCTTTTCTTGCTCATCTTCTTCGCAAGCAATTACAAAACTTCTTCCCCCGATTATTAAATCAACTTCAGTCATCTTTATTCTCCAACAAAGATTGTAACTCCGTAATTAACTTATCTAATTGTTCACTATCTTTTTTTGCTTCAATTTCTAACTCTTTGACTCTATTGGAAAGCTTAGAAATTTCTTCCGATGGCAACAAAACATCAGTAACGGCATCTTTTTTTTGAGAAGGATTTATCACATTTGATTGTTTAAGAGGTAGCTTTTCAATATCCTCCATAATTTTCTCAAATCTTTTTTCTAATTCTAAAAACTTATTCATTCGTTCTACCAACTAATATAGTTATTTATAACATATATTAGGTTTCCATGAAAAGTTTTAATAAACCTTTTCTCTGCCAAACAATTAGATTTACTAAATACCAAAAATAAATATTATATGAACACCAAGATTTTTGACCATAAAATTTTTTAAGGTATAAAATGCAATTAGAAAAACTTAGAGCTAATTTTCCAGATCATTGGGCAAAAGCTACTGCAATAAGAATGCTATCTATAGATGCAGTGGAAAGAGCAAATAGTGGTCATCCAGGGATGCCTATGGGCATGGCGGATGTTGCTACCGTTTTATTTGAAAAACATATTAAATTTTATGCCAGTGCACCCAATTGGTTTGATAGAGATCGTTTTATTTTATCGGCTGGCCATGGCTCAATGTTGCTTTATTCCTTACTATATTTATGTGGGTACAAAGACATTAGCTTGGATGATTTAAAGAATTTTAGACAAATCAACTCAAAAACTGCTGGTCATCCAGAGTTCGGTCATATTCCAGGAATAGAAACAACAACAGGCCCTTTGGGTCAAGGCTTAGCAAATGCTGTTGGCTTTGCAATAGCAGAGGCTCATCTTGCGAATAGATGGGGAAAAAATCTTTGTGATCATTATACCTATGTAATAGCCGGAGATGGCTGTTTGATGGAGGGAATAAGTCAAGAAGCAATAACACTAGCGGGAAAGCTTAGTCTTGGTAAGTTAATAGTGATCTGGGATGATAACAAAATCACCATAGATGGTGAAATAAATCTGTCATGTGAAACTGATCAAATTTCTAGATTTCAAGCTTCAGGTTGGTCTACTTTTTCATGCGATGCCCATAATCCTACAGAGATTGATGTAGCATTAACAAAAGCAAAAAAAGATAGTCGCCCGTCTTTGATTTCGGCTCGTTCAATAATTGGATTTGGCTCCACAAAAAAACAGGGTACCGCTAGTGCACATGGGTCACCTTTGGGATCAGATGAAGTAAAAAATGTTAGAAAAGAGTATAAGTGGCTGCATCCAGAATTTTCGATTCCTAAAGAAGTAAAAAAACAATGGGAAGAAATAGGTAAAAAACATAAAAATTTATTTAGTAGGTGGAAAAATAATTTTGATGCCTTGTCAGAAAGAAAAAAATTACAGTTCACCCAAGAAGTGGAACAGAAAACTCCAAAGAACTTAAGTTCAGAAATAAAAAAGTTTAAAAAATATCATACAAATAACTTCACAAAAGTTGCGACTAGAAAAGCTAGTGAGCTATCTTTGGAAGTTTTAAATTCAGTTTTCAAGGAAACTATTGGAGGTTCGGCGGATCTAACGGGTTCAAATAATACTAAAACGAATAATATTGAAATATTCTCAGTCACAAACCGAAGCGGCAGGTATATTCATTATGGTATTCGAGAGCATGCAATGGCTGCGATTATGAATGGTTTGGCTTTACATGGTGGTATTTTACCTTACGGGGGCACTTTCTTAAGTTTTTCAGACTATTGTAGAGGCGCTATTCGGTTATCGTCACTAATGGGTCTTAGAGTAATTTATGTTATGACACATGACAGCATAGGTTTGGGTGAAGATGGCCCAACTCATCAACCGGTGGAACACCTTGCTTCCCTAAGGTCTATTCCAAATCTAACTGTAATGAGGCCATGCGATGTAATCGAAACGATAGAATGTTGGGAGATGGCTGTGAAATCTATAAACACACCTACAGTTTTAGCTTTGACCCGCCAATCACTACCTCTTTTAAGAAAAAATTATACATCAAAAAACTTATGTGAATACGGGGCATATATTATTAAAGACTTTAAGCACAAAAAGAAAGTAATAATTATAGCAACTGGTTCCGAAGTACAAATAGCTCTTGAAGCCCAAGATCTGTTGGAGGGCAAGGGTATAGGGACTAGAGTTGTATCAATGCCTTGTTGGGAATTGTTTGAAAAGCAAGATGAAAAATACAAAAAGAAAATCTTACCCTCTGGACCAATCAGAGTTGGTATAGAGGCCGGGGTAGAAACTGGTTGGCACAAATGGCTTTCAGGAGAACGAGGTAAAAGCTCCAAGGCCTGTTTTATAGGAATGAGTGGGTTTGGGGCATCTGGACCTGTAGAAAAAATCTTTGACCATTTCAGTATCAATTCTGAAGAGATTTGTAAACAGGTTGAAAAATTAGTTTAATTTGATCCTTTTATGAACACTAAATTAATACAAAAATTACAAGATATTAACGCTAAAAAAAAGACTGTACTACTTCGTCTAGATTTTAACGTACCCATTATAAATGGTAAGTTAACAGATGCTTCCCGAATAGAGAGAACTATTCCAACAATCGATTTTTTGTTGTCTCAGGGCGCAAAAATAATAATTTTGTCACATTTTGGTAGACCGAAGGGCACTTTCAAGAGCAACTTAAGTCTAGAAAAACTGATTAAATTTATAGAACCAATATTTAATAAAAATTTAATATTTTTGCCAAATTTCGATGTAGATAAAATAAAATCTGAAATAGAGCGCAACCCTTTCCCATCTCTATTTTTATTAGAAAATACTAGATTTTTGAAAGGAGAGGAAGAAAATGACATTGCTTTAAGTAAAGAATTAGCATCCCTTGGAGATTTTTTTTGTAATGACGCATTCTCTGCCTCACACCGCGCACATGCTTCTACAGAGGGAATAAGCAGATTTTTACCAAGCTGTGCAGGTTTTCTGATTCAAGAGGAGTTGATAGCCTTGTCAGAGGTCCTTGAAAAGCCTAATAGACCAATTGCTGCAATTGTTGGTGGATCAAAAATATCTACTAAATTAAACGTTTTAAATAATTTAATTCAAAAAGTAGATTTTTTGATAATTGGAGGAGCAATGGCAAATACAATGCTCCATGCGAGAGGCACGAAAATAGGCAACTCATTGATCGAGCCCGAAATGACTGACATAGCTAAAAATTTAACCATCCAAGCAAAATCTACTAATTGTAATATAATTTTACCAAATGATATTGTATGCGCCAAATTCTTAAAGGAAAACGTACCTTATAGCACCTACGAGAGTGACAGTTGCCCCGAAGAAATGATGATTCTAGATGTTGGAGTCAAAACACAACGCTATATTAAAGACATAATTGATAAGTGCCAAACGCTTATATGGAACGGTCCACTTGGGGCTTTTGAAATAAAACCTTTCGATCGATCTACGATAGAGATAGCGAAACATGTAGCCAATAATACGAAAGAAGGGAAATTGCGATCAGTCGCTGGTGGTGGTGACACTGTTAGTGCCTTAAAAATTGCTTCTGTCGAAAATGATTTAAGTTATATTTCAACGGCAGGCGGTGCCTTTTTAGAATGGCTAGAAGGAAAAAAACTACCAGGAATCGAATCGATTAAAAAATAACCGAATCAAAGTAAAAAGTGATTCCATTTTCGAATCAGTTATGCAATGATTCGCAAATGAAAAAATTTTCTGTAAATATTAGAGTTCCAATATTTGAACTAATATATTTTAGTGTTTGCCTGATACTATCAATTTACTTTTTATTGGCTACATTTAAAGGCGAGTATGGTCTCTTTAAAAAATATCAACTACTTGCAACAGAAAACGTCCTTAAACATGAGTTGATATATCAGACAGAAAAAAAACAGGCTTTGCAGAATAAAGTCAATAGGTTATCAATTTCTTCTTTAGACTTAGAACTTCTTGATGAACAAGCAAGACGAGTTTTGGGCATGATAGGAGAGAAAGAGTTGATTGTTTATTAATTTTTTTCTTTAAAAATAGTTAGTTTAATATTAAACTATATTTATGAAAAAGATCCTTGAAGAAGAAAAAACACTTATAAGTCTTTACAAAAAGATGTTGCTTATAAGGCGCTTCGAAGAAAAAGCAGGGCAGTTATATGGTATGGGACAAATTGGAGGGTTTTGTCATCTATATATTGGACAAGAAGCAATTGTAGTAGGTATTGACTCAATAACAAAAAATGGTGACCAAACCATAACTTCATACCGTGACCATGGGCATATGCTAGCATGTGGGATGGATCCTAAGAAAGTGATGGCTGAACTTACGGGGAAAGCTACTGGCTATTCTAAAGGCAAAGGAGGTTCAATGCATATGTTTTCAAAAAGTAAGCATTTCTATGGTGGACATGGTATAGTGGCAGCTCAGGTGCCCTTGGGTACAGGTATAGCTTTTGCAAATAAATATAAGAAAAATGGGAATATTTGCTTCACATACTTTGGTGAGGGAGCTGCAAATCAAGGACAAGTTTATGAAGCTTTCAACATGGCATCACTTTGGAAACTGCCAGTAGTATTTGTGATAGAAAACAATCAATATGCAATGGGCACATCCATCGAACGTTCGTCATCAACGGATGCAATGCATGCTAGAGGAATAGCGTTTAATATTCCAGGGAAAGAAGTTAATGGTATGGACGTAAGAGAAGTAGCCAAGGAAAGCCTGAAAGCTTCGGCGCATTGCAGATCTGGAAAAGGACCATATATTTTGGAAATGAAGACTTATAGGTATCGTGGACATTCTATGTCAGATCCCGCTAAATATAGAACTCGTGAAGAGGTGCAAAAGATTAAAGAAGAAAAAGATCCAATTGATAACTTACGTGACTTGCTAATTAAGAATCATAATATTATAGAAAAAAAATTTAAAGATATAGATAAGGAAGTGAAAATGTCTGTTACAGAAGCAGCAAACTTTGCTGTTGAAAGCCCTGAGCCAGATATTTCAGAATTATGGACAGATGTGTATACAAATTAATCATAAAAGAAGAAATATATGAAAGTTAATATTTTGATGCCATCTCTTTCTCCGACGATGGAAGAAGGAAGTCTAGCTAAATGGTATGTTAAACCTGGGGATAGGGTTCAGCCAGGAGATATTCTAGCTGATATTGAAACCGATAAGGCTCTTATGGAATATGAAAGCGTCGAAGAGGGTGTAGTATTAGAACTTTCAATTGCTGAGGGTTCTGAAAACGTAAAGATCAATACACCTATTGCAGTTATAGAAGTTGAGAGCATTAGCCAGAATGACTCAGAAATACCGCCGAATGATTTGATTAAAGATACTCAAGACGACACTAAAACAGCCTATGAAGATCAAGACATCAATAACAATGAAAAAAAACAATTAATTTCTAACGAAATTACCCACTCTGAATTAACAGAAGTAAACACCAACAATATTACAGTAAGAGAAGCTTTAAATCATGCAATGGCTGAAGAAATGCGCCGTGACGAAAATGTTTTTATAATGGGAGAAGAAGTTGGCGAATACCAAGGTGCTTATAAAGTAAGCCAAGGTCTTCTTGAAGAATTTGGGCCTTCGAGAGTGATCGACACTCCAATCACAGAGCACGGATTTACAGGCTTGGGTGTTGGTGCCGCATTCACTGGACTTAGGCCTATCGTAGAGTTTATGACGTTTAACTTTGCTCTACAAGCAATAGACCAGATAATAAACTCTGCAGCAAAGACCCATTATATGTCTGGAGGTCAAATCACATGCCCTATTGTTTTTAGAGGGCCAAATGGGGCTGCTGCTAGAGTTGCTGCTCAGCATAGCCAAGACTTTTCTTCCCTTTACGCATCAATACCAGGCTTAAAAGTCATCCAACCTTTCAGTGCAGCAGATGCTAAAGGATTACTGAAATCAGCTATAAGAGACAATAACCCAGTTATATTTTTAGAAAATGAAATTCTATATGGAAAATCGTTTAGTGCTGAAGAAAATGAAGAAGATTTAGAGCCGATCGGAAAGGCCAAGATTTTAAAAACTGGTTCTGATGTGACCATTGTTAGTTATGGTATTGGAGTAATGCATGCATTGGAAGCCGAATTAAAACTTAATGATATGGGTATAAAAGCTGAGGTTATCGATTTAAGAACTATTAGACCTATTGATTTTGATATGATAATTGGATCAGTGAAAAAAACAAATAGATGTATAACAGTGGAAGAATCATTCCCCGTTTGTTCTGTAGGAAGCTATATTGCCTCGCAAATCATGGTAAAAGCATTTGACCACCTAGACGCGCCAGTTATTAGCTGCACTGGTAAGGACGTACCAATGCCATATGCAGAGAACCTAGAAAAGGCAGCGTTAATAACGACAGATGAGATCATATCGTCTGTAAAAGAAGTAATATACTTTTAACAATCAAAGCGAAATAAAATGGAACGAATTTTTATTACTCCTCTCGCAAAAAAACTTGCTCATATCAACCAAATAGATCCAAATTCGTTAACAGGATCTGGACCTAGAGGCAGGATAATAAAATCTGATGTAGAAAAAATAATAAAAAATAAAGAATCGAATATTTCAGAACAGAGAGTAGACAATACTTCCATTATCAATGAAGATCAAAAAGAAATAATAGAAACTCCTAAAATTAGAAAATTAATTGCCGATAAGTTAACCTTATCTAAATCTACTATCCCTCATTTTTATTTACGGAGAAGTATGAATGTGGACAATCTATTAAGCGTTCGTAAAAATATCAATGATAATCTTGATAGCAAAAATAAAAAAATATCTATTAATGACTTTTTTATTAAAGCTTCTGCTGTAGCTCTCGCAGAGAATCCCGATTGCAATATCATTTGGGCAGAAGAGCATTTAGTTAAGTTTAAAAACTCAAATATTGGAGTTGCTATATCCTCAAATAGCGGTCTTTACACGCCTACACTAAATAATGTTCAATCAAAATCTTTAAGTGATATTTCTAATGAGATGAAACTTTTAATAGCTAAAGCAGATGAAAAATCTTTGAGAGGAACGGACTTCGGGGAGTGTTCTCACGCAATTTCTAATTTAGGTATGTATGGAGTCGATAATTTTGATGCAATAATTAACCCTCCTAATTCGTCAATTCTTGCAATTGGTGCTGTCCAAAGCAAATTAGAAATAGTTAATGAAAAGACCCAGGATTCAAAAATAATTTCCCTGACACTTTCAGTTGATCATAGAGCTATTGATGGAGCAACAGCTGCAAACTTTTTAAACAAAATTGTTTTTTACATAGAGAACCCCAATCTTCTAATGATAAAATAATAGAGTTTAATTTTTTCCTAAAAGTTGATTCATAGTTTTAGCTGGCTCAGGGCACCCTGCATCTCCTACTTCTTTTGCTGGCACCCCCGCAACGGTCTTACAAGGCGGCACAGATTTTAATACTACTGAGCCAGCGGCAATACGCGAACAATTACCTATGGAAATATCACCCAATATTTTTGCTCCTGCGCCTATAAGGACACCATCTCCTATTTTTGGGTGCCTATTCCCTTTTGACTTTCCTGTTCCACCAAGCGTTACCGCATGTAGCATTGACACTTGGTTTCCTATAATAGCAGTTTCTCCAATTACAATATTATGCGCGTGATCGATCATTATACCCGAGCCAATTTTTGCTGCGGGGTGAATGTCAACCCCAAAGACCTCAGAAGATCTCATCTGTAGAAAGTATGACAAATCAATTTGATTTGACTCATACAAACTTCGCCCTATCCGATATATTTGCAGGGCTAAAAAACCTTTATAATATAAAAATGGTTGGTAAAAAAAATTGCACGCTGGATCTCTTTCATAGAAAGATAACAAATCTTTGGATGCAGAGTTACTTATTTCAGGAAATTCTGAAAACTGCCTTTTTGAAATTTCGTAAATTTCATCTCTAGTAAAATCACTATTTGACACCTTAGAGGCTATTCGCGAAGCTAAAGCTTCTGAGAAAGAGCTATATCGAAGAATACTTCTTTCTAAGAACTCTGCAGCCATCCCATTAGTTTTTATAGATATCGCTACTTCATCCTTTATTGTGCTCCAAAGCTTTTCTATTTGATTTTTCTTTTTCTCCATCACTGATTTCTCCAAATTCTAATTTTATAACACATTTTAAGAACAAAGTTTTCTATTTATTTTTAAGAAGTTTCCTGTATTGAGAAACGTAATTTATATGTTGCTCAAGATTTTTTGAAAATTTGTGTCCTCCCTTTCCATCTGCAACAAAATATAAATAATCTGTCTTTGCAGGCTGCGAAACTGCTATTATGGCCTCCCTCCCAGGATTACAGATTGGAGCTGGTGGAAGACCAAAAACTTTGTAAGTATTAAATTCACTGATTTTCTTAAGGTCTTTTTTTGATAGTTTACGTTTGAAATTGGTTTTTCCCTGTGTTATCGCGTAAATTACTGTTGGATCTGACTGTAATCTCATCTTTCTATTAAGACGGTTGATAAACACCGAAGCTATAATAGGCTTCTCACTATTTTTTATAGCTTCCCTCTCTACTATTGATGCAAGGATTACGAGTTCAAAAGATGTTTTTAACGGGAGATCTCTTTCTCTATTATCCCATGCCATTTGAACTATTTTCTCTTGCTGTTTTTTCATGATATCCAGTAAATTTTTTTTACTTATTTTCATATCAAAACTGTAGGTATTTGGCGCCAAAACACCTTCTCGAACTACTTTAACATCTTGTCCTTTTATTCTTATATCATTATTTAAAATTTGTGATATTTCATTAGACGTAAGTCCCTCAGGTATGGTGACTTGCCGTTGAAATGGCACTCCTTTAGAAAAGCTTTCTAGAAGTGAACTTATAGAGACACTTTCTTCAACTAAATACTCTCCATACTTTATTTTGTTTGATAAACCTTTAATTTTAACTAAGGTAAGAAACAACAGCTTGTTATCTATTATACCATTTTGTGCTAGGTTATCACTTATTTGTATTAAACTATCTCCTTGCCCAATATTTATTATTTTGGCTGCCTCTAGAGGTCCATTCTTCGTATACTGATAATCCAGAATGTATAAAAGCGATGAAGCAGCTAGCATTGAAAATAATAGCATGTAAAATAAGTTAGAAAAAATAAACTTCATATAGTTATTTTATTGCAACTAAGACACCCTGCCAACTATTAGCGATGCGTTTGTACCACCAAAGCCAAAGGAGTTTGATAATGCTTTGCTGACTACTCTTTCTCTTGCCTTCAAAGGAACTAAATCTATTTTGGTGTCACAATCTGGATTTTCTAGATTAATTGTAGGAGGAACAACCTGATCTCTTATAGCGAGAATTGAAAAAATGGCTTCGACTGATCCAGCAGCTCCCAAAAGATGACCGATAGCTGATTTAGTTGATGACATTGATATTTTTTTTGCGTAGTTAGAAAACAAGGCTTCTACTGCATTTAGCTCTATTGTGTCTGCCATTGTCGACGTCCCATGGGCGTTTACATAGTCTATTTCGTCGAGATTTGTTTTTCCATTAGTCAGCGCAGCCTCCATAGATCTTCTTCCACCCTCGCCATTTGGTGGAGGAGCTGTGATATGGTGAGCGTCTCCTGTTAAGCCGTATCCTATTATCTCACAGTATATTTTCGCTCCTCTTTTCTTAGCATGTTCATACTCTTCCAGTACAACTACCCCGGCTCCCTCTCCCATAACAAATCCATCTCTATCCCTATCATATGGCCTACTTGCAATTTTTGGCTCGTCTGTAAATTTAGTAGACAACGCTTTACAGGCATTAAATCCTGCTATCCCTAGCTCAGTAATAGGGCTTTCTGTTCCACCAGCAATCATCACATCTGCTTCACCTGTTTTGATAAATCTACTTGCATCACCTATTGCATGGGCGCCAGTGGAGCATGCGGTTACCACTGAATGGTTTGGACCTTTGAATCCATAGCGTATAGACACATGCCCTGAAACTAAATTAATAAGAGCTCCTGGAATAAAAAAAGGTGATACGCGTCTGGGACCTTTTTCTTTTATTAAAAGAGCTGTATCCCCTATTGATTGTAAGCCACCGATACCCGAGCCAATCATTACACCAGTTTTCAGTAAATCCTTCTCCAACTGAGGGGTCCAGTTAGCATCTTTGATCGCTTGTTCAGCAGCGGCTACACCATACAAAATAAAGTCATCTATCTTTCTTATTTCTTTTGCATCCATCCAATGTTCAGGATCAAATTTACCATCATGAGTATTGCCTAAAGGAATCTCACATGCATACTTTGTTGCGTATGAGGAAGCGTCAAACTTTTTTATACCACCTGCCGAAGACTCTCCACATAATAATTTTTTCCAAGTCTCTTCAACCCCGCAAGCTAACGGTGTGACCATTCCAAGCCCTGTTACCACAACTCTTTTCATCAAATTACATCTTTTTGATATGAAATAACTATATTAAGAATTGTCCTCAATAAACTTTACAGCGTCTCCAAATGTTTGAATGGTTTCTGCTGCATCATCTGGAATTTCTATACCAAACTCTTCCTCAAACGCCATAACCAATTCCACTGTATCTAAGCTATCTGCCCCTAAATCGTCAATAAATGACGCGGTTTCTGATATTTTACTCTCCTCTACGCTTAAATGCTCTACAACAATCTTCTTAACTCTTTCAACAATATCACTCATGAAAACCTCCTCACTAAAAATTTAATTTTAATCCGACTATATATGTATTATTTCTACCTTTGTACACTATAAACTTCTAATTAAGTGTCATATACAGATTTGAAAGAAAAGACGCAATAAATATCTATCCTATTTGATAAAGAATTTATGAAAAATATTATATTATCCAAGAAACAGACCCCCGTTTACATGAATATTTTGTCCCGTAATATAATTAGATAATTCAGATGTCAAAAACAAAGCTAGGGAAGATACATCTTCTCCTAATCCCATCCTACCCATTGGAATTTTTTCTAATATTGCTTCTCGCTGTTTTTCACTCAACTTTTTAGTCATTGAAGTATCTATAAAGCCAGGAGAAATGGAGTTTACAGTTATTCCCCTGTTAGCTACTTCTAAAGCAAGAGACTTCGTTAACCCATTTAGAGCAGCTTTAGAAGCTACATAATTAGCCTGACCCGGGTTCCCAGTAGACCCTACCACTGACGATATATTAATTATCCTTCCCCACTTCGCTTTAATCATGGGTCTAATAAATTTCTTACAAATTATCATCGATGCATTTAAATTCACATCGAAAACTTTATTCCAGGCGTCGTCAGACATTCTCATAAAAAGAGTATCTTCAGTTAAGCCTGCATTATTGATAACAACGTCAATTTGAGATTGATTTTCTATGATCTTACTACAAAATTCATAAACCTCATCCTTATTGCTTAGGTCTACAGCAAATAAATTTAGATTACCAGCGTTCGAAACTTCATTTTTTAAAGAGTTTATCTTGTCTTTAGACGAACTAACTAAAAATAAATTAGCGCCCGTTTTCATAAAAGCTAGGGCAAGGCTTTTACCTATACCACCAGTAGCTCCAGTAATTAAAACATTTAAGTTCTGGAAATTATACATTTATTACCTCAATCATTTTATCTATATCTTCAAGTTCACATGCTGAAAAAGTCTTTACATCTTTCAAAGTTCTCTTAACAGTTCCTGAAAGAACTTTTCCGGGACCAATTTCATAAAAATTATCAACATTGTTGTTTTCATTCATAATAATTAAACTCTCCCTCCAACGCACAGTACCGGTGACTTGATTGATTAGGCTCTGCAGGGCTCCTTCTTTAGTTCCAAGAATTTGAAGATTTACATTCAAAACTATAGGAATTTTGGGGTTAGAAAACTCTATCTCTTCAAGCGTAGTCCCCATTTCTATCGCAGCTGGTGACATTAAGTGAGAGTGAAAAGGGGCAGAAACTGGAAGAGCTATTGTTTTTCTGGCTCCGTTATCTTTTAAAAATTTGCTAAACCGCTCAACACTACCCTTTTCTCCTGAAATCACAACCTGACTCGGGTCATTATCATTTGCTATTTGTACTTTTTTTAAATCAAATCCGCCCTGTTTTAAGAGCTCGCTAACTTTGCCAGCTGTCAAACCAAGAATTGCGGCCATTGCACCTTCGCCTAATGGAACTGCTTTTTGCATAGAGAGGCCTCTTTTTCTAAGAATTTTAGCAGTATCAGTAAGTGAAAATACACCGGACGCACAAAATGCCGAGTATTCTCCCAAGGAATGGCCTGCTAGTACAGAAATCTTATCAAGATTTAATCCTCTTGAAATTAAAGCCCTAAAAACCGCCATAGATACAGCCATTATCGAGGGCTGAGCATTTTTGGTCAGTGTGAGTTCATCCACGTCTCCATTCCAAATTATTGAGGAAAGACTTTCATTCAAGGCTTCATCAACCTCTTCAAAAACCTCCCTGGCTACGGGCAGGGTTTCAGCCAATTTTTTCCCCATTCCGATGAATTGGGATCCTTGCCCAGGAAAGAGAATTGCATTTGCCATTTTAAAAAACCTTCTCGATATAACTTTTGATTTTGTAACCCGACCACCTTAAAAATCCCTCACATTTATAAACGTACTATTCACTAAAAAAAAAATATTTGCATAGGATCATTTAAAATAAAAAGTATTAAACTGTTCTCTTGCTTTTTTATTTTTGCTGTATATAAACATGTTATATTTACGAACTTTAAGGAATTCTACAATGCCCAGTTACGAACATGTTTTCATTTGTAGGCAAGATTTAACCTCAACACAAGCAGAATCTATTGCTGATGAATTTAAAAAAACGCTATCTGATAATGGAGGCAAAGTAATCGACACAGAGTATTGGGGGTTGAAATCTATAGCTTATAGAATGAATAAAAATCGTAAAGGTCACTATTTTCTTTTGCGTTCAGAGAGTGAAGCATCTGCAGTTTCAGAGATGGAACGGTTAATGAACATTAATGAAGATATTATGCGTTTTCTGACTGTTAAAGTAAAAGCGCATAAAGAAGGCGCGTCAGTAATGATGAACAATAAAAATAGAGAAGATGAAAGAGTATAAATAGAAAATGGAACGAAGAGCAACCGAACGAAGATCTAATAGTAATAACAAGCATTATTTTAAAAGGCAAAAATCATGTCCTTTTTCTGAAAAAGACGCGCCAGAGATTGACTATAAAGATGTGCGAATGCTTCAAAAATATATATCAGAAAGAGGTAAAATTATCCCTTCTAGGATAACCGCTGTTTCTACAAAAAAGCAGCGTGAGTTAGCCACAGCAATAAAAAGAGCTAGATTTCTCGGCTTGTTGCCGTATGCCGTGAAGTAAGTAGTGTGTAATGGAACTAATTCTTCTTCAAAAAATAAATAAACTTGGAAGCATCGGTGACGTTGTTTCAGTTAAATCCGGTTTTGCACGAAACTACTTACTACCTTCTGGTAAAGCGCTCAGAGCAACAAAAGAAAATATAGCAATCTTTGAAAAAGATAAAGAGAAGTTGTTGGCTAAAAACAATGAAGAGAAAAGTAATGCTGAAAAGATCAAAGAAAGATTATCTAAATTTAATCCTTCAATAGTTAGATCAGCCTCAGACACAGGAATATTATATGGGTCGGTGACTACAAGAGATATAGCTAAAATTGTGAATGAGGATGAGCGTTTAGTTAATAGAAAAGATATAGTTCTAGACAAACCCATAAAAGAGCTGGGTGTATACGAAGTAAAAGTTAATATACATGCTGAGGTAGAAATATTTATCAACCTTAAAGTCGTTAGAAGCTTAAATGAAACAACAAAAAAAGAAGAGTTAGAAATAGGTGTGAGTGAAAGTGAAACTAAAGATCTGAATATAGACGAAAATCTTTTTGAAGATGGTGCAATTCCATCAGCTGAAGAAAAAACATTAGAAATGTCAGATGTGGAAAATGTGTCTGAAGACGAAGATAATAAATCATCTAAAGATTAAAAAGATAATATCTTTGATTTTTATTAAAAGTTTTTCAAAAAAATTAATATTTATGCAGTTATCCACTTAATTAACATGATGTGGATAAAATTTTTTAGTGTATGATATTTAAAATACACGCTATGGAAAACATTACAAATATAGATAGAGATTATGATTCAGGTGTTTCTACCTTTAATATAGAGGCTGAACAGTCTTTGATTGGTCTTCTTCTAATCAATAATGAGATTTTAACAGAAATTGACTCGCTAATAAACGAAGAACATTTTTTTGATAGCTTTCATAAGAAGATTTTCAGCCTAATTGCTTCAAAGGCAAGAAAAGGTCTTGTCGCTTCCCCAGTAACACTTAAACCTTATCTTGATTCAGATGAGGACTTTAAAGACATTGATTCTGCTACCCTATTAACAGAGCTTTCCGCCAGAGCTATAAATGCTTTTGCTGCAAAAGATTATGCAAGATCAATTTTTGATTTAGCTGTTAGACGGAAATTGATTGAAATTGGTCACGATGTAATTTCAAAGGCTAGAGTTGTATCTGAAAATAACACACCTGAAAAACTTATCGTAGAAGCTGAGCAATCACTTTATGACGTAGCATCCAAAGGATCAAATAACAGAACTTTTGAGCCGCTAGTAAAAGCTGCTACCGAAGCAATAGATATTGCTAATAGGGCTTTTGAATCCGATATTCAAGGCATTTCAGGAATTCCGACAGGCTTTATCGACATAGACAAGAAATTAGGTGGATTGCAAAATTCAGATTTGATTATTCTAGCAGGAAGACCATCAATGGGAAAAACTGCTCTTGCTACAAACATTGCTTTTAACGCAGCGGTAAATAATAAAAAGAAGCATGGAATTCAATCCAGTGTAGGCTTTTTCTCATTAGAAATGTCTTCTGCACAATTGGCTACTAGAATACTTTCAGATTTATCAAAAGTACCTTCTGAGCAAATTAGAAGAGGCGAACTAACAGATAAAGAGTTTAACAAATTTTTAGAAGCCTCTCAATCGTTAGAACAAAGTAAGTTTTATATAGATGATACACCAGCTCTTCTGATATCATCCATAGCATCTAAAGCAAGAAGATTAAAACGTATTCATGGTTTAGATGTTTTAATTATTGACTATCTGCAATTAATAAGAGCATCTTCAAGCAGAGACAATAGGGTTAATGAAATTGCTGAAATAACTCAAGGACTCAAAGCTATTGCAAAAGAGTTGAATATTCCAGTTGTAGCACTGTCTCAATTATCCAGACAGGTTGAAAATAGGGATGATAAAAGACCTCAATTAGCCGACCTTAGAGAAAGCGGCTCCATAGAGCAAGACGCTGATGTTGTGCTTTTTATTTTTCGTGAAGAATATTATAAAGAAAGAGAAAAACCAGGGGATCAGGATTTAGATGCACTTCTTAAATGGCAAGAAGAAATGTCAGCAATCCATGGCAAAGCTGAGCTTATAATCGGAAAACAAAGGCATGGCCCAGTTGGCACAATACAATTAGCCTTTGATGGAAGATATACACGCTTTGGTAATTTGGCAAAAAATTATGAAAATAAACCTCAATAATTTTTAAAAGCCCGTGTTCTCACCAGAATTACAAGTTCAACTAAGCAGTATAGAGGCAAATCTCAAATATTTTAGGTCAATATCAAATGAAGAAACCGAAGTTGGGGTAGTTGTAAAGTGCGACGCATATGGGTTAGGGTTAAAAAAAATTGTAAAGTTTTTTACTACCCAAAATATTAAAACCTATTTTACTGCTACTTTAGAAGAAGCTATTAAAGTTAGAAAGATAGATAAGTCTGCAAAAGTTTATACTTTAAATGGCTTTTATTTTCAAAGAGCGCAGAAATATCATAAATATAACATTTTTCCAGTAATAAATAGTCTTCTTGAAGTAAAAAAATTTTTAGAAGCCGATCTTGGCCCTTCTAGCGTAGCTTTGCAAATTAATTCAGGCATGAATAGACTAGGAGTTACTAGAAAAATATTAAGAGAAAATATTAACTTATTTAAAAAAATACCATTAAACCTTATTATCTCCCATCTTTCTAGTGCAGATGAACCGAATTCAGAGTCTAACATTGAGCAGAAAAGAGAGTTTCTAAAGTGTTGTGAACATTTTCCAAAAATAAGAAAAAGTCTGGCAGCTAGCCATGGAGCCCTTTTAAATAGAGATTTTCATTTTGATTTAATAAGAGTAGGCATCGGTGCATATGGTGGGATAAAAGGGGCAAATTTACGACCAGTTTTACAGATAAAATCGCCAATTATTAATACTTATAGGTTAAAGAAAGGAATGGGCATAGGCTATAATCTTACTTTTAAAGCAAAAAAAGCTATGAAAATAGCAACAATACCGACAGGGTATGGAGACGGTATCTCTCGGTTATTGAGTAATAGAGGTTTCCTTTTTTTTCGGAATGTAAAATGTCCAATAGTAGGCAGGATTTCTATGGACCTCCTAACAGTTGATATTTCTGACTTGAAGACCGAGCCAACTTACCTTAATTTCTTCTCTGATCAATATGATGTTTCAGACATGGCAAAACAAACTGATACCATTAGTCACGAAATTTTCGTTAAATTAGGAAGCCGTTACAAAAGAAAATATTTTATAGAACAGTAAATGATAATTGTATCTTACATTCAAAAAATTGGATCTATTTTTAGGGTTTTTTTGTCGCTATTAGGTCGCCTTGTTCTATTTATACTTTTCAATTTAAAAAGATTATTTTCAGGGCCTTTCTATTTCAAGAATTTCATCTATCAGTTATTCTCAATAGGTTTTCTCTCTCTTCCTGTAATAGGATTAACTGCTATATTTACTGGCGCAGCTCTAGCTTTACAGATATTCTCAGGAGGATCACGATTTAATGCGGAAAGTGTTGTTCCTTCCATAGTAGCAATAGGAATAACTCGAGAATTAGGACCTGTTTTGTGTGGTTTAATAATGGCAGGAAGAGTATCTTCTTCTATTGCAGCTGAAATTGGTACAATGAAAGTAACTGAACAACTAGACGCCTTATACACTCTGAATACTAATCCTTATAATTTTTTGATAATTCCACGAATCTTCGCTTGTGTAATATCACTACCATTTCTTACTCTGATAGGAGATTTACTGGGTATTTGGGGAGGCTATCTAATTGGGATAAGTACACTTGATTTCAATTCGACTAATTATTTGGTTAATACGTTACAATACCTTCAATTTGAAGATATCTATTCTGGCCTTATAAAGGCTGCAGTTTTTGGCTTTATAATTGGAATTTTGGGAACTTTTAATGGGTTAAACACATCTATCGGAGCAAAAGGTGTTGGCCGCGCTACTACAAACTCAGTCGTTTGGTCCTCTATTTTGATTCTAGCTAGTAATTATCTTTTAACAGAAGCGTTGTTTAACAAATGAACCAATATCCGGAAATAGAAGTAAAGAATTTAACTAAAAATATAAATTCCAAACAAATTCTTACTGATATTAATTTTAAATTAAATCACAAGAGTCACTTGGTTATTATAGGAGGATCAGGTGCAGGTAAGTCTATGCTTATTAAATGTATACTAGGCCTCCAGTCATTAAGTGAAGGTAAAGTTTACTTTAAAGGTAATAATGTAAGTATAAAGAACGAAAGACCTGAGTTCTTAAAGCAGATTGGAGTTTGTTTTCAAGGAAATGCTCTCTTTGACAGTTATAAAGTCTGGGAAAATGTCGCTTTTGAAAAAATTCACACGAAACAATTAATGAGTAGAAAAATAGCAAGAGATAACGCTGTAGCTAAACTATTGGAGGTTGGGCTTCCTACCGAAACTGCTGATTTGTACCCTTTTGAATTATCAGGAGGGATGCAAAAGAGAGTAGGAATTGCTAGAGCTATTTTTTCAAACCCTGACATTCTTTTTTTCGATGAACCAACAACTGGACTTGACCCTTTAATGTCTAGAAAAATCATAGCCCTAATCAAAGAAATAATGGCTAGCTCCATGAAGAGTGCCATTACAATAACTCACGACATAAATTTAGCGCTATCACTTGCTTCAGAAATACTTCTTTTGCATGAAGGCCATGTTGAATGGTCTGGCCTAAAAACTCAAATTTTCAAAACAAAATCAAAATTGATAAAAGAGTTTTTAAAAGGAACAATTAAATGATATTGAAGACTTTTTTAAATATTTTTGGATAGAGTAAAAGAAATGGATTCTTACACCTCATTTGATTTTTTGGGATTAGGCTTAATCCTATTTTCATCCGTTTTTGCATATTTTAGGGGAGTTTTTAGAGAAATTATTCTTATCTCAAATTGGTTTATTTCTATCCTTGTATCTTACCTTATTTCACCGGCCATATTCAATTTGATTTCAAACATCGAAATCATTACAGATATTTTTAGTGATAGCTGTGAGTTAATAATGATATTAGCTTTTTTATTTGGGTTCATTTTCTCGTTAATTATCGTTTCATTTTTTACGTTAAACATATCTAAATTTGTAGAAACTTCAATATTCAGCGAGATTAACAAAGTTCTCGGTCTTTGTTTCGGAATTTTGCGAGGAGCGTTGATTATAATAGTTTTCCTAATTGTACATAATCAAATTTGGACTGAAGGTGGATGGAAAACAGTAAAAAATTCAAAATCAAATAGCATAACAATTAACTTACAAAATAAAATTCTTGCTTATTACCCAAAGAACATTCCAAAATGGCTGATAAATAATTATGAGTCATTGGTTACTAATTGTCTTGTTAGATGAGTAACTATGACTAAAAAAAAACTACAAGGTCAGGTTGTATTAATTACTGGTGCCTCTAGTGGCCTTGGCTTCGAGACAGCTCTAATTCTTGCAAAACATGGAGCACATATATTAGCTGCGGGCAGAAGTGTAAAAAAATTGGAGCTTCTTTCTGACTCCATAGAGGCCATATCGGGTTCATGCACTTTAATTCCAGTAGACTTAGAAAAAGCCAATTCTATTGAAAACATGGCAGTGAATATTTATGAGCGATGGCAAAAATTAGATATAATGATTCATTGCGCTTCTTCTACTTTGCCAATGATGCCTGTAACGCAGTCATTAAATAAGGAAACTAATTACCATGTATCCTTAAATTTTATTGTTTCCTTGCGATTGATTGCCTCTTTTGATAATGCGCTAAAGAATTCTCCCAAAGGGCAAGTTATTTATGTAACTGATGAACAAACAAAAAAATTTAATAGTCTATACAATGCCACGAAGAGAGCATCTGAGGAGCTGTTTTGTTCATATAAGTCTGAGAGTGAGCGGCTGGGGGTTAGAGTGTTCATCTACAAACCTATGCCGATGAACTCTGGGATAAGACTTAAGTTATACCCTGGAGAGGACAAAAAGAATTTAAATACCACTCGAATGGAAGCTATAAAGCTAACAAAAAAATTATTAATTTAGTTCTTCTTGTAAGGATTATTTCCTGATTTGAAAAAAATTCTTATTGGGGTACCATATATTTTAAAATCTTTCCTTAGAGAATTTTGAAGATATTTTCGATATGATTCAGGAACGCTTGCATTGTATGAAGTAAATATAGTCAATGAAGGTGGTCTTGACCTTGTTTGAACAACATATTTCAGTTTTATCCTTCTCTTTTCTTTGTTGGTAGGCGGACTGTGCTCTCCCTTTTTTCTCTCTAACCATGAGTTAAGCTCAGACGTTGCTATCTTCAAATTCCAATTTCTATGAGATTTTATGATGCATTCTTTTAATCCTTTTAGGCCAATCTTTTTAAGGCCAGAAACTTCAGCAATATAGGCGCCTTTTAATTGTGGTAGAGACTTATCTAACTTAAGCCGAAGATTTTCAGCGAATTTATCTCGAATTTTCTTTTCATCGATTTTGTTAATTGCTAAAACCAAAGCTCTACCCTCTCTTATACAAAGAGATGCAATTCTCAAATCTTGAGCATTTAAAATATCATTGATATCCAATACAAGAACGGCTACTTCCGAAAAGTTAATTGCGTTTATTGTTCTCTTTACCGAGTCCTTTTCCAGAGCATCAATAATGTTACTCTTTCGTCTAGCTCCAGCAGTGTCTTGGATACAAAAAAAGTCACCAAACCAATGGAAAAAAAATTCGTTGGTGTCTCTGGTCAAACCAGACTCTGGCCCAGTGATAAATCTTTCTATATTTATTATTGAATTAACTAGCGTAGATTTACCAACATTTGGTCGGCCAATAACTGCTATCTTTATTGGTTTTTTATTATTTTCAGTTGCCTCATCGTATTTTTTGTTTAGGTCTTTATTTACAATAATTTCAGTTATTTTGCTTTTAACATCAGATATTCCAATACGATGTTCTGCCGAAATTAACAGTTGCTCTATATTGCCCAATTTATGGGTTTCATAGTAAAAATTATCTTCAATTTTTTTATTTTCTACTTTATTTATTATAATTATCAAAGGTTTGTTGAGCTTGCGAAATTTTGATAAAAGTGTTTCATCTTCGATAGTAAAGCCCTGCCTACCATCAAAAACAAACAGTATTATATCTAGTTGGTTAATAGCTTTATCTGTGTATGAGTTTAATCTTCTTTCTTGATTAGTAAAAACTCTTGTGCTCAAGCCGGCTGTATCAATTAAGTTTATATTGAACTCATTTATAAAAATCTTTTCTTCTTTATAATCACGAGTTACGCCTGCAATATTGCTGACCAAAGCACGGTTTTTACCAACTATACTATTGAAGAGTGTTGACTTACCAACGTTTGGTCTGCCCACAATGCCTACTCTAACGGCCAATTCAAAGTTTCCCTAGATTTATTTAACTAAGAATATTTAACACACCCTCAGCTGAAACGAAAATAATTTTCTTATCAACCAAAATTGGAGGAGAACTCACATTTTCTCCAATTTCACTTTCCTTCAATAAATTACCAGTTTTGGCATCAAACCACATCATATAACCATTACTGCTATATACTAATAACTTATTTTCTACCAGCAAAGGCCCAATAAAACGAATTTTCTTCTTTGTTATCAAGTTTTGTGTTTTGTAAATTAGTCTGCCTGATTTTTTGTCAATTCTTACTAAACTATTATCACCGGAAATAAAAAATATTGAGTTACCTGAAACTATAAGCCTACTTCTACCAGGAATATTATTGCGCCAAACAACCTTTCCATTCAAGCTTGTTGCGAATATCTCTCCAAAAGCGCTAACTGCATAAATTCTTGAGCCTACTATGACTGGATCTCCTCCAAAATCCCCAATAGTTGCCAAGGCACTGCCCAAACTTGATTTTTGAAAATTATTAGTCCAAAGCTCCAAACCATTATAAGCATTCAATGCCATCAGAGAGCCTCCGCTAAAAGGAAATAGTACTCTACTCCCTGACGCTGCAGGCATTGCAGCACTCATGAGTTTTGTATTTTTTTGAGGACCTTTTCTTGTCCATCTAAGTTTGCCATTTAGAGTTAAAGATAATGCAATGTCATCTCCTGTAATGGCATATATTTTATTTCCATGAACTAATGGTGGCGATCGAAATGCTCTTTTAAAATCAAATCGCCACTTAACATTTCTATTTTTTATATCGATAGAAAGAACCTCACCTAATGATGAGGTTAGAATTAGGTGTTCTTTGTATATTGATAACCCGCCAAATACATTAGATTTTCTTTTCTTTAAATTTAAGGGAACTATATCCACTTCCCACAAAAAACTTCCGTCTGTATTATAAGCAACTACGTAACCACTTGGAGCCAATATATAAATGATGTTGTCCAATACTACGGGTTCATTATAAATTCCCTTTGGACCTATCTTTTTTCTTATTATTGAGTAGTTTTGTTTTTCATTAAAAACTAAATTTCCAATATCATGTGAAGAGTTTCTACCTTTATTCTTCCATGAACTCCAGTTCTTTGGCTTATTTAATATCAACTGACTTATGTTATTGGCAGAAACAGTTTTGATCTGGTTTTCAAGAACATTTTGTCTTTGGCCCAGCAATATTTCGTCATTAGAGCAGCCTATATTGAATGCAAAAACAACAATTATTAAGAAATTAAAGTATCGCATATACAAAAATTTAATCGAATCCATAAAGTTCTTTAACCTCTTTAATTCTTTCCAATTGTTCCGAAGTAACACCAGGATTTTCATCTATTAGGCTAATATAGTTTTTAGCCTTCTCTATCTCGTTCAATTTTAGAAATAATAATAACTTTTGTTCTAATGCTAGTATTTGGAATGGAGAGTCTGGTGCTGAAAGCTCATCAAGGGACTTAATTTTATTACTATCTGATAGAGACTCTGCAGGTGATAGTAAATACAGCATAAGAATAGAATATTTTTTAAAAAAATCATCCAAACCAGGGCTTTGGATTACTTCCTCATACAATTTCTTAGCTAAATCATGGTTCCCTTGTTCAACTAACAACTTGGCCTTATGAAGTTTTGCAATTGAAGCCACAAAACTATCTGATGAAACATTTAAGTCTTCTTCGGTTACATTTTCTATGGATTCAATATAATTAAATAATAATTGTCCATTAGCTTCTGAAGAAATCTTTCTGTTATATTTGTAATATTCATAACCGCTGACTACCAAAATTATACCAAAAATCAATCCAGACAGAATCCATCTATAACGCCTTAAAGTTTTGAAAAGTTTGTCTTTTCTGACTTCTTCACGGATTTCTTTGATAAAATTCTCTGTTTCAACCATATATTAACCTCATAAAACTTGGTTAGAACCTTTACGCTAAATTACCCAGTATTGCCCAAAAGAGACAATATGCCTTTGATAACTTTTTTGTTTCATTAATTTGACTACTTCACCCTAAGTCGAAATGATTTTGACAGCATTAGCAACTGACGATAACCGATGAGCTTTTATATTTAAAGTCTTTGTTTCTATTTTTCTACATAAAGTTTTATTTATTTCTCCAGTTTTGGACTTATTTTCGACGTTAATTAATTAAGATTACAGCTAACTCGGGGTTAGTTTAAATGAAACCGGCAATAGATTACAAAAATGCTAAAAATGAACATGTCTTGTTAGTTTGGCAATGAAAATATTTGACCTGGATAAATAAGATCAGGATCCTTAATTAGGTGAGAGTTTCTCTCAAAAATATCTATATATTGGATACCTCTTCCATAATATCTTCTTGCAATTCTCCATAAACTATTTCCTGGCTGAACTGTAATGCTACCCTCACCCATTGATTGCACTAAACTTTCACTTTCTCTCTTAAATGGAAGTTCCAACCTTCCTTGAACCTTACCGGTTTTATTCACTTCGTCCAAACGCAACGTATAAACGCCAGAAACAACAGACTCTAACGAAACTAACCATGCCCCGCTTGCATCAACATCGGTCTCAACCACAAAAATGTTATCTAAATATATTCTAACAATATTATTTGTCCTTGCCCTACCCGCTAAAACCGCAACAGAGTCATCTCTGTAACTAATGGTATCTAAAGTAATACTCTCCACAAAATTTGATTTTATTGGAGAAAGTATTTTTAAGTCCGTTCCATCATCTTTTACAATAGTAGGGAGACCAATTTTTTCAGTTTTTTTAGCTTGATTACTTCTCTCTACTTTTGGCAAGACAAAAAACAAATTATCAGTTGTTACAATTTTTTTCTCGCTCTCGCTTTTTATCAAACCTCTAACTTTTACTGTTTGAACTAGACCAGTTCCTTGAATTTTTCCAAAAACTACGAAATTGCCATTTCCCTCGGTTTCTGCTGAACCCAATATCTCTTTATTATCACTAATAATTTCAATTTCTGCTTGTTCTGATATTTTTCCTGCTGTTATTATATTTCCAAATTCGTCAACTCTAAATACATCTATCAATAGCTTTGCAAACTCTTCTTTTTTCGA